>CAYOPL010000033.1:0-6731 GCA_964405845.1 uncultured Dehalococcoidia bacterium | reverse complement strand
CAATTAATCGTCATTCCGGCGAAGGCCGGAATCCATCCCGTGGCCCGCAAGGGCCACAGCGACCCCCCGTTCACCCTGAGCCTGTCGAAGAGTGAACCCCACCCTCCCCTCATTCCTGCGAAAGCAGGAATCCATCGGGATTCCCCTCCGTCGTTCCCGCGAAAGCATGCCCCGTACTCCGACACAGGGCGGGAATCCAGTGCGGCGCGCAGCGCCGCCACCCACCCAGGTCATTCCGAGCGCAGTCGAGGAATCTAGAAACGCCCATTTGAAAGCCGCCTACTCTTAGCGGTCGAGAGTGTTGCAGGCAAGCTCGGCGTTCCGCAGGTTGCTTCCCGTGTCGAATCGGGGCGCGTCCCATCGCGGCGAAGCGGTACGGACTTCATCAGTGTCGCTATCAATGCTGATACATCGAATCGGGCCGCGCCAAACATCGGGACTCGCATCGTCAGGATTCTTACGGTCAGCGTAATCGAATACGTAGTACATCCCCGCAGGCTCCCAATCCTCTTCAAGATGGAACAGTCGCCTTACGTCCGCGAAAGAGCTTGGCATCCCGCCGTAGGTATTCAGATGGGCATTAGTAACGTACAGGACGGATACGGAAGCTGCGACAAGCGTCGAGAGTACGGCAAGGACAATGAGCTTCTTCATAGACTCAGCTATCATCGCGGTCAGTCTCTCAGACTGTCAACGATTGTATATAAGTCCCGATTATCCTAACGTCATGATAGTCTTAAGGGCGAATTCCTTAGGATTGTGAGGCAATCTACAGGCGGCGTTATGTTCTTAAGAATTTTCTTTGGTTATATACTGGCTTTTCTAGGACTCTGTGGCATAGCGCTTTCAGCACTAGCAGCTTGTGGTGCTGTAATGACCGACAGTGGATTAGGCGTTGCAGGGATCGTATTCGTTATTAGTATTCTCACTTTCTTTGCCGGCCGGGCTTTGCGGGATTCAGCGAAGAAATAAGTAGCAAGGAAGGAAATCGAAGGGTAGGACATAGTTTCCGGATCATTAATGGCCAAGCCTCACCCTCCTACCCTCTCCCCGCTTCCACCTCCCCCAACACCCGCTCCACGAACTCCCCTGTTGGCATGGGGCCCAAATCCTCGCTGCCCTCACGACGATGGACCGCGCCGCGTATAGTGTACGGTGAAGCTATCGACATGACGTCGATGGCACGGCAATGTTGGAGGTGACGGCGGCATGGGAGTCTTTGATGCCACGGTTCAGTTCACGAATCGTGATGGTGAGGTTGGGCGCGATGTCGAGGCCACGGTAGACACCGGGGCCGCGTACAGTGTGCTGCCGTCCGAGTTCCTCGCCAGCATCGGAGTCACGCCCATGCAGTCACGCTCCTTTGAGATGGCCGACGGACGGGTGGTCAGCATGGACATGGGCGAGGCCGTCGTGAAAGTGAACGGATTTGAGGCGACCACCATTGTGCTTTTCGGTCCGAATGACGTTAAGCCCCTATTGGGAGCTCATGCCTTGGAGGGATTGGGAGTGACAGCCGATCCCGTGCATGGTCGCCTCGTTGAGGCTCACCTGCATTACCACGGCAATCACGGCAGCTAATTAGGCTATCCCCCTCCCCCCATCCACCTCCTCCAAAACTCGCTCCACAAACTCCGAGGTGGCCATCGCTCCCAGATCCTCGCTGCCCTCGCGACGGCGCACCGCCACCGCGCCCGACTCCGCCTCGCGGTCGCCGACAACTAACATGTAGGGCACGTGCCGCGTCTGCGCCTCGCGGATCTTCGCGTTCATCCGCTCGTTGCGATCATCGATCTCAACACGAAGCCCCGCCACGTGCAGCTGCTCCTGCACCTGCTGCGCGTATGGGATATGCCGGTCCGCGATGGGAATAATCGCCGCCTGCACCGGCGCGAGCCACACCGGAAACGCCCCCGCGTTGTGCTCTAACAAAACTCCAAAAAACCGCTCCAGCGAGCCGAGGATCGCGCGATGGATCATCACCGGCCGCTCGCGCGTGTTGTCCTCCGTCACGTACTCCAGGTCGAACCGCTCCGGCAGATTGAAGTCCAGCTGGAACGTGCTCAGTTGCCACTCCCGCCGCAGCGCGTCCTGCGAGAACAGGTCGATCTTCGGCCCGTAGAAAGCCCCCTCATTCGGGATCTCCTCGAAGTCCGCCCCAGCGATGGTCAGCGCCTCCCGCAGCGCGTCCTCCGCCCGATCCCACGTCTCATCACTCCCGACCCGTTTCTCAGGCCGCAGCGACAGCGTATAGCGTGGCTCGTTCAGCCCAAACGCCGAGTACACGTCGCGCATCATCCGTATCAGCGACGAAAACTCGTCCTGCACCTGGTCCATCCGGCAGAAGATATGCGCGTCGTCCTGCGAGAAGCTGCGAACCCGCGTCAGCCCGTGCGTCACCCCGGACCGCTCATTCCGATGCAGCCGCCCAAAGTCCGCCATACGCAGCGGCAGCGCCCGGTACGAATGCAGCTGAGAGGCATACATCACGCAGTGCCCGGGGCAGTTCATCGGCTTGACCCCGTACTCGATCTCATCCGACTGCGTCAGGTACATGTTCTCCAGGTAGTTATCGTAATGACCCGACTGCTTCCACAGGTCGGTCAAAAAGATCTGCGGCGTGATGACCTCCTGGTACCCGTACCGGTCATACAGCTCGCGGATGAAATCGACCATCAGGTTATAGACCGTCGCGCCTTTCGGCAGGAAGAACGGGCTCGCCGGCGCGATCGGATCGAAGAAGAACAGGTCAAGCTCCCGCCCCAGCCGCCGATGATCCCGCCGCTCCGCCTCCGCCAACCGCTCCAGGTGCGCGTCCAGCTCCTCCTGCGTCTCAAACAACGCCCCGTAGATGCGCTGCAGCTGCGGATTGCTCTCATCCCCGCGCCAATACGCCCCCGCCACCCGCGTCAGCGTGAACGCCCCTGTCTTGTCCGTCGACTCCGCATGAGGCCCCTGGCACAGGTCCGTGAACTCTCGATGCGAGTACGTCGATACCGTCTCGTCCGTCAGGCTCTCGATAATCTCCACCTTGAACGGCTGGTCCGCGAATCGAGTGAGGCCCTCCTCGCGCGGCAACTCACCCGCAACGAATGGCGCGGCCGCCTTTGCACTCTCCCGCATCCGCGCCTCGATCTCCGGCAGATCATCAGTAGACAACGTCCGCGGCAGCAGGAAGTCGTAATAGAACCCGTCCTCGATGGGCGGCCCGATGCCCAGCTTCGCCTCCGGGAACATGGACAGCACGGCTTCCGCCATCATGTGCGCGGCGGAATGCCGCATCCGGATGAGCGTGTCGTTCTCCCCCGCGTACCGCTCCTCAAGCGCGCCGCCGTCAAGACTGACTGACCGGTGTTCCTCATGTGACATGTGAAAAAAATTCTCCTTGAGCTAGTCCTATCTATAATGACGAATGACGCGCCAAGCGTGAAAGAGGCAAAACAATGGACAACAAAGGCTCCAGGGTCACGGACTGGGCACTATGCCCGCAGGTGGAAATGGTGCCGGGCAGGGTGGGCGGTGTGCCCGTATTCAAAAACACGCGTCTGCCTGTGTCGCATCTCTTCATCGTCCTGCGGGATGGCGGATCGATCAAGGACTTCCTTGAGTGGTACCCAGACATGGCCAAGGAAGATGCTCAAGCCGTCCTCGCATTCCTCAAGGATGATTTGGAAAAGGAGTGGGAGGAGAAATGGGCAAAGGGGACCTACAAGGAATTCACTACAGCTAAAGCAGGTCCTGACTAGATCTCTGGCTGCTCCGCCGGACGAACGACCAACGAATGAGGATTCTCTTCGACAACGGGACGCCTGCTCCTCTGCGGAGGGAGTTGCCGGAGCATGAGGTTGATCTCGCAGAACGCCGAGGCTGGGCCGCCGTTCGCAATGGAAATCTCCTCGAACTGGCCGAAGAGAATGGCTATGACGCATTCATCTCTACTGACGATGATTTCCTTGACCCTGAATTGCACACCGACCGTATCATTGTCATTGTTATCCACGGATTCAATTGGCCCATCAGCCCCGGTGGCATAGCCGGAATCCGGGAAGCACTGAATCAGACGGCGCCCGGGGCCCCAATCTTTCTGGACTTGCGAGCTTTAAGATGACCACATCCCCCGAAACCCACGCCCGCCAACGCCAACTCCTCGAAGAGCTCTCCAACGCCTTCGGCCCCACCGGCCATGAGGGCCCCGTCCGCGCCATCGTCCGGCGCGAACTCACTCCCCTCGCCGATGAGATTGAAACCGACGGCATCGGCTCCCTCATCGCCCGCATCGGTGACGAGACTGATGGCGTCCCTCGTATCATGATCTCCGCCCACATGGATGAAGTCGGCCTCATGGTCCGCCAGATCACGGCTGAAGGATTCCTCACCATCCAGAACCTCGGCGGCTGGCTCGACCAGGCCCTGATAAACCAGCGCTGGATCGTCATGACACGCAACGGCCCCATTCCCGGCCTCACTGGCATCAAGACCGTCCACGTCATGCAGCCCGAAGCCCGCTCGCAGGTCTTCAAGAAAGAGAACATGTTCATCGACGTCGGCGCGACGAATAAAGAGGACGCCGAGCAGCGCCTCGGCATCCGCCCCGGGGATCCCGTCGCGCCCGATAGCCGCTTCCAGGAGATGGCCGGTGGTGAGCTCTATCTCGGCAAGGCATGGGATGACAGGGCAGGGGTCGCCGGCCTTATCGAAGTCGCCCGCGCCCTACGTGAATCCACAGATCCGCTCCCCGCGACCGTCTACCTCGTCGCCACCGTCCAGGAAGAGGTCGGCCTCCGCGGCGCGCACACAAGCTCCTTCCACGTCATGCCGGACATCGGCATCAATCTTGAGTCAGGCGTCGCGGGCGACTACCCCGGCATCACAAAGGACGAGGCGCAGGAAGAACTCGGCAAAGGCCCCACGGTCTTCCTCCATGACAGCTCCATGCTCCCCAACCTCCGCCTCCGTGATTTCTTTGTCGATACGGCCGCCGACCTTGAAATGCCGCTCCAGTTCAACGTCCTCAGCGGCTACGGCGAGGACGGCGCGGAAATGCAGAAATCAGGCTCCGGCGCGCCCTCCATCAACATCGCCGTCCCCACCCGATACCTCCACAGCCACAACGGCGTCATCCACCGCGACGATTTCGCCAACGCCGTCCGCCTCGTCACAGAAGTCCTCCACCGCCTCACCCCGGACGCCGTTACCAGCCTCACCACCTTCGATTAAAGGAGTTTGGCAGTGCCTCTCATTCCTAAAGTGATGAGCACCCAGCACCCGGACAACGCTGCGGCGCCCCCATACGCCGTTGACGGAGTCATCAAGGGCGACGGCGAAATCATCGAGGCCGTCGACGCCTTCAGCCTCGGCTGCGATGAGCAGATGTGGGACTCGGAAGGCAAGGACACTGACACCCACGTCATCCAGAAACTCCTCAGCAACTACTCCGACTACTTCCGTGAAGAGCGCCGGTTGGGACGTGATACGGTCATCACCCTGCGTGTCCCCAACCCCGCCATCGAGGTTGAGATGCGGAAACTCATGGTTGAGGCTCTGCAGGGCGTCCCAACCGCCTTCGATGTGGCCCATGAGTTCTATGGCGATGACGTGGAGCCGCCCATACAGGAGATTATTCTCCCCTTCACCACCTCCGCTAGTGAACTCTCTCGCATTGCGGCCTACTACGAGAACTTCATCGTCGGACAGGAATCACGCACTCTCCTGGGTGATGTATCCGTTCGCGACTGGATAGGCGAATTCCTCCCCAAGCGCATCCGCGTCATCCCGCTCGTGGAAGAGCGCGACCAGATGCTCAACGTCGATGGCATCGTCCGGGAGTACTTGCAGGAGCGCGAGGAAGACTACCAGCGTGTCTTCCTCGCCCGCAGCGACCCCGCCCTCAACTACGGTATGGTTGGTGCGGAGATCCTGCTCAAGAGCGCCCTCTACCGCGTTGACCGGCTCGCCCAGGAGACCGGCATCCCGTTGTACCCAATCATCGGCGCCGGCTCCGTCCCGTTCCGTGGACACCTGAAACCCACCAACACTGCGCGAGCATTCCGTGAATACCCCAGCGTCCACACGCTCACCGTGCAGTCCGCATTCAAGTTCGACTACCCCCGCGATGAGGTCACATCGGGCATCGCTGAAATCCAGGCTCACGAACAGGCCCCTGCGCAGCCCGTTGATGAACAACGCGCCATCGCCATTCTCGATAAGACCGCCGCTGAGTACCAGAAGCAGGTGCGCAGCCTTGCTCCGACAATCGCTGCGGTCTCCGCGCTCTCCCCGCGGAGGCGAGAGCGCAAACTGCACGTGGGACTATTCGGCTACGGGCGCTCCCTCTCCGGCTCGGACGACGTGACGCTGCCCCGCGCCATCGCCTTCACCACCGCCCTCTATTCCATCGGCGTTCCGCCGGAATTGCTCGGACTCGCCGCCCTTGACCAGGACGATTTCGCCTACCTGCGAGAGATATACCCCAGCTTTGTTGAAGATCTCGCCACGGCGCTCCGGTACGCCAACGAGACTCGCGTCAACCAACTCCTCGGCGACAAATACCGCCGACTCCTCGTACGCTTCACGGAAGAGATTGACCGTATTCACGAGGGACTAACTACGTCGGTCTGGGCGAGCATTGAGCAAGGCGCAACCGGCCGGGTGTCGCAATACATCGCGGAAGCGGGAGAACTCCGCCACTTCCTCGGCTAAACCCCCTCCCCGAACCCCAAAAACTTGACACC
>CAYOPL010000032.1:0-29050 GCA_964405845.1 uncultured Dehalococcoidia bacterium | reverse complement strand
GGTCAGGTCATCCGGGCAAGTGATTGAATCAACTGCCAGGTAGTGCGTCTTCCGCGGGCTTGTTGGCAGTCCCGCGTCCTGCTGGAGACGAATCGTGTCAAACGACCACTTGATGTCGTTGCACGTGACAGGCACGCCGTCTGACCAGTTGACGCCATCACGGAGTTGGAAGGTGTAGGCCCTGCCGTCCTCGGACTGTTCCCAACTCTCTGCGAGGTCAGGATGCAACTCAAAGTACACCTGGTTCCTAAAGTCGTCCCGGTCGCCCCACGTTCGTGGTTTGATGAGCATGTTGTTCAGCAAGTGAGCAACAGGGAATGAGTGTCCTGCCGCAGACTCCCACGGAACAAAGCTCGGGCTGTGGGACGTGTATGACGTTTGAAGGACGCCGCCGTACCTAGCATCCGGATCAAGGGGGATGCCGCTGACGGAGACGTTGTCCATCATTTCGTCGTCATCGTCCATGTCCGTCTCGGGCGTCGCCGTTGGCGAGCTACCCGTGATGACAACCGCCGTTGCCGTTGGCTCCGGCGCAGTAGTAGTATCATCGTCCTCGTCTTCTTCAGCGGTACCACACGCTGCTGCAAGCAACGCGAGTGTGGCCACCAACCCGACGAGGAGCAATGTCCATCTGCTCATAGTTTCCTCCTCCCCATGAGTGAATCGCGATTGTGCCATTATGACTGCCCTCTAGCTAGTGTCAACCCTTGCAATACTAGGTATTGCAAAAAGGAATAATGCCCCTGCCGTTGCGGCAGGGGCATTATTCCTATCCGAGATTGGCTTTTACCATTCTCAGAAGTGCTCCCGATCTCCTAAACTACTGATCAAGCCAGACGTGCTGGTAGCGCTTCAGCGGTCCGTAGGCGGAGAGGTAGTTGATGGCTGGCATGAAGCCACGGACATCCTTGTTGATGGCCATCACGTAGGAACTGTGTGAAACGACAATCTTGGCGACATCATTCAACGCCATCTCCATCGCGTCCCACGCAAGCTCCTTCCGTTCTTCCTGGTCCAGCGTTCGGCTCATCTGGTTGACCAGATTGTCGAACTCAGGATTGCTGTAGCGGTTGTAGTTGCGGTCTGAACCTGTGTAGAAGTGCTCGTACAGGGTCACGTCCGGGTCGATTCCCGCAATCCAGAAACTGTGGACTCCGAAGTCGAAGTTGGCTGTCGCCCAGTTGCCGTAGGCGGTAGCTGATTCCTGGACATCTGCCTCGGCTGTGACGCCAATGGCCGCGAGGTCATTGATGAACTGCGGAGCGTCACCCTGGATTGGGGCCCACACTGTGAAGTCGACCACGAGCGGATTCTCAGCGTTGTATCCAGCTTCATCTAGAAGTTGGATTGCACGTTCCTTATCGGCGGCGGCGGCGGCGGCGCGCGCTTCACGCGTCTCAGGAACGACATCCGCAAAGCCGGTGATCTGGCCGCAGCGCTCTCGCGGCATGGCCCACGGTGAGGTGGGGTAGAATCCGCAGCCTACCGGGAGCTCGTACCAGTCATTACGCACGGTGGTGATGTATGCCTGGTTGTCAATCGCCAAAGCGAAGGCCTCGTGGATTCTCTGGTCCTGCATCCAGCCTTCGCGCTCCTTGTTGATGAAAAGCGCCGGGCTGAAAGAAGACGCGATGATGCGGTTCTGCCAGAACTGGCACATTTCCGTGCACTCCTGGAGCAGGGTGTCCGCTTGTCCGCCGGTGTAGCCATTGGGGCTACCGATGTGCAGACGACCTGCGCGCAGCGCCGGCGGAAGCTGGGAGGAGCCTGGGCCAAGGAAGCGCATCTCTACGCCATCAAGGTACGGAAGCGGCTGATCCCAGTAGTCATCGTTGCGCTCAAACACGAATATCTCACCAGGAATGTAGTTGGCGAGCTTGTAGGCGCCAGTGGTTGCCTTGGAGGGCTCTTCCCGGAAAGATCTCAGCGCGCCCGTCTCCAGGAATTCTGTCTGGTAGATGTGCGCGGGGAAGATGACGTTGTAGGGCTGGCCGATGACCTCAATCATGGCCGGCTTCGCCCACCTGAGGTTAAAGACCACGGTCAGGTCATCCGGGCAGACGATTGAATCGACGGCGAGGTAGTGAGTCTTGCGCGGACTGGTAGGCAACCCTGCGTCCTGCTGGAGCCTGATGGTGTCAAACGACCACTTGATGTCGTTGCAGGTGACGGGGACGCCATCTGACCATTCCACGCCGTCGCGCAGATTGAATGTGTACGCTAGTCCGTCTTCAGACTGTTCCCAATCCGTCGCAAGGTCAGGATGAAGCTCAAAGTAGGCAAAGTTATTGAAATCTTCCTCTGTGCCCCACGTGCGCGGCTTGATCAGCATGTTGTTCAACATCTGCGCCACTTCAAATGAGTGACCGGCTGCGGACTCCCACGGCACGAAACTCGGGCTGTGGCTAGTGTATGCAATCTACAGGATGCCTCCGTACACTGCGTCCGGGTCAACCGGAATGCCACTGACGGAAACGTTTTCGTCCATCATGTCGTCATCCATGTCATCCGTTGCAGGTGTTGCTGTCGGATCTGCAGCACTTCCCGTGATGACGATAGCGGTGGCGGTCGGTTCCGCCTGTTCCGTTGTTTCCTCCTCATCTTCTTCGGCCGTACCACACGCCGCGGCAAGCAGTGCAAGCGTGGCGACCAGACCGACAAGGAGCAAAGTCCATCTGCTCATAGTCCCTCCCTCTTAGTAAATCGCGATTGTGTCAGTATGACGGGGCTTCAATTAGTGTCAACCCTAGCAATACAAGGTTGTGCAAACAAAAAGGAGTGACGCCCCTGCCATATGGCAGGGGCGTCATCACTATCCGAGTTTGGCTTTTGCCGTTCTCAGCAGTGCTTCCGGTCTGCTGGATTACTCATCAAGCCAGACATGGGAGTAGCGCTTCTGTGGGCCGTACCCTGCGAGGTAGTTGGGGGCGGGCATGTAGCCCTTCAGGTTGGCGCTGACCATCGGATAGTAAGAGCCGTGCGAGATGACGACCTTACCCACCTCAGTCAGTGCAAGCTCCATGGCCTGCCAGGCAAGCTCCTTGCGCTCTTCCTTATCCAGGGTCCGGCTCATGGTATTGACCAAGTTGTCGAACTCCGGATTGCTGTAACGGTTGTAGTTGCGATCTGAACCAGTGTAGAAGTGCTCGTATAGAGTCACATCCGGGTCGATACCGGCAATCCAGAAGCTGTGGACTCCTACGTCGAAGTCTGCAGTAGACCACTTGGTATAGGTGGTCGTGGAGTCGAACTCGAGGATTTCCACGTTGACGCCGATTTCCTGCAAATCTAGCTGAATGGCGGGGCCATCCGGTCGAATGACGCCCCACACAGTCATGCCGAGGTTCAGTGCGTTCTCACCAGTGTAGCCAGCCTCTTCAAGAATCTGCTTGGCGCGCTCCTTGTCCCTGGCAGCCTGAGCGAGGCGGTCTTCAGGGGTGTCACCAAAGACATCTGCGTAGCCCGGGATGGCGGCGCAGCGTTCGGCGGGCATTGCCCACTCACTGGTGGGATAGAAGCCACAGCCTGTCGGCAGCACGAAGAGGTCATTCTGAACAGTGGTGTTGTACTTCTCGTTGTTGATCGCCAGCGCAAAGGCTGTGTTCACGGCTGGATCATTCCAGGGTTCCCGTTCCTTGTTGAGGAACAGGGCCGGGCTGAACGAGGAAGCGATGACGCGATCGTAAATCTTGAAGATTTCGTCATTGCGCTCCTCAATCAGAGTGAGAGCCTGTCCACCAGTGTAGCCGTGTGAATCACCCACATGGACGTTTCCAGTTCGCAGCGCCGGCGGGATGTTGGACCGGGAGAGGAAGATCATCTCCACACCGTCAACGTAGGGAAGGGGCGCATCCCAGTAGTCCTCGTTCTTCTCAAACGTGTATCCCTCGCCGGGGATATACTCCACAACCTTAAACGCACCCGTGGTTGCCTTGGACGGTGCTTCTCGCATGGAGTCCAGCTTGCCGGTCTCCAAGAACTCTGTTTGGTAGATGTGGGCCGGGAATATGATGTTGTAGGGCTGGCCGATGACTTCCAGAACAGCGGGCTTCGCCCACCGAAGATTGAAGACGACCGTCAACTCATCCGCGCAGACGATGGAGTCCATCGCCAAGTAGTGAGTCTTCCGCGGGCTGCGGAGGAGTCCGGCGTCGTTCGCAAGACGAATGGTGTCAAAGGACCACTTCACGTCGTTGCACGTGAGCGGCGTGCCGTCCGACCACTCAATGCCGTCACGCAGATTGAATGTCCACGCAAGGCCGTCTTCGGACTGTTCCCAGCTGCTGGCCATATCAGGATGCAACTCGAAGAACGCGTTGTTCCTGAAGTCTTCTTCCGTTCCCCACGTGCGCGGCTTGATCAGCATGTTGTTGAGCAGATGCCCAACGTCAAATGCCGGCCCGGCGGCCTCTTCCCACGGGTTGAGTGGGTTATTGGACCGATAGGCGAGCTTGAGGATTCCACCATATTGCGCATCGGGATCGAGCGGGATACCGCTGACGGAGACGTTTTCGTCCGTCATGTCGTCATCCATGTCGTCTGTGGAATCAGCAGGTACAGCCGTTGGCGAACTCCCTGTAATCAACAGAGGCGTCGCGGTGGGCTGCGCCGGTTCAGTTGTTGTCCCCTCATCATCTTCTTCGGCCGTCCCACACGCTGCGGCAAGCAACGCAAGGGTGGCGACAAGCCCGATGAGGAGCATTGCCCATCTGCTCATGAGATGTCTCTCCCTCCTACCTCTAGACCCTGTTTAGCTTTATCGATTATGACAGTGGTTAAAGGTATGTCAATCCTAGTAGTACAAGGGTTGGGGTTTCGTCGCTGCGCTCAGGGTGACGCAGGCAAGATCAGTGATGCTCAAAGGGGCGCGAGGATGACGAGCCGGGGGAAATGAAGACGGTTGAGGACAACGGTCTATGTGGCTAATCAGCTGGCCAGCCAAGCATGATCGTAACGAAGTTGAGGACCGTGTTCAGCCTGGAAGTCAAGGCCGGGCATGACTCCGCGCACCCGCTCACTGTAGACAGGCACAAGGACGCCGTGGGAAATAACAATCTTTGCCTGTTGTTCAAGGGCCAGTTCCAGCGCGTCCCACGCGAGTTCCCGTCGGGAAGTTAGGTCTGTGGCGGCGCTCATCTCGTCGATGAGGTCATCGAGCTCCGGACTACTGAATCGCCCAAAGTTATCCCGTCCATCAGTATAAAAATGTCCAAGGAGCAGGAGATCCGGAGCATCGCTGATGGCCCATTCAGAATGGACAGCGGCATCGAAATCACCTTCAGAGATACGCGCAAGAAAGTCTCTCTGGTTGAGGACGACAGAAGCAGCGTTTATGCCGATTTCCTGAAAGTCAGAGATGACGGCCGGGACATCCTGCTCAGTTGTTTCGCTGAATAAGATGGAGATCGACAATTCACCCGGAGAATAGCCTAGATTGGTAAGGATTTCTCTGGCCTGCGCCTTGTCCGCAGCCGGCGAGGATTTAGTGGAGAAGTCTCCAAAGCCGGGAATATCCGTACAGCGGTCAATTGGCATTGCCCAAGTTGAGAATGGGTACGTGCCACAACCGGTGGGCGGGAAATGCCAGCCGTTGTGCACATTCCGGATGTTCTTTGTGTTGTCAATTGCGAGGGCGATTACTTCTTTGAGGCCACTCGTATTCCAGGGTTCTTTAGCGTGGTTGATGATAATGTGGTGTGTGTTCCCCATGGCCAATGCCCTAGGCCATACTTGGCAGTTATTGCATTCATTCCCCAAGGTTTCTGCTTCTTCATAGGCATACCCCGACGGCTTTCCCACGTCGATGGTTCCTGAACGGAGTCCGGTTGCCAAGGCGGACTCAGCCAAGATCACGAATTGCAGACCGGACAGGAATGGAAAGGGTTGATCCCAATAGGTGTCATTCCGCCGATACGTAATACTCTCGCCCGGCACGTGTTCTGAAACGACAAACGGTCCGGTGGTCACAGTTGGGAGACGATCCCGCATGGCTGCCGTGTCATTGGTGTAAATGTGCTGGGGCCGAATGATGTTGTGTGGAAGGGCAAGCGCATCAATGATTGCAGCCTGTGGTTCGCGGAGGATGAACTGGACGGTGTAATCATCCTCGCAAAGCACTTGGCTGACGGATGCGAGATAGACAGACCTCGGGCTGCGAATCAGGCCTCTGCCTGTTCGGACGGAATTATAAGTCCAGGCAACATCCTCGCACGTTAATGGCGTGCCATCCGTCCAGACAACGTCATTCCTAAGGTTGACCGTAAAGGTCAATCCGTCCCCGGAGACCTCCCACCCCAGAGCCAGGTCCGGATGAACCTCGAGAAAGCTGTGCCGTTGAAAGTCATCGGTGTCGCCCCACGTTCTAGGTTGTAGAAGGAGATTATGCAAGGGGTGCATCATGACGAATGACGCGCCTTGATGGTCTTCCCACGTGCTGAAAGTCTGCTCGGAATGCCAGACAGATGCGATGAGCGTTCCTCCGCGTACGGCGGCAGCGGGAACAGGCTTGCCGCTGACTGACATTGTGTCGCCGGTAGTGTTCCTAACAGGCTGAACGGTGGGAACCGGCGGATTCACCGTTGGTGTAGGCCGAGTTTGGTTTCCGTTCTGGCCAACTGCGCCGTTTCCGGTGGCAGTTGGTTCCGCAATAGAAGTTGGTGTCGAGTCGTCATTTGTGCAGGCCGCAGCGGCGATAAGGAATGCAAGGCAGATGGCGAGCAAAAGCCTTGGCCTGCTCAATCTTGTCATTCGCTTTTGCCCTCGCTGCCTAATATCCAAGAATACCTATCCTGCGCTTACCTATCGATTATGGAGCAAGTGATTGCATCGTCAACAGCGATAGCACAACGAAGACAGGCATGTTTTCTTCCGCTACGGTACTCTTGTGTCAGAACAATGATGCAGCGACGTGAAGCTTCGCCGTCTGAAGCGGCGCGCATGGTGACAGGCGGTGGCGAGACAAAGACGCCCCGTGAACGGTATTCGGAGTCGATAGCCGTACTCCGCGAGGCGGAGTCACGCGTAAAGATCATTGCTGACCGTCTCGGCAGTCTTGGGCAACACTTGACAGAAAACCCCCTGACTTTAGCGCCTGTTCATGAGGCGGCGGGCGAGTTGTTGCCCCTTCACATCACGACCCATCCTTTTCGTCAAGATGTGGACATGGCCAGTTGGCCTGACACGTATACGGTCATTGAGGCTTTGGGGGAGCTTCATCGAGCACGGTCCCGGGTCTTTGCGCTGCGAGCGTGGATGCTTCCGGAAGATAGAGATGCGACTCCAGAGCCATAGGCTGATTGCCCACGGGAAGAGTCAGGCGTAGTGGCATGACACAGTCGACGGCAGGACGTAGGCAAGATCAGGGGCATGGGATCAATGACGACCTCGTCGTACTTTTTGATGGCCACGCGATGTTCCATCGCGCATTCCACGCCATTCAACATCTATCGGTCTCACATTCGGGTGAGGCCACGAATGCCGTCTTCGGCGTTTCAGCGTCCCTGCTGAAAGTCCTGGGTGAAAGACGCCCGGCGTACGCGGCTGTGGCATTTGACGTGTCCGGCCCCACGTTCCGTCATGAGATGTATGAAGGTTATAAGGCACAGCGACCTCACATGCCCGACGAGATGCGCGCCCAGTACGGGCGAGTGCGGGAAGCCGTCGAAACGATTGGACTGTCCATCGTCGAACTTCCGGGCTATGAAGCGGACGATGTTCTTGGGCATTTCTCGCGGCGTGCTACAGAGCGGGGGCTGCGGACAATCATCGTGACGGGAGACCAGGACACAATGCAGCTCGTCTCTCCCACAGTCAGCGTCCTGTATCAGCGAGGGGCGAGAAATGAATCGCTCTTTGATCCTGATGCGGTGAGAGAGCGGTATGGGCTTGCACCTGAGCAGATACCAGACCTGAAGGCGCTGCAGGGCGATCCATCCGATAACATCCCCGGTGTGCAGGGAGTGGGCGCGAAGACGGCAACGACACTCCTTAGCGAGTACGGCACAGTCGGCGAGTTATATGAGCACATTGACGACGTCACACCAGAGCGCGTACGGCAACGCTTGGTCGACGGGCGTGAGGCCGCAATGCAGGGGCTGGAACTCACGCGAATCGTCACCGAACTTGACCTACCGGTGACGTTGGATGACCTGCAATGGACGGAGAACTTTGACCGGTCTCGCCTGGTTGCATTCTTCCGTGAAATGGAGTTTACGTCGCTACTGAACCGGATACCTGATGTTGGCGACGATGAGGTCGAGCCGGCAGCAGCGCAGATGTCGATGTCTGATGTAGATGAGTCCTACCGGAGTATCTCAACCACTCAGGAGTTGGAAGATCTGCTTGCCGAGATCTCAAATGCCTCACATGTCTCCATTGTTGTGCCGGTCACATCGAACCGGGTGATGGAGGGAGTGCCGGTGGGGATAGGGCTCTGCTGGGCCTCCGGGCAAGCGGCCTACATCCCCCTGATGCAAGAGGGACTCGGAATACCTGTGGCGACAGGTGCGAGCATGCTTCAGTTGCTCGGAGACTTTCTTGCTCAGAATGGGCCGGATGGAACTACACGGACACTGGTAACACATGTTGCGCGTGAGATATTGCCTCCGTTGCAGAACGGCAACGTTGAGATCACCAATCCGATCTGGGATACATCTGTTGCGGCACATATGCTCGGCAAGCCGTCCACTGTCTTGTCAACTCTAGTCCTGTCTGAATTTGGGCAGGAGCTGCCTACACGGGAAGAACTATTAGGGCGCGGCGCAAAAGCAGTGCCATTCCACGCACTGGACGAGGAGACGGCTCTTCGATACACGTGTTCCGCCGCGGATTTCATCCTGCGGATGAAGGATGCGTGGGCGCCGACTCTCAAGGAACAGGGAGCAGAACCGCTTTTTGAGGGGCTTGAGATGTCGCTCGCGCCGGTTCTGTCACGGATGGAGCGGAACGGCGTACGGCTGGACAGTGAATTCCTCGTCGGCATGTCCAAGGACATGCATGCACAGCTGGACCGGATGACGCAGGAGATCTATGACGAGGCGGGCGCAGGGGCCGGCATGGACGAGCCTCTGGTCTTCAACCTCAATTCCCCCAAACAGCTTGGTGAGGTGCTGTTTGAAAAGCTGGGGCTGCCCGCGCGCCGTCGAACGCAGACGGGCTACTCCACGGACGCGTCTGTCCTGGAGGGTTTGGTCAAGAGTGGAGAACAGCACAGCCACATCGTTCAACGAATCCTCGAATACCGTGAGTTGTCCAAGTTGGTATCAACGTATGTGGACTCGCTGCCGAAGGAGGTTTACGCCGGGACTGGGCGGATTCACACAAGTTTTGATCAGACCGGCTCAGCGACGGGTCGCATCGCGTCGAAGGATCCAAATCTTCAGAACATACCGGTACGGACGGAGTCTGGGCGACGGATTCGTGAGGCATTCATCGCCGCGGACGGGTCTTCGTTGGTGTCAGCGGATTATTCGCAGGTAGAACTGCGCGTACTGGCGCATCTTTCAGACGACGCGGGACTCAAGGATGCTTTTCACGCGGGAGAGGACATCCACTCGTCAACGGCATCACAGGTATTGGGGATTGAGCCGAACGACGTGACGGCGGAACATCGCCGAATCGCCAAGGCCGTGAATTTCGGAATCGTCTATGGCATGGGCGGTTTCGGGCTGGCAACACGCCTTGAGATTGAGAGGAAAGAGGCGGACGAGTTCATTTCTGCGTATTTCGAGCGATTCCCGATGGTGCGGGCGTATATGGACAACACTATCGAGGGTGCTCGAACGAACGGGTACGTGCAGACGCTGCTGGGGCGTCGGCGCTACCTGCCTGATATCAGATCATCAAACCAGAATGTGCGCGCCGCAGCGGAGCGCATGGCTATCAATATGCCCGTGCAAGGGACGGCAGCGGAGATTATCAAGCTGGCGATGCTGCGGATGCAAGAACAACTGGATGAGGCAGAGATGCGTACGCTGATGCTGCTGCAAATCCACGATGAACTGCTATTTGAGGCTCCGGTGGATGAGCAGGAGGCCCTGACGTCGGTTATTGATGAGGTGATGCCGGCAGTGATGCCTATGTTGGACGTGCCGCTGGTGGTGGATGTGAAGGCCGGACCGTCCTGGGGGAAGATGACGTAAGGCCCGGGCATGGGGCATCGGTATGCAAGGATGCCTTAATGACACGTTAACCGCGTGTTGTCACCTGCTTAATCCGTCTTGCCTACGCTCAGTTGAGATAACCGAGTGCGTGAACCTGTAGAGGACACGGAGGGACGATGGGGTTAGGGAAGATGTGGCGTCGGGTGCTGATTGTCGGTGTTTTGGGGGTGGTCCTGGCGCTTGGCGGCGCGGCATGTGCTGGCAGCAATTCCGATGGCGATCCCTCTAACGGAATGGGCTTGACAGGCACGATCGAGATTGACGGGTCCAGCACAGTAGCACCGATTTCCGAGGCAGTGGCTGAAGAGTTTCTTGCAGAGTACCCGGACGTTCGTGTGAATGTTGGCGTGTCCGGCACAGGTGGCGGCTTCAAACGCTTCACCGTTGGTGAGACGGAGATATCAGACGCGTCGCGCCCTATCAAGGAGTCTGAAGCGGAGACTGCTGCTGAAAACGGCATCGAGTACCTCGAGCTGACTGTTGCTTTGGATGGGCTGGCTGTGATGGTGAACACAGCCAACGACTTCGTCGATTGCCTGACGATTGCCGAATTGAATGAGATCTGGAAGCCGGACAGCACAGTGGATTCATGGGACGACGTGCGCTCAAGCTTCCCGGGCGACGACCTCAACCTGTACGGCCCAGATACAGAGTCAGGCACGTTTGATTACTTCACTGATGTGGTGAATGGCCACGAGGGCGCATCCCGCTCCAACTACGTCGCGTCCTCAGATGACAACGTGCTGGTACGCGGCATCTCCGGCGATCGGAATTCGTTGGGCTACTTTGGGTATGCCTACTATGCAGAGAATGCGAGCGTGCTGAAGCTAGTTGAGGTCGATGGCGGCGACGGCTGCATCGCGCCGAGCGGCGAAAGCGTGGCAGACGGCAGCTATGCTCCGTTGTCCCGCCCGATATTCATATACGTTGACGTGGCGAAGCTGAGGGCGCGGGATGAACTGAAGGCATTCATCGACTTCTACCTTGACAACTCGCCAACGCTGGTGCCGGAAGTTGGCTATACCGCTCTCCAGAGTTACGACGAGGAGAAAAGCAAGGTCGCCGCTGCATACGCAGGAGGATAAGCCTACTCTATAGCCTCACCCTAGCCTTCCCCGTCAAGCGGGCACGGAGGCGATGTGATTTCGCTCTCCGCCGGAATAACGGGTGGAGGGCGGGCTGACGGGGGCTTCTTAACCCGCACTTAATCTGTGTAGTGCATCCTTATGCGCGGGGGCCGTAGGGGCCAACTGGGGAAGGATTATATTCTTGGCTGGAGCGTCATTTTCCGCGCCTCGCGTTTCACGGGAGGACCTGGAGAAGCGCCTGCTGTCCGGCTCTCGAGCAGAACGTGGTACCGAGACAGCAATCCACTTACTCCTTCTCGGCGCAACAGTCGTCTCAATCGCTACCACTGTCGGGATTGTCTTTGTCCTAGTCAATGAGAGCTTCCGATTCTTCCAAGACATATCTATTATTGAATTCCTCACAGGAACCGTCTGGACTCCCCGGTTCCAGCCGGCTCTCTTCGGTGTGCTTCCACTTGTTGCCGGAACAGTCCTCGTGGCTGCCATCGCTATCTTGGTGGCAGGGCCGGTAGGTCTGTTCACCGCCATCTTTCTGAGTGAGTACGCTCCGGACCGCTTTCGACGCATCGTCAAGCCAATGCTTGAGATACTTGCGGGTATTCCAACCGTGGTCTACGGCTATTTCGCCCTCACGTTCGTAACGCCCTTGCTACAGGAGTACCTGTTCCCGGACATGATCATCTTCAACGCGCTAAGCGCGGGGCTCGTGATGGGCGTGATGATCATCCCGATTGTGTCTTCCCTGACGGAGGACGCGATGCTGGCCGTGCCGCGTTCACTGCGAGAGGCGGCCTATGCGTTGGGCGCAACGCGTTTCGAGGTGGCGACACGGGTTGTGACGCCGGCGGCGCTCTCCGGCATCGTGGCCGCAATCATCCTCGGGCTTTCACGCGCTATTGGCGAAACGATGCTGGTCACGATTGCGGCCGGGGCGACGCCGCGCCTAACAATTGATCCGCGGGAAAGCATCCAAACGATGACCGCTTACATCGTCCAGGTGGGATTTGGCGAGACTCCCCAAGGGACGACAATCTACTACACGATATTCGCCGTGGCTCTGCTGCTATTTATGATGACGCTCGCGATGAACATCCTCGGTCAATGGGTGGTTCGACGTTGGCGGCAGGCGTACTAGGGACGGACAGCGATGGAGACGACTAGCACTAACAGCACTCGGAGCGTCAGCGCTGAGCAATTTCACAGGAGCTTGCGTGGGCGCCGCTTCATTGGCAATGCGGCAGTCGTGTTGTTCTTCCTTTCGACGCTTGTCGGACTCGCGACTCTAGCCGCCCTTATCATCGACGTGCTCATAGACGGTCTACCTTGGCTGGACTGGGACTTTTTGTCGACATACCCATCGCGGCGGCCTGAGGATGCCGGACTGCGATCCGCCCTCTTTGGCACGCTGTGGGTTGGTGGGCTAACGGCGCTGTTCACGTTCCCGATCGGGACGGCAACCGCGATCTATCTTGAGGAATACGCGCCTCGAAACAAACTGACCCAGCTCATTGAGGTGAATATCTCCAACCTGGCGGGAGTCCCTTCCATCGTGTATGGGCTGCTCGGCTTGGCGGTCTTCGTTTTCTTGCTAGGCATGGGACGGGTAATCATCGCCGGCGCGCTGACCCTGACGCTGCTGGTGCTACCTCTGCTGATTGTGGCGGGGCGCGAGGCGATTCGAGCGGTGCCGGACAGCTACCGGCAAGGCTCTCTAGCGTTGGGTGCGACGCGCTGGCAGACGGTACGACACGTGGTACTGCCGTCCGCGTTGCCGGGCATTCTGACAGGGACGATCCTTGCAATGTCACGCGCGATTGGTGAGGCAGCACCGCTGCTCGCCATCTCAGGCCTCGTCTTCGTGACGTTCACGCCGGGGCACCCGTTTGAGCGATTCACCGTGCTCCCCATCCAGATCTTCAACTGGGTCTCGCGTCCACAGTTGGACTGGCAACACGTGACGGCGGCGGCAATCATCATCCTGTTGCTCGTACTGCTGACCATGAACGCGACGGCGATTTTGCTGAGGGACAGGTTCCAGCGGCGGTCAGAAGAATAAAGCAGGCAGGGAGAGAGTTACACATATGGCAACTGCTACAGCGATTTCAGCGCCTCCTGCTCTATCCATTCGAGGACTGAACCTCTATTACGGGGATTTTCAGGCGCTTAAGGACGTGAACCTGGACATTCCGCCGCGTAAGATCACTGCGTTCATCGGGCCATCCGGGTGCGGCAAGAGTTCGCTCCTGCGGTGCATGAATCGGATGAATGATCTGATCCGCACGGCCCGGGTTGAGGGGGAGGTGTTATTCCACGGAGAAAACGTGTACGCGGATGAGACGGACCCAACGGAGATTCGATTCAGGATTGGAATGGTATTCCAGAAGCCAAATCCGTTTCCGAAGTCGATCTATGACAACGTTGCGTTTGGCCCAAAGCTCGCCGGCTACAAGGGTGATATGGGAGCTCTGGTGGAGCGATGCCTGCGACAGGCAGCACTGTGGGATGAGGTGAAGGACAGGCTCAAGGATTCTGCATATAAGCTGTCCGGCGGTCAACAACAGCGTTTGTGCATCGCGAGGACATTGGCGCTGGATCCGGAGGTCATCCTGATGGATGAGCCGTGCTCGTCGCTCGATCCAATTGCGACACTGGCCATCGAGGAACTGATGCGAGAGCTGGCTCCTAACTACACCATCGTGCTGGTGACCCACAACATGCAGCAGGCCGCCCGCGTCTCGGACTACACGACTTTCCTGACAGTCGACGATCAACAGACCGGATATGTCGTCGAATTCGGGGAGACAGGTGGGATCTTCTCAATGCCACGAGAGAAAGCGACGGAGGACTACATCACAGGTCGGTTCGGTTAGACAGGAACGAGATCGTCAATGACGAACAACATCAGAGAAAGCTACAGTGGCGACGAGACGCGTCAGGCGTCTATCATGACCACCGTGGCGAATCCAGAGGCAAGTCGAGACAGTCATGAGTCGTCTGACACGGCGGCATCTACTGAGCACGTTTCGGACCGCCTGCCCGTATCCGAGCGGCCTGTTTCACTCAGCACACGGAACATGTCGTTCTACTACGGGGATTTCAGGGCGCTAAAAGACATCACTGTGGAGATACCAGAGCGAACGGTGACAGCAATCATCGGCGCGTCCGGCTGTGGCAAGAGCACCTTCTTGCGCAGCTTCAATCGCATGAATGACCTGATCCCTGGCGCGCGCGTGGAGGGCACCGTGGAGATGTCCGGCGTACCCATCTATGACCGGCGCGTCGACGTGACTGAGCTGCGCCGTGCCGTCGGAATGGTATTCCAACGGCCGAATCCGCTGCCCATGTCCATCTACGAGAACATCACCTATGGACCTCGACGGCATGGTGTGCGAAATCGGGCGGAGTTGGATGAGCTTGTCGAACGATGCCTGACACAGGCGGCACTGTGGGACGAGGTAAAGGACAAACTGAAGCAACAGGGGAATGAACTCTCCGGCGGCCAGCAGCAACGGTTGTGCATCGCACGGACGCTGGCCGTGGAGCCGGACGTCATCCTGATGGATGAGCCGTGTTCCGCGCTTGATCCGGCGTCAACACTGCGTATTGAGGAACTCATGCAGGATCTGGGGCATGAGTATACAATCCTTGTCGTTACGCACAATATGCAGCAAGCTGCGCGCGTATCTGAGATGACTGCATTCATGAATATGGAGGAGGATCGAGCAGGCGTCCTCGTTGAATTCGGACCCACCACCGAAATCTTCACTACTCCCAAAGAGAAAACAACGGAGGACTATATCACGGGCCGCTTCAGTTAGGTAGACTGGATAACCTGTCAACACGAAACCCGCGAACGGGAAGAGGTAACGACAATGGCAATGGGACGGCACCCGACACGGCAGGACTTCGACCGGCTCCTGCAAGAGGTGCAAGACGACGTGATAGCGATGGGCTCCATGGTGGACAAGTCCATCGAACGCTCCACCGAGGCCTTATTGAACCGCGACGCGGCGCTTGCGCGACAGGTTGTCGCGGAGGACGCGCGCATCGATTCCATGCGATTCGAAATCGAAGAAAAGGCCATCCGTCTTATCGCGACGCAGCAGCCGATGGCCGGCGACCTGCGCGTGTTGGTCACTGTGCTCAACGTCATCGTCGATCTTGAACGAATGGCGGATCACGCGGAAGGGAACGGGCGCATCGCGGAGATGATTGGGGCCGACAGCACGATCAGGCCGCTGGATACCCTGCCCCGCATGGCAGAAAAGTGCCGCGACATGCTGCGGCGCGCGCTTTCTGCGTTGGTGGACCATGACGCTGACACGGCGCGGAAGATTTGCGAGGAGGATGACGAGGTCGACGCGATGCAGGACTCCTCTTACCACGCGCTACTGGAACTCATGATTGAGAATCCATCACGTGTTCAGGAGGCGACGTATCTGCTGTGGGCGACGCACAACCTAGAGCGCATCGCGGACCGGACGACCAACATCGCTGAGCGCGTCGTCTTTCTCGTGACCGGTCACATGGAGGAACTGGCCAGCAAGCTTTAGGAGCTCACTCAACTCAAAGGAGTAGCACGCCCCTCTAAATGTCTCACTGTTGTCGGGGAGCACCACGTCATTGCTTTCGTCCCTAGATCCTGCATGGTATCGTCTCTTGATAAGGTCATGAATTGAGCTACACATGAACATTACGATGGACGAAGAGACTAAGGGGAAAGTGCTGAAGCCGCTGACAAGGATGCTGGAGCTTGCCGACATAGAGAAGCAAGACTCCGATACTGCATACTTCTACACGCTCATGTATGTCGGTGAGGCGGTCTTGAAGCTGACTGTTTTGGGGCTCTTGGCTGCGAGCAATGAAGATAATGACCGCAGTCGATACCGCATAGAATACACTTTGGCTCGAGCCGATGGCGTCGGCAGCTGGGCGAACGCACTTAATGACATTCTCAAGGGGCCAGTGGCCCAAAATCGCCATGTTGGTGCGCGGAGCACTGCCGTTGCGCTTACCCAGAAAAGTGCCGCTGGCACTTGGCAGGACGAGGCCGTTCGTTCGTTGCAGGCCTGCTTCGAGCCATTGAATCGGCAGCCTAATCCCATTAGCGACAATTTCGTAACGGGAGTTGATTGGTATACAAACTTCGCTAAACTCAGAAACGATACCCGTGGTCACGGAGTACCTACCGGTGCTGCACTTGGGCAAGTCTGTGTTGCACTTGAAGCCTCTATAACAATCCTCATAGATAATCTACCCATATTTGCATTATCTTGGGCTTACTTGCGACGGAAACTCTCTGGAAAGTACGCCGTCACCAATTGGGGTAAACCGGATGAGAGAATTGAAGAGCTTAAGAGAACAGCTGAACTGAGCTTCGCTGAAGGAATCTACATAGCTTTCGGAGAACCTGATGGACTGAGGCGGGTTCCTCTAGCGAGCTCAAATCCAGAATCCACATCATTGATGCTCGTGAACGGTGGTTTCAGCGATAGTACATTCGAAATGCTATGCTATCTCACAAATACGACACAACGTTTAGATTCAACCCCTTACTTGACTGCACCGGAATCTCTGCCACCCAGTGAGACGCAAGGCCCAACTGAACTTTATGTTAGAGGCAAGGTTTTCACCAACCTACCTGACCATTCTACGGTGTACATTGCTAGGCCAGAAGTGGAAGCAGAATTACACAAACAACTCTTGGACGCTAGCAGACATGCAATAGTCAGTTTGACAGGTCGCGGTGGCATCGGGAAAACATCAGTCGCGATTGAAGTCATCTCTAAACTCATTGACCAGCATGACTGTCCCTACAGCATCGTTGTATGGTTTAGCGCTAGGGATATAGATCTCACTGAGACGGGGCCTAAGATGGTTCGTCCCGGGGGCGTCTCGATTGACGATTTTGCGGATGATTACGCTCGCTGGATCGCACCGGAAAACGCCTATCCCAAGTCTCGTGATCGCGCAGAGTTCTTTGCAAAGGAAATTGCAGACGCAGGTTTTGGGCCCACATTGTTTGTGTTTGATAACTTTGAAACGATGACGTCACAACGTGAGGCATTTATGTGGATTGCTGACCGTGTCAGAGCCCCAAACAAAGCTCTCATCACTTCGCGGGAGAATAACGCCTTTAGGGGTGACTGGCCAGTCGAAGTTCACGGGATGACGAACAGCGAGGCAATGGAACTCATTGAAGTGACGGTCAATAGGCTCGGTATACGACAGCGTGTTGATTCGAACGCGATCATCGACCAATCAGGAGGGCATCCATACGTCATCAAGCTACTTCTGGGAGAAATGTCACGAGGCAATGCTGGCAAACCGGAGAGGATACTTGCTGGGCAGGATGAAGTTTTATCCGCGCTCTTTGATCGTTCTTATGAACGTCTGTCGCCAGCGGCTCAGCGTGTATTCTTGACGCTTTGTAGTTGGCGCTCAAGCGTGCCCGATTTTATCTTGGAACCTGTGCTCTTATCATCCTTGGGGCGCTCATCCCAAGACAACGTTGATGTGGCAGGGGCAATGCGTGAATGCGTTCAATCATCATTCATCGAAGCCGCCAGCGACACAGCAACAGGAAAATCCGAGTTGATTGTGCCATTGTCTGCTCGCCTGTTCGGGCAAAGAAAACTGAACGTATCAGAGGACAGAGTCGCCATCAGGGAGGACAGCAGCCTTCTGCAGATGTTAGGGGCTGAACAGATAGGTGCCGGCCGGGATACTAGACAACGCCTCGCCAACTTCTTCAATAGAATTGGGGGCGAGATTGGTGCTGGCTCCCGAAAACTTGCCGACATTCTGCCCGCCCTTGAGCTTATCGGCCGAAAGTTCCCTTATGCTTGGGTACTCCTTGCGGACCTATACAGGGATCTGGATCGGGAAGATATGGTGTCGGAAGAGCGCTATTTGATGCGCTACGTTGAGGGAAATGGGGACACAAAGCTTCCAAAATCCCAGATTTGGCGTCGAATCGCCGAGATTCGCGCACGACGCGAAAACTATTCTGGGGAGTTGGACGCTTTTGTCCAAGTGTGCAAGCAACCCGAAACTAGCCTTTATCAGTTGAGTACAACGGCCAACAGTATCAATAGCATTTTGCGGTATTACAGGGTGAGTCCTGCAGAAAAGCAACTTATTCTACGGGATGTCATCAATCCATTTGACCACTATCGGGATGCGATGTCGGCCACGGATTTTTCCCGCCTAGGATGGCTTCACATGCACCTCGGGGACGTAGAAAATGCACGTCAGTGTGCCAACGGCGGTCTAGAACAAGACCCTAGCAATGAATACTGCCAGAGATTGCTAGAGCGCACCAATAGGGTCCGCTAGCCCTCAACGGATGCCCTCCCCTAAGCCACGTCAGGGTCGTAGTCCATGCCGACGTGGCCGAGGTCGATGAACTTCTGGTACTCCTCGTCTGAGTAGCCCATGACGTTCTTGTAGACGTAGTCGTTGTCCTGGCCGAGCATGACGGCGTGGCGACGAATCTCGTAGGGCGTGTTCTGGAGCTTGAAGCCAATCGTGGGGTTCTTGTGGGTTCCCGCTTCAGGATGCGTGACTTCCTGGAAGAAGTTGCGCTCGGCGACGTGCGGGTCTGCGTGAACATCGCTCTCATCCATAACCATGCCTGCGGGGACGCCGACCGCCTGCAGGCGGTGCATGGTCTCTCGCGCGTCCTGCTCAATCGTCCAGCGTGAAATGACTTCATCCAGTTCGCGGCGGTTCTGGTAGCGGCTGAGGCTGTCAGCGAACCTGGGATCGTCGGCGAGGTTGGGTTCGGCCATGACCTGACACAGCGTGCGGAATTCGGCATCAGAACGACAGGCGATGGTCAGCCAACGCTCCTCTCCGGCGCAGCGGTAGACGTTGTGGGGCGCGAGGAAGAGATGGCCGTTGCCGAGCTGCGTGTAGACGCGACCGTTCATGGAGTAGTCCATGACAAAATCGCCGAGGAACGGGACGAAGTTTTCGGCGGTCGGGGCCTCGATGAGGATGCCCTTGCCGGTCTTGTTGCGGTGACGCAGACCCATGATGAAGGCGAGCGCGCCACCGACGCCGCCCGCCGCATCACTCGGGACGCCGCTTGGGCCGCGGGCCGGGTCTTCATCCGGATACGCCCGGAGGAGCGGATGGCCCGCGAGGGCTTCCATGTGGTTGCCCCACGTGCGGTAGTTCTTGTACGGGCCCTCGATACCGAAGGCGGGCATTCGCACCATGATGAGGCGCGGGTTGATGGCAGAGAGGCGCTCCCACGTAATGCCAAACCGCTCCATGGAGATGGCGACGTTGTTCTCCAGGAAACCGTCGGCCTGCGCGACGAGTCTCTCAAGGGCCTCCTGCCCCTCAGGCGTGGTGAGATCCATGGTGACGGAGAGCTTGTTGCGCGCGTGCGTGTTGAAGATGGCCTGGCGGTTCCAGGGTCGTTCGCCGGGATCATCATCGACATAGCCCATGCCGGTGTTGCGGAGACGGACGAATTCCAGCGGCGGGCGGGCCATCTGGCCGCGTGTGCTGGTGGCGAAGTGCTTGATGGACTCAATGCGGATGACCTCCGCGCCCCAGTCGGCCAGGTGCATGGTGCCGTATGGGCCGGCCCAGACAACGGTGATGTCAAGGATACGCAGACCCTCAAGCGGCAGCTTGCCTGTGCCGGGGACGGGGGAGGCGGTCATGTCTCGGCGGCCGTTTTCTGTGGCTGTCATTGTCGTTGCTCCTTTGCTTTAGGCGTCACCGGTTGGTGAGAGGCCTCCTAGATGACACCCTCGGAGCGGAGGAGTGAAACCTCTTCGCCCTCGATGCCGATCTCTTTGAGAACCTCGGCGGTGTGCTCACCAAGCAGGGGAGCGCGGCGGCGGGCAGGCCGCTCACCGTCCTCGAAGTGGATACGCGAGTTGAAGCCGGGATATGTGAGCGGGCCGGTGGCTGGGTGGTCGATGGTCTGCCAGAAGCCGCGCGCGTCAAAGTCCTCGTCGTTCATGAGGTTTTCGATAGTGTTGACGGGTCCGCCGAGCACACCGAACTCCATGCAGGCGCGCTGCACCTCCTTGGTGGTTCGCTCCAACATCCAGGGGATGAGAGTCGCCTCCCATTCTTCGGCGGCCTCCGGGCGGGAGCGTGCGGCGACTGTGTCCCAACCAGGTTGGGTCAGGATGTCTTCCGCGCCGACCATGCGCGCCATGTTGGGGAACTGGGCGGCACCGGCCGTGGTCATGAACATGCCGTCAAGGCAAGGGTAGATGCCGCTGCCGAGACCAAGGCTGGCGCCGGGCGAGACGCGCATCGGCACCTGGTTGTTGTACTGGTAGCCGAGCAGCTTTTGCATGCGGCCATCAATGGATTGGAGGGTTACTTCAAAGTAGCTGACGTCGATGTTCTCGCCCTGCCCTCGCAGTTCTGCGTTGGTCAGGCCGAGGGCGCTGGCGAGGGCGGCGGCATAGCCGACATGGAAGCTGGCCATGCGGCCTGCGGTCTTGAGTGGCTCAAGCTCGGGGTCTCCGGAGCCCCACATGTTGCCGCCCATGGCATATAGGGTCAAATCAAGTCCGACCCAGTCCTTATAGGGGCCGGTCTTGCCGAAATTGCTGATGGAGGTCATCACGAGTTGTGGGTTGATTTGACTGAGTTCCTCGTAGCCGAGTCCAGCGTTCGGCATGACATCAGGTGGGAAGCTCTCGATGAGGATGTCGGCACCCTTGACGAGCTCCTTGATGATCTGCTTGCCCTTTTCGGTCTTGAAATCCAGGGTGACGGAACGCTTGTTGGTGTTCAGGAACAAGAAAAGGCCGCTCTTTTCAAGGTCAGGCTCATCGTGGTAGAAGGGACCGATACGGCGTGCGGGATCGCCTCCGCCCGGCCTCTCGATCTTGATGATGTCGGCTCCGTAGTCGCCGAGAATCCGTGTGGCGTACGGCCCTGCGGTGTAATGCGTCAGGTCAATGACGCGGACACCCTCAAGCGGCATGAACATCTCTAAACGGCCCCCCCTCCGCCTTTGATCACCGGACGATGGCGTTTGTTCTCCACCGTCCAGATTGATGCCATATTGTGGCGCAAAGAGTGGGTGGGGTAAAGGGTGAGGCGAGGGCTTATGAACCGAGCCGTTGATTGGAAACGACGGGTTCGGTAGCAATCAAGCGGCGGAGGGGGGCGAGGTCTGGGAGATTGAGGATGCGAGAGAGACCATCATCGAGCGCCTTTCGGGCAGGGTCATCGGCCATTTCAGGCAACCTCATAAACTCCATCTCGGAGATTTCGTCGAATAAGTCTGATACGGCGTCAAGCTGTTCTTCAGAAAGGGCACGAACATCAAGAACGGGGAGACGCTGGAGGTCAGCTTTTTTGAGTTTGACCCAGCCTGCCCGTGTTGTGTTTCGCGTGGCCATCAGGCTCAAGATTCCTACAGTGCTGTTGAAGTAGGCGCAAAGCGCCCTATCCCGCCTTGAGTCGCCATTTCTGATAGGCCACCAGACGTTAGAGAGAACCCGCTCCGTGCAATGCATACCCACGACTCGCGTGGTATTGAGCCAGAGTCGTTCTGCCAAGAGTAGTTGACCAGACCTTGGCCAGAGTAGGTTAAGGGGTTTTAACCGCCGTCCTGCTCGAGCCGAGACCAATGGGGCCAAGTATCTATCCGGCTCACAAACCAGTCTAGTCCG
Organism: uncultured Dehalococcoidia bacterium; assembly: GCA_964405845.1. GTDB lineage: Bacteria > Chloroflexota > Dehalococcoidia > UBA6926 > UBA6926 > VXMO01. Next base: position 7,138 of record CAYOPL010000032.1, on the reverse strand, counting down.
TAGATGAGCCTGGTGCCCAGACACCATCGGATACGCTGTTACGGCATCGGTGTATTCAAATCCATCACGAACATCACGAACGTCAGGGCCCAATTGCCCTACTTCGTCAAGTCTGCATAGAGAGATTGAGACAGAGCCGCCCCCAGGCACCCACACTTGCTGGTTCCGCAACAAGCGTATTGCGCTGCGGGTTAGGTCAGCACGGGCGAACTGTCCCCCCGGCCACTTATCACCTGCGAAAGAGGCTTGTGTCGCAGACACAACTTCGCCAACATCCTGACTATCTAGACGGAGCAATGCCGTTCCTGTCTCGTTGAGATCAGCAGGCTGCGTAACCGAGATGACACGCGCCACTCTCTCCGCGTCAAAGACGTTGTCCGGATTACGCCAGAGATTCACAAACCTGGTCGGTGATTCTTCAGTCTTATCGTCCTCACCCCGGCGTGTCGCAATCAACAGCGCCTCTGACAAGTCCGTACTGTCGGAAAAGTTCCAGCGTTGTGGGTCATGAGACGTGATAACCATGTCCAAATGAAAGTTTTGCTCAATAAGAGAGCGGGTCTGCTCCCAAGACGGTCCAGTAGAAAAGGCCGACGGCAAGACAAGCGCCAGTCGTCCTTCCTCCAATCTCAATCGGCGAGCAACTGTGGCAACGAATGCCGGACCCAAGCCCGCGGTTGCGGATCCTTGACGGGACGACAACCTGCGAGACAGTTCTTTCTGCATAGCGTTTCGCTTCTTGGTGGGCAAGCTGCCGAATAGAAGATTACCTCCTACAGAGCGAGTAAACGGTGGATTCATAATTGCCAGATCCAAGTCCGGTAATCGGGTGGTCTCACCACTTTCTGCACCACGCAGACCTCGACCTGACACGCGCCCTGCGCCTTGTTCCTCCACTCCGAATGTTTCCGGTGAAAGAGCATGTTGTACAGGAGCTTCGTCAGTAGTGAGAAACTCTAATGAACCTAGCCAAACCTGCCCATCCCTTACGTCATGTGGCATCACCCAAAGGCGCATACGATCAAACTGGATTTCGGGGTTCAACATCGCCAGGCTTGTAGCAGCGAAGTGGATTGCTGAAAGTTGGACATCGTATCCATGCAGCGCCTGCTCAACCATTGCCTTGTGAAGCTCAGCAACTCTAGTTCCACCAGCCTGCTCATGTTTCCTCTGTGCCTCAGACGCCACAGCCATTAGCAGAGTACCGGTTCCACAAGCAATATCTGCGACGCTGAGCGACGCGGGGAATTCGTGATCTTCCCAGTCGACTCTAGGGGGCCAACCGTCAAAGACAAGCTGTGCCAACAATGTGGCAGCAGGAACTGACGTGTAGTAGGCGCCCGTGTATTTGGCTTCACTTAGAAGCGTATGAAAGAGGCGGCCGGAGAGATCATGGCCTTCAAGATTTCGGGTCTCATCAACAGCATCTACAAGGAATTGCAGAGTTGGTTGTGATATGTCCGTTGGAGCTGTCTGGAGAACCTCTATGACCTGCTCTGCCAATTCAAAGACGGGCACATAATCAATAGATTCCCGAATAGTACGCCACGAGTCTCTCAGGCCTTGGATACCACCTTGCAGACTCTCTTGGACAGTTGGCACTTCACTATTGAGCGGGGACAATCGATCTTGAAAAGCCATTGCATTGAAAATCACCAAACAGCCGATTCTCAACGCAGCAAGCCGGTCCTTTTCGTTATCCGACTCTGCAATAATTGCCGCAATTCGCTCTCCGATGCGCGCGTGCCTGTCATGAACAGTTGCTGACGCTCGTTCAACCGCATATCTAATCGAGCCTGCTGCAGCGTTGACTCTATCAGCTCCTTCGAGACTAAGCGGCAGAGTCCTGATGTATCTGCCCAGATTCTCTACTCGGCCTGTCAGTATCGTTCGCTCGTCAACTGCTACGCCGCGAGAACCATACAGAAACCATTGCAATCCAGTTTCAGATGCCAAATCAGCACGTGCGTCAGTGGTTGATTGCAGACGATCCGGGTACAGCACGCCAACCACTGCCAGCAGTTCGGGGAATTTCTCTAATCGATCCGCAAGCTGGCCATCCAAATCTCTTGCGGCGGATTCCCATTTGCACTCCACGATGATGCGCTCGCCACCATCCAAATGAACAGCAATATCCGGCGCAGAGTTTCGGCGTCTTCGCTCGGGACGCGCATCAAGGAGGCTTACGTCCCGCAGCATGTTCGCGAGGTCAGTGTTAAAGACTTCCTCGCGTGTAGTCTCAGATTGATCGCCGCCTCGTCCAGTCATGGTGTTTCTACTATCGCATAAGACGGGCAAATGTTCGTAGGGCTTGTGTCGGCAAGCAAGTATAATTGTAGGCGCGGGGATTGCGAATGGAGAATCGGTCTAACGACGGCGAGAGCAGCTTTCCGGGGTCAGGCGCTCAGGAGCAGCGGCGGCCGGGGATTGTTGTTGTCAGCGTGGCTGTGGTGGTGATGGCGGCGTTCATTGGCCTCCTCGCGTACAGCTTGCTAACACGCGAAACAATGCCGATGGACACGACGACGCGCACCAGCATCGCTGCGCCATCATTCACGCTTTCACAGCTGAACGGAGCGGGAGACGTGAGTTTATCCGATTTTGAGGGTTCGCCACTCGTCGTGAATTTCTGGGCTTCATGGTGCGCTCCGTGCCGTGTTGAGATGCCACATCTAGTGGAGGCTCATGAGAGGTACAAGGACCAGGGAGTTCGATTCATTGGCGTTGCGATCCAAGACACCACTGAGGACGCGCTGGCCTTTATCGAGGAATTCAACGTTCCTGTCGACGACGGCTACGTCATGGTGACCGATCCGGACGGAGAGGCGACTATCGACTACGGCGTCGGGGGATTGCCGGTGACGTTCTTCATCGAGTCTGACGGTACGGTGCATACACGGTGGGCAGGCGTGGTGAACGGCACGATCCTCGATGAGAGGATCGCGGAGATACTCGGCTAGCGGCAGAGAGTACACAAAATGGATCGTTTCATCGGACTTTGGGCACTTATCTTTGTTCGGCCCATGCTGGTCCTGGGCATGCTTATTGCTGTCATCGGCGTCTCGTTGGTGCTGTTCTCGGCGGGTTATTTCGCTCTCGGGGCATATTCAGAGGCAAACCTGGATGAATTGGAGGTGACGCAGGCCGAGACCGGCTTCACCCAGGAAGACCTGACACGTGGTTTGCCGACGGCGGCCCCGGCAACCGTGCCATCGGCAACAAGTGCCGCACTGGTTGGTTCGCCGTCACCGGGCACTACGCCTTTGGCAGGTACTCCGCAAACTCAGCAGCCTACTCCCATCACTGAAGATTCAGCAGGTGATCCCACTCAGGCAGACAGGACAACGGAAAGCAATCTCTATGACGAGTACGGCGTCCTTCGGGACTTCAGTCACTATTTGGCCGAGGCTAACGATGGCGCGCTGCAGCAGCCGTTCAAGGAGAATTTCAGGGCCGTCACGGAAGGCGATCTTGTTGGAACGTACGGGGAGGAGCCGAGGCCTGCACACATCTCCATTCCGGCCATCAACCTGCAATCCCATATTGTCGACCTCACCATTTTGTGGGACGGCGAGACGGCCGAATGGGAGACAGCCGACCGCGCAGTTGGTTTCCATGTCGGTTCCGCGACTCCGGGAGAAATTGGCAATACGGTGATGTCCGGCCACGTGAATTCGCCGTTTGCAGGCGAGGGATCGATATTCGCTCGATTGGATGAAATTGCACCGTTGCTGCGTCGTGGCGAGATCGTAGACATCTTCGTGATGGCAGGCGGTGACGTGTTCCTGTATCGCGCCACAGATACGACTGTGGTTCTGCCGGAGGACGTGGACGTATTCGATTACTCTGACAGCCCGACGCTGTCATTAGTGACGTGCGCGCCGGCGACAACGTATTCCCATCGCTTCATCGTTAACGCGACTCTTGTAGGAGTGGCGCGGCTGTAGACGGATGTGCCACATCGATTGGCGCGTGTAACCGTTGATTCGTATACACTAGCAAGGACTTTTCGGCAGATTGCCGCGTAGCACGCGCGGGACAGTCGGGGTCGTATGCACGATTGTGGAAATTGGTGGGGGTGTCTTAGTGACAGCATCAGCGTCCGCCCTGTTTGATGAGACGGCGGCACGAGCACGTGCCGAGGGTCGACTCATCCTGACGGAAGAGGAATCCAAGGCGATTCTCCAGGAGCAGGGCATCCGGGTAACCATGCCAACGCTGGCGTCGTCTGCGGATGAAGCGGCCTCGGTGGCAGAGAACATTGGCTTCCCCGTTGTGATGAAGGTGTCGTCACGAGAGATCACGCACAAGAGCGACGTTGGCGGCGTAAAGCTTGGTATCGCAGATGCAGATGCCGCACGAAAGGCGTATGACGAGATTGTTGCGAGCGCCAAAGCTGCGGAGCCGAACGCGGCTATTGACGGCGTTACAGTGCAGTCGCAGGCCCCGGGCGGCGGCGTGGAGGTCATCGTAGGGATGACCCGCGACCACCAATTCGGCCCTGTCATCATGTTCGGGCTGGGCGGGATAGCCGTTGAAGTTCTACAGGACGTGGCTTTCCGCATCGCTCCCCTGACGAAGAGGGACGCAGGCGCCATTGTCCGTGAGATCAAGGGGTATCCCCTGCTGACCGGGCACCGGGCTACTAAGGCCGTTGATCTCGAGGCGCTGGAAGGCGTTATCGGGGCAGTCTCGTCGTTTGTAAGTGAGACATCAGATGTGGCGGAGATGGATCTGAATCCGGTGCTGGCGTATGCGGACGGAACGATCGCCGTCGATGCCCGCATCGTTCTAACAGCGGACTAGTCCCACTGCACAGCAAACGGAGGAATACAGAGATGGACGCGACACGCAAGGCCAACCTGGACAGGGCGTTCAATCCACAGGTGATTGCCGTGGTGGGCGACAAGAAGATCACGGACTACATGTGGCTGAAGAGCGTTCGTGACGCCAAAGCCAAGGTTGTATCCGTCCAGATTGATGAGAACGAGATCCCGGGCATCCTTGAGATGGGATTTGAGAACTATCCCAGCCTCGCCGACGTGCCGGGGCAGGTTGACTATGTGATCGTCGCGGTGCCGCGCCCAGTCGCGCCACGCATTGTGAAGGACGCCATCGACGTGGGCGCCGGGGCGGCGGCACTGTTCACCTCCGGCTTTGCGGAGACGGGCGAGGAACAAGGCGTCCAACTGCAGGATGCGTTGACGCAGATGACGCACGAGGCGAACTTCAACCTCGTCGGCCCGAACTGCATGTGCCTGTATCACTCCAAGACGGGTATCCGGAACTCCGCGGATCAGTGGATCGGTGAGGGCGGTGATATCGGGTTCATGTCCAATTCAGGCACGCACGCCACGAGCTTCGTGATGCGGGCTCGCAATAACGGGTTGTTCCCGCTCAAGTCCATTAGCATGGGCAACAGCATCTCCGTGGATCAAGGCGATTGGCTTGAGTACCTGGGCGAGGACCCGGAGGTCAAGTCCATCGGTATGTACGTTGAGGGGACACGGGACGGGCGCAAGTTCTTTGAAGCACTACGGGAGGTTGCGGCGCGCAAGCCGGTGGTCATCTGGAAGGGCGGCCAGACTCGTGAGGGAGCCCGCGCCGCCGCGTCTCATACAGGCCACCTGGCCTCCGATATGGCGTTGTGGGACGCAATGATGCGCCAGACAGGCGCAATCCGGGTTGATACACAAGACGAGTTGATGGATGCCTTCAAGGCCCTGCACTTCATGAAGCCGTTCACGGGCAACAGGATGGGCATTGTGGCGCAGACGGGCGGGCAGTCCGTACTGGTGTCTGACGCGTTCGGACGCGAGGGGCTGACTGTACCGGATCTGACGCAAGAGAGCTACGACATACTGGAACCCATCGTGACGGTGGTGGGCGGCAGCTACAAGAATCCGCTGGACGTGTCCGGCTCGCTGACGAGCATTGAGCGCGGGCGGGAGATGCTGGATACGCTGGCAGCTGATTCGAATACAGACATCATCGTCATTGAGGCGAGCATCGGGTTCATCTCTCGGCGGCTCGAGCGGCAGGGAAAGACCATGGACGATCTCATCGACATGTTCAAGGAGTTCCAGGAGTCGACGGGCAAGCCGTTCGGCGTGATTGCGACGTGGAACCAGGATGAGGCGGCGTTGGCGGAGTTTCGAATTAAAATTGCGGATCGGGGGATTGCGGTTTTTCCGTCGTTTCAAGATGCGGCGCGGGCAATCCGGCGGCTACGGGAGTACTACGTCACGCAGGCGGAGCTCGCGGCAGGGTCGTAGGGACCCAGGGCGAGCTGGCGGCGGGGTCGTAGACCACTAGATATCGTTATTTCTCGTTTGCGGTTAGGTGTGGGTTGCGGCGGCGGGTAGCGTCGCGCGGCAGGTTTCGTGGCCGATATCAAGCTTTCCGAGGGTGAGGCGCGGCGGTGGCGTTTGCGCTCCCAGGGGCTGATAAACCCGGGGAATAATCCAGACTCGGGGCTGGATGTAGGGTTTAACTCCGAGGAAAGCGCGGATGCGGTGGCGGAGATTGCGCGTCGGACCGGGGGGTTGCAGGCGCAGGATATGAACACCTCGCCGCTGCAGGTGCGGGCTCGAAATACCGGTCTTACGCAACAAGATGTGCTGTTTGCGCTGTCAGAATCCCGAAGTGTTGTGCGTACATGGGCTATGCGGGGCACTTTGCATATCATTCCGAGTGAGGATCATCGGTGGGTGACGGGGCTGCTGGGGCGTTCCTCGTTTAATGCGGGGCGCGGGAGGCGTGAAGAGCTCGGATTGGACGAATCGACGCTGTATAAGGCGTTTGAAAGTTTCGCTACTTTTTTCACAGAGGAAGGGCCTTTAACGCGCCAAAAACTGGCCGAAATGCTCACTTTAGAGGGGATAAGGGTCGAAAACCAGGCAATTCATCACATCGTGCGATCCGGTGGTTTTTTGGGTTACATAACGCACGGTCCCCTGCTGGACGGCCGGACTGACACTTTTGTCCCCGCGGACGAGTGGCTGGCGGGGGGCGAGCGTCCGGAGCTCGATCGTGAGGAGGCGCTAGCTCGGCTGGCGAGTCGGTATGTCCGGGCGTTCGGGCCGACGACGGTCCGGGATTTTTCCACCTGGTCGGGGCTGCCGCTGCGGGACGCGCG
>CAYOPL010000031.1:0-127332 GCA_964405845.1 uncultured Dehalococcoidia bacterium | reverse complement strand
CCGCGCCTTCTCGGCGCCGAATGAGATGTTTGACCCGGCAACTGCGACCTGATACAAGTCCCTCATCAGCCGTGCCCAGGGTGGCCTAATGACTGTGGCGATGACTGGCCTAATGACCCTGGCGATTGACACTTGGCGTTGAGTCGCGGTGTGGCGCAGGTGCCGCTGCCGCGCTTGAGGAGGGAGTGACAGACATAGTAGGTGTAGCGTCCGCCCTTGGCCTCCGCGGCGGAGAGGGCCTTGCCGCAGGTCTGGCAGGTGAGGATGCCGCTGAGGAGGTAGGGGCTTGCGGTGCGGCGCGGGTGCGTGACCTTCGGCGCCTTGGACTTGAGCAGCCGCTGCACCTTCTTGAACTCTTGGGATGAGACGATGGCGGGGAAGGCCTCGTCGACGCGGACGGGAGGCGTGTTGTCCTTCGCCCCGACGCCCCAGACAAGTGTTCCCGTATAGGCCTCGTTGCCGAGTACGCGGTGGACGGTGGTCTTCATCCACCGCTTGCCGTCGGGGGATGAGACGCCGTCGGCATTGAGGGTCTTGGTGATGTCGAGGATGCTCGTGCCGCTGAGGGCCATGGTGAAGATGCGCCTGACGACGGCATCGCGGGGAGGATCGAGTTCGAGGACGGGGCGCTTCTTGGGTCCATCTTGGACGTGGACCTTGCGGTAGCCGTAGGGGGCTACGGGAGCGACCCAGAAGCCGCGCGATGCAGCTTCGCGCATGCCCCGGACAACCTCCTGAGCCAAATTCTCGCTGTAGAACTCGTCGACAGACTCGATGATGGCCTCCATGAGCTTGCCGGTGGGGGTGTCGTCGGCGTGCTCGGTGATGGAGACGACGCGGACGCCCTTGCGGCGAAGCATGGACTTGAAGGCGACGGCGTGCTCGCGCTTACGGGTGAAACGCGAGAACTTCCAGACGAGAATCTCCTTGAATGGCGCGTCCGGTGCGGAGGCGGCATCAATCATCCTGCGGAACTGAGGCCGGTCGGCGATGCGCCCACTCTCAGCCTCATCGATGTACTCGCGCACGACAATCTGTCCATTCTTGGAGGCGTGGTCCCGCAGCGCCCTGAGCTGGGCCGCCACGGACAGATCGACGTCCTGCCGGTCGCTGGACACCCGTGCATACAGAGCGACGGGCTCAAATGTATCGTCTTCTGGCATTTTTGCCTTGGTATCTTGCTTCAAGTCAGGCCTCCGCTTCGTCCATTTGGCACGGTTGAGCTACATCAATACTTGTCATAACCATACAAGGGCAGTCAAGGAGTTTGGGAGAGGCGATGACAATTGTCTGCTAGAGGTGAATTGTCGCGCCCGTCATTAGCACGTTTAAGGCGGCGACTCACGTGGTCGAATTGCCTGTAGAAGTTCGCCTCGTGCCAAGAGTGGCCAAGCCGCGGTGCTCTCCCGGACCAGTCCAGATTCTGAAACCAAAAACACGCCGAGGCATGTTTGGGGCTGACAGGATTAACCGAGGCCGCGCATATTTGCGGGGCCGTGTGGTTGAGGAAGTACCGACGACGATGTGCATTGTGTCAGTCTTGAGGTTCATAGGTCTCTCAGAAGGGTTCTTTCGCGAGGATGTGAGAGAGGCCGACGCCAGGACAGATCCAGGACTCCCACCTTATCGAGGAGTGGTTCATTGGACGCGAAGACGTGGGGACTGATTTCCTCGTCGCAAGCATGGAGGAATGTCCATTCATCCTCTGCAGATTCGAAGACGAAAAGCACGCGGGGCGACTTGCCAGCGTGGTCACGTCGAGGCCAACTGGTTCGGAAGTATCGGCGGTAGGACGTGAGCCTGTCCCGGATTCTCCTTGGTGTTGTTGCGCGGCGCTCAAACTCAAGAAGGTACGGGTGCCACCTGCCTCTGTATTCCAGCAAGAATGTCGCGTCGGGATGGATGGTGTAGTTGACGAATCGATAGTTGTACGTGACGGAGGTTCTGGACGTGGGAAGGAGATCGAACAGCCGATAGTTCCTGTCGTAAGCTACCTCCTTGGTCAGAGCAGAGGCGAACCCGATGATGCCGTCATGGTGCCGAATCTGGACATCAAGGCTGCGCAGGGCGGTTCCTTCGATATGGCCTGGGATTATATCGGCAGATTCCGAACTCCATCGGTCGAGAGTCTTCCCGACGGCAGCGCGATCCCGACGAGCGAGGTATGCCAGGCCCTCATCAGTGAGCGTGTTTCCGCCCTCGAAGTCTCGTACAAGCCCCTGAGACCTTAGCGAACGCAGCACCTGGTTGGCGCGTCGACGCGTAGCTCCCCGTAGAAAACTCGCGAACTGAGCGGTTGTGGAGAACGGCCATGCTGCAAGCACGTCCAAGCCCTCTTTCTCTGTGGCCGAGAGTTGAACGGAATGCGCCCCCTCCAGTTGCTTTGTCGGGTCAGGGGCTGAGGCAACCGCTTTGCGGGGGTACAGCTCATCTGGATTAGGCTCAATCTTGCGGGAAAGGAGAAGCTCCCGGCGATAGACGAGAACGAGGTCATGAAGTCGCTCAAACATGTAGGACAGCCGAGAATCAGGCTCGACGGCGACCGGTGGCTCCTGTCCATAACCGTACCCGCCCTCCTGCCAGACCTCGGCGTTCTTCGGCGACCACAGGACCTGCCGCTCGGTGGCAACGAAGGTGCTGCTGCGGATGTTGTAGTTGCTCAGAGCCCGAATGGCCCGTCGAGTGGCCGAATTCGAGTGGGTGAGCACCAGTGTCACAAGCGGCTCCTGCTCCAATCCCATACGGTCAATGGTGTTCAGGCGATAGCGGAGACTGGCTGAGGGCAGTGTTGGCCCCTGCCGCACAATGCCGATCGAGCGGTAGTGCGAGAGCGTCAGAAGGGCATCGTACGGCCCGCTGCGATAGAAATCGATTCGGACGGGCTGTCTGCGCGGGTCCTCATCGGCGATCATGGCCGCTACCCGGTAGATTACGGCAACGGCGTCAAGTCGCTCGGCAAAGAGCCGGAACCATTGCCGTGAGATTGGGTAACTCCGTATGAACTGACTAGCACCCCCGTCCTCATCCCACACGGCCGAGATGCCCTTAGGCGTTGGAAAGAATCGCTTGTGCGGGTTGTTGCCGAGGGCGAAGTAGTGGTGCGAGACGTGACTGACGAGACCCCTGCTAGTCAGCTTGCGCAGACGATCTCTCAGCGTGGTCTCCGGAATCCGGTTCAGGCTCGACAGTTCCCCAGTCGTCGCGAGAGGCGCAGCGCACAGCATGAGCAGAGTCTCACGCAGGGCCTCCGTGAAACTCTCCGGCTCCTTGTTCTCCAGTGACGTCGCGAGTCCGCCGAGGATCGCATACCGTGCCTCATCGATGTGCCGCGAATCATCGCCGAATAAGCCGATGACCGCCTGTGGAATGGCACGCCCGTCATGCCGCCGCTCAAGATACCGCCACAACGTGTACCGCGACACACCGAGGTGAGCAATAGTCGCTGGACGCCCATTCATCAGTACATAGGCGTCCACGTACATCCGCACGGCTCGCCGTAGATCTGGAGAAACACGATTGCTCTTCCTCAACAGGCGATTTGCTTCCTTATCTTTGTGTCGTAGTGGGGGGGCGACATCCCCCCGACGATTCTCCCGATAAGGAGCATGGTTGGTAATGGCCTGCAGGCCATTGTCAGAACGGACGTTTTGTGCTAGGAGGCTAAGGAATCCACTTGACTGCTGAAGAAACCGCTCACTAGTGTATGCAAGCTACGTCGGTCCGGGAGCTCCTCGGTGCTATAGTTGGCGCCCGAGCGAGAGGCCCAGAGCCGGATCGAGATCTCATTTCCCCGCTACGCTGACTCGCAAACGCGGGATTGCGCAGCTAGGTTGTGGAAACGGCCTCACAGTTTCACAATTCGGCTGGAGCGCCAGTCAAGTCTGCTTGCCTCTCCCCGAAGGGTAGCTCGACGGACTAGCCGCTCGCGTCCACCCTTGCGGCCTCCCGCGTCAGATCTGCTGCAATCTCCTCAAGCTGTTCCAGCGCAGCCTGAAGGTCCTCGATGATCTCGTTAGCGAGCTCATCCGGCTCCGGAAGATTGGCGGAATCTTCCATGCTTTCATCGCGCAGCCAGAAGATGTCCAAGTTGAGCTTGTCGCGCTGTAAGAGTTCCTCGTAGTTGAATCGTCGGAAACGTTCTGACTCTTGCCGGTCATGGCGGTTGTCAGCGTTGTAGCTTGTCACGAAATCGTCCAAGTGGGCGCGAGTCAGAGGATTGGCCTTGAGCGTGAAGTGTTGATTTGTGCGCAGGTCGTAGATCCAGAGATCCTTCGTCCACGCCGTTTCGCTGGCAGGCTTACGGTCGAAGAAGAGCACGTTGGCCTTGACTCCCTGCGCGTAAAAGACGCCGGTGGGCAGGCGCAACAGCGTGTGCACGTCGCACTCTTCCAATAGCTTGCGCCGTACCGTCTCTCCGGCCCCGCCTTCAAACAACACGTTGTCGGGTACGACAACTGCCGCCCGGCCTTGGATCGCCAAGAGAGACCGCACATGTTGGAGAAAGTTCAACTGCTTGTTGCTCGTGGTTGCCCAGAAGTCAGGGCGCTCGACGACGAGTGTCTCTCGCTCCGAGACGCCCTTCTCGTTGACAAAAGTTAGGCTAGACTTCTTTCCGAATGGTGGATTGGTAAGCACCATGTCAAAATTCTTGCCGGGATGGGAGCGAAGGGCGTCGTCGACGATGATGTTGGTCTCGTCTCCGCCGATGCTGTGCAGGTAGAGATTCATCACTCCCATCCGCGCGGCATTATCGACGATCTCCCATCCGTGCAGGGCCTCATCTTTGAGGTGACGGAGTTGCCCCTGGTCCATGCTCTTGTTGTGCTCGACGACGTAATCATGAGCCGCGAGCAAGAAACCGGCGGTCCCGCAGGCCGGGTCGCAGATAGTCGTTTCCGGCGCCGGTCTCATGACTTCTACGATGGCCTGAATCAGCGACCTCGGCGTGAAATATTGGCCCGCTCCCGTCTTTACGTCTTGCGCGTTCCGCTCAAGAAGAGATTCGTAAGCGTCGCCCTTCACGTCGGCGCTAAGGGACGTCCAGTTCTCCGCGTCGATCAGTTCCTTGATGAGCCGCGACAGCATTGCCGGCTCCTGGATCTTGTTTTGGGCCTTGCCAAAGATGACACCAAGCGTGCCCGACTCCTTCGCCAGCGTCTCCAACGTGTGCCGATAGTGGGTCTCCAGCTCGTCGCCGTCGCGCTCCAGAAGACTTGGCCAGTCGAACCCTTCGGGAATCGGCGGTGGCGTGTAGTTCGGCAGCAGCGTGTACGGCGGCTGACTCCGCTCATGCATCATCTTCAGGAACAAGAGGTACGTGAGTTGTTCCAGATAGTCGCCGTATGAGAGACCTGCATCCCGAAGGACACTGCTGTAGTTCCAGAGTTTCTGGCCAATGGCGGAGGAAGTGGTCATATTGCAGTCTCCCTATCGATGGTTTTCTTGCCGCGTCGGCGTCGCGCCCTCTTTGCGTTCTTCTCGTTGGCCTCAGCGTCCTCGCGCTCTGCTTTGATTCGTTCCAAGAGGACCGACGCTGGCTTATCGTTCGGGTCCTGCGGCACTAGTTGACCTGAGAATGCTCGCTTCAGGATGCTCTGCCTCAAGCGATCGGCCTTCTTGAGGTTAGATTCCACCACGTCTTCTGCCTTCTGGATGAGTGAAAGACGACGTTCCACTTCGGCCACGATACGATGCTGTTCAGCGAGCGGAGGGAGAGGAAGTGGAATTCGATTCAAAGCTGCCTGAGTCAATTTTGGCTGCGCAGTACCAGTGACATGCTGTCGAACATCTAGACCGTTGATGTAGGTCTCCAAATAGCCAGCAGGTAATTTTCCGACTAGCTTGAGAACGTGCGCGTGATTATTGACCCAAAACTTACCACTCACAACAAACGCAATCGGTGTACTCCTCGATAGGAGATTCGCACCATCTTCAGCGATCAGCAGAAAGATTCCGTCAAAAAGATAGCTTTCTACACTATCAATCACACCCGATGCCCCATAGTAGGGATACTGGCCTTGGATCTCCGCGCGGTCTTTAGCTTTGACTGGTACTCGCAGGGCATCAAAGTTGTAAGTCAGCGTACTAATCCCACTCCACACCCATCCCTCTGGAAGCTCTGGCAGCTCAGATGTGTTTGGTGGTGCAGGCTCCTTGTACTTGCCGCGACGCTTCTCCCGCGATTCCCAACACTCACGGCGTTCAGCGAGGATGCGCTCTAGTAGTTGATCAGCGGGCTCGTAGTCTCGACCTTCAGTGAGGGCCAACTCTGCCTCGGTCAGTACTAGTCTCCCCTCGCAAGCAGCTTTGAGCACGCTGGCTCGGTAGCGTTTCAGGCTGGCCTGCACGCGCTTCAAGGACGCCACGGAGGCATCAAGCCGCGTGAATTGCTTCTCAATCTCCGCAACAATGCGGCGTTGTTCATTGAGAGGAGGAAGCAGAAAAGGAAATCCTTTGATGACGGTCTGGCTAATGTTGCTTTGAGTTCCTCCACGGCCCTGCGAGAGCAAGTCCTCGCGTGAGGCCCTAAGGAACCAAAGGAGATACCTGTTGTAGATAGGGTCAGTTCGAGTAAAAGCAATGGCCTGGTTGGTCGCCAAGTCCATGCCTGCAATCCCCAGTTTGCCGATAGAACCATACATGGCCAGCAGAATTGAGCCGGTGTCGACGATGCGTGCATTGCTGGCCTCAAGGCCTAGTTGGGTGATTGACTCGGCGGTCGAATACACTACTTGGTCGTTTAGGTCACCAATAACGGCCCAAGGGATCGAGCCTCCGTAATATTTGGAGACGGTCCTCCTAGGTGTGCCGCCACTTCGCCAGCGAAATGCCTCCCCCAGCGTAGTAGAGACCCAACCAGTGGGTAGGCTCTCAGTCACCACGAGTATCCTCTTCCCGAGAACTTGCCGATGGAGTTTGGCTGGAATCAGCGGCCTGTCGCTCCCTACGTTCTCGCAACGCCTCTGCCTGTCGTCGGTCTAACTCCTCCTTTGTCTCGGTTAGCACATGCAGTTTGTGGAACCCGGTCGCCATATGTCCCACTTCTTTTCGGAGTGAGTCCAAATGCTTCTCAATCTTCGCTAACGGCGGTCCATCCCCTACTATCAGGCCCGAGAATTGCGAGAAGTCTAAAGTGTGAGTGTCCTCCCGTTGATTGCCCGACAAATTCTGGTAGTTGATGTGAAACACCCAAGGCCCTTGGCTTGCCCGGTCGAATGCATCCCCAAACAACCATCCCAGGAGGATTCTGAAGTTCTGATCTGGCCCCAAGTAAGGCAAGCCATTCTTGATGACGGGTATCTCGTCAATAGGCTTACCAATTCCGTTATCGACGAAATACGTGGGGTCGCCCTCCATCCTGAAGCGGACACTTGTGGCCGGGCCTTGTCCTTCATTGCGTACGACGAGCTCAATAGCTCCATGCCCAACACCTTGAGCCAATTCCAATCGAACGCTGACTCTCGGCTCGGTCTGAATCTCTCGCATTCGCCGCGTCTCCGCCACAAGTCGCCACGTTAGCACGGCGTAAGCGACTGTCGACACGGCGACTACGCCAGTGAAGACGATGATCAGGATTTCACTGAGTTCCACGGCTGAGCATCCCTCCGATAGTCGACACCATTGCCTCAGTCACTACCATTGCGGTCCGATGTCTCGTCTGAATTCGCTAGGTTTGCCTCGCGTGCCAAGTCAGACCGAACTTTGAATCTGTGGCCCCACACGCCTATGAAAATGCCAATCAGTAATATCACCACGGCCACTGCATAAGTTAGCCAGTACTTCAGAGCCCAGTTGATTGCTCGGTCGTCCAGCTGACTGTCAATATCGGAAATCTGCTGTCGCAACACTTCAAGGGATATCGACAGGTCTGCAACCTCTGTCTCAAGTTCCTCTAGTCTCTGATCGGTTGAGTCTTGGTGTTCATTGATGACTGAGAGTTGCTGTGCCACGTCCGCATCGACACTCTCTCGTTGGCGTGCCTGCTCGTTGATTCGTCCCTGCAAGAGGCGGCTGTCTTGTTCGAGCCTGTCTATCCTTGTCCCATAGTCACATCCTAGGGGCACAAAAAGAACGACGAAGGCCGCAAACAGCAGGAGGGAATTGGTTGCAGTCTTCATACTCTCACTGTTCTATCAGCGAATGATCCGAACGTACTCGTCGTGATCGCCAATCCAGAACCAGATGAAGTCATCACCGTCCTGGATTGCCACTGCCCTATGGGCGGCCCCTACCCGGGCTGACCAGTATCGTCCGACATTCCTGAATCGCAACGAAGGGTGCCTGGGATTGGCCTTCAAGAGATCGAAATTCCTGCGGGCTATTTGCTGAACGGAGGCAGGCAACTCTTCAAGGTGTCGCCAGAAAGCCGGATCGCTGCGATGCACCTAGAGATCCCTGAGTTCACCCCTAGCCTTGGCCTCCAGCGCCTTGGCCGCCAGTGCGTCGAGCTTCCCGGCCCGTACGTCCTCGTCAAATTCCTCTTCCCACTTCTCCCAGTCGTATTCATGGAGCCAGTGGATCAGCTTGTCGTATTCCGACTTGGGCAGGTCGGTTATCGCCTTCTGGATCTCGGCTGCGGTCGTCATTTGGCTGTCTCCTTCAAGGTGGTCGCGCTGCCAACAAGTTTGCTATGCGACCAACTCCATGTTAAGCGCCTCAAGCAGCTCGGACAATGAGTCTCCGAACAGTTCGTGAGCCTTGGCGAGACCGCCATCCTGATTGAAGGGAGCGAGATCGAAGTCTCCCAGTTCGATGCTCACGCTGCCAGCAATGTGGTCGCGGATTGCTTCCAACCACCTCACTTGTTCAACAGTAAAGGCGCTACCAGCGGTTTCCTGCATCGCTAGCCATTCCTTGAACTTCGCGTTGACATGCTCGGCGAAAGGGATCAACTCACCATCTCGCTCCAAGGCAAACCTCACTAGCGACACGATGTCCGCCAACACCCTCTGTCCGGAGCCTCGAACCTTAGAACTATCCAACTGCTGATAGGCGCGCCAAAGAAGGTCGGGGGTCCAGGAGCGAGGAGGCGAACGCAGAGCGTCGGCCAGTTCCCGAATCTCGGCGTGGCTCAACCTCTCTCTATAGGGGCGCTCGTAGAGCACCTGCAGAGCGGTAATCTCATCTTTGTGCTCCTCAATGAATTCCTTGAACGACGAGACAATGCTGCTGGCCTCGTCTTTGGAGAAGCCGGCCTCAATCAGACTGTCAGCGCTCACAGTGTCGATGGTCTGTTCGTAGGAACGGTGAATCTCCACGAGACGCCGCCGCAGTTCCGGGCTGCTGGCAAATGGGCGAGCAGCTTCCTCAAGCAACTGCTGGCGAGCTTCGTTAACGGCAGATTCGGACGGCTCATCCTGTCCCGTCGCCCGCTTTGCAGCGTCGATAGCTGCATCCGGGTCCGCGGCGGCTATCAGGCCAGTAACAAGGTCTTGGAGGGGCACGCCTCCGGAAGTCTCTTCGATGCTGGCCTGATCGTTCGGCGCAAGGTGCTGGTCGAGACGGGCAAGGCGGCTTCCGAGGGAAGAAAGAATCTCTGGGTTTCGGTCACCCATGCTGACGCGTTCGAGGAGTTTATCGAACGGTATCGTTGGATTTCTGTCGATGGAGTAAGAGTCCGAGAGATCGGTCTCCGTCACCCCAACGGCGTCGACAATCACGAAACGGTCCTTGTTGTGAGCGTCAGGTGTGACGGCGTTGAAGTCGGTGGTCGAGATGGTTCGCACACCGCGTCCCTTCATCTGCTCAAAGAAGCTGCGACTGCGAACGTTGCGCATGAAGAAGACAACCTCGACGGGCTTGATGTCGGTGCCCGTGGCAATCATGTCCACAGTCACAACGATGCGAGGGTTGTAGCTGTTTCGGAATGAGGTCAATAGATCCTCAGGCCGTGCGCCGGTCGTCTTGTATGTGATCTTCTGGCAGAAGTCGTTCCCTTTGTCGAACACCTCTCTGACGACACGCACGATGTCATCAGCATGGCTGTCGTCCTTGGCGAAGATGATTGTCTTGGGCACTTCAGTGCGATTGGGAAAGATCTCCGTAAACAGCTTGTCCCTGAAAGTTTGGATGACGGTTCGAATCTGGTCTTCCGCCACAACATCGCGATCAAGCTGATTGCCACTATATGTAAGGTCGTCCTCCAACTCAGTCCACCGGACATTGCGGGTCAGTCGATTACGAAGGTCAACACGGAATCCTGACTCAACTGTTGAACCTTGCTCGGTAATCTCCGTACGAATCCTGTATGTGTCGAAATCGACATTCACCCCGTCCGCGACAGCTTGCCTGTGGCCGTATTCCATGACCAGGTTCTGCCTAAAGAATCCAAAGGTTTGCTTGGATGGAGTCGCGGTCAGCCCGATCAGGAAAGCATCGAAATACTCCAGCACTTGCCGCCACAGATTGTAGATGGAACGATGAGCCTCATCCGTGATGATGACATCGAAGGTCTCTATGGGAATATCAGGGTTGTATTCCACGGGAACCGGCTCTCGATGAAGAGATGAGGCTTCAAAGCCGGATAATTCGTCAAGCTCCGGATCCAACTCTTCACCCTGCAGGTTAGAGTAGACCCGCTGAATCGTGGAAATAACGACTCGGCTAACAGGATCGATGCGCCCGGATTGAAGCAGCTGGACGTTGTACAGTTCCGTGAACTTGCGCCCATCGTCCGGGACAGTGAATCCCTGAAACTCGCGGAGTGTCTGGCGACCCAGGTTGCTGCGGTCTACAAGGAAAAGGATGCGTCGAGCGCCTCCGTACTTGATTAGCCTGTACACAAGGTTGCAGGCCATGAAGGTCTTACCGCTGCCGGTCGCCATCTGTACCAACGCGCGGGGGCGTCCAGCGGCAAGGGATTCTTCCAGATTCCTGATTGCCCGCTCCTGTACAGGCCACAAGCCGGACGGGTTGAGTGGCGGGAGATTCTGGAAACTCTGGCGGAGATTGTGCTTCGATGAATAGTTGGCAGGCTCATCACTTACTCGTGTTGGGCCGGAGGCTGATGTGACGGAACCTCTAAGCCATTCTGCCAACGTCTCTGGTCTATAGAAGGAGAATACGAGCCGGCTCCGCGGTTCGGGATCCAGTCGGTTTGTGAACTGAGTCTCGACACCCGTGCTCTCGTAAAGGAATGGAAGCGGGCGCAAATGGGCGGGGAGATTGTCCGGGAGCCCTTCACCATACTTTTCAGACTGGGTCTCCACGCCGGTGAGAGTGGTTCCCTCAGGCTTGGCCTCGATTACCCCCGCCGCCTTGGTATCGACGTACAGCATGTAATCGGCAGTCCCGTGCCCAGTTTTCAGTGGGAACTCTCGCACGGCCACGCCTCTACTGGCATAGAGGTTGACACCGTCTCGGTTCTGAACAGCCCAACCGGCCTGTTCCAGCAACTGATCTATGTTGACGCGAGCCTGTTCTTCAGGATTCATGGTTGCTCGGCCAAATACCCCATGTTGGTGTTGTCTCAGGTGTTGGGTTTCGTGTTGGCCAACCGAACCGGCTAGCCTCACTCAAGCCTAATCTGGTCGTGGTGTCGATGTTCACCTAGACCATACCTCAGGATATCAAGATTGAGTCTGGTCGGTATCCACAGGATGATCTGACTGCAAGAAGGCCTCAACATGTCAATTGGACAGTCGAGCTGCTTGGAACGTCTTCACTGATTCTTGAGTTGCGTTGTGCGAGCATTCTCGACGTACGAATGACAGAAATCCCCGGCCGATTCTTCCTGTAAATGAAGCAGGTCATCCAAGTCCGATGTGCTTATCTGATGAAGACGTAGATTGCTCTCTTTTCGATCCAGGTTTAGTCGACATCGTCTCTGCATGGGAGTGAGCACGACTTCGGCGAGACGTTACAGTTCGCTAAAGAGTGACCTCCGACGCAAGTTCTCGGTAACGGCAGAATGCGTTGGCCAGTTGCATCTGCCGTGGTGTTCGGCATTCCGGCCCAAAGAGCTCCAGCGACGCCACTAGCACACATATGCACCGAGCCCTAGACGTGGCCACGTTCAGCCGATTGAGGCTGTATAAGAACTCCATACCGTGCGGTGCGTCGTCAGGTGTTGAGGTCGCCATGGTGTAAATCACCACGGGTGCTTCCTGCCCTTGGAACTTGTCCACCGTGCCCACCCTTGCACCGGGCAGACGCTCCTGCACCTTGAATACTTGCGCGTTGTACGGCGCGATGATGAGGACATCTTCTAGCGTGATGGGATTCTCGGCACCATGCTGGTTGACCCAGTAGGACCGGCTGTCAACAAGACTACTGACAAGGGCGGCCACTGCATCGGCTTCTTCATCTGAAGAACTCTGGTTTCCGTGGTGCGAGACCGGTGCAAGCCGGAGGCCCGTGCCTGAAATCGGACCCTCCGAAATGACCTGCTGCTGATCGAGTCCGAAGCGGGACGAAAGCCGTTCCTCATAGAACGCTTCCGACGTAAACGCGCAAATGTCAGGATGAAGCCGCCAAGTCTCCTCCAAGAACAGGCCCTGCTCCGCCACTATGGTCTGCTGCTCACCGAGCAGATGGGCTAGAGCAGACACACCGGTGCCGTCAGGATGCGTACCTTGAGTGGGCTGGTCCAATTGCTGTGGGTCGCCCAAGAGCACGACGTTGGGCGCCGCATGGGAGATTGCCAGCACGTTGGCCAAAGACATCTGAGCAGCCTCGTCGACAACAAGCACATCTACGCTGTCTCGTGCCTCTTCCCTTGCCCACAACCACGCGGTGCCGGCGGCGACTTGACAGCCTCCCTCCAACTCCGCGAACACGGCCGCGTTACTGCCTGTCAGGATGACGCGTGGATCGGGACTCTCGTCGTTTGAATTGCTGGAGGTCTTGCGTACGGCGTTAACAACCATGCCTCGCTCATCGGCGGCAGACAGTACCTCCTGTAGCAGATTGACAATCACCTTGTGGCTGTTGGCAGTGATGCCTACCCGAGCCCCTCTGCTCACCAACTCACATATCATCCTGGCGCCTGTATACGTCTTGCCGGCACCAGGTGGCCCTTGCACCGGCAGCACCCCGAAATCGGCGGCGGAAGCGATACGTAGAGCAGCATCCAGCGCCGACTCGCCCTGCCGTCGCACAGCCTCTCCCCTCAGGTCTGGCGGCCGGCGGAGCAGCAAGTCTCTAGCGGCCCGATACGGCCCGCCACCATCCATGCCATGCGCCGCAACATGCTCGCCGATTCTCACAAGAGCGTCCTTCAGCACTTGGGATGGAACTATGTCATGGGCGAACACAGCCTCCGGGTGACTATTAGCGGAGGCAACCCGTTTCTTAACGTCGATGGTGTAATCGTGGGTGTTCAGGTCCACGAGATCACCAAGCTCTAATCCTTGTCCGGGCACACGCAGCTTCTCACCGCCTCGGAGAGATGTGTCTTGCGCCGGGAAGCGGTATCGATGCACCGGCGCCCTTGCCGTACCTCCCACCGTCTCCACGAACTCCAGTCCCGCCAGCGCTGCCTGTTCGTCCAGCAGGTCTTCGGTTGCGGAGTCCCTCAAGCGGAAGAATTCCCACCACACGGCTTTCTCTTCGCGCCGATGCCAGTCGAGGATGTTGGCCAGTACCCATCGCGCTTGCTGCTCATCATTGCGCTCGTCGGGCATGGCAGGCACGTCGGCGGCAATCTGATCTGCAAGTTCTCTGATAGCCTGCTGCCAGTCGGAGAGTTGTTCCGAGGCTTCGCCGTCGCTGATAGGCGGCCGCTCAATGGAGGCACCACACTCCACAAACTTCTGGCGGAGCCTCTCCAACCAGTTGTGGAGGTGGAAAGTGGAAATGCAGTCGTCGCGGTTGTACCCTTCCACAGTCTCCATAGCGCTGATTTGCATCTCTCTGGCACCGCCCGATTCTAGGGCGGCTGAGACAGCGTAGAGGGCCCGGTTTGCATCGCTGAGTGATACTCCGCGTACAAAATCAAAGAATGGTTCCATGTTCTTGATGGAATAACTCTCCACACTGGCGCGCACACTCTCTCGGACCACCCTATACAGATCAACGAAGAGACCTGCGCGGAGCATCCGGTCTATCTCGTCCTCGCGTGTGGCGTGTCGGCCCATCAGCCGCTTCATAGCGCTGGTCTCATACGGGGCATAGTGATAGACATGCATATCAGGATGCCTTACCCACCGTTCCATCAGCCAGTCAACCAACCTCTCGAAGCAGTGCTTCTCCTCCTCGTAATCCAACGCCCAGAACCCGGTGTAGGACCAGTCGCCGGATTCGCCGGCGGCGAAGTAGCCGAATAGGAATTCCAGCCCGTCGGGACCCACGAATGAGTCACCTTCAATGTCGAGAAATACGTCACCCGTCGATGGCTCTGGTAGCTTGGCTAGGCCCATGCCCGGCTCAAAATCGAGCGTCTCGTACACCGGCTTTTCAGCAATGCGGCCCTCTATCTGCACTCGTGCCTGCTCGCGTATCTTTTCGTAAGTAGCGACGGCACCGCGGTTGGGCTTCCATGGCCAAGGCAGGGTAACAGTAGCGAGCTCCGCAACAGTGTCGACATTTCTGGCCATTAATTCGCCCGCATGGAGGCTGGAGATTCCCGCCACGAGCGACAGATGGTCATCCGACCGGCGGCGGGCGTCGCACTGTCGGCTCCACTGGCAGATATCGCAATGCTCTCTGGGCTCAGGATAGGTCTGAATATCATCGCCAAAGTCCACAGCTGACTCCAGCCGAGTTTTCACTAGCCGATAGTACGCCGCGTAGTCAGTGGTGCGGTGCGCCTGTGGCTCGAACCCTGTCCATGGAGCCACTACGTACATCCGCTCTGGTAGCACGCCCTGCACTACGGAGACCAACTCCGAGTACAACGAGAGCTGGAGGATAGTACCGCTTCTGGTCTCCCGGGAGAGCTTGGTGTCGACAGCCTCGTACGACCATTCGCCGAGGTTGCTTGGCTTCTCTACGCGCAGCAGCGCATCGATGCGCCCGGCCCACCGCCCGCCAGTGAGCGCGGCCTGAACAATTACGTCAGCGCCGTTGCGCATCGCCTCCACCGTGGCCGACACGGTCATAGTGTCGACCCCCACACCTCCGATTCGCGTCAGGTGGCGCCCAGAATCTTCTAAGTGCTGAAGATAGTTCCTCTCGTGGGCCAGTCCCCGCTCCCGCATAATCGCGACAGTTGGGTCCCAATCCGTGGACGCCGCTCTGGCCCCCGAGGCGACTTCGCTGTTCAAAACAGTGAGATGGCCGCAGGCCAAGTGGTTCACAAGATCGCCAGCGCTGAGCCGGACTTTGCCATCCACGTACTCCATCAGATGCTCTCTTTCGTATGCTCAAGCTGCTCCGTCAAAGAAATTTGTTGAGAAGGTTTGCGATGCCTCCCTCGATGGGTAAGGGTGTGACTGTCCCTGCTCTCCCCGAAATCGCACGAGTTACATCCACTCAGTTTGCGGTCCAGATGGTCGAAGAGGTCTTCCTTCCACTGTTCGTGCTGTTGCGATGGCGTCTACCCCACCTCACTCTAGGCCCTTCGATGACAGTGGAGCGAACCGCGAACCCCGTATTGCGGCCCGATGTACGGACGCATTCCTCATCCCACAGACACATTCTGCCTTACGATTGAGAGTCACGCCCCGAACTAGCGTGGGGGTGCGAGGCTCGAAGAAAACGCGATTTCGGCCAACGGCTCTTCCAGTGACGGCGACCTTGGCAATCTCCGCAGCAGTCATGAGGCCGGCTGCGTAAGATAGAAACGGCAGCGCCACGTCGTCCTCATTCGCAGCACTCGTCGAGGCAGGCGGAGCAGTTGCACAGAGCGCTGGCAGTTGTACCGCCTCGGTGCCGGGCACACAGAGGGAGCAGGCGTCCTTCAGCGGGATGTGGCGAAACAATGTGGATTGCCAGTTTCTTCCAGTAGTCCCGTAGACTTGGATTGGCGGGAACCCATTCTCGATGTGGGGTCGCACACTTCTCTCGTTTGCAGCTGAGATTAGGATATCTGGAGTCCCTGTTTCACGACCGATCCACCGCTCTGGCATTTCATCCAGCCACGCGAAATACGTCTCAATCTGTTGAACTCCAACCTCGTTCAGCCAGCGGCCTGCGACTTCAACCTTGGCTTTCCTATTGAGCGCATCATGCGACTTGAACAAGGCTGAGCGTCTAACGTTCTCCACCTCAACTATGTCTCGGTCGATGAGGATGGCTCGAAAGGCTTTCGTGACCAGTCCAAGGAAGAAGAGGGCGCAACTCCCTACGGAGCCGGCTCCGATGCACCACAACTCCCCAAGATCAAAATGTGGCGTTACTGTTGCCGCGTCGGAAGGGGCTAGACCAGTGCTCCAAGTGTAGGTATCTACCAGGACCGGCTCGATGGTTGCCGTCTCCATATCCTGTCCCAGTTGCGATCCTGCTGCGACTACGGCGAAGGCGGCTCCAAATGGATTCAATTCGTCCGACTGCGGGATGGGAGACGGGCCCCTCCCGAAATACGCACTCCAGCCGGAGCCGTGCACCACGAGCCCGTCTCCATCAGCACCCAACACCACCCTCAAGTCTCCAGGCCGCGATGGCCGCTGTTCATAGAGGCCAAATGGGTCCGCTGCCTTCACCGTCCGCATCGCAATCACGTCGAGTTGTTCACCCACCCAAGGCAAGGGTGAGAGAACTGGCACAGAAGGTACTTTCATTGAGACGGACTTGCTCATCCGCCCGAAAAGGCTGGCGGCAGTGATGGTGGCAACTTGGCCAGCGTACGTGTCGGCGTATTCGGGGTCGACATGAATGTGGACGGGACGGTCAGTGAGAAGCGGTCTCCATTCCGGGTAGCGCACCTCCCGGTCCAACAGCCGCTGCTGATATTCCTGCTGGTTCATGCCCCAAGTCCATCAAAGAAGGTGATCGGCTTTTGAATCTCTAAGAAGCCTTCCGGGGTCCACATCAACGTGTGGGCATCTCTAAGCGATGGGAGTTCAGCGCCATAGTTGGGAACGACAATCGAGAAGTAGCCGGGATGACGGATCTTCATCCCAGTGAGGTCACCGTCGCTGTGATAGGCGCCACATGGGTGCGTGTGAAGTTGTCCCACGACCTGAAGTTCAGCCATGGCGGCGAGTCTGATGACCTTGCCAAGCTCTAACGCGGATACGTCCACGCTTCCGGCCGTCGCATCCGCCTCAGGGGCCACTGCGAATAAGGCCAGCGAGGTAGACCCCGTGGTTAAACCCACAAAATAGACGATGCCCTCGTGACCACGCCGGATGTTTCCGCGAAGCTTGTCGGTAAGCTCATCACGACATTGAGTCGTCATGACAACCGTGCATCTCGGGGGAAGTTGCGGGGTCCGATGGAACGCCCGTGCAATCGCCCGCCAGAATCTGCCTAACACCGCCGTCGTCCCCTGTATCGCTGGCTGCGTAGTTCGTGGTGCAGGCGATTGACCATGGCGGCCAACGTGACAGTGCCTCTGGTTTCTGCCTGCTGCATCCAGTTAGCCTGATCCCACTCCCGGTGTGGCCCTCCTTCCGATGAAGCTAGGCGGTTCCAGGGCGCGCAGATTCGGCCTGTTGGATAGAAGAAGTTGTCCCCTGTGTTATAGGGCTCTGGAGCATCGGCGAGTGCGTCTAGGTGGCCGGTTTCCTGGTTGCGCCAGTGAAACGCAGCTGGCTGAACCGGGAAGTCCTCGCACTCCACCTCCAACTGATATATGTCGCCATTATGGGCGGTGAGAGTGACCCGGAAGCGACGCGGGCCGACACGCTCGAAGGGCCAATCGTGCAGCTCCGCGTTTAGCCTCACCGCCTCGATCTCGCGTTCGACGACAAGGTCTTGAACCGTTGCCATCGTTACACTGCCGAGCCCGACGCAACCAAGTCCAGAACCGTCCCGTCCTCAAAGCCGAAACTTCCGATTGGGCGATCATCGTCAAGCGGAACGCCATCGTACGCCAGCTCGAATGCGTCCCCTTCTTTTAGCTCCGTCGCCTTGACAACGATGGCCACCACTTCATGGACCTTGGAGGTCTCTTGAAAGGTGTTCTCATATGGGCCGGCTGGAGTCGCCACCTTCAGCGTAATCTTGCCGTCTGTAGTCATTCCTCACACTCCTCGCCTTCCGGTCACGATGTCATATGTAGATTCCGGTCTGTCCTACGCAGATTCCCCTATAGAGGGTCCTGTCCAGACACGTTGCTCTACCGTTCTTCCTCCTGTGTTTCAGCTATGCCTCTGGTTGCCCTTTCAGTATTCGCGAAGTAGGATAGGAACTGGTGAGGCATCCGAGCACTTCCGTAATATCAATATATTTCCGGAATCTCGGTATGTCAAGCCGGAAAGCGGGGCGCTATGTCGCAGTTGGACACTGTCGGCCAGAGGATCAACCACATTCGGAATGAGTTGGGCCTAACCCTAGAAGCCTTGGCAGACCGTTCTGGGCTGTCGAAGAGCTTTATCTGGGAGGTTGAACAGGACCGCTCCGGAATCAGCGGCAGACGCCTGCTTCAGGTGGCCGATGCGCTTAACGCGTCAGTCGAGTACCTGCTCAGAGGAGGGTCGCCGAAGGAATATGAGCCTCCTTCGATCGAGGTCCCCAGGAGTCTCGGTGAACTCGCCGAAGAGGAAGGGCTGACATATCGGCAGACGATTCTGCTTCTCTCAATCGAACAGTCGATAGTCGCACGTCGGGGCGGCGGCCCACAGGCTTCGAAGGCAAAGGAAGATTGGCGCTTCCTCTATGAGAGAGTACGCCCTTTCATGGAGGAGGATGCGAAGTGAGCGCAATGCGAGACGGCGGCTACCAGCGCGAGCTCAAGCGCGTAGCTAGGGAGTTACGCCTCGGTTCAGCCGGCAACTTTGAGGATATGATCGTTCGGCATTGTCTTGAGCGTCTCCGAGCCTGGTTGGCTGCTCATGGCACGCCGCCGAACCTCAGTGCGCTGGCGGACGAGTTTGCTGCTTCACTGGATCTGACCATTACTGAGGTGCATACAGAAGAGGAAATCGATGCGGTTCTTGGTAAGGAGACGCCAGTACAGAGGGCCGCTCTCGGCGACTTGAAGAGCGAATTCCGCGGAGGCACGGACGCCATTACCGTTCGACGCTTGGACCCCAAGCCATGGCAACGTGGGTACTGGGCCATCATTAACTGCGTGGGATGGCATGGGTACCGCCGATACTGGAGCAAGTGGCACGAGATCGTCCACCGACTTGTCGACGGCCAACAGCTCGCCTTCGCCTTTCGCCGGACATTGCAGTACCGTCCCGAACCTGGCGAGGTGCTGGTGGACCACGTGGCTGGTGCTTTGGCCTTCTTCGCCGACTTGATTGAGCCCGTTGTCAGAGAGGAGTATGCACGAGAGGGCTGCTTCACGTTTGACGTCATCGACAGAGTCCGCGAACGGATCGCACCGGACGCCAGTCGGGAAGCTACGGCCAACGCGTGCCTGCGGTACGCTCCCTCTCCGGTCTGGTTCTTGCAGTGCCGCATGGGCCTGAAGGTTTCCGAAGAGCGAAGACTCAACAGTCCTCAGATGTCCTTCCTCCCCGAAGAGCCTCCCGAGGACAAGCTGCGAGTACGGCATGCCTCATACAGCCCTTCAGCAGAAGACCGGGGAATACGGTTCCACGCGAACATGCGGGTCCCGGAGTCCAGCATTGTGACACTTGGCTTCCGGGACGAGTGGCGTGAGACCATGAAGGGTATCGAGTGCCTCGATGCCTGGGTGACGAGCTCAGGGGGGCCAATCGGCTACGGAGACGTCCACTTCGAGACCATGAAAATCAGTGACGATGAGGTTTGGGCGATTGCTAACTTGCAGTGACCATAGCGGTTCACAATAGTTGGCTTTCACGTGCATGGACTGCGCCAACTAAAGCCCCACCTCCCACCGGAACGTTCGCAGTATCATCCCGTTAGGCCCACCACCGCGCTGGTTAGTGCAAGATTTGTGACAGGAAGAGCTTGGCGCGGTCGCTCTGGGGAGTTATGAAGAACTCGTTGGGCGGGGCCTCTTCCGCAATCATGCCCTCGTCGAACATGATCACCCGGTCCGCAACTTCCCGCGCAAACCCAACCTCATGCGTCACAATCAGCATGGTCATTCCGGATCGTGCCAGTTCAGTCATCACATCCAGCACGTCTTTGATCATCTCCGGGTCAAGCGCTGATGTCGGCTCATCGAACAGCATGATCCGGGGTTGCATCGCGAGCGCGCGCGCGATGGCGACGCGCTGCTGCTGACCGCCGGAGAGCTCCGCCGGATATTTTTCAGCCTGCTCCGGGATGCCGACGCGCTCCAGGAGACCCATGGCCGTCTCTTCGGCCTCCGCTCGCGGCATGTGCCGTACCTTCATGGGCGCCAGCGTGATGTTGTTCATCACGGTCAGGTGTGGGAAGAGGTTGAATTGCTGGAAGACCATCCCAACCTCTCGGCGAATCGCGTCGATGTTGCGAACGTCGTTCGAGAGAGTTATGCCGTCAACGATGATCTCGCCACGCTGATGCTCCTCAAGCCGATTGATGGTGCGGATGAACGTTGACTTGCCGGAGCCGGATGGGCCAAGTATGACGACCTTCTCAGCGCGTTTGACGGTTGTTGAGACACCGCGCAACGCGTGGAATGACCCAAACCACTTATGAACGTCACGGGCGATGATGATGTCCTCAACACCGTTGTCCGATGCATCCCCATTAGTCATTCCGGTGCCTCCTTGCTTCGCGAGGATACCGCATGTGATCCAACCTATCTCTCACCGACCCCAAGGTTCCTCTCCACGCGCCGACTCACATAGGACATGCCGTAGTTGAAGACCCAGAAGACGAGAGCGATGAACAGGAAGAGCTCACGGCTGTTTGCGAGAAATTCCCGATTGCTCCCAATGAACGCGTTGCCCATGTGCAGGATATCGAGCATTCCGATGATAAAGACCAGGGTGGTGTCTTTGAACAGGCTGATGTACTGCCCCACAATGGCGGGGACGACGTTCCGAAGGGCTTGAGGCAGCGTGATGAACGTGGTTGTTTTCCAGGGCGGCAGACCAAGAGCGCGGGCCGCTTCCGTCTGGCCCCGATGTAGAGCCTGCAAACCGCCGCGGATGTTCTCAGCCATGTACGCGGCGCTAAACACAGTAATGACGATGCCGGCTCTCGTCACCTCATCCAGTGGGAAATCTCGCGGGAACGCCAGTGGCACAAGCGTCTGTGACATGAATAGCAGCGTAATGAGTGGCACGCCGCGGAAAAACTCGATAAAGCCGATACAGAGAATTTTGACGACTGGCAGATTGCTGCGTCTGCCCAGGGCCAAAAGGATGCCTATAGGCAAGCTGGCGGTGATGCCGCCTGCCGCCAGCAAGATGTTGAGCATCAACCCGCCCCAGAATCGGGATGGGACGGGATAGAGGCCGGGAACCCCCTCTATCCCCCGCAGCAGGAAATACACCGTGATGAAGCCAAAGAACGCGATGATGATGAGATTCCTGGTGGATCCAACAGGTGTGTTCCGGCCAAGCCAGCGGCCGATGAAGACGGCCGGGATATTTGCAACAAGGAGGAGGCGCACGTCCATGCCCATCTCGTCGAAAGGCAGAGGGATGAGGGCCATAGCCGCCGAGGCAAACGCAACGGTCAGCGCCACGCCTCTCACGAGCGGCGTCGCTGCGACAGCCCACAGGATGCCGAAGTATGTCACGGCAATCAGGAGCGAGGCCTGGGGACGCCAGAAGCAATCGTTTGAGGGGCACACGGAATCCGAGTTGTATTGGCCAAGGATCAGCGTTCCGCCAAGCGTTGGAATGACCGACCAATCTGCCGGCCCGAACGCCCAGCTCACCAGAAGCCAGGCAAGGTAGACGGTCAGCGCCGCCACAACGACCGTCGTGACGCCGTTAGCGGGCGAACTGAACAGGTTATTTCTGACCCAACCGGCCTTCCCTGTGGTCATCCGTGGAGGTGGCAGGCTGGCGCCCGGCATCGCTGTTTGTTGAGATGCCATCGTCTATGCCCCCACGATCCGCGTGCGCCAATTGTAGAAGTTGCCGATAGCCGACCAGGTCAAGCTCATCGCGAGGTACGCCAGCATGATGACGATGAAGATACTGATGGCGGGCGCGGTCTGCGTCATCGTGATGCCGACATTTGTTAGATCGGCGAAACCAACCGCCGGGGCAAGGCTGCTGTTCTTCGTCAGATTCAGACACTGACTGATAAGGGGCGGAATGATCACTCGCAGCGCCTGTGGAAATGTGATGTTGCGAAGCACACCCATTGGCTTGAGCCCTATAGCCAGTGCTGCTTCTGTCTGGCCTCGACCCACGGACTGGATGCCCGCGCGGACGATCTCCGCGATAAACGCTGCAGTGTAGATGACGAGACCGATTAGCATCACGATCGCCCCGGACCGAACGCGCAATCCACCTTCAAGTCGACCGAATCGAGCATCCTGTTCCGGTGTGCTCCAGCCCATTGGCGTGTCCCCGGACATAATCCAGATGACCATCCAGGCAATGACTGCCACGCCAATCGCAATCGCTAAACCTGTGGCGACCGGATACGAAACCTTTCCTGTCAATATCTCGCGTTTGTCGAGGTGACGGTACGCGGCAATTCCAATCACAATGCCCGCCAAAGCGACAATCAGCCAGGCTAGGCCGGGAGTAATCCCGTGATCCAATGTCGGCTGCGGCAGTGCTAATCCGGCATTGTTGAGGTAAAGGGTGTCAAAGAGATTGTATGTCTCAGTGATCGGCGGCAGGATCAGGATGAAATAGAAGATAAACAGGAGTTGCACGAGCAAGGGCACGTTGCGGAAAAACTCGACGTAGACAAGAGCAAGCCGTGACAGAAGCCAGTTTGACGAGATGCGCGCGACGCCGATAGCAATTCCCAGCATGATTGCGAGGACGACCCCGGCCACTGCCAGCAAGATTGTGTTGACCGCTGCCACCAGCAACGCATACGCATAGCTGTCCTCTGAATCGTTGAAAGGCAGGGCGTGTTCAGGGACTGGCGTTCCATAATCCCTGGAGAAGAACCTCCATCCGAAGGGGATGTCGCGATCATCGATCGCAAATACGATGTTGGTGAAGAACCAGAAGACAAGGCTAACCACCACGATGGTGGACACAATCTGCAGCGCCCACTGAATGAGCACCGCATGACGCCAGACAGGTATTCCCTGGTACGTCAGAAATCCTTGCGGTCGGTCGGCCATGTCCCGATTCCGTCCCCTAAACCGGCGCTGCCTGTCCAGTCCTGACTATAGCGCAAGACGCGACGGAGACAGGGTCTATGTCTATAAGGAAGGCGGGGAGCCCAGTGTCTCTCGACACCAAGCTCCCCGCCTTTGCATTCCGATTATCGCGCCTGTAAGACGCTGTACGATCGAATACTTCGCTTACCTTAGCGGCGCGGCGTAGATCTCTCCGCCCTTGGGGCACATCGTGCATGCCGCGGATATCCACAGCGCGTTGCGGCTGCCTTCCCGGGTAACACCCAGCGGCGTCAGGTGGCGATCGTAGATCTCGCCATAGTTGCCGACCTGCTGGATCACCGTCTGCGCCACGGTCTGGTCCAGGCCCAGGTCCGCCTGACCCCAGTTCGTGTCGCTCAGGCCAAAGAGCCTGTCAACAGCGGCGTTGCCTGTCGCGGATGTCGGCACGTTCATCGAATCAATCTCAAACGCCTCCGCGTAGATCAGGATGGCGATGGTGGCCTTGACGATGTCATACCACTGGTCGTCGCCATGCGGGACGACGGGGCCGAGCGGCTCTTCGGAAATCGTCGCGCCCAGGATGACATGATCATCCGGATTGTCGTACGTCGTACGCAGTGAGACCAGCCCGGACTTGTCAGTGGTCTCCGCCTGGCACTGACCGGCCAGGTATGCCTCAGTCAGTGGTGGTTGCTCACTGAACGTGATGACCTCAATGTCCAGCCCATTCTGGCTAATGAAGTCCTGCAGGTTCTGCTCTGTCGTCGTTCCGGACAAGACGCAGATCGATGAACCGTCCAACTCAACGGGGTCCGAAACACCCAGGCTGGCCGGCACCATGAATCCCTGGCCGTCATAGAACGTGGTCTGGGCGAAGTTGCCCCACGTTGCGTCACGTCCGGACGTCCACGTCGTATTCCTGACCATCAGATCAACTTCACCGGACTGCATGGTCGGCCCACGCTGTGCAGCGGTTGTCTGACGGAACTCAACAGCGTTGGCATCGCCGAGAACTGCTGCCGCTACTGCGCGGCACTGGTCAATGTCAAAGCCGACATTGTTGCCGTCCGCATCAAGCGCGCCGAAGCCCGGCAAGACGGTGTTGATGGCACAAACCAGCGTTCCGCGCTCCTGTACCGTCGCGAGACGACTCATCATCTCTTCTTCCATCGGTTCATCGTCGGTCGGCTCAGGAGTGTCTTCCTCCGTTGTGCAAGCCGCGAAGATCATCAGGCCTGCAACGATAGCCAATGCGAGTAGAAACAGTCTGCCCGTCATGTGCCCCTCCCGGTTGTTCCTTAGAAACTTAATAGACGCAACAATTATTGTGCCACGAATTGGGTATAGACGCCAACGAATCTATCCTCAATGCGGGCCTTTTCATGCCACCTCAAGCAGCCGTTTTCACGGGTTCAATGGGCGATTGGACGACTGCGGGCTAATCGGCTACAGTGTGGTGTCGCTAGCAGGGGGGGCTGAACGACGTGGTTTACGCGCATTACTTACTTTTTTCCATGTCGATCCGCCAAAGAAATGGTCGCTATGACTCAGGCCGAACAGCAGATTGAGGTCAAGAACCTCTGGAAGGTATTTGGGCGGAACACAGAGCTTGCCCTCACGCCTGAGTACGCTGAGAAGACTCGCACCGAGATTCAAGAGGAACTAGGTGCCCTAACCGCGCTCAGGGATGTCTCGTTCAGCATCCGGCAGGGTGAGGTCTTTGTGGTGATGGGCTTGTCCGGCAGCGGCAAGTCTACTCTCGCCCGCGTGCTAATCCGGCTTCTGGAGCCGACCAGTGGCAGCGTCTTTTTTGACGGTGTGGACATCACCGGCTATTCCCAGCAGCAGCTCATCCAGTTCCGACGTACCAGCGTCGCGATGGTATTCCAGAATTATGCGCTCCTGCCACATCGTCGTGTTCTTGAGAACGTGGCGTACGGCCTTGAGGTTCGAGGCATCGATAAGGCGGAGCGGCTAAAGGTGGCTGCGCAAGCTATTGAAACGGTGGGCTTGTCCGGGTGGGAGCGTTACTACCCTCGTGAGATGAGCGGCGGGATGCAGCAGCGGGTCGGACTTGCTCGCGCTCTTGCCGTCAATCCCGATGTCCTCATCATGGACGAGCCGTTCAGCGGACTTGATCCGCTTATCCGGCGCCAGATGCAGGACGAACTCGTGTCACTTGAGTCTGATCTGCACAAGACCATCGTCTTCATTACGCACGACCTAAATGAGGCGATCAAGCTTGGAAACCGCATCGCCATCATGCGGGACGGAGAGATTATCCAGGAAGGCGAGCCGGAGGAGATTGTGTCGAACCCTATCGACGATTACGTCGCGGAATTCGTTCAAGATGTCTCCGCAATCGAATAGCCCAGTAAGCAGACGTCATGAGTAAATCCAGGTGCATTAGAGATAGGGGTGGAGAATGACCGCCACTGAGGAAGCCATCAAGGTGAAGGCGACCGAGGCCAAAGCCAATACCGGGCTGGCTGAAACCGGCCCCGGGTTGCGCCGCCCCTGGCTGGCAGGGGTTGCCCTTGTCGCCGTCATCCTGATCGCGTGCCTCGTGATATGGGGGCCAAACATGGAGTTCCCCACAACCGTCTCGCGGGAGTTGTCAGACGACGGCTCAGTGATGTTGGAGAGAACCCTTCGGGAAGTCGTCGCCGACGGTATTGACGGCACGATTTCATGGGTGACAGTCTCCGGGTCATGGGCCTTTGACGGAATGAGCGACGGAGTGACATTCGCGCTCGTTAGAATCGAGAGAACTCTAGCCTGGCTCCCGTGGCCGGCAATCGTTACCACACTAGGCCTTATGGCATTCGCGGTTGGCCGCTGGCCCCTTCTGGCCTTTACGGCGCTGGCTCTGCTGTTCATGGGCTTTATGGGACTCTGGGAAAACACGATGGACACCGTTGCCCTGATGGTGGTTGCAGTGGCCATCTCCGTATCAGTTGGTCTCCCTGTGGGAATCATCGGAGCGCGGAGCCAATTGGCGGATCGTGTCATGAAACCGATTCTTGATGGGATGCAGACTATGCCGAGCTTCGTGTACCTCATCCCCGGAATCCTGGCTTTCGGGCTTGGCAAGCCCGCGGGCATATTCGCCACAATTCTCTACGCGACTCCTCCTGTCATCCGTTTGACAAACCTTGGTATCCGACAAGTCTCGCCGTCTGTTGTAGAAGCTGCGCGTGCCTTTGGCTCATCGCCGTGGCAGGTACTTGTGAAAGTCCAGGTGCCCATGGCGCTGCCCACAATCAT
Source organism: uncultured Dehalococcoidia bacterium (assembly GCA_964405845.1). Classification (GTDB taxonomy): domain Bacteria; phylum Chloroflexota; class Dehalococcoidia; order UBA6926; family UBA6926; genus VXMO01. The sequence continues at coordinate 100,889 of CAYOPL010000031.1, read as the reverse complement.
GGCGGGCATCAACCAAACGACCATGATGGCGTTGGCCATGGTGGTTATCGCAAGCCTCGTTGCGGCGGGCGGCCTTGGAGATAACGTGAACCGGGCCTTGCAGAAGAATGAACCCGGGAACGGCCTCATCGCGGGCCTTGCAATCGTATTTCTTGCTATCATTATTGACCGGCTCACACAGGCTATTGCCGCCCGCAGAGGTGAAGGAATAACTGCGGGATAGACGAAGAGAACGGGTCACTTAGAAAAATTCGCTGAGATTCGTTAAGATAGACACCGAAAAGGACGGGAGGTACCCATGAAGAAGTTGGCTATCCTTGCGCTGGCAATAGCTGCTCTGGCTGTTGCGGCCGTTGCAGGATGCACGCAAGAGGAAGAGAAGGAACCCATTGTGTTTAGCGATCTGAACTGGCCTAGCGCTCAGACTCAGAATCGCATTGCGCAGTACATCGTTGAAGAGGGTTACGGATACCCGACGGATGTGGTCTTCGGCGCGACACTGCCACTGTTGCAGGGTCTTCGAGCCGGTGATACTCACGTGACGATGGAGATCTGGCTCCCCAACCAGGAGGATGCCTGGGTTGAGGCGCTGGCAGCCGGTGAGATCCAACAGATCGGCTTTAGCCTTGGCGCGGACTGGCAGTCGGCATTCGTGATCCCGAAGTATCTCCAGGAGCAATATCCTGAGCTGGATAGCATCGAGGATCTCAAGGACGAGCAGTATAAGGCGCTGTTCGCCACCGCTGAGACCGACGGCAAGGCCCGCTTGGTCTCCTGTGTCATTGGATGGGCATGCGAAGGTGTGAATGCCGCGCAGATCGAGGCCTACGGCCTGGCGGATCACGTGCATGTGGTGAACCCCGGTGATGGCGCAGCCGCAAATGCGGACCTCTACGGCGCGTATGAGCGCCAGGAGCCGTGGCTCGGCTACCAGTGGGGCACGAACGATCCTGCACTGCTTCTTGACTTGGTCAGGTTGGAAGAGCCTGCGTTCACCCAGGAATGCTGGGACACGGATATGGGTTGCGCATATCGCGATGCGGAAATCGTCATCGCCGTGCGCGCTGACGCGGCAGAACGGGCCCCCGAGATCATCGACGTGTTCGAGAACTGGACCTTCGATATCCCGCAATGGGGCAGGGTCGTCGCATGGCAGCAAGACAATGACACGTCCTCCGCCAACGATTCAGCTCTCTGGTGGCTCAACAACAACGCGGACATCTGGAACGCATGGGTGACAGATGATGCTGCGGAAGCTATCCAGGCAGCCCTTGACGAGGGCGTGGTCCCGGCTGGCTGGCCAACCGAGTAAGCCCGATTCTTAGCTGTCTCCCGTTGCCGATTGCATACCAATCGGCAACGGGAGACGCTTTGTGCTACTCTCCGCGCAGCGTGGTGGTGAACCGCGCGATGGGGAATGAAAGGCGGAGAGCTTATGGGCAGCATCGATTATTCCCGTTTTTGGACGGTGCCTGAGAGGCCCGTGCCCACGTGGCAAGAAGAGGTCTTTCAGTACGACTTCGGCGGCGCCAATCCCGGCCCGGATGTCATGCCGATTGAGGAGCTGGCAGAAGCCGCCCGGGCGGTCATCCACGAAGAGAAGGAAATCATCGCCCGCTACCCGCCCACCTACGGCCCTGTCCGCACGCGCGAAATCATCCTCCACAAGATGGCCGCGCATCGCGGCATGACGTGGCCAACCATCACTGAAGTGCTTACCACCAACGGTTCCGCGCAGGGCATCACCCTCTGTCTAGAAACTCTGACAAACCCGGGCGACACGATCATCACTGATCGTTTCTTCTACCAGGGCGCCGTGCGTGGATTCATCGCTCGTGAACTCCGTATCGTCACCATCGACAGAGACGAGGACGGGATGCGGATGGACCTTCTTGAACAGACACTCGGCGAACTCAAATCCGAGGGCGTGACTCCCAAGTTCATCTATACGATTCCCAGTCCGCAGAACCCCGACGGATCCATCATGCCGGCCGACCGCCGCGCGAAAATGCTCACCCTCGCGCAGGAATACGACACGCTGATTCTCGAAGATGACTGCTACGTGGATCAGATGCTGGACGTGGACGAGATGCCCCCTGCCATCGCATCGCTGGACGGAGCACAGGAACGCGTCATCTACATCGCCACGTTCTCCAAGATTCTTTCCCCCGGCGTACGTGTGGCCTGGGTGGCAGGAGACGAGCGTCTCATTGAACGGATGGCGGCGTACAAGCAGGACGTCGGCAATGACTACCTTTCCGGCCTCATTGTCGCCAAGTTCATGGAAGATCACATGGACGCCCGCATCAGCCACCTGAATGACCGGATGAGGCACAAGAGAGACACGATGGTCGCCGCGCTCGGAGAAAATTTCGGGCCGCTTGTGAGCATGACGGTCCCCAAGGCGGGCATGTTTGTGTGGGCGGAGTTCCCTCAGGGCACGGACATGCAGGCGCTTGAGCCGATTACGCAAGAGCGGGGTGTGCGCTACCTCGGCGGGCACCAGTTCTCGCCCACCGGAGAGGGTTCACAGCGAGCGCGGCTCAACTACAGCTTTCCCACGCCTCAGGAAATCCAGGACGGCATTGGCTTGCTTGCCAACGTGATGCGGGAAGAGGGGTCTCTGCCGGACTAATCCGCGTTCCCGTTGAGAAGGGGCGTCGCCTCGGACGCTAGATCACAGGCCAGCGAGGCGGGAATGACGTATTGGTACGCTCCAGCATGGACTCTCCATGACGCTGCACCCGCTGGGCCAACTCCCACTCATCGACGAACGTCGCTTCGCCATCCTCGACGACTGTTCGCCCATTCACGATCACTGTGTGGACGCTGCGACCGTCCGCGTTGTACACGAGGTTGTTCACCGGGTTGAACAGCGTTCGCCACTGCGCTCGGCGCGTGTCGAACATCACAAGATCGGCCTTCTTGTCCGCCTCGATGGAGCCGATTTCATCATCCAACCCAAGAGCGGTCGCTCCGCCAATCGTCGCCATTTCCAGCGCGGTCTCCGCAGGAACCATCCGCGTGTCCGTCCGGGCGTCCTTGAACAGGATGGCGATGAGATACATGGAGCGGAGCGTTTCAATGAGGTTCGAGTTGTTGCCGGCATCCGTGCCAAGTCCCAGCGTTACGCCGCTCCGAATCATTTCCGGCGCCATTCCCTGTTGTGAGAGGCCGGAGCCCATCTTCATCGCCGCCGTTGGGCACAGGATGCCGGATGTGTTCGTACGTGCCATGGAGGCAACCTCTTTGCCATCCAGTCCGATGATATGTGCCAACACGACGTTGTTGCCGAGGATGCCCTGATCCTCCAGCCATATGGTTGGGCGGACGTTGTAGTTCTCAAGGAACGCGCGCACCGTGGCAGGACCGTTTCCGTGGTGCAGGGTGAGCCGTGTGTCCATGGAATCTGCCATCGCCTTGAGTTCCTTGAGCAGCTCCGGCGAGCAGTAGTCGATGGAGAACGGCATTGCCCACGCGTGAACGCGCCCGTCAAGGCCGCCGTCGTAAGCATCGATCGTTCGCCCCGTTAGCGCGACGGCCTCTGCAGTGTCATAGACGGGCAGGTTGAGCGGGTTTGTCCGGTCCGTGACCTGCCTCCCGACGACGATGCGGCAGCCGGCCCTTTCATAGGCATCCATGCAAGCATCAAGGAATCGTGTGCTTCCGGGATCCACGAATGTTGTTGTGCCGCCACGCAGCAATTCTGTGATGCCCAACAGAGAGGTGTCGTGCTCCTCCTCCTCTGTCATGGACTGCTGTAGCGCAAATACATTGCTTAAGTAGTCGCGAGGGCTGAGATCGTCCGGGAAGATGCCGCGCGTCGCGTGCGCATAGGAAATGTGCATGTGCCCGTTGACGAACCCGGGCGTGACCACCATCTCACGCGCATCAATGATCTGCTCGGCCGGCGCGTTCGCCAGATCCACGGCCTTGCCCACGTGCGTGATGCGGTCGTCATCGAAAATGATCGTCCCGTCGGTAATGATGCGGCGTGACGGGTTCATCGTCATGATGAACCTGGCGTTGTCGATTTTGACTCGTGCCATTGAACCAGCCCCTACGAATCAGTTAGCGTTCCTCGCCTCAAAGTCTGCCCGCACCGCCTGAAGGAAATCCGCGTCAGTCAATGCGTCAATGCCGGTCAGCGCCAGCGACTTCGCCACGCCCAACGCGCTCTCGTGCGCCAAATCAGACAGCGCGGCCTCCGTCATCTGGATCGAATGTCCCGGTATGGGCGTCTCGCTTACCGCAAAGCTCACTGCGAACGACGGCATCCTCTGGCTCACGTTTCCGAAATCCGTCGATGCGCCGCCGCGAGCGCCGGGCCGCGGGTCATTGACGTTCATTCCCACAGCCTCTGCGTACTGCCGCGCTACGCGAGCGAGAGGCTCGTTTGGCCGCACGTTCTCATACATCGGATGCGCATCCAGGATTTCAAGTGTTGCGCCTGTAAGCGTCGCCGCTCCTTCCGCAACCTGTTTCACGCTCTCCACCACCTCACTCAGGTAGTCACGGTCACGCGAACGCAGCATGAAATTCGCAGCGGCAAAGTCCGGGACGATGTTCGGCGCGCGTCCGCCGTCCGTGATGATGCCGTGAATACGGACATCCTCCCGTAGGTGCTGCCTGAGGGCATCGATACCAGTGAAGAGGTGAATGACGGAGTTGAGCGCGTTGATGCCATGGTGTGGGGAAACCGCGGCGTGGGCGGCCTTGCCGTGGTAAGCAAATCGATAGCCGACCATCGCCAGGCTCCAGCTCTCTTCAATCGGGATCGAGTTGGGGATGACGGTGCGGTTTGCCGCCGGATGTGACGAAAGCGCAACGTCCACGTCGCCGAATGAGCCCGCATCGATCATTCGGATCTTTCCCCCGCCGCCTTCCTCCGCGGGCGTTCCAAGCACCTGTATGGTGCCCGGCAGTCGTGGCATCAGAGCCTTGAGAGCAAGGGCCGCGCCGATATTGGAGATTGCGATCAGGTTGTGGCCGCAGCCATGGCCGATCTCAGGTAGAGCGTCGTATTCGGCGAGGAATGCAACATTCGGGCCCGGCCCCGCGCCACCCTCGAGCGTTGCCCTGAACGCGGTCTCAACACCTCCGGTTCCCCGCTCAACCGTGAAGCCGTGCCGTTCCATTGCATCCGCCAAGAGCGCGGACGAATAAAACTCCTCATAGTTGAGTTCAGGATGCGCGTGAACATCCTTGCTGATGCGGATCAGTTCATCGCTCAACTCGTCCACCGCCGCTGAGACGGCTGACACAAACTCATTCGGTTTTAGGTCCGAAGTCGCCACAAGATGCCCCCTCTGATTTCCTCAAATGTCTTGAACTATTGTGGCATTCCGCCCGATGCCTCGATGGCCTTGACCTTTTCAAGGCGTCGCGCATGCCGTTCCTCGCCCGTGAACGCGGCGCCGACAAATGCGGCAATGATACTGTCGGCAAGCGCTGTGCCGATGATGCGCGAGCCGATGCACAGGACGTTCATATCGTCATGTTCCACGCCTTGTCTGGCTGAGTACGTGTCATGACAGACGCCGGCGCGCACGCCTCGTACCTTGTTGGCGACGATGCTTGCCCCCACGCCGCTTCCGCACAGCACGACGCCGCGGTCTGCGCGACCCTCTACCACCTCCGTAGCTACGGCTAGAGCAAAGTCCGGGTAGTCGTCATCCGCGTCAAATTCGTGCGCGCCGAGATCGACTGGCGTGTGAGTCAACGCGGCAATACGCGCGATAACCGTTTCCTTGAGTGGGAGGCCTGCATGGTCAGACCCGACAGCGATCTTCACGGAATGGCGCTCCTCTTCAACCCCGGAAAGTTCCTGCGAGATCCAGGAAAGCCGGCGCGATGTCTGGCGCAATCCGTCCAAGCCATGAAAGAGCAATCATCTTGATGATTGAGGCAATGATGACGTAGATGAAGAAGGCAAGCACCGGGAAGCGTGAAATGCCTGCGATAGCGCTGATTGCGTCGCCCGGCGCAAAAGGAATCAGGTTGCCGAGAAAGAGAATGACCACTCCCCACTTGCTGTTGAAGAGGTCCGTCATGCGCTGCTTGATCCTGTTTGATTCCCCCATCGCGCCACGACCAAGCACCCCGGCAAGGTATGCCGTGCTGCCGCCGAGTCCGGTGCCGATGCCCGTTACGACGCCCAAGCGCCACGGATCGATAATCTCGGCCATGCTGAGGATGATCAGGATGCCGGGCGCGGGCAACACGACCATCGCGCTTGACGTCAGGCTGATAACGAAAGCACCGATCAGGCCGAATTGTTCAATGCGCGCCTCGTCCGCGTTTAGATATGCGACGAATAAGCCGCCTGCGACAAGAAACGTTCCGAAAAAGAGACCGCTCAGGGCGATCTTCATCTGCAGTGTCAGACGGAACTGGCCGGGGCGAAATCTGCTCAAGCGATCGCGCAACGGCTCAAGTTCATCGGGACGACGCACGCCGACGCGTCCACGTCGGCGACCTGCGGTGCGCGCAGGCGCAACGCGATTGGGGTCCATCTGTGGCGCGTCAGGAGCGCGCCGTGTCACGGGCGATAACCCTGACCAACGGGTGCTCATTATGAACTTTCCCTTGCGCTGATTGGGGGGGCAGAGCCGCCCGCGGACGACAGCCTCCACTTCCCATCTCGTTCTAGTTTATGACATCTCGCCAGTGACTTGTCACAGGGCGAACGCCTCATCAACCTTGTCTAACAAGCTCGTTGGCTCGATGCCGAATGTTTTGCGCATCACAGAGGGATCAGTCCGGTTGTCCCGAGTGAGCTGGCGTAATTCGGATGCCGTGACCATCGCTCTCTTTCCCACCAGCCGCGGGAGACCCGCCCCGGCTAACACCAGAGGAGATGGGAGCGGCAACACAATTCGCCTGAGCCTGAGTTGGCGCAGAGCCAGCCTAACGAGTTCTCTATACGTCCACGTGTCCGGACCACCGAGTTCGTACGTGCCGCCCAGCAAACTCTCGTTTTGCAGCGCCTCGGCGACACATTGTGCAGCGTCATCGCGCCAGATTGGTTGGTACAAGCCGTCCTGTCGCGGCACGACTGCGAACGGCCACGTGCTCTTCAAGCTCCTCGCTATGCGATCGAACATGCTGCCCCGCACGCCGAAAATCACGGATGGCCGCAAGATGGTCCAATCAAGACCTGATTCGCGGGTTTCACGTTCCGCCAACCCGCGTGTCCGCTCAAATTCATCAGGGGAATCCGGATCCGCCCCAATGCCTGTTACGTGAATCAGCCTGCTTACCCCGGCGCGTTTGGCTGCGTTAATGACAGCATGAGTGCCTTCGACAAAGACCCCGTCAAAGGTCTGATCGCGTCCGTCCTCGCGCAGGATTCCGGCGAGATGCACGACGGCATCGACGCCGCTGAGTGCCACCGCCAAGGCCGTTGCATCGCGTATATCGCCATCAAAGGGCTCTATACCCGACGCAACGGTTGCCTGCATCGCTCGCCGCGAGTACACACGTGTGGCGTATCCATCTGCAATGAGGCGATTTGCCACGATAGTTCCCATTACCCCCGTTCCACCCATCACAAGTACGGTAGAATGGAAGTCGGCGCGGGAAGGCCGATCGACGCGGCTGCCTGAAGCGGCCATTGTCAAAGTATAGCTGTCGTCAGACAGGAATTATGGTTCTTGCGCCAGTCAACAGGAGAAATGTGGTTAGTAATTCATGACGCGGGGTGTTAGAACTTTTATCTCCAGGACGAGACCGGCGCTGCTTGGGGTTATTGCGGTAGGTATCGTGCTTGCCATCGGGCTAAGCGGCGCCTGCAGTGGTGAACCGCCGACTCCCACGCCCACGGTAACACCCATCCCAACGTATACCCCCCTCCCAACCCACACTCCGACGGTTACGCCAACGCCAACCATCACGCCGACACCAACCGCGACGCCGCGCCCACCATTACCGACGGCAACACCCTTGCCAACTCCCACCGCCACGCCAAAGCCGATCCGGACTCCGGAGGAAGTGGTGGCGGAGGTGGGGGATTCCATCGTTCGCATCAATGTCGGAAACCTCCAGGGGACAGGGTTCGTTCTCGATGAAGAGGGACACATTGTCACAAGCTCTGAACTGATTCCACTGGATGCCAGAGAGATCCAGGTCACACATGCGACAACCGGTTCGGTGCTCGCCACTCTTGTCGGCCGGGACGAGCTTCGGGATGTGGCCCTCCTCCGACTGGCCGTTGACGCAGAGATTCCACCGCTAAGCCTTGTGGGGGATGCTTTTGTTCCGGCCGGTGAGAGTATTGTCGCCGTTGGGTACCCCGGTGGAGCCGGTGGACAAGTGCCAACCGGCGCGAGTGGAAGGATTCAGGCCCGGCACGAGATCGGGGTAACGTTGTTCTTCCAAATTGACAGGCAATTCGCCGAGGGCCTGAGTGGCGCGCCCATCTTCAACCTGAATACGGACGTTGTCGGCATCGTCTCGCCAAGAATCGTAGAGGTACTGGGACCCGGCTCCGCGGCGTCCGGTCTGGGCATTTCCGTTCGATCGATTTTGTCCAACGCAGAAGACCTCAAGCGAGGCGCTACCTGTTTCCGTACGCACGAGCCGCCTGTCACAAGTATCAATCCGCTTCCACCCTTCCCACGGCTCTACCAGGGAAGCGTCACAATAGACGGTCAACCGGCGCCGATTGGGACGAGAATTCAGGCGCGGATAGCGGGGTACGTCACGGACGTTGAGATGATTGTTGAGGCAGGAAAACTGCCGCTCATAACCGTTCAACCGCCGGAAGAAGCAGGGTATGTCGGGGAAGAAGTGAGGTTATACGTTAACTGCTTTGAAGTCGCGATTGTAGACCCGGAGAAGAGGGTCTATGTCTCTGACGTTTCCAATCCTCTGGTGAGCATTGATCTGATCCTTACCACGACCTGATGCCGCCCACTGTCCGGTGACATTCCTCGACGAGGCAGGGTTACGTTTTTCGCTGGCATATGATTATCCGTCTTACCGGAGCCCATAACGCGGAATCCGTTACCACGAGGCTGGCAGGTATCGTCATTGATGGCCGTGTCGCACTCGATGCCGGCAGTCTGACGCGTTCACTAACCCTTGAGGAATTGCAAAGCATCCGTCATGTGTTCCTCACGCATCGCCACTACGACCACATTCGCGATCTTCCTGCGCTGGCGTACGCGACTCCGTTAGCAGGCACGCTCCACGTTTATGGCCTGCAAGACACGCTTGATGCCCTCTCTGCTCACCTGATGAACAACGTGGTTTATTCGGCATACCAGGAACGAACAGACGAGGACGGCAACCCACGCGCCTGGTTTCATCCGCTGGAACCGGACAAATCGATTACGGTTGGGGATCTTACTGTTACGCCATATGCCGCCAACCACACCTCGCCCGCGCTCGGCTTTCATGTCTCTGGTGGCGAGAAAGGCCTCTATTACACTGGAGACACCGCCCCGGGTTTTTCGGCCCACCTTGCGACATCCCCGCCGGATGTCCTTATATCTGAGGTCACTTACTCCAACGCGGGCGCGGAGAATGCATCTCGCAACGGGCATATGACACCTGCGTTGTTGCGCGGAGAAATCGAGAGCATCGTTGCCGAGTCCGTTTGGACGCCTCGCGTCATTGTGGTTCATCGCAATCCGGCCCATGAGCAGGAGATTGCACGTGAAATCGACACTCTCCGTGCTGAAACGGGCTGGGACATTACTCTCGGCGCAGCGGACATGACACTGACTGTCTAACCCGTCCGCTGCCCTGTACCATAACGACAGGGGAGAGCAGGGGAACGCGGTACTACCGATGACAGCAGGATTCATGTACAGCCCGGAACTCACGCGAAACATCCTTCGTGAGGATCACGTGCTGCGTCCTATGCGTCTGCGCCTCGTCTATGAGCTGCTGCAGGCGTACGGCGTATTCGAGCGGCCAGATGCCGTGGTGATTGAGCCGCGTGTGGCCAGCGAGCAGGAATTGATGACATTCCACGGCCGCGATTACGTGGAATCCGTGCAGGCATTCAGTCGTGGTGAAGACCTCCATCGGCAACACCGCTATGGATTCAGCGATTGGGGCGATAATCCGATTTCAGAAGGCATGTATGAAGCTGCGGCGCTGGCCGCGGGAGCCTCGCTGGTTGCGGCGGAATCCGTGTGGAACGGTGAGGCTGACGTTGTTTTCAACGCGGGAGGCGGCTACCACCATGCCGGCCCGGACTTTGCCTATGGCTTCTGCGTCTTCAATGATGCCGTCATCGCCATCCTGCGCCTTCTTGCTCTCGGCGCGGAGCGTGTCGCCTATATTGATATCGATGCGCACCATGGCGACGGTGTGCAGAATGCCTTTTACGCGAGCAATCGCGTGCTGACCATCTCTATTCATCAATCGGGAGGCACGCTTTTCCCCGGCACCGGAGACACGACTGAGATGGGCGAAGAGGCTGGCCTTGGATACGCCGTGAATCTGCCACTCGCTCCCGGCACATACAATGAAGCCTACGCGCAAGTTCTGGAGAACGCCGTCGCGCCCCTTATCCGCGCTTTCAATCCGGATATCCTCGTCACGCAGCAGGGCATTGACACACACATAGATGACCCCCTCACTCACTTGCGTCTCACCTCTACGGGGCATACATCGGCCGTCTCAGCTTTGGGCGCTCTATCCCCCGGCAAGTGGCTAGCCATGGGCGGCGGCGGGTACGATCTCTCCGCCGTCGCGCGGTGCTGGGCGATGGACTTCGCCGTGATGGCAGGCGTGGAACTGCCGGACGACATACCTGACTCATACCAGGAGACGTACGGACTGAAGCAGTTGCGGGACGCGCCCGCTCCTGACCTTTTGGAAGCAGATGATGCGCGCGTGTGGCGGGAAGCTGAGGAGTCCGTCAAACGCGTGCGAGAGCTTATATTCCCCATCCATGGACTGGAGGCCACAGCGTCGTGACTGTTTCCCCCCAATCTCAGATCGCCTTTGGAACCGACGGCTGGAGGGCGATCATCGCGGAGGAGTTCACATTTGAAAACGTGCGCTACTGCGCAAAGGGAGTCGCGCAATATCTGAGAGCGCAAGGCACGGCGGGTCAGGGTGTCATCGTCGGATATGACACGCGATTCGCCTCGGAGCGGTTTGCCGCCGCCATCGCGGAGGTGCTGGCCGCGGAGGGCGTGCCGTCCTACCTGTGCCAAACATGGGCGCCGACGCCGACAGTCAGCTACAACGTCATCTCACGAAAAGCCGCAGGCGCCATCATCGTCACGGCCAGTCACAACCCGCCTGAATGGAACGGTTTCAAGTACAAGCCGGACTATGGCGGATCCGCATCGCCTGAGATTATCGCAGCCGTTGAGAGTCAGATTCATGCGGCAGAATTGGCCGGCACGCCGTCCGCAATACCCCTTGAGGATGCACAGCGAGACGGCGTCGTTACCATGATTGATCCCCGCCCGGCCTACATTGACCAACTTCGCTCCCTGGTGGACATGGAGCGCATTCAAGCCGCAGGCCTGCGCGTTGTGGTCGATCCGATGTACGGCGCGGGCATCGGCTACCTCGCGGACCTGCTTGGCGGCGGCAAGACGGAGCTGATAGAGATTCACGGCGAACGCAACCCCGGCTTTCCCGGCATGAGGCAGCCGGAGCCCATTTCCCACAACCTCGGCGAACTGCGCGAGGCTGTCGTTCGGTACGGCTACGGAGTGGGATTGGCGACAGACGGCGACGCGGACCGTGTTGGAGGCGTGGACGAGAGGGGGCGTTTCCTCACACCCCTCCAGTTCTTTGCCTTACTCGCTTTCTACCTGCTGGAGATTCGAGGCGAACGCGGCCCGTTGGTCAAGTCAATCACGAGTTCGCGCATGATCGACATCCTCGGTGAGAAGTATGGCGTGCCCGTCTATGAGGAGCCGGTAGGCTTCAAATACGTTGGGCCGCGCATGATGGAGACGGACGCGTTGATCGGCGGCGAGGAGAGTGGCGGCTTTGGATTCCGCGGGCACGTTCCGGAGCGTGACGGCGTGCTTTCCGCTCTTTATATCCTTGATGCAATGGCGCAGACGGGACGTTCCCTGTCCGGTCTGATCGATTGGCTCTACGAAACCGTCGGGCCGCACCAGTATGACCGACTTGACCTTGAGTTCCCTGCCGACCGCCGTACCGAAGTGATGGGTAGCGTGTCGGAGAGTCAACCGTCGGAGTTGGCGGGGGTGGCCGTCAAGGAGGTTTCAACCAAAGACGGCTATCATTTCATGCTTGAGGACGGCTCATGGATGCTCATCAGGTTCTCAGGCACGGAGCCGCTGCTGAGAATCTACGCCGAGGCTCGCTCCATGGATCGCGTGCAACGCCTCATCGGCGCGGGTCGAGACCTCACGGGAATCTGAGTTCCCCAGTCGCTAAAGCCGGAACGCACACGCAAAGGGCCTACGCTTTAGGTGTTCAAGCCGGAACGCGAATTGCTAACAGAACGAGCCGCTCAAGGCTGATCGCGAAGTTTAAAACTAACGCTTGGAGTACTGTTGCTTCTTCCGGGCGCGGAACAGGCCGTACTTCTTGCGCTCCTTCTCGCGGGCGTCCCGTGTAAGGAATCCCGCCTTCTTGAGCACAGGGCGCATCGACTCATCGAGGTTCGAAAGGGCACGGGCCAGTCCGTGACGGATTGCCTCCGCCTGTCCCGTCACGCCACCCCCTGTGACCCTTACTGAAATCGCAAAGCGCCGCAGAGAATCCGTCGCGACCAACGGCTGCAAGATTGAGCGGCGATGGATTTCCAGTGGGAATCGCTCCTCAAGCGGTTTGCCGTCCACGACGAACATAGACTCGCCGCCCGGCGTCACGCGCACGCGCGCCACGGCGCGCTTGCGCCGTCCTGTTCCCTGGAAATATCGACCTGCTGTCGTCATGCCTTTCCGTTCTCCTCCCCGGGAGTCGCTCCGTTCTTATCCCTGCTCTTTGGCGTCGTCGCTGTCGTCTGCGGCTTCATCCGTTGAATCGGCAGCCTCGCTAGCTTCAGTTGTTTGCTCGTTCTCCGCTGCAGGGACATCCACGTCTGCGGGTTCCTCCGCAGCCTGTGCGGCAGTACGCCGCCGTCTGCGAGTCGGCGCCGGCGCTACTTCCTCGGTGTCCTGCGAGTCGGCGGTTGCGTCTGCTGCTGCGGTTTCCTCGGCAGCCTTCGCGGTAGTACGCCGTCGTCTGCGAGTCGGTGTCGGCGTTGCCTCCTCGGTGCCCTGCGCCTCAGCGGTTGCCTCCGGCGTGGTTTCCTCGGCAGCCTGCGCGGCAGTACGTCGTCGCCTGCGAGTCGGTGTCGGCGTTGCCTCCTCAGTATCCTGGGTCTCGGTGGTCGTTGCCTCCGGTGGAGCTGCCTCGGCTGCCTGCGCGGTAGCACGTCGTCGTCTGCGGGTCGGCGGCACGACCGGCGCCGCCTCCTCGGGAGTGACAACCGGCTCCGGAACCGCAGCCTGCGCCTCCAGCTCGGCCTGCTTGCGGCGGCCCACCACACCCATGCCGGCGCGTACCTGCGCCTCATGTGGATGCTCAGGCCCGGCGTAGACGTGCAAGCGACGCAGATTCTGCCTGCCAAGCCGATTGTGGGGCAGCATGCCCTTCACGGCGTTCTGAATGATGCGTTCCGGGTGTTTCTCCCGGAGCGTGGACAGCGTGACTGCGCGCAACCCGCCCGGGTACTGCGTGTGCCGGTAATAGGTCTTCTGATCCTCTTTCTGGCCGGTGACGCGCACCTTTTCGGCATTGATAACGATCACGTTGTCGCCAACTGACATGTGCATCGTGTACGTTGGCTTGTCCTTGCCGCGCAGGATCGCCGCGATGCGCGTCGCCAGGCGTCCAAGCGTCTCGCCTTCCGCGTCAATAACGCGCCATCCGCGCTCGATTTCGCTCTTCTTGGGGCTGAATGTTCGTACACGTGCCATGGAGATTGCCTCAGTCTTCAAGAATTCCCTTGTCATATGTGACGCCCATCAGGCAGAGACCGGCGGCGGACATCGTCAATGTCGCCTCCCCCGGTGTGCCCTCGCGCGCAAGTTGATGAAACTCCGCTGGGCTCATCTGCCGCGTGCCCACCTGCACGAGAGCGCCGGCGACGCGCCGAACCTGGTGGGGCAGGAAACCACTCCCGCGCAGGTCAATCGTCACAATATCACCGTCCCGCGTCACTGCTGCGTGGTCATAGCGACGCAGAGGATTGCGGTCGGCGGGCAAAGGGCCGGTAAAGGGCCGCGCGTCCAGCCAGCCGTCCAATGCCGCTATCGCTTCCGCCATCGACGCCTCATCAAGGGTTTCCCTGACGTGCGCAGCCTGCTGACGCAGAAGCGCGGACGGCGATGGTCGGTTGACGATGGTGTAGCGGTAGTGGCGTGAGCGGGCGTCTCGTGTAACGTCAAATGATCCGGGAGCCAATTGTGCCCTGGTTACACTGATGTCGTTCGGCAGATAGTGGTTCAGTCCTGTCACATAACGATCAAGCGGCAGTTCAGTCACCGGCTGAAAGCTGATGACCTGCCCTCGTGCGCTCGCCCCTGAATCAGTGCGCCCAGCGGCGGAAATGCGATAGTGCTGCCCCGTCAGCTTCAGGAGCGCGTTCTCGATCTCGCCCTGGATGGTCGGAACGCCCAGCTTCTGTAGCTGCATTCCCTGGTAGCGCGCCCCCGCGTACTCGACGGTAAGTACGATGAGCCGATTCGCCACCACAGGCGGCGTAACGTCATCACTGGGCTTGTTGAGGGCGGCGGTCTGCATCGTTCGATTACCTAGACAAGTTCCAGCCGTACCATCGGCGCGGCATCGCCCTGCCGAGGCCCGATCTTCGTGATTCGTGTGAATCCACCGGGACGGTTCTGGTACCGTTCCCCGTATACTCGGAAGAGCTTGTCCACCACGTCCTTGTCGGGAATGAACTTGAGCGCGCGCCGACGAGCCGGGAGCCCGCCGTCCTTGCCAAGCGTCACCATGCGCTCCGCAAAGCTGCGTGTCTCCTTGGCCTTTGCCTCGGTCGTGACAATAGCTTCACGCAGCAATAGATCTCTCGTCAGATTGCGGTACATCAGCATCCGCGGCGCGGTTTTTCTGCCGAGCGTTCGGCCTGAAACGCGGTGTCTCATACTCTGTGATTCCTATTCCTCGTCCTCATCGTCCGGGGCAAATGAGCGGCGCGAATAGTGGGTCAGATCCACCTCGGAGACATCCTCATCCGGGCGCATCGAGAAGACCGCCCGATCATCGGATTCCTCGGCGCCTCCATCCGCTCCCTGTTCAGCCCCGGCCCCCACCGTACCCTCGGCGCTCGGAACAAGCGTAGCCAGCGGGACGCGCCGCCAGGCGCGGTCCTCATCGTCCTCCGGAATCGCCACGCCCATCTCACGCAGCCGCTGGACAAGCTCATTGAGAGACTGTTCACCAAAGTTGCGCAACTCAAGGAGCTCCACTGCGGACTTTTCCAGCACATGTCCAACCGTTGCCAGGTTGCCGCGGCGCAGGCTGTTCTGCGTTCGTGTGGAGAGATGCAGATCCTCGACGGTGATCGCGGAAAGTGAAGGTGGAACACTGAGACCGGGCTGCTGCCCTCCGGGGAGAGCAGCCGACTCTCCGAGAGAGGCGAACGGCTGTAGCTGCTCGATGATAATCTGCGTTCCCTTGCGGACAGCGTCCTCGGGCGTGATTGTGCCGTCAGTCCACACCTCAAGCACCAGCCGATCAAAGTCTGTGACTTGGCCGACGCGTGTCGCTTCAACCTCGAAGTTTGCACGGCGAATAGGCGTGAAAATGGCGTCCACAGGAAGGATGCCGATGGGATCCTCCACCGAGGTCTCTGCGGCCCGGAAGCCGGTTCCCTGCTCGACTGTGAACTCGATTGACAACTGGGCATCCTTACTGTCCGCATTGAGCAGCACAAGATTGGGGTTGACGATTGTGTAGTCGCCGTGCCGCTGGATGTCGCCGGCGGTGATTTCTCCCGCCTTCCCGCTCACATCAAGCCGCATTGTGCCGGGGCGTCCCGTGATGGACTGGATGCGAATGTCCTTCACGTTCAGCAAGAAATCCACCATGTCCTCACGAACGTGGGGCAGGGTGGAGTACTCGTGCTGCGCGCCCTCAATGCGTACCGCAGTAATGGCTACCCCGGGCAACGAATTTAGCAAGACGCGCCGGATGGCGTTGCCGAGTGTCACACCAAAGCCCTGTGTTAGCGGCTCAATGATGAACCGGCCATACGAGTCTTGCGACCTGTCGGTCGTGATTTCAGGAGCAAGGCTCGCGCCCGTCTCCAGCTGTAGTTCTGCCTCAGTCATCAAGGTCAAGAGTTTGGCCTCCCTGCCATACAGGTATCAGTGTGCAGTCTGCGCCCTCGCGTTCCGCGGTCTCTACCGTGAATAGAACTCAACAATCAGGCGGTCATCGATGCGGATGTCCATGTCGGCCCGCTCGGGCTGCCGCAGCATCCGTCCTACCATGTTCCGCGCATCCATCTGCAGCCACTCCGGCGCCTGCCGCCGCTGAGCCTGGTACTGGACGATTTCATATTGCGTCGTGCTGGAGGAACTGGGCACCCACGTGATCTCCGCCCCCTCCTTGACGCTGATGGACGGCGTACGCGCCCGGCGGCCGTTCACGGCCAAATGCCCGTGCGATACCATCTGGCGCGCTTCCTTGCGGGAATTGGCCCATCCGAGTCGATAGACGACGTTGTCCAGCCGCGTCTCAAGGATCTTGAGCAGATTCTCGCCCGTCGCGCCGCGTTGTCGCGCGGCGACAGCGTAGTGCCTTCGAAACTGGCGCTCGAGCACCCCGTAAATATGGCGAGCCTTTTGCTTTTCTCTCAGATGGATTCCCCACTCCGAGAGTCGCCGTCGGCGGCGGTTGCCCGTGGTCGATTCGCCGGGGGCGCTGCGACGACGCTCAATAGCGCATTTCGGCGTATAGCAGCGCTCTCCCTTGAGAAAGAGCTTGATTCCCTGTCGCCGGCACAGCCGGCAGACCGGCCCTGTATATCGAGCCATCCTTTACGTGTTCCTCCTGGTTGCTCGCATGACTGCAAACAATCCGTGTGTCGCTGTTCGCGTCATTTGTCTCTGAATTCCTCTTGTAGCGACTAGACGCGGCGGCGCTTTCGCGGTCGGCAGCCGTTGTGCGGTATCGGCGTTGTATCCCTGATGGCGGTGACGACAAGGCCGGTGGCCTGCAAAGAGCGGATTGCCGCCTCACGGCCGCTGCCGGGGCCTTTCACACGTACCTCCACATGCTGCAGGCCATGCTCCATGCCGCGCCGCGCCGTCTCTTCGGCGGCTCGCTGTGCCGCGAAGGCCGTCCCCTTGCGAGAACCGCGGAATCCCACCGCGCCGCCGCTGCCGGAGGCAATCACGTTTCCAACCGGGTCTGTCAGTGTGACCACTGTGTTGTTGAACGTGGCGTAGATATACGCGCGGCCATAGGGCACGGACTTGCGTTCCCTGCGGCGTACTCGCTGGCGTCCTCGTCTCGCCATGTGTTGCTATTGCTCCTTTCGGCGGGCAGTCAGATACTCGCGCGTCCTGGCGAGTTGGCCCTGTTCTCTTCTCAGTAGTAGGCCGTGATTTACTTGCGGGCGGCCCGCCTCTTGCCGGCCACCGTGCGCTTGGGTCCCTTGCGGATGCGCGCGTTGGTTCGTGTCCTCTGACCGCGTACGGGCAGCCCCACTCGATGTCTGACACCACGGTAGCTGCCAATCTCAATGAGCCTGCGGATGTTCATGGCGATCTCACGGCGCAGATCACCCTCAATCAGATACCCGCCTCGCTCGATGGCCTCACGAAGCAGCGCCATTTCCTGTTCAGTCAGTTCATGTACTCGCCGCTCGGGGTCGACCCCGGATCGCTCAAGTATCTCGCCGGCTCTACGCGGACCGACGCCGTAGATGTAACGAAGTGAATAAGCGACCTTCTTGTTATCAGGAATATCCGCCCCGGCTATTCGTACCATCTGTCCGTCCCGTGCTCCCCGTTCAGCCTTGTCGTTGCTTATGCTTCGGATTCGCGCAGATCACGAACAGACGACGCTTGCGCCGAACGATACGGCACTTGTTGCACCGCACCTTCACGGACGCTGATACTTTCATGTCGCGCTGTCCCTTTTCCCTGCTGTTTTTCCAATTTAGCGGAACCGGTACGTCACCCGTCCCCGCTTCAAGTCATACGGCGAAAGCTCAACCAGTACGCGATCCCCGGGCAGGATGCGAATAAAGTTGAGCCTGATTTTTCCGGAGGCATGCGCCAGCACCGAATGCTCATTCGGCAAGTCCACACGGAACATGCCGTTTGGGAGAGCTTCCCGAACGGTGCCCTCAACCTCGATTGTTTCCTTCTTGTTCTTTTGAGTCATACCTCGCCCATCAGATAGGCCGCACGAACTATAAGTATGCCATAGCGTGAATACAAAATGCTATGTCACGGCTTCCCCGTCCTGCTGGTTAGAACCTCCGGTCCGTCTTCCGTCACAACGATGGTGTGTTCCCAGTGAGCTGACAAACTCCCGTCCACGGTTGAGACTGTCCAATCGTCTTCTTCCACGAATGTTTGCCAGTCACCCAGCGTCAACATCGGCTCCAGCGCAATCGTGACTCCGGGCCGCAGCCGAAATCGCCGTAGTCCCCGGCGACTCGTGCTATCGAAATCGGCGACGTTGTTCGGGACCCAGGGATTCTCGTGCATTTCCGTCCCGATCCCGTGTCCGCCGTACCCGCGAATCATGCTGTAGCCGCGTGGCTCGGCGTAGTCCCTGATGGCGGTCGTCAGGTCTAAGATGCCGTTTCCTGACCGGGCCGCGTCGATGCACGCAATCAGCGACTGACGTGTGTCCTCGATGAGTTCATTGACTCGGTCGGGGACATCGCCCACCGCAAACGTAATCGCGGAATCACCGTGATAGCCGTCATAGATCGCTCCGCAGTCGATGGAGAGAACATCTCCGTCCTTGATTTTCCGGGGGCCGGGAATACCGTGGACGACTTCCTCGTTGAACGATGTGCAGATATGTGACGGAAAGCCCTGGTAGCCGAGGAATGACGGCACGCCGCCCCGTCCGCGTATCTCTCGTCCGGCAATCTCGTCCAACTGCGCAGTTGTCACACCGGGCTTTGCAGCGTCACGCAGGATGTTCAGGACATCGGCGACGATGTGACCGGCCTTGCGCATGAGGTCGATTTCGCGTGACGACTTTACAGTAGGAGATTGCTTATTGCTTAGTACCATCGTTGGTTGTGAAGTGCAGAAGCCTATTTGAGCGCCGCGAGCAGGTCCGCCCGCACACCCTCGATTTCCTGCTCGCCGTTGATGCTCGTCAGGATGTCCTGGGCGGTGTAGTAGTCAATCAGCGGCGCGGTCTGATCCCGGTACACACCCAGGCGATTCCGCACCGTCTCGGGCTTATCATCATCTCGCTGGTATAGCTCGCCGCCGTCGGCGTCGCACACACCTTCTGCCTTCGGCGGGTTGTTGACGGCGTGGTAGGGCGTCTGGCACGCGCGGCAGATCCAGCGCCCGCTCAGGCGTCGAACCAACTCATCCTCCGAGACATCGACCAGCAGGACTCTGTCGATATTCTCGTTGCGGCTCTTGAGCGCCTCGTCCAGCGCTTCCGCCTGCGCCTGGCTGCGCGGGAACCCGTCAAGGATGTAGCCGTCTGCAGCGTCCGGCTGCGAGATGCGTTCAAGAAGCATCCGAACGGTCACGTTATCCGGCACCAGCTCGCCGCGATCCATATACGACTTGGCCTCCAACCCGAGCGGCGTGCCCTGTGAGAGAGCAGCGCGGAAAAGGTCGCCTGTCGCGATATGCGGCGCGTTGAGCTCCTCGTGCAGTGTCGCTGCTTGCGTGCCCTTGCCCGCGCCGGGCGCTCCAAGAAGAATGATTCGCATGAATGTGACTCCTGCCTACCGTAAGAAGCCTTCGTATTGCCGCATCAGGAGCTGTGATTGCAACTGACGCATGGTGTCCAGCACGACCGCAACAACGATGAGCAGGGCAGTGCTGGAAATCGATAACGTGCTCACGCCCGTGGCGAGTAGCAGGAAGAACGGCACGATGGCGACGATTCCTAGGAATATCGCGCCACCCCACGTGATGCGAGTCAGGACGCGGATCAGATAGTTATGCGTCGGCGGGCCTGGTCTGATGCCGGGGATGAATCCTCCATTGCGTTGTAAGGACTCCGCGAGGTTCTGCTGCTGGAACGTGACCATCGTGTAGAAGAATGTGAACGCGACAACCAGCCAGAAGAGCAGCAGCCAGTACATGAACCCTTCCGGCCCCAGGTTTCGGGCAAAGAAATCACCGACTCCCGAGACGACGTTGTTGTCCGCTTCCTGGAAATAGCTCGCGACCGTGGGCGGGAAGATCAGGATGGAGAAGGCGAAGATGAGCGGAATCATGCCGGCGGAGTTCACACGCAACGGGATGAACGTTGATCCGCTTTGCCTGTAGACGCGTCCTTGCCGCGTCACGCTCCGTCCATATTGAACGGGAATTCGCCGCTGAGCCTCCGTGAATACCACGATGAAATAGATGGTCGCCAGACCGGCAAAGCCCACGAGGGCCAGCGCGATTGGGTCATTGGCGAACACACCCTGCCCAAACAGTGTCGGCAGTCCGGCCACGATGCCGCCGAAGATGATGACGGAAATGCCGTTGCCGATGCCGCTCTCCGTGATCAACTCGCCCAGCCACACAAGCAGCATCGTGCCGCCCGCCATGCTGACGATCATCGCGAGTGTCGGCAGGAACTCGCCGCCCGGGTAGGGCCACAGCGCGCCCAAAACCCCCAGCCTGTTCAGCAGGACAAGCTGTCCGTAAGCGGACGCGGCGGCGATGGGCACCGTCATCCAGTGCGTGTACTGGTTGATCTTCTGTCGTCCGGCCTCACCCTCTCGCGCAAGCGCGGACAGGCGAGGAATCACCGGAATCATAATCTGCAAGATGATGCTTGCCGTGATGTACGGGTACACGCCCATCGCGGCCACGGACAGGTTGCGCATCGCGCCACCGCTGAAGATATCCAGGAATCCGAGGAGCTGGTTGCTCTGGAAAAGCTGCCGCAGCGCGACGATGTCCGCGCCCGGCACCGGAACGTGCGCGATGAATCGGAAAATCACTAGAATCGCGAGAGTGAAGATGATCCGGCGACGAAGGTCAGGCTGGTACCAGGCATCGATCATTGCCTGGATCAAGGCCGGGCGCGGCTGACGCCGCTCTGTCGTCGATGAGTAACTCACGACGCGATGCGCTCCATCTTATCGGGGCCGATGAATGACTGGCTTGGGAAGGGTGTCGATAGTGCCGCCCGCCGCCTCGATCTTCTCACGCGCGGTACGGGACACGCGGTGGGCGCGAACGGTGAGCGGTTGCTCGATTTCTCCGTCCGCCAGGATGACGATTGGCTTCTTGATCGACCTGATGATGCCCTGTTCGCGCAGCGATTCCGGGCTGACCTCCGAACCTGCGGGCAGATCCACGAGGCTCGAGAGATTCACCGGCTCATATTCCACGCGGAAGAGATTCTTGAATCCCCGCTTGTGCGGCAGTCTCTTGACCAGCGAAAGCTGACCGCCCTCAAAGCTTGCGCGCACCCCGCCACCTGAACGAGACTTCTGTCCCTTCAAGCCTTTGCCGGCGTAAGTGCCTCGACCGGATGAGTTGCCCCGGCCCACGCGCCGTCTTCGCTTGCGGGAGCCGGCAGGCGATCGCAGATCATTCTCATGCATCGGTGCTCGCGCCTCCCTCGTCCCTCAATTCCGTCGTCACCAGGTGGCGCACCTTGATCAACATCCCCCGAATCGAACGCGAGTAATCATGCTCCCGCTCGTCACCCATGCGTCGCAGGCCGAGCGCCCGTAGCGTCTTGACCTGGTCCGACTTCTGATTAATCGGGCTCTTGGTGAGCGTCACACGCACCTTTGTCATGACCCTGCGCCCTCATTGTCATCGTCGCTATCGTCAGAGCTTTCCGCATCCCCGGATTCCTCCGCCGCTGCGGGCTCCTCGGACTCCGCTGTCTCAGACTCCTCAGCTTCGGCGGCGGGGGTTTCTGTCTCCTCGGCAGAAGCCGGCTCAGCGTCAGCAGTCTCCACCTCGGCGGTGGACTCTGTTTCTGCCTCTGCCGCAGCCTCTTGCGATTCCGTCGCCGTGGCCTGCTCTTCCTGCTGTGCGTTCTCCGCGAGGAACGTGTCGCTACTCACCGGCTGCGGCGCGACGGGCGTGGGCCCGGAATAGTCGGCAGCTGCCTCCGGCTCCTTCTCGGGGAGCGGCTCCTCGCCACGCACCATGCGGCGCAGGGAGATTGTCTGACGCGGGTCTCGCATCATCTGAAGGCCCTTGATGGTGGCCTGTACCACGTTGATCGGGTTGTTGCTGCCCTGCGACTTCGTCAAAATATCGCGTACACCGGCGGCCTGCACGACGGCGCGCACGGCGGCGCTGGCGCGGACTCCTGTGCCGGGCGCGGCGGGACGGAGAAGCACCTGCGCTCCCCCAAATCGACTGACGACCTGCTGCGGCACGCTGCTCTCAAGCGTCGAGACATCGATTAGCGAACGACGAGCGATCGCGCCGCCCTTTTGCACCGCAAGCGGCACCTCCGCCGCTTTGCCAAGCCCGAAGCCAATCTTGCCCTTACCGTCACCCACGACAACGAGCGCGTTAAACGTGAAACGACGTCCGCCCGCAACGGTCTTTGCCACGCGCCGGATCGTCACGACGCTTTCGGTCAGGCCGTCCGATTCCCGATCCGCGTCGCGCTGTCGTTCCCGTGTGCGCCCGCGCGCACCGCGTGTGCGTCCTAGTGTCATCGTTTCTCCGTCCGCTCCTCGTCTCTAGAAAACCAGACCGTTCTCACGCGCTGCCTCGGCAACGGCTTTGATTCGACCATGATATTGGTAGCCGCCCCGGTCAAATACGACGGTCTTGACGCCGCCGGCGATCGCTCGCTGCGCGACTGCCGCGCCAACCATCTTGGAGCGGTCCGATTTGTTCTGTCCGCTCGTCTCGTCTCGAATGTCCTTGTCCCGTGTCGAGGCGGAGGCTAGAGTAACGCCGCGGGAGTCATCGACCACCTGCGCGTATATGTGGTTCAGGCTGCGGAAGACACACAGCCGAGGCCGCTCTTCCGTTCCGGAAACCCGTTGCCGCAGTCGAAGATGGCGTCGGCTGCGCCCCTCTCTTGTTGTCTTGATGCGTGGCATGTCTGCTTCTACTCCGCCTATCTGCGTCCGGCGCCCTTGCCTGCCTTGCGCCTCACCTGCTCGCCCTGGTAGCGGATGCCTTTGCCGGTGTAGACACCCGGCTTGCGCACCTTGCGGATATTCGCCGCAACCTGCCCGACAAGCTCCTTATCGATGCCGTCCACGTGCAGCCGTGTGTTGCTCTCCGCCTCCAGCGTGATGCCCTCCGGCGGCTGAACCTCCACGGTGTGCGAGTATCCGACGCTCAGCGTGATGCCGCGCCCTGTCTGCTGCGCGCGGTAGCCTGCGCCCTGGATTTCAAGAGTCCGCCGATAGCCTTCAGACACGCCGGTCACCATGTTGGCCAACAGCGCGCGGGACAGCCCGTGGAAGGCCGCAGACGCGCGGTCGTTCTCGTCCTTGCGATAGACGGTGATTACGCCGTCTTCTTGTTCAAAGCGCACGGTGGGATGGAACTGCCGAGTCAATTCGCCGCGCGGCCCCTTGACGGCAATAGTCGTCCCCTGGGTGTCATCGGTCATCGTGACTTGCACGCCCCCCGGCACCGGTATCGGCATCCGTCCTACTCTCGACATTTTCTGAAACCGTGTTCCTCAGATTTTCTTTATGAATCTACTTTGCGTGTTTGACTGTTCTTGTCGGGTCGCCGCCTACCAGACATAGGCGAGCAGCTCCCCTCCAATACCCTTGCGCCATGCTTCCCGGCCCGTCATGACGCCGCTTGAAGTCGAAACGACTGCGATGCCGAGGCCTCCGAATATGCGAGGAATCTCGCCGCGCTGCACGTAGACGCGCAGGCCGGGCTTGCTGACGCGCCGCAGGCCGTTGATGACGGGGCTGTTGCCTTCACGATATGCCATCTGCATCCGCACCACCTGTTGAGGTGTGGACCCCTTCAGGATTGAGAAGTCGCGGATAAAGCCCTCTTGCTTGAGGATCTCCGCAATGGCGACCTTGGTCTTGGACGCCGGCACGGTGATGCTCTCATGGCGGGCCATCAAGCCGTTGCGTATGCGGGTGAGCATATCGCCGATGGGATCGCTAACAGTCATGTGTTTACGCTCTCCCCTCTACCAACTCGCCTTGCGCACGCCCGGAAGCTGCCCCGTGAGCGCTCTTTCCCGCAGGCAAATGCGGCACAGGCCGAACATGCGGTAGTACGCGCGCGGCCTGCCGCACACATGGCAGCGGTTGTACGCCTGCACCTTGTACTTGGGCGGACGCTTCCAGCGGGCAATCTTTGACTTCTTTGCCATTAGTTGGTGATCTCCTCACGCGCGAACGGCATTCCCAGAAGCGCAAGCAGCCTGCGCCCCTCGTCGTCCGTCTGCGCTGTCGTCACAATGTTCACCTGCAGGCCGCGAATGCGATCCACGCGGTTGTAGTCGATTTCAGGGAAGATAATCTGCTCTCGCAGCCCGACGCTGTAGTTTCCGCGTTGGTCAAACGCCTTGGTCGAGACGCCACGGAAGTCACGTGTGCGCGGCAAGGCCACGTTCATCAACCTGTCCAGGAAGTTCCACATGCGCGTGCCGCGCAGCGTTACGGACGC
Source organism: uncultured Dehalococcoidia bacterium (assembly GCA_964405845.1). Classification (GTDB taxonomy): domain Bacteria; phylum Chloroflexota; class Dehalococcoidia; order UBA6926; family UBA6926; genus VXMO01. The sequence continues at coordinate 76,128 of CAYOPL010000031.1, read as the reverse complement.
ACCGATAGTGTTGCCCTCGCGGATGTGGAATCCGGCGATGGAGTTCCGGGCGCGTGTGACAACCGGCTTCTGGCCGGAAATCGTCGTGAGGTCGCGTTGGATTCCCTCCAGCACCCGTGCCTCATCGCGCGCGTCTCCTTCGCCGATGTTCAGCACGATCTTTGTGATTTTCGGCACGCGCATCGTGTTCGTGATGTTGAACTCCTGCATCAGGGCAGGGGCGACCTCGTCCATATACATTTGGCGCAGGCGCGGAATCTCCGCCGGGCGTGCGCCATTCGTCGACGCGGTCTCCTGTTGTCCTTCATCCGACGACTCAGCCTGCCGCCGCCGTCCGGACGAGCGTCGCTGACGGGCAGGGGCCTTAGCCTCCTCACCCTCTTGCGCGTCATCGGTCGACGCCCCCGCCGGAACGGGGAACGGCAGAACGCGTTCGATGTCGTCGTTGTCTAGTCGATCGTCTCGTTGCATGACTTGCACCGTCGGACCTTGCGTCCGTCTTCGAGTACGCCGAAACTCACCCGCACCGCTTTGTCACAGTGGGGGCAAATCAGCCTTACGTTGGAGATATGAAGCGGGTTGGGCAGCTCGATAATGCCGCCCTGCCGCACGCCCGGCTGCGGGCGCTGATGTTTCTTGATGATATTCACGCCCTGCACGACCACGCGGCCCCTGGACGGAATCACGCGTTCAACCGTGCCGCGCTTGCCCTTGTCCTTCCCGGCGGCCACGTAGACGGTGTCGTTTCGCTTGATTGTCGCCGCCATTGTTACAGGACCTCCGGGGCGAGAGAAATGATTCGCATGAAATTCTTGTCACGCAGTTCACGCGCGACGGGTCCGAAAATGCGTGTGCCTCGCGGCAGATCGCGCTCAGTCAGGATGACTGCCGCATTCTCATCGAAACGGATATAGGAGCCGTCAGGCCGCCGGTACGGCTTGACCACGCGCACCACAACGGCGCGGACCACATCGCCCTTTCGCACGCCCGCGTTCGGCTGTGCCTCTTTAACGGACGCGACGATGATGTCCCCCACGGACGCATAGTGCCGCCGCGTGCCGCCGGGCACGTTGATGCACTGGATTTCGCGAGCGCCGGAATTGTCCGCGACGCGTAGACGTGTCTGCACCTGTATCATTCCGAACTTGCTCCCGCCTCATCAGGCAGCGCCGCGACAACGCCCCGCTCCAGCACGTCGGTGACGCGCCAACGCTTGTCTTTGGACAGCGGCCGAGTCTCCTGGATGCGAACCAGGTCGCCCTCTGCGCACACGCCGTTCTCGTCGTGCGCCTTGAATCGGGTTTGGCGGCGGACGGCCTTCTTGTACAAGCGATGGGTGCGTTGCCGCTCAACAGTCACGACGACCGTCTTCTCCATCTTCGTACTGACCACGCGTCCCACACGTGTCTTCTGATCGGGCATCTATCCTGTCTCCCCCACCGCAAAGGCTTCCAATTGCCGCTCACGGATCACGGTCTTGAAACGAGCGACGTTCTTGCGCGCCTTGCCAACCTCACTGGTGTTGGCCAGCTGCCGCGTCACCGCGCGAAAGCGCAGGTTGAACAGCTCGCGATGCGCATTCTCCAACTCCTCCTGGAGTTGGTCGTCATTCAGCGCCCGTATCTCTTCCATGTCCATCCTGGGCTACTCCATATCACGAGTGACGATTTGCGTGCGGATGGGCAGCTTGTCTTGCGCCAGGCGCATCGCCCGCCGTGCCGCATCCTCCGGAACCCCTGCGATCTCGAACAGGATCTTGCCGGGGCGCACCACGGCCACCCAGCCGTCCACGTTACCCTTTCCCGAGCCCATCCGCGTTTCAAGAGGCTTCTTCGTGATCGACTTATGTGGGAAAACGCGAATCCAGATTTGGCCGCCGCGCCGGACGTGGCGGGTCATCGCTCGCCGCGCCGCCTCAATCTGGCGGCCCGTGAGCCAGACCGGCTCCATCGACTGGATGCCGAACTCGCCGAACGCCACCGTATTGCCTTTCTGCGCCATCCCGCGCATCCGGCCCCGGTGTTGTTTGCGATATTTGACTCGTCGTGGTTGCAGCATGTCGGTTTGTCCGAACTACTCGTCGTCTTCGTCGGCGCCGGATTCCTCGGCCTCCGCGGGGGTATTTTCTTCAACAGCCGGAGTTTCTGCTTCGGCAGCCGGGGCTTCGGTCTCAGCCGCAGCGTCGCTCTCCGGAGTCGCCGCCTCGGCTTCAGCGGTAGCGCTTTCTTCAGCGGCTGGCGTTTCGGTTTCGGCGGCGGGAGCATCGCTCTCAGGAGCCGGGGCTTCTGCCACGGCCACCGCGCCATCCGCTACTCCGTCCTCTGACGATGCCACTGGCGTGGACATCAGGGCGCTGCGCCGCGCCAGTTCCTCCGGTGTCGCCTCTGTCACAATATCGCCGCGATAGACCCAGACCTTGACGCCAATCTGCCCCATCTGTGTCCGCGCCTCCGCGGTGCCGAAGTCAATATCGGCGCGCAGCGTGTGGAGCGGCACGCGGCCGTCCATCGCCTTCTCGGTGCGGGCAATCTCTGCGCCGCCAAGTCGTCCCGAAACCGACACGCGGATTCCCTGCGCCCCGGCTTGCATGGACCGCTGAACGGCCTGTCTTGTCGCGCGACGGAACGAGACCTGCCGCTGTATCTGATCCGCGATGCTCTGCGCGACCAGCGTCGCCTCTAGCTCCGGCTGGCGAATTTCGTTGATATCTACGCGGACGCGCTTGCCCGTCAGATTCTCGAGCTCCTGGCGGAGTTCCTCAACACGTTGGCCGCCCCGCCCGATAACCACGCCCGGCCGCGCCGTGTGGATGAGCGCCCGCACTTCGCTGGCCTTCCGCTCAAGTTCCACCCGAGCAACCGCAGCGTCGCGATGTTTATCGATGATGTGATCCCGAATCTGCAGATCCTCCTGCAGATTCGTTCGGTACTGCTCGGCGCGATCCGCGAACCAGTGCGTCTGCCAATCACGGATGTACCCGAGGCGGAACCCAAACGGGTGAACCTTATGACCCATTAGCCGTTCTCCTCGTCATCCACGATGACCGTCAGATTGCTGTGCCTGCGAAAATGCTTGCCGGCCTGTCCTCGTGCCCGCGGCTTGTAGCGTCGCAGCGTCTCCGCCGGACCAATGTCCATGCGCACGATGCGGAGCATGCTCGGGTCCAGGTCGTAGTTGTTCTCCGCGTTCGCCGCCGCGGAGCGCACAACCTTCGCGACCTCCTTCGCCCATGGGCTCGCCATGAACTGCAGCTGTGTGAGCGCATCGTCCACGAACATGCCGGGAAGCGTCTGCGTGATGACGTGCAGCTTGCGCACAGAGAGCGACATGCGGCGTGCCCGCGCTGTTACTTGCATGGTGCCAACCCCGCCCTATCGCCTCGCCTGCCGTTCATTGCGAACGTGGCCGCGGAATGTGCGTGTTGGAGCGAACTCGCCGAGCTTGTGGCCCACCATGTTTTCTGTGATGAACAAGGGGATATGCCGTCGACCGTCATGCACCGCCATGTTCAGCCCCACCATCTCCGGCACAATGGTTGAGGCGCGCGACCACGTGCGGATTACCGCCCGCGAGTTCGTCTGCTGCGCGACGGTTACCTTGCGCAAGAGCTTGGGCTCTATGTACGGCCCCTTCTTGACTGATCGCGACATTTTTCCTCAGCGTTCCTGTTCTCGTCTGTTCTTGTTCAGATTCCTAGCGGCGCGAGCCTCTGCGCCCGCCGCGCCGACGCACGATGAACACGTCCGTCTTCTTGTTCCTGCGTGTTCGCTTGCCAAGTGTCGGCTTGCCCCAGGGCGATTTTGGCCCCGGCATACCGATTGGAGAGCGTCCCTCGCCGCCGCCGTGCGGATGGTCGCGTGGAGACATTGCAGAGCCGCGTACAGTCGGACGCCATCCCTTGAGACGCTTCCTGCCCGCCTTGCCCCATGACAGGTTCTTATGGTCGGGATTTCCGACCTGCCCGATGGTCGCGTAGCACGCGGAGAGGACGCGCCGCAGCTCACCCGAGGGCAGCCGGAGCAGCGTGTACTTGTCCTCATGCGCCATGACCTGCGCGCCGGTGCCCGCACCGCGGACAAGCTGTCCGCCTTTGCCGAGATGAATCTCGATGTTATGCACCGTCGTGCCCGTGGGGATTACTCCCAGCGGCAGGGCGTTGCCGACGCGAACCTCCGCCTCCGGACCGGCTTGCAGCACGTCGCCACGCTGTAGGCCAAGAGGAGCGATGATATAGCGCTTTTCGCCGTCGTGGTAGTGCAGCAGCGCAATGCGAGAGGAGCGGTTGGGATCGTACTCAATCGTTTTCACCGACGCCGGAACGCCGTGCTTGTTGCGCTTGAAATCGATAACACGATAGGAGCGCTTTACACCGCCGCCACGGTGGCGAACGGTAATGCGGCCGGAATGGTTGCGGCCCGCGTTGCTCTTGAGCGGCTCAAGCAACGACTTCTCCGGACGCACCTTGTCGATGTCGTCGAAGGCATCCAGCACCATGCCACGGCGGCCGGGTGATGTGGGTTTGACTGTCTTGACTGCCATCACTCTGCCCCTACACGCCCTCAAAGACCTCGATGCGCTCGCCTGCCTGCAGGGTCACAACGGCCTTTTTCCACGGCTTCGTCTGGTACGTCTTAAGCCCCGCGCGTCGCGTCTTGCCCTTGACGTTCATCACGTTCACGCTGGACACGCGCACGCGGAAAGCAATCTCAACCGCATCGCGTATCTGCTTTTTGTTGGCCTTGCGGTGCACCTCAAAGGCGTACTTGCTCTGGTCCTGGAGCGCCGTGTACTTCTCCGTGATAACGGGGCGGCGCAGAACTTCAAGCGGATGAAGGTCCATGACTACCTCTCCGCCTTTCTGCCGCTCTTCGCCCACAGTTCTTCCGCGCTACGGACGGCATCCAGCGTGATCACCAGCTTGCGATGCGCCAGCAGGTCACCGACGTTCATATAGCGTGCCGGGAGGGTCTTAACTCGTGGCACGTTGTGAGCCGAGCGAATCAGGTTCTCTTCCGGCTCTGCCGTCACCAACAGGGCAGGGGTGTTAACCTCAAGGCTTTGCAGTGCTGCCAACACGTCCTTCGTGCGCGGCTTGTCCAACCCGAAGCTGTCGATGATGATCAGGTCACCTTCGGCCAGTTTGCTCGTCAGAACGCTCCGGAGCGCCTGTCGCCTCATGCGAACCGGGAGATCCTGCCGATAGCTGCGAGGCTTGGGGCCAAAAGTCACACCGCCGTGACGCCACAGTGGGGAGCGGATGCTGCCCTGCCGCGCCCGGCCCGTGTACTTCTGACGCCACGGCTTGCGCCCACCGCCGCGTATTTCGGCACGAGTCTTGGTGGAATGCGTTCCCTGGCGAGCGTTCGCGCGCTGCCGCACGAGTGCCTGGTGAACGAGGGCCTCGTATATCGGCGCATTGAAGAGCAGGTCGCTCACCTCGACATGGTCAACGACCTGCCCGCTTGTATTCCGAACGTCGACTTCCATATCAGCGGCTCGCCTTCTTGCGCACGAGGACGATTCCATCCGGAGCGCCGGGCGCGGAGCCGCGCACAAATACAAGGTTGCGCTCCGCGTCGACGGCCACAACGAGGCCGCTCTTCTGCGTTGTTCGTTTATTGCCCATCTGGCCGGCCATCTTGAGTCCCTTGCGAACCCGGCCGGGAGTCGTGCCGGCGCCAACGGAACCGGGCGCGCGCCATCGGTCGCCCTGTCCGTGCGTCTTGGGACCGCCGCGGAAATGCCAGCGCTTCACGCCGCCCGCGAAACCCTTGCCCTTGGATTTCGCCGTCAGGTCAACCTGCTCCCCAACTTCAAATACCTGGTCCGCCGTTACGACGGTTCCAACTTCAGGTAAATTGCCTTGCGCCCGTACCTCTCTCAGGTGACGCAATGGGCCGATGTCATTCTTGGACAGGTGGCCGAGTCGCGGTCCGTTCAGCTTTCGCTCGGGGACTGACTCATAGCCGATCTGCACTGCGTCATAGCCGTCCGTCGCTGCCGTCTTGACCTGCGTCACCGTACACGGCCCGACTCGGATGGCGGTCACGGCTGACACCGTTCCATCCTCATGGATGTATTGCGTCATGCCGAGCTTGGTTCCTAGTAGTGCGGAGAGCATGGTCGGAAAATACCTGGTGTCAATCCTATGAGCTGATTTCGATGCTGACGCCCGCCGGAAGATCCAGGTGCGTCAATGAATCAATGGTGCGTGATGTCGGATCGAGGATATCGACGATTCGCTTGTGCGTCCGAATCTCGAACTGCTCGCGCGAGTCCTTATCGACGTGTGGGGAGCGGATGACGGTGAATCGCTTGATGCGCGTGGGTAGCGGAATCGGTCCGGACACCTGCGCGCCCGTTCCCTCCGCAGCCTCCACGATCTGAACGGCAGAAGCATCCAGAAGGCGGTGGTCAAACGCCTTCAGCGTGATGCGTATCTTCTGTCGCTGCCGTACGGTCGTCATTATTCTTCCCCGTTGCCCCGCCTAACGCGCACCGACACTTGCCGGACGCTTGGTGAGCGATTCCACCACCTGCTGCGGGACGTGGCTGTAGTGATCGAACTCCATGCTGTAGCTAGCGCGTCCCTGCGTGGCGGAGCGCAGAGATGTAGCATACCCGAACATCTCCGCGAGGGGAACGAAAGCGGTGACAATTCCGAGGTCACCCCGGCTCTCCATTCCCTGCACCTGTGCGCGCCGGCTCTGCAGATCGCCCATCACATCTCCAATGGACTTCGCCGGGCCGACCACTTCAACCTTCATGATTGGCTCAAGAGCGACGGGTCGGGCGCGTTCGATGGCGGCTTTGAATCCCATCGATCCCGCCATCTTGAACGCCATCTCAGACGAATCCACCTCGTGGAAAGAGCCGTCGTCGATGGTGATGCGGATGTCAACGATGGGGAATCCGGTCAGCTGTCCGTTCTGCGCCGCCTCGCGAGCGCCCTGCTCAACGGCGGGAATATACTCGCGCGGCACCACGCCGCCAACAATCTTGTTCACGAACTCAATACCGCTCCCCGGCTCCAGCGGCTCAACCTCAAGCCAGACGTGGCCGTACTGCCCGCGTCCGCCAGTCTGCCGTACGTAGCGGCCCTCCGCCCGCCCTGGGCGTGTGATCGTCTCGCGGTACGCCACCTGTGGGCGGCCCGTCCGTGCATCGACGCGGAACTCCCGCTTGAGACGGTCGACGATTACTTCGATATGGAGCTCGCCCATGCCGGAGATGACCGTCTGTCCCGTCTCTAAATCATGTGAGGATCGGAACGTCGGATCCTCTTGCCCCAGCTTGACCAGGGCATCCACCAGCTTCTCCTCCTCCTCCCGCGTCTTCGGCTCAATGGCCACGGACACGACGGGCTCGGGGAAGCGGATGGATTCCAGCACGACGGGGCTATTGATGGCAGAGATTGTATCGCCGGTGAAAGTGTCCTTAAGGCCCACAGCAGCGACGATGTTGCCTGCCGTCGCCTCCTCGAGTTCTTCACGGTGATTGGAGTGCATCTGAATCAGGCGGCCCAGCCGTTCCCGTCCCTGCCTGCTCGAATTGAGCACTGTCGCCCCGGCCTTGCCTGTCCCGGAATAGATACGAAGGTAAACGAGCCGCCCCGCGAACGGGTCCGTAACGACCTTGAACGCGAGGGCGGAGAACGGCTCGGACGGGTCCGGCGCGCGCTCAATCGTAACCGCTTCGTCCCGTGGGTCGGTTCCCTCCACCGGCGGCACGTCCAGAGGGGAGGGCAAATAGTCGGTGATGGCGTCGATGAGTGGCTGCACGCCCTTGTTACGGAGCGCCGTCCCGCAGAACACTGGGTATATGGCCATCTTGACCGTTCCGGCTCGCAGCCCGCGGCGGATCTCGTCTTCGGTCAACTCCTCGCCCTCGAGGTACTTGATCATCAACTCATCGTCCTGCTCCGCTGCGCGTTCAATCATCGCGTCGCGATAGCGGGCGGCGTCTTCGACCAACTCGTCCGGAATCGGCTGCTCCACCATGGTTGCGCCGTCAGCGTCCTCCCATGTGATGGCGACCTGCCGAATGAGATCGATGACGCCTCGGAAGTCATCCTCCTTGCCCCACGGAATCTGAACGGGGACGGGGATGGCGTTAAGGCGGACGTGAATTGAATCGACCGACGCGAAGAAGTCCGCGCCGATCTTATCCATCTTGTTGACGAACACAATGCGCGGAACATGGTACCTGTCGGCCTGCCGCCAAACAGTCTCAGATTGAGGCTCGACGCCCGCGTTGGCGTCGAGAATAACAACGCCACCATCAAGAACGCGGAGGCTGCGCTCAACCTCCGCGGTGAAATCGACGTGCCCGGGCGTGTCGATAATGTTGACCGTAAAGTCCTTCCAGTCAACGGTCGTTGCTGCGGACACAATGGTAATGCCGCGTTCTTTCTCCTGCGGCATCCAGTCCATGACGGCCGTGCCCTCATCCACGGTGCCGAGCTTGTACGTTCGGCCTGTGAAATACAGCACACGCTCAGACACCGTTGTCTTTCCGGCGTCGATGTGCGCGATAAAGCCGATATTTCGGATCTTGGAGAGTGATAAGTCGGTGGCCATTACTGTGTTCCCCTGCGCTGTGTTAGATAGTCCGAATCACCAACGGTAGTGCGCAAAGGCTCGGTTGGCCTCTGCCATACGGTGCATCTCTTCACGACGGCGAACCGCGTTGCCCTGTCCCTGCGCCGCTTCCATGATTTCGTTCGTCAGCTTGTCGAGCATCGGGCGTCCCGTGCGCTGACGCGCGGAATCAATGATCCACCGCATGGAGAGTGTCAGTCCCCGCTCTCCGCGCACCTCGACGGGCACCTGGTACGTCGCGCCGCCCACGCGCCGGGGCCGAACCTGCAGCAGCGGCGTCGCGTTGCGTATCGCCCGTTCAAAGGTCTCGATGGGGTCATCCCCGTTGGTGGCGATGTTGGCCAGCGCGCCGTAGACGATGCTCCGGGCCGTGTTCTTCTTGCCGCGCTGCATCACACGATTGGTGAATCGCGTTACCAACACGCTTCCGTAGCGTGGATCGGGAAGGATGGGGCGCTTGATCGCCCGTCGACGTCGTGACATAGCGTTAGTTTCTCTTGGCTCCGTACTTGCTGCGGCCCCGCTTGCGGCCATTCACGCCGCCGGAATCGAGCGCGCCGCGGATGATGTGATAGCGGACGCCGGGAAGATCCTTCACTCGGCCACCACGGATGAGCACAGTGGAGTGCTCCTGCAGGTTGTGTCCCTCGCCCGGGATATAGGCAGTGACCTCAGTCCCGTTCGTCAACCGGACACGGGCAATCTTGCGTAGCGCGGAGTTCGGCTTCTTGGGCGTCATCGTTCGAACCTGTGTGCAGACGCCCCGCTTCTGCGGCGACGGCTGGTTCCGCACAACCCTGTTCGTAAGCGCGTTGTAGCTTACCTGCAGGGCGGGCGCCTTTGACTTACTCCGCGGGCGCTTTCGACCCTTGCGCACCAACTGATTGACTGTCGGCATCCGGTCACTTTCCTCTTTTCAACACCCGAACGCGCACGCGCGCGGGCAGCCGCATTTCGCTGCTTCTCTGGGCTTCGTATGCCCAGTCCCATGTCAGTGATAGACAAGGACTGAGACTGTTCCCACTATCCGTGTCGCCAAACACGAAAAACAGGCACAAGTACCCCGCGTCCCTCGTAAGGGGCGCGACTTCAAATTGTAGGTAGGAACGGAATTGCTGTCAACAAAGCTGGATGCTAGCTGTCCTTACTTAGCGTCCCGTACTGCCCTTGATAATGCAGCAATGGCCGATCAGTGCTGGAATTCACGCCTGCCGCAATGACGGCACCAATGTATATCGTGTGATCCCCCGCCTCCATGGTGTTCTCAACACGACATTCCACGTGAGCCAGGCTGTCTTCCAAAAGCGGCGCGCCCGTTTCACCGTTTCGATGGGGAAGATTCTCCAGCCGATGCGCAGCCTGTTGTTCAGGTGTGCCCTTGTGGGACAACTCGACGGCCAAACCTGCCTGCCCCTCGTGCAGGATATTCACGGCAAAGACGCCGCTCTCACGGATGAGCGCGTGGATATCCGATTCATGGTCGACGCAGACAAGCACGAGCTGTGGCTGCAACGAAACCGAGCAAACTGCGCTCATCGTTGTTCCATGTACAGCATCGCCTGCGCGAGTCGTGACGATGGTGACGCCGGTGGCGAATCGACCCATCACACGGCGAAACTCGTCTGGTGTGATGTCCGGCATCGGAAAGGTCTCCGTCCGGCAACTCGGCGTGGCGCTAGTCGCGCACGGCCACGATTTCGAGCCAGTTGCGAGGAACGAAGGATAGCTCCATGTCGCGGAAAGTCTCGCGAATGGTGGCGCGCAACACCTCGCTCGCTGTTTCTATCTGCACACCCGGCAGCGCCCCTTCCACGAAGTCTGAGAATGAGCAGATGGAGAGCCATCCCTCAATCGGTACCTCGATCGGAATAACGCGCTCATCCCGGATGCTGAATCCCGCGTCGGTCAATAGCGATTTGTACTCCTCCGGCGTCAGCTGCTGCCGCGCCATGACCTTGTTCTTCACGGGACTCAAGCCGTGCTCCGACTTGAGTAAACGCAGTGAGCGCATCATCCACCGGCGGTAGAACGGGTCTGTGCCCTCCACGATAGAGCCTGAATAGAAAGTGCTGTTGAACGCGAAAAGGCCTCCGGGCTTGAGCACGTCAGCGATTCCCGCAAGCACATCCGGCTTGTTGTCCACCAGGTGAAGAGCATTGCAGAAAACCACGGCGTCAACCGGCTCCGAGATAACGTTCGAAAGGTCTTCCGCGCGGGCATTTTCAAAGGAGATTTCAGCGTCCGTCACGTCCGTGAACTGCCGCCGTGCCTCTTCCAGTGTCTCCGTCGACATGTCAACGCCCAGGATCCATGCGCTGTCTCCGCGCACCTTGTCCAGGATTTTCCGTGTGATCTCACCCGGGCCGCAGGCAAGGTCAATGACGCGATTACCGGTCTGCAAGCCGATGAGATCAACGAGCCGGCTGTTCTCTTCCTGGTAGAAAGGTTGCCGGGCAAATGCGTTGAATGAGTAATCTTCGGCCCCGGCCGTAGCGGAAGATGTGGACTGTGAGTGAGTCATGGTCATTCGTCTCAGGCCATGAACTCGCGCTAGTTGCGTCGGCGCCGCGCCTTGCGGGCCTTCAAGCGGGCTCGTTCCTGCTTCGAGATGAAGTGGCGCTTCTCTTTTGCCTGCCTCAGGATGCCCGAACGTTCAACCACGGAACGGAACCGCTTGATCAGCTGCTCCTGGCTCTCACCCTCACGCAGGACTACATACGTCATTCGCCACTTCCCTCCGTTTCAATTCCTGACCAGTTCATGCGGCCCTCGCCTTTACTCGGCGCGCGGCCACCCGTCCATTAATAGCACAGACTAAAGAAGGAACGGGATAGACGCCGGCTTCGCGGCGAGTTCAGTCGCGGAAACGGCTGGAGGATGAGTTCCGCTGGCGCGTGAAGCAAGTGGCGCAATAAACGGGCCGAATCCCACGCGGCTCGAACGGCACTTCAGTTTCGCGCCCGCACTCAGCGCACGTTGCCGGATACATCTGCCGTCGAGGCCGATCCTGCTCTGCCGGCGCTGCATCGCGCGTCTCCCGCCGCCGCGCCATGTCCGCGCGGCGCACAACTCGGCAGGCATGACACCTCTTGGGCTCGTTCTGAAAGCCCCGATCTGAATAGTATTGCTGTTCGCCCGCGGTAAAGACGTAATCGTTGCCGCATTCGGAGCACGTCAGCGTGCGGTCGCTGTACGTCATGACGGTCTCCCCCCACTCCCCGTTGGTCCCAGACAGGCACCGCGTGGACTATAGCACAAGTTACGTGTCGACATAATTGCAAGCAATGAATACTGCTAATCCCCTCTTGCCAGGGGAGGGGGGTTAGGTTGAGGAGAATAAGTCCTACATCCGGCTGATACGATCAAAAAGGGCAGCGAAATTGACGCCCCACCCAATGCCGGCTACCCGGCCCGGAAAGATGCGCGGGTCATCTGGATTCCAATACGTTTCACGTATCTGCCGAAGGCTCGGTGGTCTGAGATCATAGGGCACGAATCCGAGCGCGCGTCCGTGCCAACGCTCATTCTCCGGGCCCTTGCGCAGCTCCTCGTAGATCACCGCAAGGATGACGACGACGGTGAGCATCTGGGTAAGTTTTCTCACCATGGCCGCCGTCTAACGCCCCTCGATGATGTTCCTGAACCTGCGGTCACTCCGATATGGCCCAACGACGGTAAGGCGATATCGTTCCGGGTCGAATACGCGCTGTGCAACACGCTGCACGTCATCCACGGTGATGCTGTCCAACTGTTCGACGACCTCCTCCGGCGTCTCAATGCGCCCGAAGGTGATCTCCTGCCCACCCAGCCAGCTTGAGATGCTGCGTGTGTCCTCCAGACGCAGCAGCATCCGTCCCTTGGACAACTCCCGCGCTCGCTCAAGCTCGCTCTGGGTGATGTCTTTCGTTGCTCGCTCCAGCTCCTTGATAACGGCCTCCAGCGCTTGCGGACCTCGCTGGGGGACTGTTCCCGCATACACCGCCATCGCGCCGGTGTCCTGCAGGTACATCACGTCCATATCCACTTCGTAGACGATGCCGAGGCGCTCACGCAGCTCAAGAAACAGTCGGCACGCCATGCCGTCGCCAAGGATAGAGTTCAATAGCCACAGGGCGCGCCGGTCAGGATCGTGGGCTGACATGCCCGGAAACATGAGGCAGATGTTGGCCTGCTCCGTCTTGCGGTATTCCAGCGCGACGCGGCTCTCCGGCTCTTTGTCGTCTACGGGTGGCATCGGGCGCGGATTCCCACTCGGCCACGTCTCCAGCAGTTCCGCGACAATCTGCTCGATCTCCGCGTGCTCAATCTGTCCGGCTATCGACAAAACCACCTGCGACGGGTCGTACTGCTCACGCATGTAGGACATGATCGTGTCCCGTGACAGCTCGCGGATGCTCTCTTCCGTTCCGGCGATGTCCCGGCCTAGCGGTTGGTCCGGCCACATAATCTTGTCCGCCATGTGGAACACGCGCTGCGCCGGCGAATCGACCGATGTGTGAATCTCCTCGAGGATGACATCGCGTTCCTTCTCGATTTCGTCGGCAGGGAACGTCGAGTTCAAGAGCATGTCGGACAGAATATCGATGCCGATGGAGAGGTGAGGACGAGCAACGCGCGCCCAATATATCGTTACCTCGCGGTCGGTGCTCGCGTTCATGAATCCGCCCACGCGCTCAATGGTCTCGGACACATCCTGCGCCAGCGGACGTCGCTTCGTGCCCTTGAACAGGATGTGCTCCAGAAAATGCGAGGCGCCGGATTCCTCCTCGCGTTCAAAGCGCGAGCCTGTTCCGACGTAAAAGGCGATGGACACGGCTCGCGTCGCCGGCATTGCTGCCGTCAGGAGTCTGATTCCGTTCGGCAAAACGCTCTTTGTATAGGGCGCAAGCGCTTCGGTCATCGTGTATCCGCCGATGGTAGTGGATGTGGGCAGCGCTTGCGCGTCGCCGCCGCCCTGTGAGCCGGTCACGATTCCAGCCACAGCACGTCGCCGTGTAGATCATTAGGATGTTGCTTGGCTGCGTACACCGCGTATTCCGCCTTGCTCGCGCCGATCGTCGTTCCTGCTCCGTGCCCCGGGTAGACGATGGTCTCGTCAGGCCGAACGTACAACTTTGTTGTGATGCTCGTGATCTCCTCTCGCAGATTCTCGGGGCTGCGTGAATGTCCCGGCCCCCCTGGGAAGAGCGTATCTCCCGTGAACAGGTGCTGACCCGTGATGAAGCACGCGCTGCCCGGCGTGTGGCCCGGAGTCGTGATGACGCGCAGTGGCGCCGTCCCAATCTGAAGCGTATCGCCGTCATCAAGCAGCAGGGTAGGGGTAATGGGCAGATCCCCGGCATCACCCGGTGTCGCAGCGACGATGGCGTTGGGCAGCGCGGCGGAAACCTCTTCCAACGCCCCCCAATGATCGGAGTGACCGTGCGTCGTAAGGATGTAGAGCACGTCCATGCCTGCCACAGCGTCAAGAATCTGGGGAGCCTCTGCCGCCGCGTCGATGATCGCTGCCGCGTTGCGCAGCGGGTCCACAACGATGTAGCAATTATTCCCCCAGCTCCCGACCTCCATGCCGTAGATACGCAGATCCATCTCGCTGTGCGTCAGCGTCATCCTTGAAACTCTCCCATCATCCCGTTGCGCGCGTTGACACCCCTAACCGCGCTTTCTTAGGATTCTTGCACGCCGCGACCAAAATTGCGCGTGTTTAGCCGCCAATTCGTCGCGGCGCGGAGGAATCACATGACCAGTGAAGTCGCCCCCGGCGTTATCGCCATCACACTGCGCCCGGGTGATGACGACTCCCCTCACGTCTATTGGGTGCAGGGTGAGAATGGCGGCGCGCTCATCGATGCCGGCCACGGCGAGGATGATGTCTCAAGGCGTGTCATCGACTCCGTCAATGAACTCAAGGGAGACGCCCCTGCTCCGGCCGTCCTCTTGATTACTGACCGATTTGGGGAACACAGCGGCGGCGCGGCAACCCTCAAAACGGCTTTCCCAGGTATCGCAGTCCACGCCGGAGCGGCGGATGTGGATGCTATCACGGAATCCGTCGGTCAGGTTGTAGACGGACCGCTATCCGGAGGCGAGACGTTTGACCTTGGAGACGGCAAGAGCATCCTGGCCATTGCCACGCCCGGCCACGTTGGTGGCAGTATGTGCTATCTGCTGCAGCCGAACGGCGTCCTCTTCAGCGGTGACTGCGTCCTGAGCCGGGGCACGACCGCCGTTCACCTTGACCAGGATGGCGACATGGCCGCCTATGTCGCGTCCCTGCAGAAACTCGCTGACCAAAACGCGAATCTGTTGCTGTCATTCCACGGCACGCCCGTCACGGATCCCGCTGCCAAGCTCGCCGAGCTCATTGAGCATCGCAACTCCCGTGACGAATCCATTCTGGAATGTCTGCGAAACGGTGTGACGGAAGTGGATGCCATGCGGGAGCGACTCTACGGTGCGGCCAACCTTGAGGAATGGCGCTGGAACGCCGCTCGTGAGCAGATCATTGCCCATCTCATCAAACTGACCGGAGAGGGTTCGGTCGTTGCAGTCGGTGCAGGCAATTCCTATCGCCTGGCCTAGACAAAGCTCCCTATCTGGCAATACTGAATTCACTAGTGAGAGGAATCTACACTGATGAGAGGAACTGACGCCCTTTCGGTTTTCCCCGCGTCCGCAAAGGCACGCGACAACGGCAATCTGGAAATCGGCGGACTTGATGCGGTTGAACTTGCTCGCGAGCAGGGCACGCCGCTGTATGTGTTCGATGAGGCTGAGCTACGCGATTCAGCCCGCCGCTTTCGCTCAGCGCTGGACGCCCACTACCCCGGAGAAAGTTCGATTATCTACGCCTCCAAGGCATTCTCGAATGTCGCGCTTTTCCGCCTGCTTGCGGAGGAGGGCGTCGGATTCGACGTCGTGAGCGGCGGTGAGCTGGCCACAACGCAGACGGCAGGCGTGGATCCGGCCAGCGTTCACTTCCACGGCAACAACAAGAGTGAAGAGGAGCTTGAACGAGCCGTCGAGTCCGGCATCGGCGCAATTGTCGTCGATAACCTCCACGAGCTTGCCCTGCTTGATTCCATACTGGAGCGCCTTGGAAAGACGCAGCAGGTATCGTTCCGCGTTTCACCCGGCGTCGATCCCCACACTCATGCGCATACCACCACCGGCGTGCTCGACAGCAAGTTCGGTTTAGCCATCCAGACAGGGCAGGCGGAGGAGGCCATCGCGCGGGCGATGCAGTCGTCGAGGCTCGACGTTGCCGGCCTCCATTTCCACCTTGGCTCGCCTATCTTTGAGCTTGAGCCGTATGAAGAGGCCATTCAGATCACGATGGAGTTCGCAGCGCAGATGCGGGACACATACGGCTTCTCGCTGCGTATGTTCAGCCCCGGCGGCGGATTTGCTGTCAATTACCTCACCACGGACGAAGCCCCCGTTCCAGACACATACATCTCGACCATTTCCAAGGCCATCATCCAGGGCTGTGATGTGCATGGCCTTGAACTGCCTGCCATCTCCATCGAGCCCGGCCGCTCCATGGTGGGCACGGCGGGCGTCGCGCTCTACACCGTCGGCGCGACCAAGTTGCTGCCGGGCATCCGCACCTACGTCTCCGTGGACGGCGGCATGGGCGACAACATCCGCCCCGCCATCTATGGTTCGCAATACGAGGCCGTGCTGGCCTCACGTATGGCGGACCCGGAGGAGATTACGGTGACCATAGCCGGGAAATATTGCGAGTCCGGGGATATCCTTGTCCGCGACTGCTCCCTGCCGACGCCCGCCGCAGGCGATATTCTCGCCATCCCCGTGTCTGGCGCATACTGCATCGCAATGTCGTCTACCTACAACGCCAATCCCCGCCCAGAGGTGATGCTGGTCTCCAACGGCGAGGCCCGCACTATCCGCCGCCGCGAAACCTTCGAAGACCTCATGCGCCTAGATGTTTGATTCGTGATGCCTTGGAGCACGCCTGCCGACCAAGACGCCGTCGGCCTTCTCGACCGAAGCGTTCAGCAGGGAAGGCTTGCCCACGCGTGGCTGTTGACCGGCCCCGCCGGTGTTGGCGGACTGGCTCTCGCCCGTGAATTCGCAAAGGCGCTCCTGTGTGACGCTGAGCAGGGCAAGCCGTGTGGTGAGTGCCGCCACTGCCAACGCATTACCAGCGGCCATCACGCGGACGTTATGGTTATTTCCCCCGCCGGTACAGGCTCCATTGGCATTGAAGCCGCCCGAGACCTACAGGCAGCTGCCAACCTGCAGCCGTATGAGGCGTCTGGTCGAGTCATCATCATCGACGACGCGGATACGCTCACCCGAGAGGCGGCCAACGCCCTCCTCAAGGTCTTGGAAGAGCCTCATCCAAACGTGACCCTCATCCTCGTGACGGCCAATGACGAGGCGATTCTCGATACCATCCGCTCCCGCTGCCAAATCGTTCCGCTCCGTCCAATTCCGTTTAATCAGGTCGCAGAGGCACTGCGCGAGAACGGCGCGGATGCCGAGAACGCCAACCGCCTTGCCAAACTTTCCGGTG
The DNA here is from genome assembly GCA_964405845.1 of uncultured Dehalococcoidia bacterium. Taxonomy (GTDB): domain Bacteria; phylum Chloroflexota; class Dehalococcoidia; order UBA6926; family UBA6926; genus VXMO01. The sequence goes on along the minus strand of CAYOPL010000031.1, from coordinate 58,986 downwards.
GCCGCCTCGAATATGCGCTCAGCCTCCTCGCCGATGCCGCTCCGCTGGATGCCCGCCGTGCTGCCCTCGACGATATCCTTGCAGTTCGCGGAGAACCTGTCGCCGACCGCCTACGCCGAGCGGGCAGGATGGCCGAGGATTTCTACGCCGACCGCCAGCGCCTGCTTGCCCGACTTGACGCGTGGGCGTCGATCTGGCGTGACGCGCTTGTGGTGGCGGGTGGTACGCCGCAGGACATAACGGATTTAGACGATTTGGAGCGGGTGCGAGAGATTGGAGTCAGCCTGAGAGAGGCGCAATCGGCACTGAATGACACTCTCTTCACCATGCAGGCCCTGCGCCAGAACGCCAACGCCCGCCTCGCACTGGAATCCTACCTGCTCTCCCTACCGTAAATCCCGCTAACCGTTCCCTACTTGACCTAACTGTGATAGAATAAACGACGGTGTGTTCGCGCGCGGGACGGCAGTAACTATGTGAACTGTACCTCACTGCTTTCCCCGCGCTGCGCTGCCCCCTCTCATTCGAGGCCGAGCGAATGTCAGGGGGTAGCGTCTTTTTGACGCCTATGTCCGATCTAGTTCAATGCCCAGTGCGTCGGTCACGGTGGCTAAATCCTTGTCGCCGCGGCCGCTCAAGTTCACCAGGATGATGTCATCCGGTGACAACGTGGCGGCCAGGCGAGTAGCTTCAAATATCGCGTGTGATGATTCCAGGGCCGGGATGATCCCCTCCGTCCGTGCAAGCAGCTTGAACCCCTCCAGTGCCTCCGTGTCCGTGACACTCGTGAATCGCGCGCGCTCAGTCTCCTGGTAGTAGGACAACTCCGGCCCGACGCCGGGGTAGTCGAGTCCGGCGGAGATACTGTGCGTTTCTGTCACTTGCCCCCATTGGTCCTGCAAAACCTGTGAGAACGACCCGTGCAGCACGCCCGGCTTGCCCGCGCCGAGGCTCGCGCTGTGTTCGCCCGTGTCAATGCCGTGACCCGCGGCCTCCACGCCAACCATCGCAACGTCCGAGTCGCCGTAGAACGCGTGGAACAGTCCCATCGCGTTGCTGCCGCCGCCAACGCACGCCACAAGGTGTGTTGGCAGCCGCCCCTCCACTTCCAGCATCTGCTCGCGTGCTTCCTGCCCGATGACGGCTTGGAAATCGCGGACGATGACAGGGTAGGGGTGAGGGCCAACGACACTACCGATAACGTAGTAGGTGTTCGCCACGTTTGTTACCCAGTCGCGCATCGCCTCGTTCACCGCGTCCTTGAGCGTTCGCGAGCCCGCTGTGACGGACACGACATCCGCTCCCAGCAGCCGCATGCGGAACACGTTGGGCGCCTGGCGATGAATGTCCTCCTCGCCCATGTACACAACACATTCGAGACCCAGAAGCGCGCAGACTGTAGCCGTCGCCACGCCGTGTTGTCCCGCGCCCGTCTCCGCAATGATCCGCGTCTTGCCCATGCGCTGAGCAAGCAGCACCTGTCCGAGGGCGTTGTTGATTTTATGCGCCCCCGTGTGCGCCAGATCCTCCCGCTTGAGATAGATGCGCGCGCCCCCGCCCTGCTGGGTTAACCGCTCGGCCAGCGTTAGTGGTGTAGGGCGACCTGCATAGGTGCGAGAAAGATGATCGAGTCGAGAAAGAAACTCCTTGTCCTCGCGGGCCGCCGCGTACGATTCCTCGAGCTCCGTGACCGCCGCCATCAGCGTCTCCGGTACATACCGGCCGCCGAATCGCCCAAAGCGTCCCGGGGCCTCAGCGTCTGCGCCCGTCTTTACGATGGTCATCGGGCTGTCCCGCCACCCGTGCGCATGCCGACGGAGTCCGTTGACGCCCGCCGCGCCTCATACACGAATCGTCCAACCTTGGAGGGATCCTTTACCCGCTCCGTTTCGACGCCGCTTGAAACGTCCACACCCCATGGGCGCACAGAGTGAATCGCCTCACCAACGTTGTCGGGGCCAAGTCCACCCGCGAGTATGAAAGAATACCGTCTCGCAAGCCGCTCCGCCAGCCCAAAATCGAGGCTGACGCCGGCCCCTCCCGGCTCTCCCTCAACATGCGGCTCAATCAGGCTCAACGAGCCGGTACGCTGCATGAAGTCAGCCACAACCCTAAGTTCATCTTCAATCTGCTCCGGAGTCAGAGTTGAGGATATGCGTCGACAGATAATCAGCGGCCGCTCCATCTGTTCCCAGTAGTCCGGGGTTTCTGTGCCGTGCAGCTGAATCATGTCCAGCCCCACTTTGTCTGCCGTCGCGTTCACCTCGTCAACGGGCTGATCGACGAATACTCCAACGACAGGCGGGACATTATCCGCCTCGTCTCGCAGCGTGGCAACCATCTCCCGTGCATGATCGACAGAGACGCGCCTCCATGCGTCGGCAAAGATGATTCCCAACAGGTCGGCTCCTGCGTTGGCGGCGTTGACCAGATCGGTCCCCGACCGGTTGCCGCACATTTTGATGACGAGACCCATCAGCTGCTCCGTGGCCCGAAATCGCCCGGCATCCCAGGAAAACGAGGAGGACCAAATCCGCCTATGCCCGGGACGCCGCCGCCCGGCATAGGTGGCACAAATGGCCCGCCGCCGAACTGCGGAATCGTTTCCTGTATCACTTCGGCCGGGACCGTCGCCTCCATGCCTGTCAGACGAGGTATGCGGATCGAACTCAGCTCCTGCACCTTTGCAGCGGTGTCATCAGCTGTGATTAGCGCCTCACCAACGAGTATCGCATCCGCTCCTGCGGCCCTCATGCTGCGCGCGTCTTCTGTCGAAGAGATGCCGCTTTCTGCCACGACGCGTGTGCTGCCGCCGATGCGCGGCGCGAGGCCGTGCGTTGTGGCGAGGTCAGTCTCAAACGTGCGGAGATCACGATTGTTGATGCCCAGCAGACGCGGCTTGATGTCCAGCGCTCGATACAGTTCAAGCTCGTCGTGCGTTTCAATCAACGCCGCCATGCCAAGCTCGTTCGCAAGGCCCTGGTAGTCCTGCAGCTGCCCGTCGGACAGGCTGATGACGAGTAGGAGAATGGCGTCCGCGCCCCACACCCGCGCCTCGTAGATCATGTACTCGTCAATGACGAAATCCTTGCGCAGGATGGGAGTGCCGGATTCCGCCGTCGTCTCTCGAACGGCCTTGAGATCGTCCAGTGATCCCTTGAAGAATGGCCTGTCCGTCAGCACGGAGAGCGCCGACGCGCCGTTATCGATATAGACGCGGGCAAGCTCTGCGGCGTCGATGTCCGGCGCAAGATCGCCCTTGGACGGAGACGCCCGTTTGACCTCCGAGATGAGGTGCAGCCGATCCTCCGCGAAAGCGTCGTAGAAATCGCGCGTTTCCTCAGCATCTTTAGCACGCGCCTTGACCTCGTTGAGAGGCTGCGACGACATGCGGTCATCGAGGTCCTGCCGCGTCTGCGGCAGGATCTTATCCAGATAGGTTCCGGTGGTCATTCTCCGCTTTCCTACCCATTTTCTGAGATACGACTATAATGCCATTCATTGCAGCGAGACGCCGCGAGGGAGGTTCCCATGTCCAACTGGGACATGTTTCACCTGAACACGCCGGACCCCCAGGAGGCGGTGCAGAAGCACCGTGAGACCCATGAGGGCCACCGCCGCCCGGTCACTCTTGAACGTGCCCTCGTTTACCTCGCAATCGTGGCCGGCATCTCTGCGCTGCCAATCATCGTGCTTCTGATGTACGGCGCGCGCGCCGTCTAGCATTCTTCCTTTTAGCCCGATTGCGCTTGCCATGTTTGACCAGGAACTTAGGGAAGGCGCCCGCCGCAAGGACGGTGAGAGCTTCAAGAAATTCGCCGGCCGGCGGCTGATTGTGGCCGCCATGGCTCTTGTAGGCGTCACTATCGTTGCATACCTGTTGTTCAACGCGGCTTCCTAGGGGCCTGCCCCGTCATTCCCGCGAAAGCGGGAATCCAAAACGCCCCTTATCCTCTCTACTCCTTGCTCGCCGCCACCAGTCGCTCCAGCCGGTCTCGTGCCGCGCCTGAGTCGATGGACTCCCGCGCCGCCTCCAGCCCGCCTGCCAAGTTGTCCGCCGCCTCTCCGGCCACCAACGCGGCGGCCGCGTTGATTAGCACGATATCCCGGTACGGCCCCGGCTCTCCGTTGAGCACGTTCGTAAAGATGCGGTGACTCGAGGCCACGTCCTCGCTTCTAATCTGATCGACACCGGCGTGTGTCAGCCCGAACTGCTCCGGCGTGATCTCCTGCACTGAAACGGAGCCGTCGCGGTACTCCGCCATAATCGACGGCCCGCTCAGCGCTATCTCGTCCAGTCCGTCCGCGCCGTGCACGACGATGGCACGCTTTGTGCCAAGCTCCCCCAGCACACGAGCGATGGTCTCCACGAGTTCAGGACGCGGCACGCCGACAAGTTGATGCCCGGCATGCGCCGGATTGGTCAGCGGCCCGAGGATGTTGAAGACCGTTCGCACGCCAATCTCCCGCCGTGGCCCCGCCGCATGACGCATGGCGGGGTGATACTTCGGCGCGAACATGAAGCCCATGCCCGCGCTATCGATGCAGTGCGCTACTTGCTCCGGCTCAAGTTCGATGGTTACGCCTGCCGCCTCTAACACGTCTGCGGATCCACACGCGGACGACGCGGCGCGATTACCGTGCTTGGCGACCCGCAGCCCTGCGCCTGCGGCTACAAGCGCAGCCGTTGTTGAGATATTGAACGTGTGGGAAGCGTCGCCGCCCGTCCCGCATGTGTCCAGCAGCGACTCGGGGTCATCCACTTCGACGCGCAACGCCCGCGCCCGCATGACACGCGCGAGCCCGGCGATTTCATCCACGCCCTCGCCCTTGGTGCGGAGCGCCATGAGGAATGCGCCCAACTGCGCGGGCGTCGCCTCGCCGTCCATGATCTCCGTCATCACCTGCTCGGCCTCTGCCTGCGAGATGCTACGGCCCTCAATCAGGTGTGCGATTGCCTCACGAATCATTGCCTATGCTCCGTATGGTTCCTATGCGTACGGCTGCTGCGTCCACATGATACTCGGCGACTCGGATGCGGCGAGTTAGTCAGAGGTGACGTATTGCCGCTGCCCCTCCCATCGCGTCACTGCGGAGACAAATGCCGCGATTAGGACGAGGGTTGCGCAGAAATAGAACGTTGCCTGCAGGGAATAGGTGTCGGCGATGACTCCGGCCGCCAACGGGCCGAGGAATCCGACAAGTGTTGCGACTCCGAAGACGAGTGACACGGTCGTTGACTGCACATCTGCCGGTGCGAGATCAGAGGCGGAGGCGAGGAAAATGGCCATCATCGGATAGAAGAACAGGCCGGCAGCGAGAATTGTCGCCACAAGCTCGATGCCGCCGGGGATCTCGACACCGAGGAGTACGCCGGAAGTTCCCGGCACAACGCCGAGTACGAGGTAGAAGACGCCAAGTGAGGCCATCGCGGGAGTGAGCACCGCCTTCCGGCCCCAGCGGTCGGAGAGGTATCCCATCGCGGGCTGAGATGCCAGACCCGGCAGATTGAGTAATGACAGATACAAGCCCACCGTCCCTGGAGACAAGGCCACGTCCTCGCGCAGGTAGATCGGCAGGAACGTGTACATGGTTGCCTGCGCTCCCGCGAACCCGCCCGTGAAGAGGAGCACCAACAACAACCGTCGATTGCTCAGCAGAGTACGGAGCCCAACGGCGTAGTCGCCAAAGGATGTTGCCTGGCTGATGTCGGCCGGCACACGCCGGAGCACAAACCAGATGACGAATCCCAGGATCAGCGCAGGGACGATGGCTCCCTGGAAAATGAATTGCCACGTGAAGAAGCCCAGCAGAACGCCGGCTACGATTGGGCCCGCAGCCTCCCCGACGCTGCCTCCTGTGCCGTGCAGTGATATGGCAAACCCACGGCGAGACGTGAAGTTTCTTGAGAGTGAACCGATGGCTGCCGGATGCCAGAGTGAGATGGAGACCACCATGAGCGACGTGATTATCGTGATTAGCCAGAATGACGTCGTAATCCCTGCCAGGAAATACGCAATGCCGATCCCGGCAATCGATATCCCAAGAACGATTGCGCGCAGCTTGGTGAAAGTGTCGGCAATGTAACCCGCCGGGAAGTTGGCAAGCCCGCCCGCGAAGAATCGCGCCGAGGAGAGGATGCCGATCTGTGTGTTGGAGAATCCGAGCGCCGTCTTCATCTCCGGCAAGAGCACGGGAAACGCCGCATTCATCAAATGCTTGATGCCGTGCCCGGCTACGGCGGTGATTAGCAGCGTCTGCCGCTGCCCGCCGGTCAACTCTTGTTCAGTGCTTGCGGACGACGCTAACGATCCACCTTCGCCCTGCCGTTCGATATCTTGCGCCAATCTTTCCTCGTGCCTACATCTTCAGAAAATTGCGGAGCAAGTCCTTGCCTACCTCCGTCCGGATGCTCTCCGGGTGGAACTGTATCCCCACGATGGGGTACTCACGATGCCGCACGCCCATCACCACGCCGTTGTCCGTCCGTGCCGTCACCTCAAGCTCCTCAGGCACGGTATCCGGCAGGATGGCGAGCGAGTGATAGCGAATCGCCTCGAACGGATTTGGCAGCCCTTCGTAGATTCCCTTGTCGTCATGGTAAATCATGCTGGATTTGCCGTGCATGATTTCGCCCGCTCCGGCCACCGTTCCGCCAAAGGCTTCCCCGATGCACTGGTGGCCAAGGCACACGCCCAGCACCGGCGTCCCCTTTTCGCCAAAGTAGCGCGCAACGTCCTTGGAGATGCCCGCGTTGGCCGGATTGGACGGGCCGGGAGAGATAACCACCTTCTCTGGTTGCATCTCAGCGATATTCTCCACCGTCGTCCTGTCATTCCGGTCAACCACAACGTCCTCGCCAAGCTCGGACAGGTATTGATACAGGTTGTACGTAAAGCTGTCGTAGTTATCGAGCAGGAAAATCATCGCGCCTCTCCTCCCACAGGCACCGGACCCGCGCGGTTCACCCGCGTATTCGTGAGATCCTCTCCGGCATCCAGCGCCGCCAGCATCCCTCGGGCCTTGGACAACGATTCCTCGTACTCGGCGCGCGGCTCACTGTCATAGACGAGGCCGCCGCCCGCCTGCACGGTTGCCAGCCCATCTTTCATCACGATGGTGCGGATGCAGATCGCCATGTCCATGTTGCCCGCGTTGGAGAAGTAGCCCACCGCGCCGCCATACGGCCCACGGGCGTGAGGCTCCTTGTCTGCGATGATCTCCATTGCACGCACCTTGGGCGCGCCGGACAATGTGCCCGCCGGGAAACAGGAACGCAGTGTATTGAACGCCGTGTACTCCGGACGCAGTTTGCCAACCACGTTCGACACGATGTGCATCACGTGCGAGTATTTTTCGATTTCCATGAGCTGAGTCACTTCCACCGTGCCCGGCTCACTGACCCGGCCAATATCGTTTCGACCGAGGTCAACGAGCATGATGTGCTCCGCCCGCTCTTTCTCGTCCGTGATCAGCTCTTCGGCAAGCGCGTCGTCCTCCTCGGGTGTCTCCCCCCGCCGCCGTGTTCCGGCGATGGGATGTGTCGTCGCAATTCCGTCCTCAACCCGCACAAGCATCTCCGGGGACGACCCGATGATGTGAAAGTCACCCATGTCCAGGAAGTACATGTATGGCGAGGGATTCAACGTCCGCAGCGCGCGGTAGATGTCAAAAGGAGCTGCGGAGGTGCGACGTGCCAATCGCTGCGACAACACCACCTGGATGCACTCGCCGGCAGTGATTAGTTCCCGCGCCTCCTCAACCTGCCGCATGAACGACTCCGGCGTGTGGTTAGACGTCAACTCGCTATGGTAGTCGTCCGCGTCGCCGGGATCGAGACAGGGGTTGCCGTCGATTCTGCCTGTCTCCAGCCTGAGGATGATGTTGTCGATGCTTTCAGCAGCCTGCCGATATGACTCATGGATCTGATTCTCGTCGCCATCAAGCGACGCGTAGTTGACGACCTTTATCACGTGCTTGACGTGGTCGAAGATGAGCAGTGTGTCGGTCAACATGAAGACGGATTCCGGCAGCCCCATCGGATCGGGGTTCTCGTTCCTCGGCACGCGTGGTTCAAAGTGATGGACGGCATCATACGTGATGAAGCCAACCGCGCCGCCGAGGAAACGTGGCAAACCTGCTACCTGGACGGGTTTGACGCCCTCCAGCTCCTTCTCAATCAGTGTCAGCGGATCGATGCTGCCATTTGGCGTCTCATGTCCGGTCCTGATGACCTTGGTGGGTAGAGTGCCGATGAAACTGTAACGAGCAACCCGCTCGCCGCCCTCCACACTTTCCAACAGGAATGAGGGCGCCTCTTGAGCCACCTTGAGATACGCGCTAACGGGTGTCTCCATATCTGCGGGAATGTCGCGCCAGACGGGCGCAGTGGTTCCCTGGCCACGCATCGCGCATACCTCATCTACGCTTGGGAAATATGTCGCCATCTCTACTCCCGCCTTTCCGCTTCATCCTCATCCGTGTCCGATAAGGAGAGGCAAACAAAAAGCCCGCCCCTCAAAGGGACGGGTCCTCGTTCGGCGTGGATTCCCGCGGTGCCACCCTTATTCCCCCGCCTGTACGGCAGGAGCGCTTTCTAGGTACTTCCCGTTGGCCTCTGCCACCGGGGGTATACCGTGGACGTGTAACGGCGTCCCAACCCGTCGGAGCCTAATGGGATGCGGCTATCGCCACTCCGTTCGGTCCGCGGCTCCCGAGTCCATTCCCGTCCGGCCCGGCGTCGGGATTCCACCAAATCCCCGACTCTCTGTTGCCTGACGATGGACGGTACTACTCTCGTTCGTCGCCTTTAGTTCCCTATTCAGTTTCCATAAATCCTACTTGCGAACACCACTTTCGTCAATCAAAAGCACCCTCCCAACGCTTGGCAATCCGGACGGGTCGGCCTGAGATTCTCAGGCCGACCCTCCTCCGTTAGGGTATGGGAGGACGTGTTGATTGCGGCAGCCGGCTATCCGGTAGGGCGCTGACCACGGCGATCGGACAGCACTTACCCGTGAACAAGCATGTGACGGGAATAGGAGGTTTGATCGTTGAAATGCGCGGTGATCAGGTAGAGGCGCATCTCAACCGCGTCTGCCTCAAGATCGACGGTGTCTGCCGCCTCGCTGGCCGTAGGGCGATCATCCCGATCTGCCGGCTGCCGCGCGGGAATGCGCATCCCTGTCAACGGAGTGTCACGATGGAAGCCCGGCCTCTCTATAGTCCCGGTGAAGTACGACGTTTGCCAATTCAAACCGGAATCTATGAGAATCTCGGGCGCCGTCGGATTGCCATCGATGTCTTGACGAATGTTTGTAAGCCCATCGCAGCGCCATTCAAAATGACTCAAAGAGCCAACCGAATCAGCGACCGCAGCAGGGACACATGTATCCGGACGGACAAGCGATACGCCCGGCGTAGCGTCCGTATCGGCCGGCGTGTCGTCAAGCGCGTGCCTGATGTTGAAGTTGTAGGTGAATATCAGCCTCTGAATGGTGTAGTGGTCTATGCGGTCCGCGTTGCGGTTGTGCCACACAGTCCAGTCGATGTTGTACACGCCGCCGTCTCTCATCGTGGTAATCCCAAAGCTGTTGGCCGCACAGCTGACCGCCGCTCCGTCAACTATTTGTTCTCCGCACTCATCCGAGGTTGTCGGAATCGGGACTTGAACCTGTTGCTGTTGCCTCGGGGCAATTGTCGACTCCGAAGACTTACTCACGACCTGCTCGCTGGCCGCCTCGCCGTAAGCCACCGCGCTCCAGGCCGACCTGCGTCCCTCACCAAAGCGCGCGCGTACCTTTGCTTTGTACCTGGCCCCCGGAGTCAGACCGGACACGACGTATCTCGTTTCGGTGACAAAGGCGTTGCCCTGATTCGCAGCCAGGCTCCTGAAGTTCCCGTTTTCCGGCGCCCATGACACGCGATAGTCCACAGGCTGTTCGGGTGGCTCCGACCAGGTGATGACGATCTGCCCGCTTTCAGCGCCCGGCGCGACATTGACATCCGTGACAGGGCTTTCCAAGGCCTGCACTCCAGTGGCGGTGGGCGACAGTAGAGTTGCCACAAGGATTGCGGCAAGAAACCCGACAAAGATGGAGAGAAGACGGAGATTGAGACGGAGGTTGGAAGGAAGTGTAGAAATACGCATAACACACCTCCATATGCGCTGCCCGCAAAGGGGGTGGCGAAAAGAAAGGGCCGACAAAGAAGTGAAAGGACGGGTTCCCGGGGAGGGAATGCCAAGGCGCCGATGATGCGGGCCTAGTTCGGACGAGGGGAAGGAAGGAAATGAAGTCAGGCCAACTATAGGCAGTTACGAGAAATACTGTCAAACATTATGACAATTCCCTGTTGATTTCGAACCAATTGGTATGTGTCGGCAAGGATGCGTCCTATCTCTAGCCCAGAGATACTTGCCCCCGCTCCACGTACTCGGCCGGCCCCCTCCCCAACCGACTCTCCATCAATGTCAAAGTGTCAACGAGGAATGCAATTGAAGGAAGTGTAGGTGCGTGTGCTTGATCCAACCGCCATCGGCGTCCTCGCCGCACACGCCCCAGGGTTATGTGCGGCTGAAAAGCGCGGGACTCCATCCGCAGACCTAGGCTCCTCACTGCGTCCGCCACCCGCTCATACAGACCGCTTAGGGCGTCTACGTCGCCTCCAAGCCCGGCCCACACAACCTGCGCGCCGCCTCTACGTCGTCTATCACCGAACGTTCCTAAGCTGCTCAAACTCAACTCGAACGGCGCAGCAAGGGCTGTCTCTTTCTCGAGGGCATCAAGTAGCGGAGCAGCCGCGCTTTCCGCGATCTGGCCAAGGAACGCTAGCGTGATGTGCAGCGCGTCCGCCGCCACCCACCGCACTGCCTCATCTGCATCGCGTTGCTTGAGTTGCGCGACTACTGCGTCAAGTTCTGTCTTGATATTCGTCGGTGGGACAACGGCAACAAACGCTCGGAAGGAGGGTGAGGTGGGGGAGTGTGACGTCACCCGCTTTAGGCCCCCACTCTCCTCAGGAATTCCTCTGCGTTGTGTTGCAGCACGCGCTCCATCTCATCCGGCGTCAGCCCGGCCTTGTCGAGGTATTGGACTACCCGCTCCTGCCGCATCAGCGGGTAGTCCGTCGCGAACAACACACGGTCGAGGCCGATGGAGTTGATGAGGGCGCGAACCGTGGCCGGGTCATACAGGTATGGCATCGCCGACGTGTCCACGTATACATCCGCGAACACGTCCTCAGAAGCGCGGAGGTTGGCGTAGAACGGCAAACCGCCTCCGGCGTGCGCAAGGATGATGGGGATGCCGTGCAGGCGTTCCAGCAGCTTGTACAGACGCTCGGGCGTCGCCGTTCCCTTGCCCGGGTACATCCGCCCAACAGGCTCGGAGGCGTGCATCAGCAACCCCATGTCGTGCTCACGGACACGCGCTGCAAATGCCTCGATGTCATCCGGCTGCATCTCAAGCAGCCCCTGTGTATCCGGCCGAAGCTCACCCAAACCGCGGACACCGGCTGCGGCTAGTCGGTCGATTTCAGCAATTGCCTCCGAGAGCGAGTCGCGTGGCGCAACGGTGCCGAAACCCGTTAGGCGGCTCGGATAGAGTCGGACGGCCTCGATGATTGCGTCGTTTCCCTCGCGGCACAGCGCGTTCGTGCTCCATCCAAATCCGCATGCAATCGACCGTGAAATCCCCGCAATGTCCATCGAATTGACCAACTGCTCCGTCACGATGATCTGCGCGTCGGGCGCCTGGTACATCTCATGGAACGCAGCATCCTGCGGGAAGTAGCGGAATCGATCTTCCGCCACGTCAGGGTGAAAAATGTGGACGTGCGCGTCAACGCGGCCTATCGTGCTCATCGGCTAAAGTATAGAGAAAGGAACACAGTACTCCCCAATCCCGATAGAGAAACAATGACGCAGACAGTTCTGGACAACCCTGCCGCAGACGCCGCGCCACCCTCTCGCTCCCGAGTGGCCGTCGTCTACACGACGCCTGAAACGGTGTTGGACGACATTGGCCGTCTGATGCGCCTTGCGGGTTATCAGGAGACGCTTGATGCCGCAGCAGCCACCCTCCTCAAGATCAACATCTCGTGGCAGCTCTGGTACCCGGCTTGCTCTACCACGCCCTGGCAGCTTGACGGCGTGATCAAGACGCTCAAAGAAGATGGATATGACGACATCATCGCAGCGCACAACGGCACAGTCGTCGTTGATGCAAAGGTTGGCGAGGTCAACAACAAGCATCTGCCGGTCATCGAGAAACACGGCATCCCAAACACGCACCTCGAGGATGTGGAGTGGATGCAGTTCCACCCGCAAGCGGAGATGCGCGTGCTGGGCGATATATTCCCCGAGGGCCTGCGAATCCCTGCCATGTTCCCCGGCAAGAACATCATCCATCTGCCAACCATGAAGACCCACGTTTTCACGACAATGACCGGCGCGATGAAGAACGCATTCGGCGGCCTGCTGAATCATCGCCGCCACTGGACGCACTCAGTCATCCACGAGACGCTCGTCGACTTGCTGGCCATCCAAAAAGAGATTCACCCCGGCCTGTTCGCCGTTATGGATGGCACCTTTGTGGGGGATGGGCCCGGCCCGCGCGCTATGCAATGGCAGACCAAGAACATCTTGCTCGCGTCGGCGGACCAGGTGGCCATTGATGCCGTCTCCGCCAAACTGATGGGAATTGACCCGATGTCTGTCAAATTCATTCGTCTTGCGCATGAAGCGGGCTTGGGAACCGGGGATCCACGAGAGATCGAAATTGTCGGCGAAGACGTGTCCGAGGTGAATTGGCATCTCAGGGCGAGCGAAGACACGTTCGCCAGTCGCGGCCAGAAACTCATCTACTGGGGCCCTCTCAAGCGCCTTGAACACCTGTTGCTTCGGACAGTCATCGCTCCCTGGTCCTATGTCGCGTCAAATCTCTACTTCAATGGCTATTGGTACAATGCGATCGGTCGGCGCAGAGCCGGGAAAGCGCTGGAAACGCCGTGGGGAGCGCTGTTTCGCTCGTACTGACGCGGTGGCAAGTGCGTCCGCGTGTATCATTAGATGGGATAAAGTGATTGCCCGGGGAGGGCATGATGGCCGACGATCAGTCACGAAACGAAGCTCCGACCATTGAAGCTGAGAGCAAGGCTCATATTGCCGAGGAGCGCCTTGAGCAAGAGGCGTCCGCGCTTGAGGAAGATTACGGCACCCTTGAACTTGTCGAGTCCGGCCATGACGACCGTGTCTGGCAGCGTGTTCTCCATGCCGCGCTCGCCGTGCCCGGTGTCAAGGTGGACCGCGAGCAATTCCTGCGATCCACTTTGAAATCGATTGCCGATGAGGAACAGATCGAGAAGGCAGTCCAGACCCGGCCGGCGCTGGCAGGTATTGATACCGAAAAGATTGAGAGCCGCGCTAACGTCCTGATCAGGAAGCATGTCACTCGCGCGTCCGGCATTTCCTTCGCAGCCGGCATTCCCGGCGGATTCGCCATGCTGGGTACGATTCCGGCAGACCTTGCCCAATATTTCTTCCACATGACTGTGATGGCACAGGAGTTGGCTTATCTCTACGGTTGGCCGGACCTTCTGCACGAGGGCGAGCTTGATGAGATCGCCCAAGCCGACATAACGATGTTCATCGGAGCGATGATGGGCGTTGGCGCGGCCAAGCAGGGCCTTCAACAACTCTCCGCCCGCGCCGTGACGCATCACGCCTCATCCATGCTGGCCAAGCGTGTTGGACGCTATATCGGGGTCAAGATTACGAAAGACACGTTCACGCGCGGATTCGCCAAGGCCATCCCGCTACTGGGAGGATTCATCGGCGCCGGTATGACCGCGTCCACCATGCTTCCGATGGCTCGCCACCTTAGGCAGGATCTTGCTCAGCTTGATTACGCGTTGGCCGAAGACTTGATTGACGGCCACGAGGGCTAGCTCGCTAAGCAGCCTGGCACACGCGCTGGCTACTTCTGACCGCGCCGCTTCCTGCGAATCGCAGAAAAATCCTCACGCCGCCATCGATATGGCGAGTGGACGATTGTTCCCGGTTCCGTGACGCTTTCCAGCAAGTTCAGCGCGTCTTCGACGATAATGCGCTGTTGGTCCACGTTGCCGGGTTGCCCGAACGGCTGCCCGTAGGGGTGTTTCACATAGAGAGAACGAGGTGGTTTGACCCGCATGGGCTGTTGCAAGCCCTGATTCACTACGACGGTCGAAATCCCGTGCTCCTCAAGCACCCGTGCGATCAGCCCTCCGGACTGATTGCACATTGGTCAAGTCGTTCCGATCAACGCCGCGTCGACATTCTCCTCAAGTAGTATTCGAGCCGCTTTCGGCGCCGTCTCATCTATAAGGCGCGGAATATTGTCGCCGACGATGTACCCCATGAAACCGAAGGAACTTGCGGCGATTGACCCAATCCATCTCTCCCCCTCCATCTCTCGCAGCCGTTCGATGGGAAAGATGACGTTGATGTCCTTCTCCGCATTGGACTTGTCATAGTGCTCATGGAAGATTGCCAACTCAGACACCGGCGTGCTGGATGGAATCACCCGGTAAGATGGGTCGTCATCTATGTATGGCTCCTGCGCGTCCCGCACATAGGCCCCGCCTGTCGTCAGCAGCGCAATGCGGGCCTCTGAAAGGGGTCTCTCAAATGTCGCCCATGGTGATGAATCAAATGAGATGGCATTGGGATTGACCCGCGAAACGAGATCGCGTTCCCATTCACTCAGGAATGCCTCCACTCGTGACCAATCGCCGTCATCATGGGAGAGCAGGGCAGCCTCATACAGCCCGTTGAAGAAGCGTGTCGCCTCCTCTTCTGAAAGGCGTTCCATTCTGATCTTGGAGAATGCCATGTTCTCAATGGACGGCGGCAGTCGCGCCAGATCACGCAGTTCAATAGGCATGATGGACTCTCTCTCGCGTCGCCGTCCTACGAATCGTCAGACGGGGCGCCAGTATTCATACACCAGCGCCAATTCCTTGAGATAGGCTTCTTCATCGTCGCAATCCCATCCGCGCATCTCGCGGACAAGGTCGCAGAACCGTGCGCCGGGCCGCCGGGTGTGCTGGTTGACCACGACGACACTAAGCAATGGACGCTCATAGCCGCCCTCAACCTCACACACCATGGTCAAAAGTCCCCCGGCGTTGGTCGCGTTGATGGCCGGATCGCCCAATTGGGCGGCGAATTGTCCGTACGTTATGCGCTGGCCGGCTCGCGCCACAGGAATCAGAACCTGCCGGGCGCGCTCAATCAACTCCGCGTCAATTGGCACATCGGCATCCGCGCCCTCCGCCTCCCTCTCGCGCTGTCGTCCCAGCGCGAGGGAAGTCAGCAACGGATCGGGCTCATAGACCATGCTTCTCTCACTGACATCCCTAGCGGGATCCCCGACCAAATATCCTCTTGATGATATTCCCAACACCTGAAGAGGCGCGAGGTTCCCCGGCCGGGGTGCTGGCAGAGTCCCTGAGCCCCGTGGGATGCGTACTGTAGTAGAGGTGCTCTAATTCCTCTACGACATGGTCGTGCAGAATATCCAGCTCATCAGCCGGGCGTCCCTGCCAATGGGCGATGACTCTTTCCGACTCCTCCAGGTAGAAGATTCTCTCATTATCAAATCGACGACCGACCTCGCGGGCCAGATTGAAGAATGCGGCGCCGGGTGTTCCTTGCCGCTTTCTTACGACCAACACGCCCAACAAGCCCCGCCCTGCCGTTTCTTCGGCGCGTGATAGCTCATTCAATATCTCGGTGAATTGGCCACTCTGGGGGCTGAGAACCAATGCTGTTGCCATCTCACCGTAGGAGATCGTCCGACCCTCTCGCGCTCGCGCGACAAGAATCTCCCATGCTCGCGCAAGAGATCCATGGTCATTACCACCGCCATCATTTTGGGCACCACTCATCTCGGTCCCCCCGGCGATTACTGTTGCAGTTCCTGGTACACCTTCTCCGCTGTGATTGGCAGGCTATCCACACGCGCGCCGATGCTGTCCGCAACCGCGTTAGCGATGGCCGGAGCAGCCATGCTGTTTGCATGCTCCCCGATGCCACGCGCTCGGAGTGGGCCGTGGCCGTCGTCGGACTCCATCACAACGACGTCCAGGCTAGGAATGTCGCGAGCAGTTGGCAGCTTCATGTCCGCGAATGACGGATTCATAACGCGCCCGCTCTCGTCATAGAATAAACCCTCCATCAACGCCGAGCCAATGGACTGTACGATGCCGCCTTCAATCTGGCTTGTGAATCCCATGGGGTTCAGCACGCGGCCCGTTTCATGGACTGCCGTATAGCGCAGGGGCGTCACCTCTGCCGTATCGGGGTCGACGGACACATCCACGACGTGGACGCCGTAGCCGTTCCACGGGCTGTCAAAGCCCTCCATCTCGTCCGTCCTCGCGCCAACAGGCTCGCCAAAGCGCCGGGCGATGTCCTCAATAGCGATTCGCTCGTCCGTGTTCGCGCCGTTGACAACATGTCCTGCCTCAATCGTCAGACGCTCCTCGTCCCAGCCCATGAACTCTGAGGTGAGACGCTGCAAGCGTCCCTTGACCTCCTGCGTCGCGTTGAAACCTGCCGTGCTGAACATCCGCGCGCCACGACTTCCCGCGATGCCCATGTCTCCCGTCTTGCCTTCACGCGTCGACCATGTGACGACATCAATCCGGTCAATTGGTATATCAAGCTCATCACCAACGATCTGCGCGATAATCGTGCCCGTTCCCGTGCCGGGGTCGAAGACCGGATGGTTGACCTCAACGCGGCCATTCTCCATGACCTTCACGGCCACGCTGCCGGTCACGCCGATCTGTGAGTGGCTGCCGATTGCCACGCCGCGTCCGACGCCTTCCGGCTTCGGATCGTAGTAGCCCGCCGCCTCGGCCGCGCGCCTGAGCGCCGCGCCGGCCTGCACGTTCTGCCATTCTTCACCCGTCGGGTACTCCTCGCCGGGCTCAACGACGTTGTGCAGCCTGAAATCCATCGGGTCCATGCCGATGGCTCGTGCCAGCACGTCCATGTGCGATTCTCCGGCAAAGTGGCCCTGAACGTGCCCGGGCGCCCGCGCGTATGTGCACGGGGACGTATTGGTGTACACCTGGTGCGAGTCCACCTTGACGTTTGCAATGCGATACGGTCCCACAATCTCAAGGATGCCCATGATTGCAGGTATGGGAGCGTACGCCGCGTAGCCGCCTCCCGCGAAGTGAATCTCGGACTCCCATGCGGTGATTGTGCCGTCGTTCTTGACGCCCGCCTTTACCCGCATCGTCGCGGGGTGCCGCATCGTCATGTTCTGGAACTCTTCATCGTATTCGATGGTCCACTTGATCGGCCTGCCGGTTCGCTTCGTGAACTCATATGCAAGCGCTACGTCCGTGCCGGACGACTTGCCGCCGAACGAGCCGCCCACGTAATTGAAGTTGAAATTGATTGCATCGTCATCAAGGTCGTACAGGCGCTGCATTTCTTGTAGAGCGCCGGTTGGAGTGTCGTTCGCGTTCCAAATCTGAAGCACGCCCTCATCGTCGACGTAGACAAGGCAGGCGTGCGGCTCAAGATAGCCCTGGTGAAGCAGGGGGGTTCGATACGTCCGCTCGATGACGTGATCCGCGTCGGAGAATCCGGCCTCCAAGTCGCCTTTGGCAAAGTGCACGCCGGCGTAACGGTTTGGATGCTCATCAATCGGGGGCATGCCTTCATAGGACGGAGCGTTCGGATGCAGAACCGGCGCGTCGTCCGTCATCGCGTCTTCAGGCTCAATGATTGCCGGCAACTCTTCGTATTCGATGTCAATCAGCCCAATAGCTTGCTGGGCGATGTCCTCATCGTCCGCGACGACGGCGGCAACCTTGTCGCCGACCAGCATGACCCTGTCCCATGCCAGCAGCGGCATGTCCTTGATGACGGATCCGGTCAGCATGCCCTTCACGTCTTCGCCGGTCAGAACAAGTTCCACGCCCGGGAGCGCGGCGGCGGCTGATGTATCTACGGAAACGATGCGCGCATGGGGAAACGGGCTGCGCAGGATCTTCATCCACAACATGCCGGGCATCTGCGCGTCAAGCCCGTATACCGCAGACCCCGTTACCTTTTCCGGCCCGTCCACTCGTGGGACCGATGTCCCGACAAGCTTTGAGCTGCCACTCCCAGCGATTGAAGTCACTGTGATACCCCCCGAAAAAATCTTAGGACTGTGTTCTGGCATTGTAGCGCAGGGATGCCCGTTTCTGCGCCTATGGCAGCGCCTGTCTGGGCGCTGTTACACTCTAGTCAGTTCGGAAGATTCACAAATTTGAGGTGGGGGGACACGTCTATGCCGACCGTGCAGACCAACGGAATTGAAACCGCGTACACAGACCAGGGGCAGGGTGATGGCCCTCCCGTCGTACTGATTCACGGCTTTCCGTACAACAAATCCATGTGGGACGACCAGGTTGCGGCGCTCTCCGGCAGCCATCGCGTCATCACCTACGATCTGCGCGGACATGGCGATTCCGGCGCGACAAGCGAGACCTACACGATGGAGATGCTTGCCGAAGATCTGCATGTGCTCATTGAGGAACTCTCTCTTGGAGAGGTCGTGCTTGGTGGTTTCTCTATGGGCGGCTATGTTGCGTTGGCCTTTGCTGCCGCCTATCCCGAGCACCTCGACAGCCTGATGCTGCTTGATACGCGCCACCTCCCGGACTCTGAACAGGCGGCGGAGGGCCGTGAGAATCTCGCCAAGCAGGTTGAGGCGGATGGCGTCGGAGGTCTGGCGGAAGCGTTGCCTGCGCGGATGCTGACTGAAGCCACTGTCAGCGGCAAGCCGGATGTGGTTGCAAAGGCGTCGGACATGATCCGAGCAGCGGCGCCAGCGGGCGTTGCGGGAGCTGCGCGCGGCATGGCGGTGCGCCGTGACCAGACAGATACGCTGGGCAGCATCCACGTGCCCACGCTGATTGTCGTTGGCGATCAGGATGGCATCACTCCACCTGCGGACGCGCAGACTATGGCAGACGCCATCTATAACTCAACGCTGGTCACAATCGCAGATGCCAGCCACCTCTCCAACCTGGACAAGCCGGACGAGTTCAACAGGGCATTGATTGACTTCCTCAGCGCCTGAGCCCAACGCTCGCGCAGGGCTCGAAACCGTTCACGCCGGGCAGGAATTCACGCCAACTCCGCTTGACCTCAGTCGTGAGGCCGTTGTCAGCCTCCTTGACTCTATTGAGGCCGCCCTGCCTCAGGATGAAAACGGGGTGGAACTCGTTCCGCCGTCTGTCATGGCGTCCCTTTCCCTTGGCGTACTCCTCCAACACGTCTCGCTTCCTCCTGGTTCACTCCACGCCTCACAGGAAATCCGTGTTTGGAGCGCGATTCCCGTGGGCACGCGAGCGGTGTGCGAGGCCGTCGTTGCCAACGTCTCGAACAGGGCGGGCCTGACACTGGTCTCTCTGGACTTCAATGTCGAGAGCCACCCGGACGAGTCCGGTGGTAGCCAGCAGCTCGCCACCGGCACCGGGACAGTCATGTTCCCCGCCACTGGCGGGTAGGGGGCCTTATGGCGGAAAACACCGGCCCTGTCTTTACGCGAACAGTGACGCAAGAGCGCATCGCCGCCTATGCTGCAGCATCGGGCGACTATAACCCGGTCCACCTTGACGCCGAATTCGCGGCGACAACCCAGTTTGGCGGCACAATCGCCCATGGCATGATCCTGTTCGGCTACATGTCTGACGCGCTCTCGCAGGTATACGGGGTGCCATGGTCCGCCAGCGGCAGGATGCGTGCGCGTTTCCGCGCCCCCGCCCGCCCGGGCGATGTTGTGGAGGTATCCGCAGAAGAGCGGTCACGCCATCCACGAGACGATGGCACAATAGACGTGCATTGCATCGTAGAATGTTGGAAAGCCGAACCCCGCGAACGCCTCGCGACCGGTGACGCAACACTGACAGTGCCGGAGTGAAAACGCACCGCCCTTGCGTAGGGTGAGACTGACCGGAGGATGGAATCGTGACGACGCCCGCACCTGATGGACGCGGATTCCGCGTGGCTTTGGATGCCATGGGGGGTGATCATGCCCCCGCCGAGATCGTCAGCGGTGGTGTTTCAGCGGCCCGTGAGGGGGCAACTGTCTTTCTGGTTGGCGTGCCGGAGCGAGTGCAAGCGGAGCTGGACAAACAGGATGTCAGCGGACTCCCCATCCAGGTGGTCCCATCCGATGACGCTATTGAAGAGACGGAACAACCTGCGCTCGCCCTGCGCCGCAAGCCAAAGGCATCCGTTCTTGTCGCCACAGGCCTTGTTAAGGAAGGCATGGCTGATGCCGTCGTCAGCATGGGTTCCACCGGCGCATTGATGGCCAGCGCTCACTTCCTGCTCGGTACCCTTGAGAACCTTGATCGCCCTGTGCTGGGTGGTCCCGCGCTCGGCTACGCGCCCAATACAATCTGGCTGGACATGGGTGCGAACGTCGATGCACGTCCTGCCCAGTTTCTTGATTTTGCCGCCATTGGTGTCGCGACCGCCCGGGCATATTTGCAAATTGAGAATCCCAGCGTCGCGCTGCTCAACGTCGGTGAGGAACCAACCAAGGGCAGCAAGCAGGTCAAGGAGGCGTACACGGCGTTGCAGGAGGGTTCCGGTCTGCACTTTATCGGGAACGTTGAGGCGCATGAGGCCGTGCAGGGCAAGGCGAACGTCATCCTTGCGGACGGCTTTGTCGGCAATGCCCTCCTCAAGTACAGCGAAGGCTTGGGTCAGGCCATCGCACGCGACCTCGGCGAGCGACTTGCCCCGGAAATCGGCCCCGAGAAAGCGCGTGACATCGCCATGAGCATCTTCCGGAAGATCAACCTGATGGAGACGGCCGGCGGCCCGATCCTGGGTGTCAACGGCATCGTCATCGTCGGACATGGCCGTGCCCGCGCCCCCATGGTTCACGGTGCAATTCGCACGGCCCAGCTTTTGAAGGACCATAACGTCGTCTCTGCCGTCAAAGACGAACTGAGCGCCATTCACGCGCGGAACCAGGCGGCTGAGCCGGCCGCCTCGCCGGGAGCATAGACACATGCAGACCCAGGCCGAATTAGCAACACAGGAATCCAAGGAACTCGAAGGCCACGTCGCCCTCGTCACCGGCTCCGGCCGCGGCATCGGCAAGGCCGTTGCCCTCAAGCTCGCCTCCATGGGCGCCAACATCGCCGTCAACTACAACGCCAGCGGTGACCTTGCCCAGGGAGTTGTCGAAGAGATCAAAGGTCTCGGTGTCGAGAGCGCCTCATTCCAGGCTGATGTCTCACAGACGGATCAGGTCGAGGCTATGGTCAATGGCGCGGTGGAGACCTTTGGCAAGGTCGATATCCTCGTCAACAACTCCGGCATCATCCGCGACAAGCTCCTTCTCCGCATGACGGACGATGATTGGGACACGGTCATCGGCACGGATCTGCGCGGGCCGTTCCTTTGCACGCGCGCTGTCATCCGTTCCATGATGCGCGAGCGTTGGGGACGGATCATCAATATCTCCTCCGTCGTCGCGCTCGCCGGCAACCCCGGCCAATCCAACTATGCCGCCGCCAAGTCCGGCCTCACCGGATTCACCTACAGCGTGGCCAAGGAGTTGGCGGCAAGAAACGTCACGGCCAATATTGTCGCCCCCGGCTACATCTCCACCGACGTGACCGAAAACCTGCCGGAGGAGATCAAACAGCAGCTGACCGACCACATCCCGCTAGGGCGGCGCGGCCATGCGTGGGAGATCGCGGAGATCGTCGCGTTCCTCTGCACGGATCGCGCCTCGTACATCACCGGACAACTTATCGCCGTCGATGGCGGGCTCGCCTTGACAGGCTGACCCTGAAGCGCCATCCGATCATCTCCAAATATCGTGCGCGTCATCGACATCTCCGTCCCGCTGAAAACCCTTAAGGAAGGGATGCACGTCTACCCTGGCGACACCCCCTACTTCGCGAGTACACAGAAGACCATCCACAAAGACCGCATGAGGCTGTCCCGCATCGAGATCGGCTCACACAACGGCACGCATATCGACGTGCCTGCCCACTACATTGAGGGCGGCGCGGAAACCGAGACCCTGCCCCTTGAACTGCTTGTTGGCCCGGCGTGGGTTGCTGATCTCACCGGGCTAACGATGGGCACGGGCATCACCGTCGAGCACCTTGAAACTGCCATGCCGGACACGCCTGTTGAGCGCCTTCTCCTCAAGACACGTAATTCCGTGCTCTGGACAAGGGACTACTTCCAGCCGCGCTTCGTCTTCCTGACACCGGAGGCCGCTGAGTGGCTCGTTGAGAAAGGCGTGCGGTCGGTCGGAATCGACTACCTATCGATTGAGCGATTTGGCAGCGACGGCCCCAAAACGCACCTCGCCATCCTCGGCGCAAACGGCGTCATCATGGAAGGCCTTGATCTCACGAACGTTGAACCCGGCCGCGAATATACCCTTGCCTTCCTACCCCTCAAAACCCCCGGCCTCGACGGCGCCCCCGCCCGCGCCGTGTTGATCTCAGACGACTAAAACTCCTTTCTTCGCAATCCCCACGCCTCTTTTCCGATCCCCCTTGAAGCTTGAGGTACTGACTTAGAACACAACAGAAGTGTTGACGTGCTCATTTTCGATAGGTATCTTAGCCACACATGAATGCCAATGAATTCCGCCGTTGGCTCAGAAGGCAGGGCTGTACGTTTGAGTCGCATAAGGGAGGGAGCGGACATCTGACTGTTCGGCGTGGTGACCGTACCAGCCAGCTTCCCATGCACGGTGGTCGCAAAGAACTTGGAAAGAAACTTGTTGAGAAGATCAAGAAAGACTTGGGGTTGGACTAATGCTGGCATACCCGATTGTGCTCGAAGATGACGACGGTACTCTCCTTGCAACGTGCCCGGACTTTCCCGAAATGACCACGTTTGGCGAAAGCCGGGAAGAGGCTCTAAGCCGTGCGTCTGATGCATTGGAAGAGGCAATCGCCGCCCGGATTCATGATCGTAAGGACATTCCTGCTCCCACCCGCGGTGATGACTATGCGATTTTGCCATCCCTCACTACAGCTAAGGTCCTTTTGTACCAGGCCATGAGAGACTCTGAGATTGGCAAGGCGGAGTTGGCGCGGCGCCTTGGCTGGCACCTTCCTCAGATTGACAGAGTTCTCGATATTCGACACAAATCGCGACTTGATCAGATAGATTCCGCGCTTGCTGCTATGGGATTTAGGCTGGATGTGACTGGCCGACCAAGGGATGAAGTCGTGCTGCCCCGAGGAAAGAACCGCCGACGAGTAGCAGTGTAGGACCTGTCCTTCATATTGCCCGCTGTCTGTCACTCTGAACCCCAAGAAGAATCTAAAGCCCCACAAAAAGCAGGAGAGCCCCGCATCTCTGCGAAGCTCTCCTTTGGGGAGGCGAGTAAAAGTTATTCCCCTGCGCCGATTGCCACCTTGTGGGTCTCCGCGCCGGACGCCTTGGGGAGGCTGATGGTCAGCACGCCGTTCTTGAACTCGGACGTGCCCTTTGCCGCATCGACCGCCCCGGGGAGGATGAGGCGTCGAGTCAGCGAGCCGCTGTAGCGCTCACGCAGGACGTAGCGGTCTTCCGCCTTGTCCGTCTCCGACTTGGACTCCGCGGACACGGTGACCGTTCGGCCGGTGATGGAGATATCCACGTCATCCGCCTCGAAACCGGGCAGGGACGCCGTCAGGCTGTAGTGGTCCGGCTTGTCCTCAACGTCGATTCGCAAGTTGCCGCTGTTGCGCCACCATGCGTACGAGGGCGCGTCATTGAAGAAGCGGTCCAGACCGCGTCCGAACGAAGAGCGAACCGGCCAAGGGTTCCATCGCATCATCGTCATTGTTCCTAACCTCCTGCACTAAACTTGATAATGATATTATAAGATTCAGTGCGCGACTGTCAAGAGATATAGACATGGCTCGGCATCCTTTCCCAACCCTTGTCATTCCGAGCGCAGCCGAGGAATCTCAAGAACGGTATGGTGCCGGCACGCGTCCTTATGCGCCCTGGTTTATCCTCTAGCCATGCTTCGATTGATTATTCTTGCTCTCGCGCTTCTCGTTGCGGCACTTCTGAGTGCTTGCCAGGAATCCGAGCCGACTGAGTTGCTTGATCCAACCATTGCGCCTACTGCCGCTGCCCAACCCACTGCGACGCCAACCCACACTCCGACGGCTACTCCCACTCCGGCGTGGACCTCAACGGCGACTCCTTTGCCGTTTAGTGTTAGCGCCCCAGACACCGATGCGGCCACACTACGAGGCGTCCTGCAATATGCCGCACAGTGCGGCACGATTACACCGTACGTGGGAGGGAGGCGCGCGGCGCTTACTTGGACGTTCTATGAGCCACCAGAGGCTACTTGGGGTGAGGTGGCGCATGAGGTCGAAGTCTTCTTGGAGCAGTACGCGATACTTGATAAACCCGCAATTCTTGAGGAGTATCACGAGGCCAATGTCGCTGCGTGGCAGGAGTTGCTGCAGGCCGCCCGGAGGCAGCAAATCGAACAGTCGGAGAGTGCCACCCCTAATGACCTCCGGGCCACCCTGTCGGCGGAAACACTTCTTGCCTTGGCTGATTCTTCGATGGCGAGTGACGAAGTGACTGAACAAATCAGAGAGATCGAAGATCGACTGCTGGGTGAGCTGCTAAGCCAAGACATCGTTGCCTTGAACAGAGAGGCTCTGGACATTCTCCCTGCGTTCCCCCCGCTAATCGAAGGGCCTTTGAGAGAATATGGTTGCTTTCCGCCGCTTCGGGTTCTTAGCCTCGATCGGCAAGTCAGCGTCACCCGCTATTTGTTCAACAACGTGGCCGATGCGCCCGTGCTGGCAGCACTATATATCGCAACTGATGGGAACAACTGGCAAGACAATTCGAATTGGCTGACCAGCTCACAGCTTGCAGAGTGGCACGGTATAACGACGTGGTCGGAAGGAAGTGTCAGGGGGATTTACCTCGAGGATAATGGCTTGACTGGAGAGATCCCTGCGGACTTGGAAGCCCTCAGCCAACTCAGATCGTTGTTCTTGGCAGGCAACCGACTGACGGGTTGCATACCCCCCGCTCTGGCACAGATTCTAGTAAATGATCTCGACGAACTGAACCTGCCTTTCTGCGGATGACGCGGATCAGACCACACACCCTTATGTACCTTGCCTTATCATTTAGCCATGCTTCGACTGATTGTCTTTACTCTCGCGCTTCTTGTTTCGATACTTCTGATCGCCTGCGGGGAAACTGAGCCTACCGAATTGCCTGATCCAACAGTTACGCCTACTGCCGCTGTCCAACCCACTGCAACGTCATCCCCGCCACCAACGGCTACTCCAACACCAACAACGGTTCCCACTCCCACTTTGACGCCAACCCCGGAACCGTACTTTGCGACTTCTGTTGCCGACTATGCTGAGCGCTGCGGGATGGTCCAGCTTAGCGATGAGGATGCGGTAGCCGGAGGAGCGACTGACTATACGTGGGGTGAGTTCTCTGAGGACATTGACAAACTTGTTGCTGTCTTTAGCCGCCTCATTCCACCGACGGAACTGGAGGAATATCACAACGCGCATGTAAACGTATGGAGTACATGGGGCGACAACGCCCAACAACGGCCCCCACAGGATTCATTCATAGACGACTTTGAGACATTCGCTGAGGACTTGATTGCTCAACTCATCAAAGTTGAACTTTATAGTGATGTCATAGAGGGAGAACTGGAGGAATTGTTTGAGCAGGCGGAGGAGCAGAAACTGCGTGATTTCTATGGCGATGCTACTTTCGACGCCGATTACGCGGCTCAGGTGATATTCCAAGATCTGCCTCTGGAAACTCGACTGGTACTAGAAAGGGAAGAATGCGCCCCTCTCTTGTATGTTGCAGAAACGGAGCAAGCAATCGAACTCCAGATTACGCCGACGGACCCAACCACCCCTGAAACGGACAGAGAAGCCCTCATGGCTCTTTACAACGCTACAGATGGCCCCAGCTGGACTGACAATACAAACTGGCTAAGCGATGCGCCTATAGGAGAGTGGTTTGGGGTTACGACCGACGAATACGGCCGTGTCGTTGAGCTTATTCTCAACGACAACATGCTTAGTGGACCAATACCAGCCGAAGTGGGCAACCTCACTCATCTTGTAATCCTAAACCTTGGCGATAACCAGTTGCGAGGAGCGATTCCCCCTGCAATGGGAAACCTACTGGGTCTTTGGGATCTGTCTCTCTATAGCAATCAACTGACTGGCCAAATCCCTCCGGAATTGGGGACGCTGTCGTTGCTTGTGAATCTTTTTCTTCTAAACAACCAGCTTAGCGGTGAAATCCCACCGGAATTAGGAAACCTTGAAAGACTCTGGAGCCTGTGGCTCAGTGGAAATGACTTTAGCGGCTGTATACCCACTGCTCTGGAACGCGCAGGTAGCAACGATTTTGCCGCGCTCGGTCTGCCCTTCTGTGAGTGACGCCCAATCTTGGCCGGCCTATCCCCCCGTCGCCCTCAGCACATCAAAGAACTCGGCCAGGATGCCCGCCGTTGCGCCCCAGATGCGGTAGCCGTCGTGGTGGAACTCATAGGCCATAATCGTGTTCTGGCCGTAGGTGAACGGCTGACGACCTTTCAAGTACGTTTCCCATAGATCGGCGAACGCAACCTCAAAGATCTCGTTCACCTCGAAGCGGTCATGGTCGTAGTCCGCCCCCGGTCGCACGATGCCCACAAACGGCGTGATGTGATATCCCGTCCGTGTTTGGTGGTCGTTCAGCCTGCCGAGAACCTCGACCTTTTCCGGCTCAATCCCGACTTCCTCATGAGTCTCGCGGATGGCCGTGTGTGTGATGGACTCGTCCTCGGGATCGCGCGCCCCGCCTGGGAAGGACACCTCACCCTTGTGGTGCTCGACGCGGGATGTGCGGACGGTGAACAGGATGCTCGGCCCATCCGTCCCCTCGATGATGGGAATCAGCACCGCAGACGGCATCAGGGAGTCATCATTGATGAATTCGGGTTCGTAGGAACCCAGTGCAGCGCGGACGACGTCCGGCGCAAGAGAGGGCAGTTGCTGTGAATCGGTCATCGTCAGAGTATACTGCCAACGATGGCGTATTCTCCGCGTGCGAAGCATTGCGGCGCGGGGTAGAATGCCACCAGAGAGCGCCTGGGGCACAGGGAGAGACACACATGAGTGATCGTCTCGAGCGTGAGATTGAGGATATTGTCGAAAAGGCGGGCAGCCTGCCGCCGCCCCCTCGTCGTTCCCGCCGAACCCAGCGGCGGCGATCCCCGGACAGCCCCCGCCGCTCCGTGTTTGGTGGCGTAAAGTACGCAGCCGTTTTCGGGCTCCTACTCCTTGTCAGTGCCGCGCTGCTCTGGGGCATGTCGGGATCGCTCGGCGCGGTCCTTGCTCTCGGCGGTTTGATCCTGCTTGGCGCGGCCTATTTGAGCTACTTCAGGAACGGCTCTCCGGCTAACTTGCCCGGCGGCTATGAAAAGCGATGGCGTGGGCAGACTCTCTATGACCGGCCACCCGGCGGCCCGTCTCTTTGGGATCGCATCCGCGGCCGCAACCGCCGCCACGACTAGCTACACTGCGGCAGTCGCCGCCTGCCCACTCATCCGCCCGAACTCCTCCATCAATTGGCGGAGCTTTTCGCGCCAATCGCTCCCGGCGCGCGCCGGTACCCGTATCTGCAGATGTCCGACGTTCGCGTTTGGGAGCGCACGCCGGATCGCCTCCCGATCAAGCCAGTACACGTCCCTGAGCCGCACGACAATCTCCGCCCCTTCCGTCGCGATTGCCCGCACCATGCCGCGTAACTGCCCCGTTTGTGCCCGTACTCCTACGGCCAACAGCAGATCAACCACCTGCTGCGGTAGTGGCCCGAACCTGTCTCGCAACTCCGCGCGGATTGTCTCCACCTCCGCCGG
The DNA here is from genome assembly GCA_964405845.1 of uncultured Dehalococcoidia bacterium. Classification (GTDB taxonomy): domain Bacteria; phylum Chloroflexota; class Dehalococcoidia; order UBA6926; family UBA6926; genus VXMO01. The sequence continues at coordinate 31,024 of CAYOPL010000031.1, read as the reverse complement.
ATCAACAAGATTCGCCAGCCGTTCATACACAGCCAGCCGTGTTCCCGTGTCCTCCACGTAGTCCGGCGGGATGCGGGCGTCGGCAGGCAGGTCGACGGGCGCGCGAGCGGCTCCCGCCGCCAGTAATGACCGACCTCCCGTCAGCCCCGGCTCGTCCGGCACATGAGCCGACTTGCCCCTGCGTACTTCCTCAATCGCCTCTGAGAGCAGCCGCGTGTACAGATCAAACCCGACTGCCGCCACGTTGCCGCTTTGCTCCGCGCCCAAAATGTTGCCTGCGCCGCGGATCTCAAGGTCCTTCATCGCCAACCGGAACCCCGCGCCAAGTTCGGCGGCGGACAGGATGGCACGCAACCGACGCTCTGCAGTCGGCGTCAGCACTCGATCCCGCCTGAACAGGAAATAAGCGTAGGCGCGGATTGAGGAGCGCCCCACGCGCCCGCGCAGCTGATATAGCTGTGTCAGGCCCAGTCGATCCGCGTCGTCCACGATGAGCGTGTTCGCGTTCGGCATGTCCAGACCTGCCTGGATGATGGTGGTGCAGATCAGCACGTCGAACTCCTGCGCCGCAAACGAATTCATCACGCTTTCCAGCGACTCCGGCGGCATCCGACCGTGCGCCACGCCGAAACTCGCCTCGGGCACAAGCTGCTGCAGGTGTTCCAGTACACGATGGATGTCCTGTATGCGGTTGTGGACGAAGAAGATCTGCCCACCCCGGTCCGTCTCACGCAGAATCGCCTCGCGGATTGTCCGGTCCTCCTGCTCCGCCACGAACGTGGTCACAGGAATCCGATCCTCCGGCGCGGTGTCGATGCGACTCATATCGCGGATGCCGAACAGCGCCATGTGCAGCGTGCGCGGGATGGGTGTGGCCGTCATCGTCAGCACGTCCACCGTCGCCCGCATCTTGCGCAGGTGCTCCTTGTGACGCACGCCAAATCGCTGCTCCTCGTCGATGATGACCAGCCCCAGGTTGCGGAAACTGACGTCTTTGGACAACAGCCGATGCGTGCCGATGACGACGTCCACCTCGCCGCGCGCTAGTGCCGCCACGGTCTCCTTTTGCTCCGCGTCCGTCCGCAGGCGTGACAGCATGTCAACCCGCAGCGGAAACGTCTCAAGCCGCTCCATGAACGTCCGATAATGCTGCTGCGCCAACACCGTCGTCGGCACCAGCAGTGCTACCTGCGAACCCGCTGCCACAGCCTTGAAAGCTGCGCGCACCGCCACCTCTGTCTTGCCGTAGCCCACGTCGCCGCAGATCAGCCGGTCCATCGGGCGTTCCGCCTCCATGTCTGATTTCACGTCGATGATGGCCTGCTGCTGATCCTCCGTCTCCTGGTAGGGGAACGAACTCTCCAGCTCCCACTGCCACGCCGTCTCCCCCCCGAACGGCGCGCGTGAGCTTATCTCCCGCTCCGCGTACAGCCTCAGCAACTCCTCCGCAAACCTGAGCGCGTCCTCTTTCACGCGCCGTTTGGTGTTGGCCCACTCGTTGCCGCCCAGCCGCGTCAGCGTCGGATTCCCGCCCGTGCCCGTGTACCGCGCCACGCGATCCACCTGGTCCGTTGGAACATAGAGTGTGTCGCCGCCCGCGTAGCCCAGCGACAGATATTCCCGCTCCGCCCCCTCCGTTGCCCGCTGCACCGTCCCCTTGAACTGCGCGATGCCGTGCTCCACGTGAACGACGTAGTCGCCCTCCACGAAATCCGAAAGAAACGCGTCACGGCGGACAACGCGTCGCCGCACCGGACGTGGCCTCTTGATGAACCCGAAAATCTCCGTGTCCGAAAGCGTGATGATCGACCCGCTAACGCCCGATTCCCCGCCGCTCAGCTCCCATCCCTCCGCCAACGCCGTCTGCACAATCACAAGGCTTCCCGGCGTCGGCACGGCGTCCATGTCCGCCCGAAGCGAGAGTTCATGCCCGCTTTCCCTCAGCATCTCCGCCAGCCGTTGCGCCTGCAGCGACGCGATCACCACCGCGTTCCCCCGATGGCGCGCGCCGAGGATATCGCTGCTGAGACGGTCGATCCGTCCGCCATAGGTCTCCGGCGGCGAGAATCCTAGACTCCCATACGACCGCGTCCCCTCCTGCATTCCGTCAGGTGACGCTTGGGAGAACGGTTCAAGGTGCAGGTGTCGCGGCACGTCCGCCAGCGACATCTCTAGACGCTCCGACGTGGCGACGGGACTTGGGAAAGCGCGTGGCAGTTTGCCGCGTTCGATCTGCCCGTCGCGAATCTCCAACCCCCGCCTGATTACCTCATCAAGGCGGGCATGCACGCTGGTGGGCCTGTCCACGATGACAAGGGTTTCGTCCGGCAGGTGATCGATGAGCGTCGAGCGATGAAAATACGGCGCAAAAAATCCTACGCCTGGCACGGCCGCGCCCTCTGAAAACCGCTGCAGTTCATCCGCAAACGCCGTCGCCTCCTCGCCTCCAAGCCCCTCCATGTCCGGCGACGGCGCGCCCCGCACGGCGGACGGCAGCAACTCCAGCGCCGGCGTCACGACAACCTCGTTCACCTCTTCGGACGACCGCTGCGTTGCAGCGTCGAACGAGCGGATACTGTCGATGATGTCCCCGAACAACTCAATGCGAGAGGGGCTTTCGTCCTGCGGCGGCCAGATGTCCACAATGCCGCCCCGCCGACTCACTGTCCCAGGCGTTTCGATCGCTGCGACCGGCTCATACCCCAACTCAACCGCGTCCGATAAGATGCCGTCCATGGAGATTGCTTCCCCGATGTTCAGGGTGAATGACGCGCGCCGAAAATCCTCGGGTGGCAGCGTCACTGCCGCTGCGGCGTACGCGCTCGCGATGATGAACGGGGTGGGGCGGGCCATGAGTTCCTGCAGACGCGCCTCCTGCGACCCTGCCCGAAAATCCGCGAGCGCAGAGAGTGCCCGCAGCCGTTCCCGCGTCGTTGATGCGTCGTTGGCCAGCTGCTCGTAGGGCAGGGCGTCCGGCTCGGGGTAGGGAATGACGGCGTTTGCGGCGGATGATGACACATAGGCGCTGACCTGTTCATGCGCCCGCCGCGCGTCCTCCGCCCCTGCGTGCAGCCACAGCACTGGCCGCCCCAAGTCGCGCCACAAACTCGCCACAATGAACGGCGTCGCGCCCTCCAGCGGATCGAGCAGGATCGGCTCCGGCTGCCCGGCGCGCAGCGCCTCAACCAGTTGGCGATACGCATACCGCCGCCGCAACCCCTCAGACAACGCCGCCAGACTCAATCAACACCTCCACTTAAACGCCCAAAGCCCCGTCGCAACGGGCACGTACCAGTTTAGCGGGATTAGTGGGGTGTGGGTCGTTAGCTTGGTTGAATTAGTACGTCGGAGGGATTCAATTTGCAGTATTCCAAAAGTTCGATCGTGAGACGGCAAACATCAGCTTGACTTAGTTTTGTTTCAACAAAATAGGTCCCGCCGCCGATAGTTGTTGTCGTGTTCATTCCTGTTCTGTCCTTTGCCACGATTGGGCGTCCGGTGCTTCTCGTAAATGGTGTGTTAATCGTGGATAGATCACCGCGCTGAACTAGCCAGTCGGCGGTGCTCGCAAGAATGTCGTAACCCTTATTGATTTGTAGCGGACTTTGTCCAGGAAATCGAATAGTCTTGGGCTTTGGTATAGGCTTACGGATCATTCTTCCATCTGGCGATACCTGATTTCTACGAGCAGGATTACTGAGTGCTTCAGCCCTCACTTGTGCACAGTAATCCGGGAGCGACAGCTCCCCCCGTATTTCTATGGGATTTCTTGGTAGCTGGGGAAGGCTGGAAGAATAAGATGTGTCACTAATCTGAGCGGGAGGGGTGGACGATGTGCTTTCCTGTGATGTGGAAACCCCTGCAATCGGTTCTTCTGCCTCAACTGGTGTCCCTGTCTCCAGATTTGGACGCCAGAGCAAAAGCAGTTTCAATGCAGCTGCATGTGGGGAAGTTGCGGACAAGGTTATGTCCAACACTTTCCTTTCCGGTAGAGGGCTCATGTCGCGCATGTTGTAGACCACCCACCTGTCGCCATCGGTAAGCGCCGCATATGGAGCGCCCAGACGATTGGCGTAGGTAGTTACCTGATCAACTTCCCTTTCCTCCAGTCGTGAGCCAAGTGACTTAGCCTCTAATACTGCGCCTCTATTTGCCTCATTGTGATTCAGTGCATAATCTGGACGGCTTTTACTAGTAGTTTCGTACTCCACACCCACCAACTTAGGGTCGGACACGTCCCAACCTAAAGCTTGCAATATAGGGTCTATCAGGGACATCCGCGTCCGGTATTCGCGACTGGACAGTTCCTGTCTATGCTCCCTGATCCGGTCGGTGACTGTCTTAATCGCATCCACTAACGGTCCCAGAAGGTCAGATTCAGGCATGGGTTCCTCCGTCATGCTTGCGCAGGTCATTTGAATAGTATCAAACGCGCCACTATGCCCTCTCACGCCGCTCTCCCTTGTCCCCGCGCCGCGCGTCCCCGTATCATCTAGCCAGCCGCCAAAGCGACGGCAGGCGCGGACAATCTGTACTTGAGGAGCGTGCAGGAGTGACTCGAATCGTTGTGACCGGCGTCGGCATGGTGACGCCCCTCGGCCTTGATACGCACACCACGTGGAAATCCCTGCTCGCCGGACAGTCCGGCGCGGATACAGTCTCCCTCTTTGACGTCGAGCCGTTCCCGACAACCATCGCCTGCGAGGTCAAGGACTTTGACCCCTCCACCTTCATGGATCGCAAGGAAGTCCGGCAGACCGACCGCTATATCCAGTTCGCCATGGCTGCCGCCGACCAAGCTGTGCAAGTGTCCGGCCTTGAGGTCACGGACGATAACCGCAACGAGGTCGCAACCATCATCGGCAGCGGATACGGCGGCATTGGCACTGTCCAGAACGCCGTTGAAACGCTCTCCGCACGCGGCCCCAACCGTGTCAGCCCCTTCCTCATGCCCATGATGGTCACGGAGATGGGCGCGTCCAAGGTATCCATCGCGCTCGGCGCGCGCGGTCCGGCCTACTCCGTCACATCGTCATGCTGCTCAGGCTCCGATTCCATCGGCGCGGCGGCCGACCTCATCCGACGCGGCGACGCTACGGTTGCGTTGGCGGGCGGGGCGGAGGCCACCATCACCCCCATCGCATTTGCCGGTTTCAGCCAAGCCGGCGCGCTGTCCACCAAGCGAAACGACAGTCCCGCGCAAGCCTCCCGACCCTTTGACGTTGATCGAGACGGCTTTGTGATGGGCGAAGGCGCGTGCGTGCTGGTGCTGGAAGACCTGGATCACGCGAAGGCGCGCGGCGCCAATATCATTGCTGAACTCTCCGGCTTTGCCTCCACCGCGGACGCCTATCACATCACACACCCAGCCGAGAATGGCGAGGGCGCGGTGCGGGCGATGCGTAAGGCGCTGGACAGGGCAGGGCTTGCCCCCGGCGAGCTTGGCTATATCAACGCGCATGGCACATCAACGCCCATCAACGACCGCGAGGAAACCAAGGCCATCAAGACCGTATTTGGCGAGTCCGCCTACGCCGTGCCGATCTCGTCGACCAAGTCGATGCACGGACACCTGCTTGGCGCGGGCGGCGCTCTTGAGGCCGCTATCTGCGCCCTTGCCGTCGCGAACGACCAGATTCCCCCGACCATCAACCTTGAAAACGCAGACCCGGATTGCGACCTGAATTACACACCGCATGAGGTTCGCAACGGCCCTGTGAACAGCGCCCTGTCCAACACATTCGGCTTCGGCGGCCACAACACGGCTATCATCTTCCGCAAGTACGCGGACTAGCCACCGTCCGCCATGACGGTCCAACGCCGGTTCGTCATTCCCGCGAAAGCATGCCCCGTACTCCGATACGGGGCGGGAATCCAGAACCCATAGAGTTACCAACCATGACCGTTCTCCGCCGCTGGCTCCTCCCGCAACCGCCGTCGCCGCAGGCGCGAGAGACTCTCACCGCATTCCCGCGAACACTCCAACAACTCCTCGTCAATCGTGGCATCGAGACCACAGAAGCCGCCGATCTCTTCCTCCGACCCGACGAACGACTCAGCGGCGACCCGAACGATATCCCGGGTATGGATGCCGCCATCCACCGCATCCGTCAGGCCATGTTCGGCGGAGAGAAAGTCGGAATCTACGGCGATTTCGATTCCGATGGTGTCACCGGCACAGCGTTGCTGCGTGAGGCGTTGCAGAACATCGGCCTGCAGGTGGCTACCTATATCCCCTCCCGCTCCGAAGGACACGGAGTGAATCGCGCCGCCCTCAAAACGCTGCATGACGACGGCTGCACACTAGTCATTACGGCAGACTGTGGTGTTGGCGGTGTCAATGACGGTGCTGCGCCGCCGAAAGGCATGGACATAATCGTCACGGATCACCATATGCCCGGAGATGACCTGCCTGATTTCTCAGCCGTTGTGAATCCCATGCGGCGCGACTCCGCGTACCCGTCGCCAAAGCTCGCCGGCGTCGGCGTGGCCTACAAACTTGCCCAGGGCCTCCATCAGGAACTCGGTAAAGAGTTGCCGAACGCGCTTCTTGAACTTGTGGCCCTCGGCACCGTCGCAGACGTTGCGCCATTGATTGAGGAGAACCGCTATCTGGTGAGCGAGGGCTTGATCCGAATGCGAGACTCCCGGCGTCCCGGTATTCGCATCCTTGCGTCGATCGCCCGCCGACCTCTCGCCGGTCTCACATCCGAGGATATTGCCTTTCAGATTGCGCCGCGCCTCAACGCCGCCGGCCGTCTGACTCATGCGGATGATGCCCTCCGCCTGCTGTCCACAGTAGACGAGGAAGAGGCCCGAACTCTCGCCGTCCAGCTTGATGAGCTCAATCAGCGCCGCCGTGAACTCACGGAGGAGGCGTACAACAAAGTCCGCGAGCGCATGACCGACGAGGATGCCGACGCTCCAGTGATTGTGGTAGGTGCGCCGGACATTCCGGCAGGAATCGTAGGCCTCGTGGCCGGTCGACTCATGGACGAGTTCTATCGCCCGGCCTTTGTCTACTCAACCTACGGCGACGGTCTGTTTCGCGGCTCCGCCCGCAGCATCGACGAATTCGATGTGGACGGCGCACTAAAGCAGTGCTCAGACCTGCTCACGCGATTCGGTGGCCACCACCGCGCCGCCGGTTTCTCCGCTCTCGAAAGCAATCTGCCCGCCTTCCGCGACAGGCTGCATGATTTGGCCGCCAAGGCTCTGGACGGCGTTGATCTTCATCCTGTGCTTGCCATTGATGCTGAGGGCGCGCCCACACGCATCGCCGCGGAACTCAACTCGCACATGAGCAAGCTCGAACCCTTCGGCGAAGGCAACAGGAAACCGGTGTTCCTGGCTCGGAACATGCGCGTCATGTCGTCGAGAAAAGTTGGCGATGGCTCGCACCTGCGCCTCTCGTTGGCGGAACCTGACACGGGGATGGAATGGAATGCCATCGCATTCCGACAGGGCGATAACGCAGGGCAGGCAAGGGGAGAGATCGACGTCGCGTTTCAGTTCCAGGAGAACGACGGCGGCCCCAACTCAAACCGCCCAACCAAGTTGGAACTCAACGTCCAGGACTTCCGGCCCTCAAGCTAGCCCCGCCATTCCCGCGAAAGCGGGAACCTCAAGACTACGCCGGCTGTGGCGGCGCGTCCGCCTGACCGTCCTCCGGCTCCTCCGCTGAGCCATCGTCCGTCCCGCCGGAGTCTTCATCGCCCGGGCCTGCCAGCCGTACCCGTGTAATCAGGAACGCCAGTGCAACCACCACCAGCAGGATGGCCAACAGATGCGCCTGTTGGAGTCCAAGGAACCACACGGCGTCCCGCCTCATGAACTGGATGACAAACCGGCCAAGCCCGTACATCAGCAGATACATGAAGAAGACCGAGCCGTCCGGCCGCAGCCTGCCAATAAGGAAATACGTGACGATTCCGATAAAGGCGTCCAGCGCCATCTCATACACAATCACCGGGTGCATCGGCCCTTCGCCGTTCGCTGGGCTGCCCGGATGTGTGTACAGGAACGCCCACGGCCGCACCAGCGTTTCGCCCAGGTGCTCGCCGTTGATGATGTCTCCGAACCGTCCCAGGAACATGCCAAGCAACAGTCCCGGCGTGACCAGATCCACCATGCGCCCCACGGGATAACGGTGCCGCCATGCGTAGAAACTTCCGGCAAGTGTTGCGCCAAGGATGCCGCCCAACAGACCGATGCCGCCCTCATAGATGCGGAGAATGAGCAACAGATCCGTCGCGTAATAGTCCCAGTTATCGATCACGTGAACCAGCCGCGCGCCGATTAGCCCGCCCAGCACTGCCCACACGGCTGTGCCGTAGACGGCGTCCTCATGGATGCCGTGCTTGCGGCCCATATACACGGCCCAGATAACGACGGCGACAATGCCAACCGCCGTAAAGAATCCGTGCCACGTCACGAGGAACGGGCCAAGCTCAAAAATCGTGGGATCAATCCCGATATTGATGGCGGCAAGAATGTTCAACCTGTACTACCTCGCTGGTTAGAATTGGCCGGATCATGCGCCGTGCGGCCACAACCTGCCGTCTCACTATTCTATGCCCCTCGCGCCTCATCTGACGAATCAACGGCTCGCGGTAACGAACCCCTTGCTCACCGGACTTTGTGATATTATTCTCTAGACGTGACGTAACACGCTCAATAACTACTCAACAATAACTATCTAAAAGGACGGATTCCGAATGCTAGATCAGGGTGTACGAGACTTCCTTGTTTACCTCACCACTGTCAAAGGCTTCTCCGCCAATACATCGGAGGCCTACCGCAGTGACATGACCCAACTGACAGAATGGCTTGCCGACCCCTCTGACGATCTGGCGACTGCGGAATCATGGGGTGATGTCTCACGCGACCATCTCCTTGGATTTGTCAGTCACCTCAAGTCCCGGGAATACGCTACAACTACTATTGCCCGCAAGATTGCCGCCGTAAAGTCATTCTTCTCTTACATGACAACACATGACTTGCTCGAATCCGACCCTTCTGAGGGACTTAGTTCGCCAAAAGTGGGTAGGGCGCTGCCGTCCCCTCTCGGCGTGGATGAAGTGGAATCTCTTTTGAATCAACCGAGAGGCAAGACAACGCCGGAAGCCATGCGCGCATCCGCCATGCTTGAACTCCTTTATGCGACGGGAATGCGCGTCTCGGAACTCGTCTCATTGAGCGTTGCCGACGTTAATCTCGACGAAGGTTATGTACGATGCCGCGGCAAGGGCTACAAAGAGCGCATTATCCCCGTTTATCCGGAGGCCATCCGCGCTCTGCGTGTCTACATAGATGAGGCCCGCCCAAGGCTCCGCCGCCGACGTGACGAGCCTGCGTTGTTCCTGAATCGACGCGGCAACCGCCTTACTCGCCAGGGCTTTTGGCTTCTGCTCAAGTCGCTTGCCGCTGAGGCCGGCATCACGCACAGCATCACGCCGCACACCCTTCGCCACAGCTTTGCGACGCACCTGCTGCGTGGAGGCGCGGCGCTCCGCCATGTGCAAGAGCTACTCGGGCATTCAAGCATCTCTACAACCCAGATCTACACACGCCTGGCCCATGACCAGTTGCGGGATGAGTACGACCGTGCCCATCCTCGCGCGCGCTACGGCCGTGAGCGTGACCCTGTCACCACCGGATAGCCTCTCTTTATAACTTCGACGCTCCTATCGCCTAAAGCTACCCAGCGTGGCATGATGGGGGCGTCCGCTATGCGAAGACGCACGAGGTAGAACTCGCGGGGTACGGGGGGCGTCATGGCTGTTGTAGCGATTGCGGGACAGATTGGCAGCGGCGGTCAGGATATTGGCCAGGAAGTGGCCAAAGAACTCGAAGCTGAATTCGTCAATAACTTCCTACTCACCGAGGCCGCGAATCGTACCGGTATGAGCATTGAAGAATGGGATGCGCGTGACATGCGCGTCGATAGCCTGACAGATCGCATCGCTCGCGTCTTCCAGACATTCATTCAGCGATCCGCGGCGAGTTATACCGCCGATCCGTATATGAGCGGAGAGCCGCTCCTCTCGCGCACCTATGAGCAGGCTGCCGCAGAGCCGCGCAATGACGAGCAGACACTCGATGATCAGCGCTTCCTTGAAGTGACGACGGAGATTATCCAGGAGCTTGCCCGCCTACCCCGAGTGGTCATTATCGGTAGGGGAGCGACGTATATCCTCCGAAACAACCCCCGTGTCTTTAACGTTCTCGCGCTCGCGCCCCGTGACGCGCGGATTGAACGCTGGGCCAACCGTAATAGCTTGTCAACGGACGAGGCGCGCAAAGAGGTCGATGATCAGGAACATCACCGGCAGGCCTTCCTGAGAAAATTCTTCGGTGTCGATCCATTCGACCCAAGCTGGTTCGACATGGTGCTCCGCGTCGATCGACTTGATATCAAGCACTACGCGCAGATGGTCGCAACGGGAGCACGCGCGCTGGACGAACAGCTCCTTTGCGATGAAACTTAAGATGGAACCTCAAACGAACGGCGCGGGATTGGAGAGACGAAAGTAATGCCAGGGAAACCAAGTAGACGTGACCGAAAGCGACGCGGCTCAGCCACTGAGCGGCGACCTCGTCCGGCCCCGCCCGTCTCACCGGGACGCATCGTGAGGGCCGCTCGTGTCGGCACTCCACCTGCAGCACCTGAAGATACCCCAACGACAGTGCCTGAGCCTGCCGCAGCCACACTGGCGCAAGCGCCGGTAGCCGCGCAAAGCGGTGTACGGACACGGGGTAGAGGCGTTGGCGCGCTCCGCCGCGGAGCGACATCATCCGCACGCGCGCTTGAGGCGCAGCGTGAAGAGCGAGTTCGGCGTGATTCCGTCGGAGACCTCCGCTCCATCGGTCTTGCCGCAGTTGTCACTGCTGCCGCCCTTGTCGCTGCCGCTGTCTTCCTCTAAAGCCGATTCGTCGCGTTGAGACGCCTTTCTGTCATTCTGAGCGCAGCGAAGAACCCCCACGCGTTCTGCGGCGCGATAGAATGAGCGCACGATGAGCATTGATCTCGGTAAGGTCGCTCGCGGCCTGCCCACACAGCCCGGCGTCTACATCTTTCGTGACGCGCGCGGCAAACCGATCTACGTCGGCAAGGCCGCCGTCCTCCGTAATCGTGTTCGCTCCTATTTCGGCTCGGACGCCCTGACGCCGGGAACCAAGGCGTTCCAGATTGCCCAGCGCGCCTCTGACATCGACTGCATCGTCACGACGACTGAGGCGGAGGCTCTGATCCTTGAGAACACGTTGATCAAGCGCCACAAGCCGCGGTTCAACGTCCGCCTCAAAGACGACAAGACCTATCCCTATCTCAAGATTGACGTGCGTGAAGAATGGCCGCGTGTGTACATCACGCGGCGGATGCAGGACGACGGCGCCCGCTATTTCGGTCCGTATGCCAGCGCGTCCAGTGTCCGCAAGACCCTGGACCTGCTCAACAAGCTGTTCCCCTACCGTTCCTGCACCAAGGAGATCACCGGCACAGACCCGCGCCCGTGCCTTGATTACCACATCAAGCGCTGTCTCGGTCCCTGCATCGGCGCGGTGTCCAACGAGGATTATCGCGAGGTCATCGGGCAGGTCTCCGCGTTTCTTGAGGGCAAGCAAGCCGTCATCGCCCGTGACATCAAGCGCAAGATGATGGACGCGTCCGACAGCCTCGAATATGAACGCGCAGCGTTCTTCCGCGACCAACTCAATGCCATCAATCGCGTCTCCGCCGAGCAGAAGGCCGTCTCAACTCATGCCGTCGATGAGGACATCATCGCCATCGCCCGCGCCGGCAACGAAGCATGGGCGGAAGTGTTCTTCGTCCGCGGCGGCAGACTGCTGGAACGCGACAACTTCCTCCTGGACGGCACGCTCGGCGAAACGGACGGTGAAGTGCTGGCCGGTTTCATCAAGCAGTTCTATGTGAACAGCCCCGTTGTGCCGCCGCGTATCCTGACGCAGTCACCCGTCGCCGATGGCCCTGCCATCACGGAATGGCTTGAGGAACGACGAGAGGGCCGCAAAGTGCGGCTCATCGTTCCGCAGCGCGGCGAGCGCAAGAAGCTGCTGGAACTCGTCGCAGAAAACGCTCTGCAGGGCCTTGAAGCCCTCCGTATCAAGGTGCTCGCGGATGAGGCTGCCACGGAGACGGCGTTGGCGGAACTCAAGGAGCAGCTCAACCTTCCTGAACTCCCGCGCCGAATCGAGTGCTATGACATCTCGAACACGCAGGGTACGAACTCCGTTGCCTCCATGGTTGTGTTTCAGGACGGGCAGCCCCTCAAGGACCACTACCGTCGTTTCAGAATCAAGACGGTAGAAGGCGCGAACGATTTCGCGTCGCTGCAAGAGGTCATCCGTCGCCGGTTCCAACGCTCCGGCGCGCTCGGCAGCGCCGCGCGTGGGCTTGCATCGACGGCTGAGGACGCTGAAGAAGTAATCGCCCAATTCAAGTCGGCCCCGTCTCGCAACAAGGACGATCGCAGCGGCACGAAGAAGGAGACGGCAGACGGATCGTTCATGACGCTGCCCGACCTTGTTCTCATCGACGGCGGAAAAGGGCAGTTGAACGCCGTTGCTGAGGTGATGCGGGTCGAACTCGGCCTGCACCAGATTCCCCTCGCGTCATTGGCCAAACAGGAAGAAGAGGTCTTCCTGCCGGAGATGGCGGAGTCAATCATGCTGCCGCGCACGTCGCCTGCCCTCTATCTTGTCCAACGCGCTCGCGATGAGGCGCACCGATTCGCGATCACGTTCCATCGCGGTGTCCGTCAGAAGAAGGGCATGGAATCGATGTTGGACGCCGTGCCCGGCATCGGCCCGCGCCGCAAGCGCATGCTCATGCGTCACTTCGGCAGCCTCGACGCCATCCGTGAGGCCACGATCGATGACCTCTCTGCCGCCCCCGGCATGACCAAACGCCTTGCCGAACGCGTCAAAGAATACGTGTAGAGCCTCCTCCTTCACGTCGTTGCCTTGCCCGTCCCATCCTGACGTATACTCAATGGGCGGCTGAGGACGGCCGCCACGTTCATTCTGGGGGGAGGAGAATTCCACATGCCTGATTTCGAGACCCTTATCTATGAAGTTGGCGACGATGGTGTCGCACAAGTCACTCTAAATCGACCCGAGCGCCGCAACGCGCTCAATCCGGAGCTGCTCCACGAACTCGAAGACGTTTTCAATGCCGTTGAGACCGATGACAACGTCCGCATCGTGGTCATCACCGGCGCAGGCCCGGCATTCTGTGCTGGCTATGACCTCACCCCGAACCAGGAAAGGCCGACCTACAGCGCAACAGAACGCTGGGCGCGCACGCACTGGCAGGCCGAATTGGTCGTCCGCCCCTGGTACTCGCGTGTGCCGTGGATCGCTGCGGTCGATGGCCCTGCAGCAGCAGCGGGCAACGTGCTTGCCATGAGCTGCGACCTTATCGTTGCTTCCGAGCGTGCACAGTTCGGCGAGCCGGAGATTCGCCACGTCGCGCACTCCCCGCACGTCATGATGCCTTTCATCACGGCCAACCGACACCTGCGAGAGTTCTACTACACCGGCGATTTCATCGATGCCGAAACCGCCGACAAGTGGGACATGGTCAACAAGGTTGTCCCTGCCGGCGAGGCGCTCAATGAGGCGATGGCAATGGCCCGCCGCATCGCGCAGGTGCCACCGTTCGCGCTCCAGATGATGAAGCGCTCCGTCACGGCCGTCTACAATGCCCAGGGCTTCGAGAAGGCTCAAAGAGACCATCTCATGATCCGCATGATTGAAGGCTTGGTTCCGGACGTACCTGAGCGAGAATATCTCGGCAAGGTGCGCATGGAGCAGGGCATGAGAGCCTTCCTTGAGGCGCGCGACGGCCCGTTCCGCTAGGCTAGGTTAATTGCGAGACCCGTTAGCCCTATTGTGAGGCCGATGGATGGCGGATAACCACGAAGGCGGTCACCCGCCCATCATGCACGGGCATGGTCAGGCAAAGTTCTGCTTGAACTGTGGTCGGGAACTTGCCGAGCGCGAGATTGACGGCTCAATGCGCCTCGCCTGTGAGGACTGCGGCTATGTCCACTACACGGACCCCAAGGTGGCTGTCGGCGTCCTAATCGGTGATGAGCAGGGACGCGTGCTCCTCATGCAGCGCGCCCACCATCCCCGCAAGGACTTATGGTCCTACCCGTCGGGTTATGTCGATGCCGGAGAAAAGGTGGAAGACGCCGCCATCCGTGAGACGCAGGAAGAGGTCGGCGTCACAGTCGAATTGGACGGCCTGCTTGGTCTCCATTCAGAGACCGGTAACCGTGTAATCCTCGTTGTCTATCGCGGCCACATCGTGGAGGGAGAGCCGCGCCCCGGCGACGAGAGCCTGGCGGTTGAGTATTTCCCTGCTGATGAGCTGCCCGATCTGGCCTTTGACCGGGATCGCGGCATCATCCACGACTGGCATCGAAGATTCATTGCGGGCACCGCGCCGCGCTGACAGACGATGATTGAACGTGAGAGTATTGGAGATGACTGAGGGGATAGGAGGGTAAACATGACGGACTACGAGAACATCATCTATGAACTGCGTGAGGCAGCCGGCGGCAACGTCGCTTACATCACGCTGAACCGCCCCGAGAGGCTCAACGCGCTGAGTCGCGCGCTGCTTGCAGACCTCGGCAACGCTCTCGAAGAGGCGGACAAGGACGAGACCGTCCGATGCATCGTCATTAAGGGCGCGGGTCGGGCATTCTCCGCAGGCTACGACATGAACGTCCAGTCTGAGGGCAACCTGCCGCGCGACGCCCTGACCATGATTACCAGCGACCACCCCACCACCATGTATCGACGCTGGATCTGGGGCAACCGCAAGCCGGTCATCGCCCAGTGCCATTCGTTCAGCCTCGCTGGTGGCGGCCAGTTGGCCTGCCACTGCGACATCACCGTCGCCTCGGATGACGCGCTGTTCGGCTACCCGCCCGCGCGCTACGCCAGCGTCGCGACCTACATGATCTGGCCGGAACTGGTCGGCATGAAGAAGATGAAGCAGCTTGCCTTCACCGGCAACATGATGGACGCGCAGGAAGCGCTGCGTGTTGGCCTGGTCAGCGAGGTCGTTGATCGTGACGAACTGGACGATCACGTCTGGACGCTCGCCAACACCATTTCGAAGCTGCCGCCTGCGTCTACGGAACTCAACAAGCGCGCCATCAACTACTACTACGAGTCGCAGGGCATGTTCCAGGCGTATGAGTACGCCGAGAACCTCATGTATGTGTCCTACGCGGCCTCGCCGGAAGACCTGCCGAAGGGCCTGCAGGACGTGGACCGCGTCACGGCCGAGCAGGGGATGCGCGCCGGGTTCCAGTACATGAACGAGGCGTTCACGGACGAGGATCAAGCCATCGCGGCAGAGCAGATGGCCCGCCCCAGCCGCGCCCCGTAGTTTTACCTCCACGCTGAGGAGTGTAGGGGCGGGTCATGACCCGCCCCTACTAGCATCTATATGACGCTTAGCCCTGCCCTGTGCTACATTGTGCCAACGAGCAATGCGCCGCGTCGCGGCCATTGTCCGGTAGGTGGGGTAGGTGAAGGTCAACTCATTTCGCGCGCCCCTGTAGAGACACTGATATGCGTCGTGCGTCGCACGGACGGTAAGGGAGGGAAATTGGCATGAAGGCACTCGTCTTCGAGGAGTACGGGGGTCCGGAGGTCCTGAAATGGAAGGACATTGATGACCCCAAGGCTGGACCCAATGATGTCGTCATCGAGGTCAAGGCCACGGCTATCAATTACAACGATGTTTGGGGACGTCGCGGCGCGCCGATGGAAGTGGAATTGCCCCATATCTCCGGCAGCGACGCATCCGGCGTGGTCGTCGACAAGGGCAGTGAGGTCACGACTCATTCCATCGGAGACGAAGTTGTCGTGCACTGCGGGCGCCCGGCTTTCAACAACCGCACGGGACAAGAATGCAACATCTGGGGTTATGACTGGCCCGCGCTTGACGGCGCGCATGGTCAGTATGTGAGGGTGCCGGCGGAGAACGCTGTTCCCAAGCCCACCAACCTCACTCATGAAGAGGCCGCCTCGTTCCCGCTTGTCCTCGTGACCACTTGGCGCAAGCTGGTTGAAAAGGCTCCGATTAAGCCCGGCGACCATGTCCTGATTTGGGGCGCGGCGGGCGGTCTTGGCGTCATGGCCATCCAGATTGCCAGGCTGTTCCAGGCGCACCCAATCGCCGTTGCCTCCAGCGACGAGAAGCTGGAACTGTGCAAGGAGCTCGGCGCGGAGCACCTGATCAATCGCAAGACGCAGGATGTCCGGCAAGAGATGCGCAACATCGTAGGGCGGCGCGGCGCACAGGTTGTATTCGAACACCCCGGTCAGGCAACCATGGGTCTGAGTATTCAACTTGCCAGCTGGGGCGGCACCGTCGTTACAAGCGGCGCAACCAGCGGGTACGATGCCAACATTGACCTCCGCCACATCTTCTTCCGACAGGTCAAGCTGGTTGGTTCCACCCTGGGCACGGTCCACCAGTTGCAGGATGCGCTGGACCAGGTGCAGGCGGGTCACATCAAGCCGGTCATCGACCGTGTCCTGCCGATGAAGGATGCTGGGCAGGGACAGACATTGCTTGAGACTGAAGAGGTCGCCGGCAAGGTCATCCTCGTGCCGGACTAGACTGCCGCGGACGAAACAGTACGCAAAGGGGGCGTCCCATGGGACGCCCCCTTTCATTTCCCACGCGCGGGCGAGAATGAGAAACTGGGCGCATGACTCGTCCTGAAAAGCTCACCCGGGCCGTCGTCCTGATCGACGGCTTTGACCCGCGCGCGGTCCTGCCTGCTGCAGGCCTCCACCCGGCATTTAGAGATGTTGAAGGCGTTCCCGCCACCGACGTTCTTCTCCGACATCTCGCAGGACAAGGAATAACGGATGTCTGGCTTGTCTCACGTGCCCTGCCCGGCATGGTTGTTCACTATTTCGGCGACGGGAGCCGGTGGAGAGTCAGGGCGACACACATCCGCCAGGACGGTGCGCCGGGCTCAGGCGGCGCGCTTATGGCTGTCCGCCAGCAAATAACTGAATCGACACTCGTGATTGACGGCGCTCTCGTCACAGACTCCCAACTCACTGCCATGTACAATGCGCACCGCTCTGCGGACACAGACGTCACAATGTGCCTGGCAGGCGAGATAAGGGAAACAGCAGGATTGCCCCGTGTCCGGACGAATCCATCCTCCCATCTCGTGCAGGAAATACTGGTTGAACCGCCATTCCCGGAACACGCAGACATCCTTTATGGAGTTGGTATCTACATCGTCGAACCGGAGGCAGTTGAACTTCTGCAAGAGGCAGGAGTTAACGCGGATTGGGTGACTGATGTCCTTCCCACTCTGGCCCGACAGAGTCGAGTTCAGGGATGGCAGGCCGACCCGGCCACCCGATTCGATCTCCCGCGCCGTGTCCGGGTAATGCACTCCCAGACCGGTCGCGCATTGCCCTCAATCTGAACGTCTGACCGATTGACCAATAGCCTAAACAGGCTTATAATCCAAAACTGGTTCAAAACAAATTTCTAATTTTGATTTGGACATGGTGACCCTTCGAGGGTCAAGGCGCGGGATACGGGAGCAGTTGAGAAAGTGGGCTACGGCCCAAAGAGGAGTAGTGTGTCATGCCATGGACGCATGCGGGCGTAAGCAGACGCCTGAAGTTGCTCGGCGTGCTGGGAATCGTTGGTGGACTGCTGTTTGCCTCCATTACCGTCGCCCTGGCGCAAGAAACCCCGGCAGAGGAAGAGGACAGCGTCACCGCCACCTTTGAGTATGATTCAGGGGTCACCCTGGACATCCCGGGTTCATTCTTCCCCGGCTTTGATGTGGCAGGATCCCTTATGGTTCAGCCTCGGGCGCTGCAAGTGGATGGCAACGAGATGCCGTCGGCCTCTATTACCATTGAGCCGCTGCAACTCGAAGAAAGCCAGACGATGCCCACGCTGATTGCTCCAAATCCGAGTAAGCCGAGCGGCAGCACCGCAGAATACTTGCGCCGTGCTGTTACCGTTTCCGTCACTATTGACGGCGAGGATGCGAGTGGAACAGCCCGCTTCAACCCCACCATGATGCTCAATCTGGATCTGACGGATGCCGAATGGGAAGAGGCAGACAATGACCCGGATGCGTTCGTCGTACGCGCCTGGGATGCCGGCAGGAATATGTGGTTGACTGTCGAAACATCCACTAACCCATTCGATATGGTCGTCACGGCCAAGGTTGCCCGAGCCGGTCAGTTCGCGCTGTTCAGAGAAGAACCGCCTCCTCCCATCCAGGGTGGCGACGTTTCGCTGAGCTCCATGACGCTGCTGTTCATCGCCATGCTTGGATTCGCCCTGGCCGGTACCGGCGTCATGTTGGCGCGTGGCACGCTGAGTCGGCGCACCCGCTAGATTCTGATACCTAGAAGCTCACGGGGCGTGGAGGGCCGCCCGGCCCACCGCGCCCCGTTCCGTTATTGTGGGTAGGTGCAACGTGATTCAAATACAGTCATTCGTGTCGCCCTGCTTCGCGAAGGAGCCAAACTGCCGTTCCGCGCCACACCCGGCTCGACGGGCTTTGACATCTATGCCTGCCTCCGGGATGGAGAAGAAAAGATCACCGTTGGCCCTGATCCGGTGCTGATTCCAACCGGCATCGCTCTCGAGTTCCCAACCACTCTTGATGTCCAGGTTCGCCCGCGCTCCGGCCTCAGCAGTAGGGGGGTGATGGGCACTGTCGGGACCATCGACAGCGACTACCGGGGAGAGGTCTTCGTCACTTTGTACACTGTGGGGAACCGGCCGCCATATGCCGTCCGCAGCGGCGACAGGATCGCGCAAATGGTCGTCGGAATCCGCGCCGATGTTTCACTGGAAATCGCGGAAAGCCTTGGCGAGACCGAGCGGGGCGGTGGCGGACACGGGTCCACCGGTAGTTAGCCGCTAGTCGTTACACCTCAAGCGGTGTATCATCCCGGTTCGCCCATTCCCGCATGGACCCGTCATAGTTCCGCGTGCTTTCGTAGCCAACCAGCCGCATAACGAATACTCCGTGCGCCGCACGGATGCCACCCTGTCAATACGTGTAGACGTTCTTATCCGGTGTGATGCCGTGCTCAGAGAGCAGTCGCCGTATCTCGGACGCCGACTTGAACCGATGCGTTTCGCGGTCCATCAGGTTGAGCCATTCAAGGTGAACGGCCCCGGGAATATGCCCGGCTCGCGCGTTGGCGCGGTTGTTGGAGCCGTCCCATTCACCATCGGTGCGGACATCCCAGACGACGGAGTCCGCCAGCGTGCATGCCTCTTTCAACTCGTCCACTTTCACAAGCATTGAATCGTCAAGGTTGGGGGTGAACGTCACGCCCTCCGTCCGCGCTGGTCGCTGGAAATTGATCGGGTGGCGGCCTGTGACCCAACCGCGCCAGCCGCCATTCAGTACCCGTGCGTTCTGGTGTCCGTATGTGTTGAGCACCCACCACAGCCGCGCCGCCGTCACACTCTGTGCGTTGTCGTAAGAGATGACTGTTGTGTCATCGCCGATTCCCAGCCCCTCGCACATCTCCTTGAATTGTGAAGGCGTCATCATCAGCGTGCGATTTGTGTCGGGGTCTTTTACGAAGTTGTCCGGAATCAGGACCGCGCCCGGGATATGGCCCCTGTTGTAGCCCGCGTCCACGTCGCAGTCCACGACGACGAGGTTGCCATCGTTCAAGTGCTCTGCCAGCCAATCCGCCTCCAC
The DNA here is from genome assembly GCA_964405845.1 of uncultured Dehalococcoidia bacterium. Classification (GTDB taxonomy): domain Bacteria; phylum Chloroflexota; class Dehalococcoidia; order UBA6926; family UBA6926; genus VXMO01. The sequence continues at coordinate 11,255 of CAYOPL010000031.1, read as the reverse complement.
CAGGTATTCCGGATGGGCATAGTCCTCGTTAGTCATCATCCCCTCCCTCCCTCTATGTAGAATAGCCGTATGAGCATTCTCGACAAGGCACAGCGGATTTTCGGCGGTGCAACGGCAGTGGACAAGGACCGCGTTCCGCCCGGCCAGACCGTCACGAAGAAGTTTCCCGTCCTCTCTTATGGGCAAATCCCACAGATTGACCTCGCAACGTGGACGTTTGAGGTCATCGGCCATGTCGACAACCCGGTTCGCTTCACGTGGGAGCAATTTCTCGCTCGCGCGAACGATGCCGTCACCGCGGACTTTCACTGCGTTACGGGATGGTCACGACTCGACAATGAATGGGAAGGTGTCTTTGTCCGCGATCTATTCGACGAGGCCCGTATCCGCCCAACCGCCACGCACGTCATGGCCCACTGCTATGGCGGCTACACAACGAACATTCCACTGTCGGCGCTGCTCAATCCCGATGTCCTGATTGCCCACCGCCACGACGGCGCGCCGTTGGAGCCGGAACACGGCGGCCCCGCCCGCCTTATCGTGCCTGACCGCTACGCATACAAGAGCGCCAAGTGGATCAAGGCGCTGGAGCTCATGCCGGAGAACAAGCGCGGTTTCTGGGAACTCCACGGCTATAACCTCAACGGCGACCCGTGGAAAGTGGAGCGCTACGACTTCTAGCCGCCTCTACAAACCCAACACGCTGATCGCCAACGCCGCCAGCGCCAACAACACCCCAAACCCTACGACGTCCGTCACCGTCGTCCCGAATATCCCGGCGGCCAGCGCCGGATCGACGCCGAATCGCCGCAGGATTAGCGGGATCAGTACACCCGCTGCTCCGGCCACCAGCATGTTGACGACCATTGCGATGCCTAGGGCTATCGATAGCACCAGTTCCTGTGACCACAAGAATGCAGCTCCTGCGGCGACGAGTCCCATTGCTGCCCCATGCGCCAATCCGAGTATTATCTCCTTGCCCAATACCTGTCGGGCATTGCGTAGCGTCAACTCGCCCAACGCGATGCTTCGAACGGCAATCGTCACCGTCTGAATAATCGCGTTGCCGCCCTGTCCGCCCACAATGGGCAGGAACGCCGCCAGAACGGCCGCTCTGGCAATCGTCGACTCAAACATCCCAACGACGGCTGCCGCCGCAAACGCCGTGATTAAATTCACAAACAACCACGGCATCCGAAGCCGCATCGATCGGGCGATGCCGGTCTGGACGGATTCCTCAGCGTTGAGGCCGACGATCATGTACATGTCCTCGGTCGCCTCGCCCTCGGCAACATGCATCATCTCCGGCAGATCGATGAATCCCAGCAAGCGGCCGTCCTCATCCACGGTCGGCAGCGTATCCAGCCGATACCTGTCCATGATCCGCGCGCACTCTTCCTGATCCGTGCCGGCCGGTACCGATATCGGATCGCGATCCATGATGCGGGACAACGCGGCGCCCTGCGGGGCGAGCAACAACTGGCGAAAACTGACGCTGCCGGAGAGCCTACCCTCTTCATCCACCACAAACACGCGGGAAAGGCGGCGTGTAAGCGCCTCAGCGTTGCGTATGGCCGCCTGCGCCTGCATAACAGTCATGCGCTCCCGCAGGGCGAGGAACTCCGTTGTGACGAGCGCGCCCGCCGTTTCTTCTTCTTGTTCGAGGAGATTTCGTAGAAAATCTTGCTCGGAAAGAGTTCCAACGATCTCGGAGCGTATTCCTCCCGGCATTTCACGCAGCACCCGCGCCGCAGTGCCGAGCGGAGTTCGACTGAATATCGCGGTCAGGCTTTCGCCCGGGAGGCGGGCAAGGGGCATGATCGCCCGCTCACCATGCCTGACCAAATACTCCAGCATTGCGCTGACATCTCGTGCAGAGAGATGGGAAAGGACATCAGCCTTTGTATGGTCGGGCAACTGATTGATGACATCGGCTGCATCTGCAGGCAGCTGCTCACGGAGTTCTGCTGCCACTCCCGCCATGTCGCCAGCGGCAACCCGCTCTGCCAGCCTCTCCGTGTCTAACGTTTCGGGCAAGGTCATGGCAATCTGCTCCCTCTCACCGCCGTCGAGTCATCTCCACCCAGGCGCTGTCCAGCGTTCCCCTGATGGGCACGGACGGCTTACTAACACGGATACGCACTGCCTCAACAGGAAGTTCGTCAAGAAGCCGCTGGGCTGATTCCTCCGCGAGGCTCTCCAACAACGCGTGCGGCGGTCCCTCCACCACTCCCTGTACAATCTCAAACGCTCGTCCGTAGTCAGCCGTATCAGCCAGATCGTCGGAATGTCCCGCGACGGAGAGGTCCATAGTCATCTCAAGATCAACGACAAACCGCTGTCCTATCGCCTGCTCCTCTACGGTCGCGCCATGATGCCCATAGAAGACCATCCCTGCGAGCCCGATGAGATCCTGCGGCTCATACTCGTTCATCGGTGTGCCTCATCCCCCGAGACCCTAGCGCCGCCAACGTGGTGGGTAGCGCGGCGGCATCGGCGGCTCATAGTAGTCGTCATCGTCATCATCGTACCGATACAGGGTCCGTCGAGATGTCTCATACCTGTTCGGCTGCCACACCTTTTCCCGCCTCAGGATGCGCCATCCTGCGACGATTCCCGCGCCGGCGACGAATCCTCCGACGTGCGCCCAGTACGCCACACCGCCCCCGCCACCGGCCACGACAAGCCCGCCGACGCCCTGGAAAAATTGGATAAAAATCCACATGACAAGTAGCCAGACCGCCGGTATCTCCATCACCGTGATGAGTCCCATCATGAACAGCGTCCGAACCTTGCGGCGCGGGAACAGCAGCAGGTACGCGCCCAGCACACCGGCTATTGCACCGCTGGCTCCAATGGCGGGTATCGTACTGTCCCAGTTGAACAGGATGTGTGTGACGGAGGCGAGGACTCCGGTTGCGAGGTAGAACGCGAGAAAGCCGAGCCGCCCGAAGTGGTGCTCAAGGTTGTCCCCGAACACCCACAGGAACACCATGTTCCCCAGGATGTGCGCCCATCCCCCATGCAGGAACATCGACGTGAACAGCGTCATCCACGACGGAACGAGGGGCGCAATGGCCGCGTATTCAGGCAGCGACATTATCTGGCTAAACAGTTCTCCGTGCGTGAATTCATAGGGCACCACGCCGAATCGGAAGTGGAATATCGCCCGTTGTTCCGGATCGAGGATGATCGTATACAGGAACGCGAGCGCATTGATGATGATCAGCGTGATGGTTAGCCACGCTGTGCCATGTCGCTCACCAGCGCTGTCCGAAAGAGGAATCATGGCCGCTCCGCGCCGCAGTGGCTGCCGCGCGTCGGCCCGCGCCCCATGTCTACAATGAAACCCGGCGCGCTGTGGCGCGCGACTCTAACGATGGAAGGCATAAACGTATGAGTGGACCACTTGACGGTCTCCGAATTGTCGATTTAACCCGCATCCTCGCGGGCCCGTTCGCAACCATGATTCTATCCGACATGGGCGCGGAGGTCATAAAGGTCGAACGTCCTGAGGGCGGAGACCTATCCCGCGGCACAGGCCCGTTCTTCGAAGGAGAGAGCTACTACTTCGTCAGCGTCAATCGCGGCAAGCAGAGCGTCTCCATCAATCTCGCCCACCCTGATGGCCAACAGGCACTCAAGGACATTGCCGCTGAATGTGACGTGCTCGTGGAGAACTTTGTCCCCGGCACGATGACCAATTTCGGCCTCTCCTACGAGGATCTCCAAGCGGTGAATCCCCGCCTCGTCTACTGCTCCATCTCAGGTTTCGGGCAGACCGGCCCATACGCCCAGCGTCCGGCGTTGGACATCATCGTGCAGGCTATGGGCGGCATCATGAGCATCACCGGCGAGCCCAACGGCGGCCCCGTCCGTCCTGGCAGTTCGCTTGGCGATATGATCGCCGGTCTGTTTGCGACAAGCGCCATCCTTGCCGCCGTGCAGGAACGGGAGCGGAGCGGGCAGGGGCAGTACATCGATGTCTCCATGCTGGAGTGCCAACTTGCCATCCTTGAGGCGGCCGTCGGCCGGTATGTCTCGACCGGACACGTTCCCGGCCCCATCGGCACGCGCCATCCATCGTTCACCCCGTTCCAGGCTTTCAAGACGGCGGACGACTGGATCGTCGTGGCGATCGTTGGCGGGGTGAACGACCAGTGGCCGCTGTTCTGTGCCGCCATCGACCGCGTTGACCTGATCGATGATGTCCGCTATGTCGATGGTTACCACCGCACGCTGAACTACGACGAACTGCTCCCTGAGTTGGAGGAGGCGTTTCTCAAGAAACCTGCCGAACAATGGCTGCGTGAATTTGGTCGGCTCGGTATTGCCAGCGGTCCCGTCAATCGCATCGACCAGGTGCTGGCCGATCCGCAGATACAGGAGCGCGGCGCGATGGTCAATGTCCCTCACAAGAGAGTCGGAAACATCCCCGTCGTCAACTCACCCATGCGCTTCTCCCGCACCCCCGTCGCTGACCTCGGCCCCGCCCCAGACCTCGGAGAACACAACGAGACCGTGCTGCAAGGCCTAACCGGCTACACTACGGACCAGGTGGAACGGCTCCGGACGGAGGGCGTGATAGCCGTGGAGGAGTGAAGCGGACCAGTTAGGCCATATTCGCCGCGCGGTACGCATCCAAAAGAGCATCAAAGGCATCTTCCGAGAACGTGTCATATAGCCACGCGTCTGGTTTATCGCGTGGTTGAACATCGAACTTTTCCCATAGAGTTTCAGAGTGCCCAGGAGCGTACCTATCGAAGTACGGCTTATAAAGATAGACAAACGGTCGACCGTTGTCACTCCCTACAATTGAGAGGTGGGTACCATGTTTCGGCATGAGAAGCTGTAACCCTGCGCCACCGCGCTTGTATCGATAACTCACGAAACGAGCCAACCCACTGCTCTCCAGTCGCTCCACAAAGGCTAGGAGTTGGTCGAATCGTGATTGTGGCTCTTCGGGGAGTTCACTGATCGATTCCATGAACTCTGACGCATCCGGTACCCGCTCCGGTGCCTGATTAACTTCCGTTGCCCGTGTCTCCTGCTCTCGGCTTCTTGCCGTAACGAGATAATCTTCTGCTTCAGGCAAAGGGATGACTTGGTCGATGTCTAGGAGAAGTTTGCCTTGGTGGCGGTATGCCCGGGCACGGACGCAGCGAATATCAAGCCCCATGTCATTCAGCCATAGGACGGACGTCGTGATCTCACGGTTAAAATCCTCCGAGACGAGGATGATACGCGGGCGCTCAGTCGCGATGGATAATTCTTCGTCTGCTGTCAGCCCAAGATGGTCGCGGATGCGCTCCTCGGCGGCTCCACTGATCCCCTTGACGCGCAGATACCCGGCATGTCCCGCGATGATGCGCTGGGTGGTGGAGTGCGCCAGTATCGCCGCATAGCGAATTGCCTGCAATTCCATGTGTGCCCCGCCCGCGCGTTTCAGCTCGACAACCACCACATTGCCATCAGAATCCACGCAAAGCAGGTCGATGCTCCGGCCACTGTCCGACCAGTCGCTGAACTCATCAGAAACAACAAATAGGCCCGGTTCAATGAATTCGGGGTGCTCTCGCAAGGCCTCTTGGAGATCAGCCTCCGCGACGCGTTCTTCTTGAAATGACGTCCTGCTGATACCTGTCAGACTCTTATCGTTCATCTCATATAGCATTGCGTTGTCCCCAGTTTGTCAGTCAGCAATTGTCGGACTGCCTCTACAGCTTGTGATCGGTTGGTGGAATACGTTCAGCAAACCTCAACGCCCTCACGCGGCCTTATCTCCCGTAGCGACTCCGCCTCAGCGTGTTCAGCATGATACAAGTCCCAACGCAGTTGTAAGTTCATCCAGAAACCGGGCGTATTGCCAAAGAACCTGGAAAGACGCAGGGCAGTGCTTGGCGTGATTCCACGACGGCCCCGCACAATCTCATTCACCCGTTGATACGGCACTCGAATTGATGCAGCCAGATCATGCTGAGTCATTGCCATCGGCCTCAAAAACTCCTGCAATAGCATCTCGCCGGGGTGCGTCGGCTCTCTATCAGTCGAAACGCGTAGCATAAATCCTCATCAAACGTGGAACTCTGGCGTCCCCGGTGGGACTCGAACCCACAACCTGCGGATTAGAAGTCCGCTGCTCTATCCGGTTGAGCTACAGGGACGCGCTTGGGTCGCGGCATCCCCAATATGATAACGCCCTGAATCGAGCGCGCCGTTCACTCGCTCTGCGAGCTACCTTCCGAGGCTGCCCCGTTCTGCGGTGGCGGCGTGTCCACCACGTCCGGCAGCCATGTGTACACGCGGTGCAGGGGGCGATACGACCCATTCACCTGTGAGACGCTCTTGATCTCCAGCCCGCCGATGTCTGCCTTCGTCGTCCACCTGCGCTGCACATACCCGCCCGCTCTAAATGAGCCGATGAGCGCCAGCGCGGAAAGGCCCATCGCCTGCGGCAGCCGCCCGACGCGGTTGCGCGTGCCAAGAATCATTCCCGTCAGCAGGGCAGTCGTCATGCCGCCCAGCAGGAAATTCGTGCCGCAGAACGGCGAAATCGCCAGGTGGGATTCCCCGGCCCTCAGCCGCTCGACGGCTTCCTTGGCCGCATCCTCGATGCGATCTGCCGTTGTGGGGCCATACACAAAGAAGCCATCCTGCTTGGCGCTGCCGCCGAGCCGCCCAACCTGGTCATGCTTCCGCCCGAGAACGGCAATCGTGGCGTGTTCGATCGCGTGGTTCTGTCGGATACGGTCTATCAACTCAAGAATATCCATTGCACTTTCGAGTATGGGAATCGCGCGGAACAGGGTCAAGAAACTACAACCTTATCTCGCCACCACAGCCCTGCGTCCGCTATGCTTTTCACATGTCCTCTGACACAGCAAAACCTCGGCGGAATAATGGCCTTGCGGGCCCCGCCGCCAAGGGCGTCGACCGCGTCCTCATCAGCAAGACACGCCTCCAACGCCGCGTGAAAGAACTGGCTGCAGAATTGAGCGCCGAGTATGCGGACGGCGAAGTCGTCTGTGTCGGCGCGTTGAATGGCGTCATCTGCTTTCTCGCGGACCTTGTAAGGGAGATGGACATTCCTGCACCGGTGGAGCTTGTTCACGTCGACCGCTTCATCGACGAGCGCGGCCACACCGTTGAGATGCCCAACCCGTTCCGCGAGAGCCTGCGAGGCCGCGACGTTCTCATTGTTGAGGACATCGTGGACACCGGTGTCACGCTCAAATTGCTGGTCGATAAGGTTCTCGCCGAGAACCCTGCCTCAGTCAAAGTCTGTACGCTGTTGGACAAGCCGGCTCACCGCGAAGTGGATGTTCAGATCGATTACGTCGGCTTTTCGATCGACCCCGTGTTTGTTGTCGGCTATGGCCTCGACTACGAGGGTTTCTATCGGAACCTGCCGTTCGTCGGCGTCGTGGACAGCGCCGTCTGGCCCCCCGCGTTACTTGAACGCCCCAAGTTCGATACCTAGTCCCCCTCCCTTTTCCCCTTATTCCGGCGAAAGCATGCCCCGTACTCTGATACGGGGCCGGAATCCATCCCATCCCTGTCCGCGTTGACACAGCGCGTTCCCATTGGCCACACTCGCCTTACAGTTGAACAGGGAAAGCGCCTCAATGGCGCGGGGAGAGGGAGACGATGATCACTGATATTCGCTACAACGCCGTCATGGTGGAGGACCTGGAAGAGGGCGTGCAACTGTGGAAAGACCTCTTTGGTCTTGAGGAGCTGAACCAGGCCCGTGGCAACCAGTTTGGCATTCGCGCGCAGATGCTCGGCTACAATGGTCAGCCCGTTATTGAGGTCATGACCCCTGCCGGGCCCGAGACCGCGCTCGCCCGCATGATGGAAGAGCGAAAGAACGAACGAAACCCCAAGGGTGAGGGCATGTACATGGTTTGCCTTGAGGTCGATGACATTGAGGCGACCATCAAGAACATTGAGGAAAAGGGTGGCCGCATCCAGCGCGAAGAGGGCAACTCCAACGTCGCTTGGGTGCATCCACTTGGCACAAAGATGGTCTTCATCGAGCTGCAGCAGCGCGGCTCCGGCGGCATGGGCGCAGCCGGCGGAGGCAGCTAGGCGCAACCGAGCCGGCGCGTGAACGTCGACGCTGATTACCGAACGAGCCGCCCTGGCCTCCACCGATCTTTGGAGGCGTGAACGTGCGGAGTGAGGACGCATTCCCTGAGCGGGGAGTGAATGAGCTCTTTGCGGAGCTCTGGTCTGTCTATCTGGCGCGCATTGTGCGCCTGCTTGTCATCTCGGTAGTCAGCGCCGCCATTGTGTTCGGCGTCATGTACGGTGTCGACACGATCTTGCCTGAGGGGAATCAACCCGCAATCGATGAGATTCGAGCAAGTGTGGCGGAAGGTGAAGCCCCAACTGATGAGCAGCTCCAGGAGATAGCTGCACTCCAGCTGGACGATTTGCCGCTGGCGCTCCTTGAGGCAGCGCTCATCGTTAGCGCCGCTCTGCTGGTTTCTGCCGTGGCCGCGGGCGCCTACATGTTCGTCATTGGCGCGCACTATGTGATTGGTCGCGTCCTGATTTCTGAGGCTTTGACGTTTTCCTTGCAGCGTTTTGCCAGCCTGATTATCACGACGCTAATGGCGCTGGGAGTGGTGTTTGCCGTTTGGGCTCTGTTGTTCCTTGTGCCGTTCCTGATTGCAAACGCTGCTATAGACACCGCCCTGGTCGCCGCTCTGTTCGGATTACTCTCCTTTACGGGTTTTATAGGTGCGGTGGTCATAACGGCGTATGTGGCCGTCCGCTGGACATTCATCTGGCCTGTCATTGCATTTGAAGGCCTGATCGGTATTGGCGCTCTAAGACGCAGCTGGGAACTGACGGAGAACTTCTGGTGGCGGACGTTCGGCGTTGTTGTCATGACAACGCTCGCCGTCTTTGCTATCGGATTTCCCGGTCTCATTGCGACCGGAGCAGGACTCGACACAGTTGGGAACTGGTATACAAACCTCATCTCCCCCGCGATTTCGGGGCCGATTCAGGCAATCATGATATTCCTGCTCTACGCAGACCTTCGAACCCGCAAGGAGAACCCGCCCGGCTACGGCCCCAACCAGATCGCGAGTGAGCTTAACTTCCAGCCCCAGTCATGGGACGACGCCCCTTAACAGCAACCTCGTCCGTTCACCCTATAGCAACCCGTCCGTTCACCCTGAGCTTGTCGAAGGGTCGCCCCCGATAACCACGTTCCACTTCCTGATCCGCCATGAGGCCACAAGGCCGTTATTGATGTACGGGTCTTTCGAAACGAAGTCATCGATGACGGACGTATCATCGGTGCGGAACACGATTGATGCGCCATCGACCGGATCGTCGTACGCCCCGGCGATCGGCACAATCCCGCGAGCGTTAAGGTCTCTCAGTAGGCTTAGGTGCTCATCCCGATGCGCGGGCCGCCGCTCCAGCACGTCCGCCACATATTCGTAAATCAGGATGTAGTACATCGCTCACTCATAAATCTCGTCATTTGAAAGACGCAATAGCAACGGAAAACTCCGGTACTCGTGGACTGTGGGCCTGGGGAACTTCAAGCCCTACGTCAGGATATGACCTCCGCAGACGGTCTGCAACAGAGCGAACCCGGCCCTAGTATGCTGCGCACACCCACGGCTCAGGGCGATGAGGGCATCCTTCGAGAGTCGCCATTCTGTCTTCTATGGCCCGGCCCGTTCGGGTTGTTCCTCAAGTCCATGGGTAGGCAGTCTTGTGGCGTTCAGGAACGTGGCTGGAGGCACCCCTTCCTGTCACTCACGCATCATGGGTGTACCCCAGTTGGGGCACTCCACGCGACGGTCAGCCCCACAAGCCGAGTGCACCGGCGCACTGCCCGGCTATCCGGCGACAGGGGCCGTTTCCTGCGCGCGGCGGGCCATCGCCAGGTCGTAGCTGGCCTGACGGCGCATCCAGAAATCGGCGTTGCTCCAGCCGATGCGCTCCAAGGCAAGGGCCACCTCGGGCGATATGGCGCATCGTCCGTTCAGCAGCCGTGAGGCCGTGTTCCTGCTGACCCCCAGGCGGGCGGCAAACTCGTTGACGGTCCAGCCCACCTCCTCCAGGTCGTCCCGCAGGCCGGCGGCCGGGTGGGTGGGGTTCTGTGCGCTCATTGGCAAGTCCTCCTTCACTTAGTGGTAGTCCTCAAGGTCTATGTCCACGGCCCGGCCTTCGACGAACCGGAAGGTCACCCGCCAGTTGCCGGAGACTCGGACGCTCCAGGTGCCCCGCCGGTTGCCGCGCAGTTGATGCAGCCGGTAGCTGGGTCGGCGCATGTCTGCGGGTCGGACCGCTTGGGCCAGATCGTCCAGGATGACGTTGATGCGGGCCAGATGGTCGGGGTTGATGCGGCTGGCATCGTCACGTTCCCACAATCGCCTCAATCCCGCATGCCTGAACTCCATGCCCCGCATTATACCATGTGGCGCCACATGGTATAATGCGGGGCGAAATCGACCCCCATCGGGCGTCGTTGACTGGGGTCTTGTCGGGATGCCCAACCTCGCGAAGGCGTCCTCATCTCAAGGCCATGGGTATGCAGTCGCGTGGTGTTTCAGGAATGTGGCTGGGGAGGCCCATCCTGGCTACGGAAGGCAATCGACGTCCAGCACGAACCTGCAAGAGTCCAAATCAATGGCGTTCAGGGGTGGCTCAATGTCCGTGGGTAGCCCTGGCTCAAAGATGTTGGGTAACGACAAGGGGGAGAGGGCGCAAGTGAAGCAACGCAGGACACACAGGCTCAAAGGCTACTCGCAGCGGCGGGGCGTCTACCAGACGGGTTGCCGATGGGACATTGTCCCGGACGACAGCTCCCCCACGGGCTGGCTGACGACGGGCTATCTGCACACCTACGACCCGTCGAAGGTAGCGGTATCCGACGACGATGTGGAGCCGACGTGTAAACTCTGCCGTCGGGCAGAGGGGCTGTCGTGATTGGGCCAGCGTCACCGGATCGTAGCAGAGTAGTCGGCTTGGCCTCTCCCCTCCCTTCCACCCCGCGCCTTCCCTAGCCCGCCCGCCTCCTCCTTTAATAGACCCTGCACCCTAGCCTTGCTTCCAGCCCGTCTCAGCCCGGCCCTGGTCCGCTGCGCGCCCCCATGCGGCGTGGTGCGAGCGGACGGGGAGATTCGCATAAGAGGATTCACATGCAACACCGAGCATACAGCCCAATCGCGCCGGACCTCGCCCGTTACGAGATTGCCTCCATCGAGCGACTGATGGCCGTG
>CAYOPL010000030.1:0-3490 GCA_964405845.1 uncultured Dehalococcoidia bacterium | reverse complement strand
GTGCTCGGACGAATCTTGGTGATAGGTGGACCCGGCTGCTCCGGGGGGCTTGTTTAGGAGAATATCCACGCGGTAGCGGAGCGGAACGTCCACGCCCTTGAGCCGCTTCCTGTTCACGAGACGCGTCGCGTTTTGTGCCATGCGCTCGCTGAACATGAATGAACGAAACGGCTCGGTCTCTTGATTCCGCGCTAGGCCGGCGCGTGGACTGCCGGGGCCGACCTCTTGGGCGTTGCGATCGGCGAACTCCCGTCCGACGCGTAGGAGTTGTGCGGCGAACTCCGGCGCGACGAGCCGCGGCATCATAACCCAGCCGTATTCGTGGTAGAAGGCGACCTCCTCGTCTGTGACCTCTCGGACGATGGTCTCGATCTGGCGCTTAGTCAGTGCTTGTTCCATCATTCGTGCTCCTATTGTGCTACTGTAAGAATCGGAAGGATAAGAAGGCTTTATGGACGGGTTGTCAAGGGACCGTAGCTAGGATCGCGGTGTGCGATCGGCAGCGCGTCTCGGCTGGAGATGGCTTGCTTCCGTTGCGCTTATCTTCATGCCAGTATTGTCAGCACGTGTGCATAGGACGCGGCCGGGAATAGCATTGTGCTTCCGCAAAGCACGGTTCAACGCATCGCTTACTTCACCATCCGAGAATTCAGTAGCATCGAAGAAACCGAAGATCGTAGCACCGGTCGATGAGAGACCGCATCCTACAATGCTATTGGTGTCGTTGAACGCAGATCGCACCGAGTGGAGCGGCGCAACATCGGCACGACTCCAATGATATCGCTTCCAGCCGGTCTGCTGAAGCGCGTTCACTGACGAGCCAAATGCTACAAGATCCATCTCCAGAATTGCAGGGAGAAGACGCATCAGGATCACGTGTGATACGGCCTGAACCTCGTCTATTGGTATGGGGGTGTTAGCCACCATGAATTCAAGCTCTTGTCGTCCCGCTAGACCCCTGAGATTATCAGGTGTGAACACAACTATTCCCCACGTAGCTGGAAACTCGTAACGCAACAGCAGTGGCGGTTGTCGCACTCCGGTCGAATAGTGCGACGGGGCAAACGACTTCTTCTGCGAGTTAACAGAGTGACCGCCGTCAAGGAGCAGGCCACCCTGGAAAAAGGCATTGATTCCTACACCTGATGTGCCCCCACGGGTAGATATTCTGGATAATTCGGATTGCGATAGCCCCAAATTGAAGCGATGATTCAGCGCAGCAAGCAGCGCGAGCCTCAATTGCGTACCCGAACCCAATCCTTGATGCCGCGGAATCATCTTTCGTATTGCGATATTGATCGCTGGTTCGATGTGGAGCAACCGGCTACTTGCTTGGAGTTCACTCATCACAACGCGTCGATCATCAGTATCGCCACCACGTATGACTGTCCGCTCGTGCGGGTTGAAGTCGAATACAACACCCGGCCGCTGCAGCGACAAGCCAAGGCCGCCATCGATGCGACCAATTTCACCATTCATGTCGATCAGCGTGAAGTGGAGACGCGAAGGCGTACTAATGCTGTGCGTCGAGGTTGAGGGCATCTAGCACCCCCTTTTCACTGCTGGGGTGAGGCAGAAGTTACACGCCCTCGACGATTACCACGCTGGCGTTGGCGGATTTGCGGCGGATCTCTCTGAGTTCGGCGTACTCCGGTGAGTTCAGCCACGCCCGCGCCCGGTCCACGTCGTCGAATTCCAATATTACGATGCGGTCAGGCGTCCATTCGCCATCTACGACCTCAGTAGCGCCGCCGCGCACCAAGTATCTGCCGCCGTGAGCATCAACGGTCGCTGCAATCCGCGCGCGAAACTCAGCAAAGACAGCCTCGTCCGTTATTGCGTCATTTACGATTACATATCCGGCCATGTTGCCCCTCCTTTTGTAGGGTTATGTAGGAAACTTCAGCAGGAATATAATTGTAGTCTGTGTTTCATCAACTAGGTGTGGGCCATCCAAATCAACCGCCACATTTGGACCAGCGCTCCGCCGGTGTGATCTGAAGGGCTAACGCGAACCATCGACTTGCACTGTAACGATGTCTATGCCGTGATATTTCCGATGGCGCACGGAAGACGCGTAATGCCGCAATAGGCGGAACGACACCTCGCTTTCCTCTGGGACCTCGACCTGTTCGCTTAGGTACGCTAGCTGGTCTTCGATATTCTCCTCTTCGAAGACCGCCAAGAACTCCATCTCTACTGTCCCGTTGTCGGGACGCGCAACGAGGATCAACTGCGGCGCATTATCCGTCGCGTAGGTACCCCCTAGCTGTAACAGACTCGACAGCGCCTCCTCGCCGGCGGCGCGCAGCCGCTCCGTCGAATCATCGTTCCAACCGATCTTGGAAGCAAGTTTGTGGAGGAACGCGTCAATCTCGGGCAGAGCGGAAAGGTCCAACTCGGCCACTAGGCGTCTGCGCCGCGGGCTGGTCAGCTCCATGAAAGAGGTCAGTAGAATCGCGGCCAGAACGCCGACCGTCATGCCGTTGTCGAGGGACGCGCCCCACGTCCCGCCCAGCAGGTCTGCGAAGATATGCTGATTCTCTATGCTCACTCCGATCGCGAGGGCTACTCCTACCACTAGGGCCTTGCGCTGATCGAGGCCGTCTTGGAAGACCGTCCGCATACCTTCCACGAATAGCAGACCCATTATCATCAACAGGAAGGCCCCCATGACAGGCGTGGGAATTGTCAGCAGGATGGTCGCCGCCTTGGGCAAGAACGCCAGCCCGAATAAGATGATTCCAATAGCGTACCCAACGCTGCGTGCCGCGACCCCAGTGAGGTTGATGAGCGACACGCACGAAGGCGTATAGACTACCGTGGGCGGCGTCCCTGCAATTCCGGACAGCAGCGCGCCTACTCCGTTGGTATTGACTGAACCTTGGACCAAGCGAAAGTCGATCGCCCGCGGCCTGACCCGCGAAATCTGCTGAATGACAACGCCATCGCCACTGGTCTTGACTGCGGTTACGAGACTCACAATCGCGAACACCGGCAGGAGCGCCCAAAACTCCGCACTTGGTCGCAGATCAAGTCCCGGCCATGACGCGATATCCGGCATGGCAAAATAGGGTGCTTGGATCACTGGTTGAACGTCGTACAGGCCCAAGACGGCGGCGGCCGCGCAACCCGAAGCGATTCCGATGAGCGGTGCCCAAAACCGCCAGACCCCCGTGGCTCGCATGGCCAGCATCGTGGCGACTGCTATCGTCACCGCGGCGACGGACAGACCCGCAGATAGCGGCGCTCCCTCGGGCACTTCCTTCAACCTGTCGAATGCGATTGACATGACCGTGACGGCGATCAGCATGAGCGCCGTGCCGGCGACGACCGGCGTGATGATGCGCCGCAGCAGCGGGAGCCACGCGGCCAATGCGAACGGAATTAGCGACGACGCGACGATGAGGCTCGCCAGCATGGACAGCCCGCCCTCCTTCAGCGCCAGGACAGAGATCGCTATGAAGTGGGGTCCGGCACCCGTCAGGAG
>CAYOPL010000029.1:0-205354 GCA_964405845.1 uncultured Dehalococcoidia bacterium | reverse complement strand
GACGAGGGCGGCGGCGTACGACAGGATGGAGTCGCGAACGGCGTCCTCAAGGAAATCGTCAGCGATTCGTCCCACGGAGTCGGCGGGCGGGTGTTTGACCGCGTCCCACTCATAGAGGGCCTGGAGCGCGATGGCGCGGGCGCTACGCCGGGATTCCACGAATCGATCGACGGCAGCACTATCCGTGGGAGCTTGAGACACGGTCGGCTCTATGCTTAGGCTTTGAGGGCCTCAAGCTCCTCCATGTTGCTGACGTTGATTGTTTCCGCCCCCTCGAAGGCTCGCTTGACGAGGCCGGTGAGAACGGTGCCGGGGCCGAGCTCAATGAACGTGGTGACGCCGTTGTCACGGAGATACTCCACGGTGCGGAACCACTGGACAGAGCTGCGGATCTGGCGGGCAAGCTCATCGACCACTTCGTCCGCCGTCTCAAGCGGCTGCGCGTTGACGTTGCCGATGACGGGGAAGGTGGGGGCGGAGATGGATGCGCCTTCAAGGGCGGTGCGCATGCCGGGGACGGCGGGGTCCATGAGGGAGGAGTGGAATGCGGCGCTGACGTTGAGACGAATGACGCGACGCGCGCCCCGCTCCTCCGCCAGTTTCTCCGCCGCCTCGATGCCCGCGACGGAGCCGCTAATCGCGATCTGCCCCACGGCATTCAGATTGGCCATGTCCACGCCGGTCTCGTCGCAGATTGCCTTGAGATCGTCCTCTGCCATGCCGATGATGGCGCTCATTGTGCCTTCCTGCTCATCACCCGCAGCCTGCATGAGTCGGCCACGCTCGCGGACGAGCCTGACGGCGTCGCTGAAGGTCATGGAGCCGGCGGCGACGAGGGATGAATACTCGCCGAGGCTGTGGCCGGCGGTGTAGGAGGGCGTGAGTCCCTTGTCAGCGAGGATTTCCCGCGTGGCTTCAAGGGTGGCGACGGATGCGGTGAGGATGGCAGGCTGGGTGTTGATGGTCTGCGTGAGGTCCTCCATGGGGCCCTCAAAGCAGAGCTGGGAGAGTGAGAATCCGAGGGCCTGATCCGCCTCATCAAATATGGCCTTTGCGGCAGGGACGGCGTCGTACAGATCCTTGCCCATGCCCACTGCCTGGGCACCCTGGCCTGGGAAGAGATACGCGACTGTCATTTTCGGCTACTCCCTCTGTGTCTTTGTCCTCGCGCTTGCGCCCATTCCGTTTGGTGCGATGGCCTGCCCCGGGCGCTTTACGGCAGGCTGCGCGTGTACGTTCTTACCGGTTATTCAGCGGCGCGGCGGGGTGTGATGACCTGCCTGCCGTTGTATGTGCCGCAGGATGGGCAGGCGCGATGGGCAAGCCTCGCGTTGCCGCAAGTAGGGCACTGGGAGGTGCTGATGGGCGAGCGGGCGGTGTGCGCCAAGCGCTTGTTCTGTCGGGCGCGAGAGCGTCGCCGTTTAGGCAATGGAGGCATGCGTATGTGTTCCTTCCTCGATCAAAGTTAGTCGTCAGGTTTCTTTGCCCATAGCTCCTGGAGCTTTGCCCACTCGCTGCGAGCGGGTACGGGCGGACACTTGCAGGATACCGTATTGCGGTCGGCTCCGCACTGCGGGCAGAGACCGAGGCAGTCGGTCTTGCAGATTGGGTTCTGCGGCTCATGCATGATGAGGTACTGTCGGACGGCGTCGGCGACATCAAGGTGATGCTGCTCGTTGATCTGCAGGTCTTCGGATGTGTCGCGCTCCGGCATCTTACGGCCGGTGGCGATGTCGATGACGGGAAAGAACTCTTCTTCAAACGAGAATTGCAGCTTGTGAGGGTAGGGGTTTAGGCAGAGGGAGCAGGTCTGCTGATTCTCGGCGTCGCAGGCGGCGGAGACGAGGATTCCGGCGTCCGTGCGCATGAGTTCGGCCTCGCAGTTGACGACGGCGCTGCCCACGTCTTCGCCAAAGAAGCCGTAGGATCGGCGCGCGCCGATGGGTTCTTGCATGAGGGCGCTGACATTCACTAACATGTTGGATTTCACATTTGGGTGTTGATGGTTATCACCACCATTTTAGATTCCTCGACTGCGCTCGGAATGACAAGGGTGGGGGCTCATCCTTCGACAGGCTCAGGACGAGCGGTGAGGGTTGCTAGAGCGTGGAGGGGCTCAGTATTTCCGGGAAGTAGTTCGAGAAGAAGCCTCTATCGCGTGTCAGGAAGCGGTCAGCCGTTGCAGCGGCGTGGGCACCGATAAGGAAGTCTGCGATTATCCGGTTTCGAGGCCCGCCTGAGGCACGATAGCGCATCCATCTTAAACCGGCTTCGTAGGAAATAGAACGGTCAATTTGGGAGAGGGTGATACCCACTCTTTCCAGCGCGGCATCCAACGATGCGCGATCCGCGAACGCGGGAACAAGCTCTGCGTACACAATGTCACACAAGATAATTGCGCCCGCCTCATAGGCATCCGTGAGCCATTCACGAGATTGGGGACCATGCTCATCACTTGCGAGGAATACGTCCAGGAGAATGTTCGTGTCTACAGCGGTGATCATCTGCCTCGAATCTCTTCAATGTAGTCATCGACGGTGACGCCTTCGCCCAAGATGTCCTTCCCGAGGATGCCGTATACCTGGTCGACCGGGTGTATGGCGCCGCCGCGCTTCCTGATGAGTAGCCCCTCATCCGTCAAAGTGATTTCAACTTCGATGTTGTGGTGCATTCCGAGGCGCTCACGCAGCGCCTTTGGAATCGTAATCTGACCTCGTTCGGAGATACGCATGATTTCCTCAGTATGAATCACGGATTAATTTAATCATACTCGCACCGGGCAAGACATGGGTAGGCGACGCTGCGCGCCGCACTGGATTCCCGCTTTCGCGGGAATGACGAGGGTAGGCCGTTAGTCTTCTGTGGGGGTGGGGGCGCCGGTGACTTCGCGGGTGAAGTCGACGATTTCCTTGAGGCTGGTGCCGGGGCCGAAGATGCCCGCGATGCCCATGTTGGTGAGGGCTTCGTAGTCTTCCTTGGGGATGATGCCGCCGGAGAAGACGGGGATATCAAGGCCGTTCTCGCGCAGGCCGTTCACGATGGCTGGCAGGAGATCAAGGTGCGCGCCGGAGAGGATGCTGAGGCCGATGGCGTCGACGTCTTCCTGCACGGCGGCCTGGACAATCATCTCGGGCGTCTGGCGGATGCCGGTGTAGATGACCTCAAAGCCGGCGTCGCGCAGCGCGCGGGCGACGACCTTTGCACCGCGGTCGTGGCCGTCAAGGCCGGGCTTGGCGACCAGGATGCGGGCGGGGGCGGTTCGTGTTTCCGTTGTCATTTTCTTGCTCCTCTCCGTGAGACGCTGCGTGGCAGGTCGCCCTTAGTGCGCTCCGCCGTCGGCGGGCTGGGTGCGGTTCATGCCCGCATGGGCCGCGTCACGCTGCGATATCAATACCAGAGTACCGAGAAAATCGAGGGGGTGAACGGCGCGGAGGACGTTGGTGGGTTCGCCGTCGTCGACGATGATGCGCACGCCTGCCGCACGAACTCTCTCCTCGACAGCCACAGGGTCATCTGTCTCAAGGACGACTGCGTGCAGTCCCTCGCCCATGAGCTTGAGGGCGCGGGCGACGGGGCCGTCCTCTCGCAGATCCTGCGCGAATTCAACCTCGGCGTCTCCGGCGTCGAGCCATGCGGTGTCCATGCCGAATCCCTCAGAGACGGCGCGTCGCTTGAGCGGCATACGGAACAGGTGCTGCCAGGTGGCCGCCGCTGTTCCGACATCTTCAGTGCGAATGGTGACATGGTGGAGACCGATGTCACGGGACGTGCCGGGGGTAAAGAGGGTGGTTTCCTTGATCTCCACGGGGACGCCGCCGGTGCTGGCAGGGCTGATGATAGTGTTCTTGCCGGTGATGCCCTGTTGGGCCTCATGGACGATGAACTCGGCGCCTCGGCCCTTGATCTCTTCGGTGGCCTGCTCAACGTCCTCAACATGGAAACTGACGTGGTGCATGCCCTCGCCGCGAGCTTCAAGCTGCTTGGCCAGCGGGCTATCGTCCGTTGTGGGTTGCAGGAGCAGAACGCGGCCGACGCGGAGGGGGATTATCGCGGCGCGGTAGCCCTCGTCCTGCGCCTCGCGTTTGACGGTGGCGGTGAGGCCGAGCACGTCTTCAAATTTCTGGGCGGCTTCGTCGATATCGCGGACGAGGAGTCCGACCTGGTCAAAGCGCTTCAGGAGGAGGTCGTTTTGGTCTGTCATTACTCTTAAACTGCCTTTCCGAGCTGTTTGTTGCGCGATCTACTGCGAGCATCTAGCCAACTCTTGAGAGATTTCGCGCTTTCGGTGGACTTTCGGCCTTCCAGAAGTTGTCGAACGCTGATGTCCTCGTCGAGGTCCGGCCAGCTAATGCCTGTGCCATCAGCAATCAGACGCCAGTTATCTCTCTCTTTCGGGGTAGCGTTCGCCAAGCGGGGAGACCATGCGATTGGAACCAACAAGGTGCGGCCATCAACCAACCGGAGGGTCAGTTGGTCTTCAACAAAGGAGACGGCTGTTGCCCTCGCAACCGCCGCATCAACTGCTGAATCGGTCATTCCACGCTCCCAAGAACTGTTCTTGTCGCTCCTCTATGATACGCGCGATTCTGTTGATCTCTACAGTCCTGAGACGCCCGCTATCTGCCAGCGCCACGGGATTCAACCAAAACTTTGCTTCAAAGTTGTCGCGTTCCACGTGAATGTGCGGTGGTTCGATTCCGTCACCCATGTAGAAGAAAAACCTGTATGGACCTTCTCGATGTACGACCGGCATTCTGCTGAGATTGAAGGCCCTCTTTCCGTCTACTGAGCCTCTAGTTGCGTTGGGAGAGCATGATGAGGGTGCCGAAGAAGTCTTTGGGGTGGACGACGCGGAGGACGCGGTCGCCGTCTCGTTCTTCGACGATCCGAACGCCCTGCGACTTGATGTGTTCCGCAAGGCCCTCGGCGTCGCTGGTCTCAAGGACGACACCGTAGACACCCTGGCCGCGCGACGCGATGGCGCGCGCGATTGGGCCGTCCTCACTGGTCTGCTGAGCGAATTCAAATTCGGCATCGCCCGCGTCCAGCCAGCCGGTGGCCATGCTGGCGCTCTCCCGCTCCATCACGCGGTTGACCTTCATATCAAAGTTCTTTGACCAGTTCTCAACGGCGGCATCGCGATCCTCAGTGGCGACTGTGATGTGATGGACGCGGAGATCGTGCTCCGTGGGGGTACGGCGGGTGACCTGGGCGATCTCGGTGAGGACGCTGTTGGCGACGCGGGGGTGGATGAACTCCACCTCGCCGACGAATCCGCCCTCGGGCTCGCCCTGGATGAGCTGGACTTCGCGCTCCTTGAGGGTGGCGATGGTTGCGCGGATGTCCTCGACCTCAAAGCAGACGTGCTGGATGCCCTCGCCGCGGCGCTCGATGAAGCGGCCGACGGCGCTCTCGGGGTTGATGGGCTGCATCAGCTCAAACCGGACGTTGGAGGTTGGGACGAGGGCGGCGATGAGGCCGCGTTCCTCAATAGTCTCCTGGGCAGCGACCTTCAGGCCGAACAGGTTCTCATAGGCATCTGTCGCGGCCTTGAGGTCACTGACAACGACGCCGATGTGGTCGATTCGCTTGAACATTTTTAAAATTGGTCTCCTTTGCTTGCGGTACTAGTTTGTGATGATTTGCTTCGTTCTGGATTCCCGCTTTCGCGGGAATGACGGGGAAGATTAGACGACGAGGAGCTCCTTATGCATGCCGAAGACGCCACGTAGGACGTCGCAGATCTCGCCGGTGGTGGCGCTGGCCTCCACACAGTCGATGATGGCAGGCATGGTGTTCTCGTTGCTCCTCGCGACCTTCTCAAGATTCTCAAGAGCGGCCTGCGCCTTGTGCCCGTCACGGTTGCGGCGCACCTGATTGAGCCTGTCGACCTGGCGTTTGGTCTCCTCCGGGTTGATGCGGAGAATCTCCATTGGGGTTTCGTCGCCGGAAGTGAAGGAGTTGACGCCGACGACGGTACGCTCGCGGCTTTCGACCTGCGTCTGGTACTTGTATGACGCGTCGCCGATCTCCTGTTGCTGGAAACCGTTCTCGATGGCGCGGACAGCGCCGCCTGCCTTGTCGATCTGCTCGATGTAGGCGCGGGCCTCTTCCTCCAGCTTGTCGGTCATAGCCTCAACAAAGTAGGAGCCCGCGAGTGGGTCGACGGTGTCGGTGACGCCGGACTCATAGGCGAGCACCTGCTGAGTGCGGAGGGAGAGGGTGACCGCGTCCTCGGAGGGCAGGGCAAGGGCCTCGTCTTTGGAGTTCACGTGTAGGGACTGGGTGCCGCCGAGAACGGCGGCGAGCGCCTGTAGCGTGGAACGGACGACATTGTTGTCGGGCTGCTGGGCGGTCAGCGTGACGCCGGCGGTCTGGGTGTGGAATCGGAGCATCTGGGAGCGCGGGTTCTCAGAGCCGAACCGCTCAACCATGATCTTTGCCCAGAGGCGACGCGCGGCACGATACTTGGCGACCTCTTCCAAGAGGTTGGACTGGGCGACAAAGAAGAATGAGAGCTGCGGGCCGAAGTCATCGACCTTGAGACCGGCCTCGATGGCGGCATCGACGTAGGCGATGGCGTCGGCGAGGGTGAAGGCAATCTCCTGGGCGGCGGTGCATCCCGCCTCGCGCATGTGGTAGCCGCTGATGGAGATGGTGTTCCAAGCGGGGGTCTCCGTGGCGCAGTACTCAAAGAGGTCCGTGATGAGGCGCATGGACGGGGCAGGGGGATAGATGTAGGTGCCGCGCGCGATGTACTCCTTGAGGATGTCATTCTGGACTGTGCCGCGCAGCTCCTTGGTGGGGACGCCCTCACGTCGTGCGACGGCGATGTAGTAAGCGAGAAGGATGCTGGCCGTGGCGTTGATGGTCATGGACGTTGAGACCTTGGCGAGGTCGATGCCGTCAAAGACGATGGCCATGTCCTCAACGTGAGCAACGGGGACGCCGACTTTGCCAACCTCACCGAGGGCGAGCGGCGCATCGGAGTCGTAGCCAGTCTGTGTCGGCAAATCAAAGGCCATTGAGAGGCCTGTCTGCCCCTGCTCAAGCAGGTACTGGTAGCGGCGGTTCGTCTCCTCGGCGGAGGCGAAACCGGCGTACTGCCGCATGGTCCAGAGTCGGCCACGATACATGGTGGGCTGGACGCCGCGTGTGAAGGGGTATCGGGCAGGATAGCCGACCTTGTCGGCGTATTCCGAGCTTGCGACATCGCTCTCGTCGTAGAGCGGCTCGATCTCGATCTCAGAAGTGGTCTCGAATCGCTCCTGCCGCTCCTTGTTCCGGGCGACAGCGGGGCCATAGACGCTCTCAAGCCAGTCTTGCTTGGACATGTTTGAACCGTTTGTCACAGGGTCATCCTCCCGTATCCCCTTTAGCGGCGACGCGTAGGGCGCGCGAGTTTGCCGCGTATCAACTGCGAATAGGATACAGTGCGCGTAGCTGGCACGCTAGTTAGGGGAGGGTGGGTTCACCCTTCGACAGGCTCAGGGTGAACGGGGGCACAGTTGAGTCTTTAGATTCCTCGCTGCGCTCGGAATGACGTGGGACGGCGCTGTGCGCCGTACTGGATTCCCGCCCCGTATCGGAGTATAGGGCATGCTTTCGCGGGAATGACGAAAGGGTAGCGCCTCACCCTAACCCTCTCCCTCAGGGAGAGGGGACATTATGTGGTGGCGGCTTCCGGGTCGAGTTCGATCTGCTCAATCTCCTCCATGAGGGCGGAGACGAACTCGGACTCGGGGACGACGCGAACCTTCTGGCCCTTGCGGAAGATGATGCCGCGGCCATTGCCTGCGGCGATTCCGACATCGGCGTCCTTGGCCTCGCCGGGGCCGTTGACCTCACAACCCATGACGGCAACACGCACCGGCTTGTCCACCTGCTTGAGCGCCTCGTCCACCATCTCGGAGTACTTGATGATGTCAACGTCGGCGCGCCCGCAGGACGGGCAGGCGATGAGCGTGACGCCCTTGTTGCGCATGTTGAGCGATTTCAGGATGTCCCACCCGGCCTCGACCTCTCGCACGGGGTCTCCGGCGAGGGAAACGCGGATTGTGTCGCCGATGCCTTCATAGAGGAGGTGGCCGAGGCCGACGGCACTGCGGATCGAGCCGCTGGACGGCGTGCCCGCCTCCGTGATGCCCAGGTGCAGGGGATAGTCAACCTGCTCGGCGACGCGGGTGTAGGCCTCGATGGTCATCGGAACATCGAATCCCTTGACGGAAATCTTGATCTGGTCGAAGTCCATCTCCTCAAGGATTCCAACCTCCCAGAGGGCGGTCGCCACCATGTGGTCGACGACGGTGTAGTCGCCCTCGCCCTCCTGGCTGGCCTTGGCGAGCTTGTTGACGCCGTCGGCGAGGCGGTGGAAATCACCGGTCTTGCCGATGCCGCCGATGGGCGGCAGGGAGCCGAAATTGACGCCGATGCGAATGGGAATCTCGTATTCCTTGGCAAGCGTGACGACTTCACGGACCTTGTCCGCGTCGCGGATATTGCCGGGGTTCAGGCGGATGCCGCTGACGCCGCTGCGGATGGCCTCAAGGGCGAGCAGGTGGTGGAAGTGGATGTCCGCGATGACGGGGATGGGGGCGCGGCTGCAGATCTCCTTGAGGGCCTTTGCGGCGTCCATGTTGGGGACGGCGCTGCGGATGATGTCACACCCGGCGGCGGCAACCTCATAAATCTGCATGATGGTGGCTTCGGCATCGCGCGTGTCCGTCTTGGTCATGGACTGGACGGCGATGGGGGCATCCCCGCCGACGGGGACGTTGCCTACGTGGATTTGCCGAGAAACACGTCGCTCCGGCATGGTCTTTCTCCTAGTGCTCAGGCGTCTCTTAGCTACTTACACCATACCATAGGGGCGTAGATTGGCCGGCTAGTTGAGAGTGGGTATCAGGGGGAGGGAGGGCATGAGGGTTATGGGGGATTAGCCCCACACTCTCGACAAAGTTCCTCTTCCTGTTCCAAGAGCTTAACCACTGATGAAGCAACCCAACGATCCGAAACTTTCAGTTGCCGCCAATCTGTAGAGGACTGCAGTTGGACTCTTATCTGACTGCAATCCTTCTCGTGGATCATCGCCGACGCTTCATCAAAGATGATAATTGCAGGCGATGGAGCCATTAGTGCCCCAAAGGGCGCAATGCCCTCTCCCGGCTCAAGTGTCCTCGCAATATTGGCAATCATCTCCGGGCTGGTGGGCTCTAAAGCAAGCCCCATCTCCAATGAAAGTGGGTTTATCTCGATCCGCATATTGTTCAGGCGCCGCACCAAGTGCATCACGTTATTAGCTGTGAGGCTCAAGTTACCCCGTTGAAGACCTAAAGCACTAGCCAAGGGGCTAGCTTTTTCAAAGAAGTCGTCTTCGGCATCCTTACTGCGATGAATAATCCAATTCCTAAGCAATCGCCACTCACCCATCAGGTCAACTCTTACATGGCCAGGATCCACTTTCAGGGCAGTTGCAATCTTCGGTCGAATGGTCTCTTCCCACAGATGATACGTAAAGACGACAAATGAGTTGGCATAGAGACGCTCGAAAGCACCAGCATCGGCGATCGATTCGATAACCTCTTCCGCAGGCATCTCAGCGAGCACAGCGGCTTCTCTGCCGTCCGGGCGTAGTGTAGCGATTCTAAGAGGTTCGCCTTGGTTGAAGAGACGCTCCAGATGTTCCCGCATAGCCCTTCGGCTAGCCATGATGCCAACAAACCAGGTCGTCATCATTTGGCAATCTCGCGAGAACATCCGCATTGCGTTGTCAATTTCGTCCGTGGATTCGTCGCTGACCGGCGGTACGCCCGTGTAAATGAGAGTCAATGTGCCACTAGGCAACCCTATTTGGTGCAATGTCGTACTGGGTGATATGTCTCCTGCGATCCAGGTCCATGTTGTGGGCTTGCCGTCGGCACAATCAGGACATCTAATGACGGGGCTTCCTGTATCGAAGTCATGAGTATGTCCGCAACTGGCACGATAGGTGCCTGGAAAGGAGAAGGTCTTGCTGTCTGACACCTGTCATTTCCTCTTTCAGTTCGTACGGATCACTAGTAAGTCGGCAGAGCCACCGTTCTCTAACTCAATCCTACTGAACAATTGTGCGGTTAGCAATTTGGAAATAGGATGTGTCTTTGGATTCTTCGCTGCGCTCAGAATGACAGTGGGGGCGTTGTGGCCCCCGTATCAAGTACGGGGCAGGCTCTGCAGGCCACGGGGTGGATTCCGGTCTTCGCCGGAATGACGGTTGGGTAAGCGCACTGTGTTTGGCTGCACTCCGAGATCAAGATCCCCGCTTTCGCGGGAATGACAAACTGGGCTCACCCTTCGACAGGCTCAGGGTGAGCAGTGAGTGGTTTACTCAGGGTGGGTAGGGTCGATTACGGGAGGATGGAGTCTCCCTGGAGGAGGCGGGGGAGGTCTATGCCGACGGTGACGAAGAGGACCATTGAGAGGAGGAAGACGAAGCCGATGAGATGGACGACATTCTCGCGCTCAGGGGAGAGTCGTCGGCCGCGTCGGACCACTTCGAGGATGAGGAACGGGATGCGGCCGCCGTCCAGGGCAGGGATGGGCAGCAGGTTCAGGATGCCCAGGTTGAGGCTGAGCAGGGCGACGATGATCAGCAGGGAAATGGGGCCGTCCTGCGCCGCCTCGCCCGTTGCTTGCGCGATGCCCACCGGGCCCGCGATGCCGGGGTTGGTGGAGGAGCTTATAGCGCGTCGGATTTCCGTGGCGGTGCCTGTGATGACGTTGCCCATGAGGACAATGCCGTTCCACGGGGCCTGCCAGACAGGGGCGGCTCGGCGTTCAAAGACAGGGTTTAGGAGGCGGATCGAGACACCCATCGGGCCTTGGCCGGGCGGGGGATTTGCGCGCGGAGCAAGGTAGACGGCGAGCGGGACACTGCCGCGCAGTACGCGCAGTTCCACCTCTTCGCCGTCCGCGCGGCTGATGCGGTCAGAGAGCTGGCCGAGAGTGAGCACGTCCTGACCGTCCACTCCACGGATGACATCGCCTACGTGCAGGTCGGCCTCGTCCGCCGGGGAGCCGGCGACGACTTCTTCAATCACGATTTCACTGTCGACGAGACGCTCGACGGGCAGGGAGGCGAGGGCGCTGAAGATGAACCACGCGAACAGGATGTTCACGGCGGAACCGGCCACGAGCACGGTGGCGCGCGCCCAGACAGGCTTGCCCGCGTAGCCGTCCGGCACGGTTGGGTCGCTTTCGCCCTCCAGACGGACGAATCCGCCGACAGGGATCCAGTTCAGGGAGTAGACGATGCCGTTGCGCCAGACGCCCTTGAGGCGGGGCGGGAAGCCGATGCCGAGCTCACGGACGCGGATGCCCAGTATTCGCGCCGCCCAGAAGTGGCCGAGCTCATGGATGAGCACGAGGAAGCTCAGCACAACGACAAAGGCGGCGATGGTGACGAGGATCGACATTTGATTCCTCGGCTACGCTCGGAATGACATTGAGGAGGCGGCGTTCATGACATTGGTGTTCATGGCATTAGAGGGCGGCGTTCCGGACGTGGTCGCGGGCCCAGGTGTCAGCGGCAAGCAAGTCGTCAAGGATTGGGCGGTTCACGGGCGTGTGGGCGTCGAGCGCGTCTGTTATCAGAGAGGGTATGGCGGTGAAGGGGACCGCGCCGGAGAGGAAGAGTTCGACAGCGATCTCGTCGGCGGCGTTGAGGACGGCAGGGTACGTCTTACCGCTTCGGGCAGCATCGACAGCGAGCCAGAAACACGGGAATCGACCACGATCCAGCGCCTCGAAAGTGTGATCAATGGAGTAGTCCAGCTCTCGCCAATCGGAGGGGCGCTCAATGCGCTCCGGGTATGCCAGCGCGTACTGGATGGGGAGGCGCATGTCCGGCATGGAGAGTTGGGCCTTGAGCGTGCCGTTGGTGAACTCGACCATCGAGTGGTTGATGCTTTGGCGATGAATCATGACGTCTATGCGGTCGTAATCAACGTCGTAGAGCCAGCGCGCCTCAATGACTTCAAGCGCCTTGTTCATCAGGGTGGCGGAGTCGATGGTGACCTTGGGTCCCATACGCCACGTGGGGTGCGCCAGCGCCTCTTCGGGCGTTACGGATTCAAGTTCCTCATCGCTGCGAGCAAAGAACGGACCGCCGGAGGCGGTGAGAATCAGGCGGCTTATGGCTTCCTTCGGTTCACCGGCCAGGCATTGCCAAAGGGCGCTGTGCTCACTGTCGACGGGGAGGAGGGCCGCGCCAGTTCGGGCTACCTCGCTCATCACGAGTTCGCCCGCCACGACGAGGATTTCCTTGCTGGCAAAGGCGAGCGTCTTGCCCTCCTTGATGGCGGCGAGGGCAGGGGCAAGGGCGGCGAGGCCGGGTATGGCGAGGACGACGGTGTCCACGTCCGGATTGCCGGCGATGCGGGCGAGTCCCTCCGGCGTGGCGGCGTCGCCTACTGCCGAGAGCGCGGGGCTAAACTCTGTCATCTGCGCCTGAAAGGCCTCACTGTCGTGTCCCGCTGCAAGGGCGACCACGCGAAAACGGTCGGCATTGCGGCGGGCAACGTCCAACGTTTGTGTGCCGATGGAGCCTGTTGATCCAAGGACGGCGATGCGTTTCTGCTGCTGATTCATGTCATTCCATAGTAGTGACGATGGTGACATAGACAAGAACGGCGGGGAGGATTGGCAGCAGGGAATCGAGCCGGTCGAGAATGCCGCCGTGGCCGGGGAGGAGTTGGCCGGAGTCCTTGACGCCTGCCTTTCGCTTGAGCCAGGACTCGGCCAGGTCTCCCAGTTGGCCAAGCACGGAGAGACCCGCGCCAAGGGCGATGGCCGTTGCAATTGGAAGGGCGTCCAGGTCGATGAACACGACGAACGCGGCGCTGACTGCCGCCGCGCCGATGATTCCGCCTATCGCGCCTTCCCACGTCTTGCTTGGGCTGATGGACGGGGCGAGTTTGTGGCGGCCGATGAGAGAGCCGACGGCGTAGGCGGCGGTGTCAGAGGCGAACGTGATGAGGATGGCGTACCCAAGCCACGCGAGGCCGTCCGGCTCCTCTCTGAGCAGGAGACCGGCTCCAAGGAACGTGGCAGGGTACGCGGCGGCGATGACGGTGGCAAACCAGCTTTGCGCGCCGCTCCAGGTCCGGAGTCGGAACGCGAACAGCGCCGCGCCCAATGTCCCGCCTCCGATAACGGTCAGTGCGATCAGGGCAGGGGAGGCATCGTCGGTTGAGGCAGAGAGCAGAAACGCGCCGGCAAGCAGGGCTGAGACGGGCCATACGACACGACCAATGGTTTGCAGGAGTATGCGGAGTTCCCAGATAGAGAGAAATGTCGCTGCCGCCGTGACGAGCAGAAGCGGGATGCCGCCCAGCCAGACGGCGGCGGCAAGGATCGGGATGCCGACGGCGGCGGTGGCGAGACGGAGCGGCAGGGAATCCCGACTGCCTGTCACATTCTCTTGATCTGTACCCATAAGAAGATTATGGGGGAGGGAGCGAAAGGACGGAGATTATTCTCCGTCTATGGCGCCGAAGCGGCGTTTGCGGGCGGCGTAGGCATCGAGGGCTTTGGCGACCTCTTCGGGGCCGAAGTCCGGCCAGAGGGTTGGGGTGAAGTAGAGCTCGGCGTATGCGGCCTGCCACAGCAAAAAGTTGCTGATTCGCAGTTCTCCACCGGTGCGAATGATGAGGTCCGGGTCGGGCAGGCCGTTGGTGAACAGGCGGCTCGCGAATGCGGATTCGGTCACGTCGCCGGGCGCGATATCGTCCCGCAACAGGGTTCTGGCGGCTTCAAGGATCTCCTCGCGGCCGCCGTAGTCGAACGCGACGCTGAGCGTGATGCCGGTGTTGTCCTTCGTCATGTCAACGACGCGGTCGATGGCGGCGGCGATGTCCGGGTTGATCCGGTCCTTGCGTCCAAGATGCACGAGCCGCGCTCCTTCCTCATGGAGTCGTGGGGCGTCTTGCTTGATAGCCTCGGCGGCGAGCGCCATCAAGCCCTCGACTTCTTCGGACGGACGTCGCCAATTCTCCGTAGAAAAGGCGTAGAGGGTCAGATAGCGGACACCGCGCTCAGAGAACGCGCGGACGACATCATGCAACTTGATGCGGCCATGCTGATGCCCCTGTTCACGGGGGAGTTCCCGCTCCCGCGCCCATCGTCCGTTGCCATCCATGACGATGGCGACGTGCTGCGGGGCGGCGGTGAAGTGGCGGGGTTCGTCCGATGGTGTCATGCGCGGGCTATTTCGGCGCTAGACTTCCATGACCGCGGCTTCCTTGGCCGCCCCCATCTCATCGACCTGTCCCGTGTAGCGGTCGGTGATCTTCTGGAGTTGGTCCTCCGCGCGGTGTTCCTCGTCCTCGGAGATTTCCTTGTCACGCTGCAGGCGGCGCAGGTGGTCCATGGCGTCGCGGCGAACGTTGCGTATGGCTACACGCTCGTCCTCGGCCTTGGAACGAACCAGTCGGCTCATCTCCTTGCGGCGTTCCTCCGTCATCTGGGGTATGGGGATGCGGAGCAACTGGCCATCTACGGCGGGTGACAACCCAAGATCAGTCTGGAGGATGGCACGCTCGATGGCCGTGATGGCGGAGCGGTCATAGGGCTGAACGACGAGAAGGCGCGGCTCCGGGGCAGTGATGGTTGCGAGCTGCTTGAGCGGGGTGGGCGTGCCGTAGTAATCGACCCGGAGTTCCTCGACCAGGGTAGGGGAGGCGCGGCCTGTGCGGATGCCTGCCAACTCGCGGTTAAGAACCTCGCAGGTGACCTGCATTCGATGCTCGGCGTCATCGAGAATCTGCTGCGTCATGGCTTGTCCTCCCCCGGGCGGGCGCTCACCGTGTGCCGTCTGAGTTGACGAGCGTGCCGACCGTTTCACCTTTCAGTATTCTGGCAAGACTTCCGGTGTCAAAGATGTCAAAGACGACGATTGGCAAGCTGTTGTCCATACAGAGAGTCAGCGCCGTGCTGTCCATGACACCAAGGCGCAGATTGAGAGCTTCCATGTAGCTGATGGCGGAATAGCGTTTCGCGTCCGGCTGTTCGTTGGGGTCGGCGTCGTAGATGCCGTCCACCTTGTTCTTGGACATGAGGAGGACATCCGCGCCCACTTCCACGGCACGGAGGGATGCTGCGGTGTCCGTGGTCATGTAGGGGTTGCCGGTTCCGGCGGCGAATATGACAACGCGATCCTTTTCCATGTGTCGGATGGCGCGGCGGCGAATGTACGGCTCCGCGACGGCCTGGATGGCGATGGCGGAGAGGGTGCGGACATCCGCGCCGAGGCTTTCAAGGGTGGTCTGGAGCGCGAGGGCGTTGATGACGGTGGCCAACATGCCGGAGTAGTCGGCAGTAGCGCGATCCATGCCAGACTCCTCGGCGATTCTGCCGCGCCAGATGTTGCCGCCGCCAACGACGATGCCCATCTGAACGCCGGTCTGCAGAACGTCAGTTATCTCGGATGCGACGACACGAACGGTATCGACGTCAATGCCGGACTGGCGAGGGCCCATCAGCGCCTCGCCGCTGAGCTTGAGGAGGACTCGCCGCGGTCTGTCGCCGTCCAGCGTGGCAGCCTCTTTTCTCTGCGTCTCCGTGTCCGGGTTTTATTCCTCACCGATGCCGTAGCGGGCGAATCGCCTGATGACGATATTCTCGCCGACCTTGGCGACGGTGTCGGTCAGAAGGTTGCCGATTGTTTGGCTTGCGTCCTTGACGAACGGTTGGTGGAGGAGACGCGGCTCTCCGGAGGAGGTGTCGAGGTCATCGAGGGGGATCTCATCGTCGATGGCCTGCGGGTTCATCGCGGCCACCTGGAGCGCGATATTGTGGGCGAGCTCCCTGAAATCCTCCGTGCGGGCGACGAAATCGGTCTCGCAGTTGAGCTCAACGATGACGCCGATGCGGCCGCCGGCGTGGACGTAGGTCTCGATGAGTCCTTCGTTTGCCGCGCGGGAGGCCTTCTTGGCAACGGTGGCGATGCCACGCTCCTTGAGCAGATCGCTCGCCTTGTCCATATCACCCTGCGCGTCTTCAAGGGCGCGTTTGCAGTCCATGATGCCCGCGCCAGTGCGCTCTCGCAGTTCCTTGATGGCGTCAGCCGAGACTGTTGTCACTCCACACTCCTGTCGTCATTATTCACGCGCCGTCCATTTCGGGCGGCGCGGTCAGTGCCTCTTTCTTGTCGGAATCTTGTGTGATTGCAGGCTTGAGTCTTGCCAGGTTGCGTTGAAACAGGGCAGGGGGTCAGGCGGTCGCTGCGGCAGCTTCGCCCTCCTGCCTCATGTTCTGTCCCTCGGTGACACCCTCGATGACGGCGTCGGCGATGTGGCCGGTCATCAGGCGGAGGGCGCGGATGGCGTCATCATTGCCGGGGATGGGGTAGTCAATGAGATCAACGTTGCAGTCCGTGTCCGCGATGGCGACGATGGGGATTCCCATCTTGCGCCCCTCGGCGATGGCGATCTTCTCACGCGCGGCGTCGATAACGAAGATTGCGCCGGGCATCTCAGTCATCTCCTTGATGCCGCCGAGATAGCGGTTGAGCTTGGCGATGCGGTCCTCAAGGCGTCCGGCCTCTTTCTTGGGCAGGAAAGCGAACTCGCCCTTGGAGCGACGGTCCTCCTGCTTCACAAGGTAGTCGATGCGGGACTGGATGGTGCGGAAGTTGGTCAGCGTTCCGCCGAGCCAGCGCTGGTTGACCCACGGCTGGTCGGCGCGTGTGGCTTCCGATGAGATGGCGTCTTGCGCCTGCTTCTTGGTGCCGACGAAGAGGATCTTCTTGCCGGACATAGCCACTTCTCGGACGAACTCAGCGGCGGCTTCAAGCCGGTTGAGAGTCTTCTGGAGATCGATGATGTGAATGCCGTTGCGCTGCGTGAACACGAACGGCTTCATCTTGGGGTGCCAGCGGCGGGTGGGGTGTCCGAAATGAACTCCGGCCTCCAGCAGGGTCTTCATCGTGATTTCAGGCTTATCACCGTTTTCGGGAGTCGGCGGCGTCTCCGCCGCGGCCTGAATCGTCGTCGTTTCCTCGCTGGCCGTCGTTGTCCCACCGTCAGTCGTCAAGAGCCACCCCTTTGAATCTGCAATGTCTATCTGGCTCAGTATAGCACGCGAGCCATGAGGCGCTCAGGTTGACCTCAGATACGGGCGCACATACAATCTTATGTGCCGCCGACAGGCAAAAAGGATACGGAATACGCCCGGATGGCCGACGGCGGTTGACCCTAACGGGGGTCAGTGCCGCCGACAAGGAAAACGGGGAAATAATGGCGCCACGATACGATTACGATTGCCCAAGCTGCGAGCAACGCTTTGAGCTTCGACAGAGTTTCGATTCAGAACCTGTCGCGCCGTGTCCGACCTGCCAGACGGAGAGCAAGCGGGTCCTGCACATTCCCCAGGTTGTGTATAACGCGGACGGATTCTATACGAGTGAGCAGAAGAAGACGGGCTTCGGCAGCTATTGGAACCGCAAGGCGGAGGCCGAGGACCAGGGCAAGATGGATCCGGACACAGGGGTCGGCGCGTACTAATCACCGCGGCCATTCCGCAATTCCATCGGATGTTTTCGGACTGATTATCACCAAACGGGACTAGCAACCATGCCAATGTATGACTATGTTTGCCAAGCCTGCTCGCACCGGTTCGCCGTGCGGCAGGGGTATCACGACGCCCGGGAGGCTGCGTGCCCAGAGTGCGGCGGCGAGGGGAAACAACGCATTTCCATGCCGGCCGTCGTTTTCAAGGGAAGCGGCTTCTATGTGAACGACTACGGAGGCAGGAAAACCGGACAGCCGCCTGCCAAGGACTCGGGAGAGGACAGTGATTCCGGCGGAGACTCCTCCGGCGGCGATGATCACGACCACGCCTCCAACGGCGCTTCTGAGCACTCTCATCCCCATCCGCACCCGCATCCCCATCCGCATTAGTCCTTCGATAAGCTCAGGATGACATAGGGACGTTCACCCTTCGACAGGCTCAGGGTGAACGGGGGGCGGCGCTGCGCGCCGCACTGGATTCCCGCTTTCGCGGGAATGACGAAGGGGCGGAATAGCTGATGCGGGCTGTTATTCAGCGGGTTTCACGGGCTAGCGTACGTGTTGACGGCGAGATTGTCGGGGAGATCGGGCAGGGGGCGCTGATCCTTGCCGGTGTGAAAGACAGCGATACCGAGGACGACGTCCAGTATATCGCCGGCAAGATTCCCAATCTTCGCATCTTTGCCGGCGGCGACAAGCATTTCGAGAGTTCCGTGATGGAAACAGGTGGCTCGGCCCTTGTTGTCAGCCAATTCACGCTGTACGCGGATACGCGCAAGGGGCGCAGGCCGAGTTTCGTGGAGGCGGCGCAGCCCGCGGATGCGGAGCGGCTCTATGAACTGCTGGTCAGTGAGCTACGAAACCAGGGGTTGACGGTTGAGACGGGACGTTTCGGGGCGATGATGGAGGTGGAGCTGGTCAATGATGGCCCGGTGACAATCATCATCGACAGCGAGGACCGGCAGCGGGCGCGACGCGGTTAGCCGCTCAGATCCGGCGGCCTCAGCGTCAGTTCAGCTGAGATCAGCGCCAAGACGATGGCCACAATCAGCACAAGCGAGATTCCCACGAACCACGGGATGTACTTCTGGAACGGTAGAGGTTCTTCAGGTTTTCGCAGAGGCGGCCATGTGGAGCCGCGATAGGCCAACACCAGGTTTTCCAGCGATTTACCGGCGATGACGGTGACGCGGGCCTCCTCTACACGGTCCCGGGCGGCATCCGAGAGCTCACCGTCGGTGATGAGAAAGGCAGCCGTTGCCTGTAGGGACTCCTTCTGGTTGCTGAATTCCTCCACGACAGAGGGGCTGAGTTGCTCAGGCGACACGCCGAACTCGAATCGGGCGACGGCGCGGTGGCCGCGACCATGGAGGATAACGAGGTCGCCAATGGGCGGCTCTTCACCGGAATCATTGGTGGGCAGCATATAGCCGCCGCGCCCAAGGTAGCCGAGAACGACGTCTTTGACGGTTTCGGGTTCGTAACGCCTCATAAAGGAAGGATAGCGCGGGTTATGGCGGCGCTGCGCGCCGCACTGGATTCCCGCTTTCGCGGGAATGACGAGAGGGCTAGCGCCTGCGGCGTCTTCGGCGGCTTGCGCTGGGCCTCATGCTGGGGGGAAGGCGTTTGCCGCCGCCAGGACCACGGTAGGTCGGCTCACCGGGCTCCAGGTCTTCAGCCGGCGCGGGCGCTTCTCGACGCGGAGTTTGGCCGGCGTTGCGCCTGCGACGCCACAGCCAGATGTAAACGGGAATCATCACCGCCGTGAAGTAGACGGTCGCGCCAACGATGATCTGGGACTCATACGTGGCGACGAAGTCGCCGAGGGGAGTGCCGGCCTGATTCTCGATGACCCACTGCATCGACCACGGGAGGTGGAGCGGGTTCAGGACGATGAATCCGACGGCGACGAGGCCGATGATGTAATTTCGGTAGACTTTGTTCACGACGATTATCGTGGGGTTTGAGGTTAGGGGATGTCAACGGCGCGGATTGCGATTTCTATCTGTACCAGACTTGGCCAGTCTTATTTGAAAACTACATAATATCTATTGTGCGAAGTTAGATATGGAATCAGGAAAGAGGGCTGTTAGTCCACTGCCCGACAGTTTTGGGCTTGAAATGAAGCATTCTGTGTCGGTGGCGATTCGTTGCGCGCAGGCGGACGGCGCTGAGCGTGTTGTCGCCGTCTTGAGGCCTAACTCCCCGGATGATCCGCTCAGCGGGCTGTGGGGTTTGCCTGCGGCGACTGCGCGGGACGGCGAATCCGAGGACGAAGCCGCGTCGCGCGTCCTAAAGGACAAGCTGGGGCTTCAGGTTCCTGCGGAGGGCCTTGAGAGGATCAACGAAGGGCGGCGCGATGATGGCGCAGATTCTCAGTCGATGACGGTCTATGCGATGGATTGGGGTGCGGACTCGCCCCTACCCGTCTCATTGCCTGCGCGTTCGGCTGATTTGGAATCTACGGTCACGCTTTACGAGGATTGGCGATGGACGGCGCCGGAGGAGCTGCGGGAGGCGGCGCGGCGGGGGTCGTTGTGCACGCGGCTGTACCTGGAGTGGCTGGGGGACGCTTTAGATTCTTCGCTGCGCTCAGAATGACAGAACCCCCCGTTCACTCTTCGACAGGCTCAGGGTGAACGGAGCGCAGTGTGGTGAAGGATTTAGGCGCGGACGCCGGAGGCGAGGTTGAATTCTATTGCGGCGCGGAGGTCATCGAGGCCGCGGGCTGGCAGCGCCGATACGGGGATGATGGTGAGGTCGGGGGTCTTGTTCAAGGCCTGATCTACGAGGGCGCGATACTCCGGCGATGATTCGGCATCAACGAGGTCCATCTTGTTCATAACGAGGATGCGCGGCTTGCCCGCCACCTCAAGCTCATTGAGCAGCGAAAGCACCGACTTGTAATGCATTGACGCGGCAGGCGCGTTGGCGTCCGCGACGTGGAGGAGAAGATCGGCGTCCTCTAATTCCTCAAGCGTTGCGCGAAAGGCCGCGACGAGGCTGTGCGGGAGCTTCTGGATGAAACCGACCGTGTCCGTGAGCAGCCCTTCGCCTCCGGCCGGAAGCCTCATCATGCGCGTTACGGGGTCTAGCGTCGCGAATGGCTTGTCCTCAGCAAGCACGTCGGCACGTGTTAGAGCGTTCATCAAGGTACTCTTGCCGGCGTTCGTATAGCCGATGAGGGAGACGGTAGGCAGGCCCTTGTTCTTGCGCGACTCACGATGTTGGGCACGGCGGCGGCGCACGTCCTCCAACTGGCCTTTGAGGCGGTGAATACGGTTGCGGACAAGGCGGCGGTCCGTTTCCAGTTGGGACTCGCCGGGGCCTCGCGTTCCGATGCCGCCGCCAAGGCGCTCAAGGTGGCTCCACTGCCCCCGAATGCGCGGCAACAGGTATTCATGCTGCGCGAGTTCCACTTGCAGGCGTCCCTCCATGGACTGGGCGCGCTGGGCGAAGATGTCCAGGATCAGCGCCGTTCTGTCCAACACCTTGACCTTGAAGGATTCTTCGAGGTTGCGCTGCTGCGTTGGTGTTAGTTCGTCGTCGAGGATGACGGTGGAGATCTCCTCGTCACGGGCAAAACGGAGCATTTCCTCGAGCTTGCCGCTGCCCATGTAGTGAGGCGTGAATCGATCGAGTCGCTGGCGCTCAACGGCCACGACTGTGGCGCCGGCGCTCTGAGCAAGGGCGTTGAGTTCTTCAAGGGACTCATCGAGCGCCCACGACGCTCCCCTGCTCTTGACCGCCGCGCCGATGAGCAGCGCGCGCTCCGGAGGGCGCGCAGTGACCTCAGGCCGAACGGTGTACTGTCCGTTCGATCCGTGTCTGTCACCATTGCGTCTCTTGCTCATCTGCCTCCGCTTATTTGGCTTGTGCCGTTTACCGCCAAGGCTCGTTGTGCGTTCAAGTATACGATGCAACGACACGGAGCCCACTTCGTGGGTGTGACTATGGGACAAGCGTAAAATGGGGTCAGGTTATGAA
The DNA here is from genome assembly GCA_964405845.1 of uncultured Dehalococcoidia bacterium. GTDB lineage: Bacteria > Chloroflexota > Dehalococcoidia > UBA6926 > UBA6926 > VXMO01. The sequence goes on along the minus strand of CAYOPL010000029.1, from coordinate 183,821 downwards.
TCTGTATCACCCTGAGCCCGAACCTCGCCCTGAGCCTCAACAGAATCCAGGCCGGGCGCTGTCGTTCACAGTTGGGCTGTTCCTGCTTCTGACATTCGTCGTCGTGGTTACCGGCGTGCGTGAGACGTTCGTCGCGCCGGATGCTGATCGAGTATCGTTCGGCGGCCCGGGAAACTTCGGCATTCTCACCGAAGCGATGCGTGTCTATGAGGAGACATCGGGTATTCCGCTGCGTCCCGACCAGGACGACATCGATCGCACAATCTATTTTATGACCATTGCGGCGTCCGGCGAGCGGGGTTTCAATACGGCTGACCGCATCCTTTCCGAAGTGGAAAGTTCCACCGAGGAAGCACCGTCCGGTGTGCCGCCGGGGCTCGAGGATATCTGGCGGGCGATGCAGATCCTCCAGAGAGAGTATCCCGACGCGTCTCTCGAGGAGATTACGGAGGCCGCGCGGCGGGGCCTGTTTGTGCGCGGGGAGGACCCTGCCCTAACTTTCCTCGATGCCGGACAGTATGAGAGTGCGCAGGAGTTCTTCGCGGAGAGCTCTTATGAAGGCATCGGGGCGCGAGTCGGGCGGACAGACGATATCAACGTGATCTCAAACGTGTTCCTGGGCGGGCCTGCGGAGGCAGCCGGACTGCAAGCAGGCGACGGCATCGTCTCCGTGGACGGCGTGGACGTGACCGGGATGCCCGTGGACGAGCTGGTGGAAATCGTGAAGGGTGAGAGCGGCACGGAGGTTGTACTAGAGATAAGGCGGCCGTGGGACGATCCGGATAGCCAGATGAGCGTCACGGTCATGCGCGGCGTGGTTCCGACGTCAATTGAGACGCGGATCTTTGGCGAGGATACCGATCGACCGCTTATTGGTTACATACGGGTGGAACGCTTCCACCGCGAGACGGGTGATGACTTCAATGAAGCGCTCGGCACACTGCTGGAGCGGGAGATCAAGGGGCTCATCCTGGACGTTCGCTCCAATCCGGGCGGGTCCCTGTCCGGCGCGGTCAGCATCGTTGGGGAGTTCGTGCCGGAGGGACTGGCGATGTACGAGATGACGCGGGAGGGCCGCCGTATCGAATGGAAAGTCGACGAGGATGGCCAAGCTTATGAACTGCCCTTGGCGGTGCTGGTCAACGGGTTCTCGGCGAGCGCGTCTGAGGTCGTAGCGGGCGCTCTACAGGACCATGACCGCGCCACGGTGTATGGCAGTCGAACATTCGGCAAGGGCAGCGTGCAGGCGTTCCAGGAGTTGAGTGACGGATCAGCCCTGTACGTGACCGTCTCCAAATGGCACACGCCATCGGGACGTCAGATTCAGGGCACGGGCATCAGGCCGAACGTGCTGATTGTTCCCACGCTAAGCGACTACCTAAACGACCGGGATCCGTCGTTGTCGACGGCCTATTGGGACCTTGTTGACGAGCTTGCGCCTGCGTCCGCAGTGTGAGCGGGCTAGTCGTTGCTGTCAGAATCCTCGCCGCCGCCGAGATACGCCTCGGGGTTGCCAATGAACTTCTGCCGCTCAGACAGGCTCCTGAAGTAGTACCACCTGCCATCGTGCCGGAACTTGGTTCCGACGCGGTTGTTGCCGTTGTCGATCTCCGTAACCTCGCTGTCGGAAAACTCGTAACCGGTAACAGGATCAGTCTCAGGCATTTCCCCACTCCCCCACTTTCTGCGTGTTCAAGGCAATAAAGTCATGCCGACTGTACGCCGCCGCTCAATTGCATGTCAAGAAGCGCGCCCTTCGACAGGCTCAGGGCGAACGAGGGGCGACAAACTCAGGGCGAACGGAGGGGTTGGGGTTAGTATTGATGGGCGGTCATGGAACGGGAGATGGCGCAAGAAGAATGTCACGACACCTGTTGATCCGCTACCACGAGGTGGCGCTGAAGGGGAAGAACCGCGGCGTGTTCACAGGCGCGTTGGCTACCAACGTGCGCAAGGCTCTGGCGCGAGCGGGGCTGGATCATCCTGTTCGGCAGGAACGCAGCCAGATTCGCGTGGATTTGCCGGACGGGTCGGATGCCTCCCCTGCCCTAAGCGCTCTTTCGCGTGTCTACGGCATCGCGCGAATCGCTCCTGCGCTGAGGACCGGGCTGGAGTACGACGAGATTGTTGACGGTGTTAGAGAGGTCATTCGCGCCGAATGGAACGGGGCACGCACTTTTCGGGTTTCGGCTTCACGTTCCGACAAACGTTATCCGTTGACCTCCGTTGATCTAAACACGCAGATCGGCACTCTCGTGCAGGAGGAGACGGGAGCGGCGGTCAAGCTGCGAGGAGCGGACATTGATCTGCGCGTTGACGTCCGTGAGAAGGATGCGTTCGTTTACGTGGAGTCTGTTCCTGGCGCGGGTGGCCTGCCGGTTGGCAGTTCAGCTCACGTTATGGCGCTGTTGTCCGGCGGCATCGATTCGCCGGTGGCGGCGGCGCGAATGTTCCGTCGGGGATGCACGGTGGAGTTCGTTCATTTCCATAGCTTTCCGCTCGTGGACGGTTCATCGCGAGACAAGGCGCGAGACCTCGTGCGCGTGCTGGACGAATCGCAGTTCCGATCACGACTGCACCTTGTGCCGTTCGCCGACGCGCAGAGGCAGATTGTCGCGGCGGTCAATCCGGCGTATCGGGTGGTCGCCTACAGGCGATTCATGGTACGCGTGGCGGAGGAACTGGCGCGGCGCGGCGGCGCACTGGCGCTCGTGACCGGCGAGAGCATCGGGCAGGTGGCCAGCCAGACCGTGGAGAACATCGCCACGATTGATTCGGTGGCGACGATGCCCGTGCTGCGGCCGCTGGTCGGCATGGACAAACAGGAGATCATCACCGAGGCCCGGAACTTGGGGACGTTTGATATTTCGATCCTGCCGGACGAGGACTGCTGCTCTCTGTTCGTGCCAAAACATCCCATTCTGCGCTCTTCGGTGGGCGAGGCAGAGCGCATGGAGACTGCGCTGGACGTGGATGAGTTGGTCAGGATGAGCGCGGACGCGGCGCAGACGGTAGTGATTGGGAAGTGAGGGTGCAACCCTCGATTGACTGGCATCTGTACCGAACGTATACTTTGGCACAATAATATGCCCTTACGTCCTCCCACCATTCGAGTGGTCAAGCACGTAAGGCTAATGTAAGAGAGTCGGGGTAACACCCGGCTCTCTGTGCGTCTTGGGGTTGGGAGTAGGTCGGTATATGGGCAGGCTGGGGATATTCATTGACGGCGCATACCTGGATAAGGTGGCCGAATCAGATTTCAGTATTTGGGTGGACTACGGCAAATTGTCCGAGCATATTGCTGCTGAAGTCGCAAGGCAGTCTCAAGAACCTATAGATTTACTTCGCACTTACTATTACAACAGCTTGCCCTACCAAGGTGACCCACCGACCGCTGATGAGGCAAGGCGGGTTTCCCAAAAGAGAAGATTCTTCAATGCACTCGAACGTTTGCCGCAGTTCCAGGTGAGAGAGGGCTGGCTCGTACTACAGGGAACAGACCAGGACGGTTCTCGTATTTTCCAGCAGAAGAGGGTCGACATGATGCTGGGGCTTGACCTGGCATCGTTGACATTCGAACGACAAATCAGCCATGCAGCAATTCTCGCGGGAGACAGTGATTTTCTGCCTGCGGTGAATTTCGCCAAGGATCGGGGCGTTGTTGTCTGGCTCTTTCACGGGTCGCGGCGGTCACGCCAGACCGGCTACTCCAACGAGCTTTGGGCAGCCGTTGATATGCGCCATGAGATTGACCGTGAATTTATGAATCATGTTGAGCGCCGGCGGCAATAGGCTGAAAATATGACACGGTTGAATGACGTTTTGGGGTGGCGGCGGCTATACTGACTGCTCACGCGTGAAGCGCCCGGGGAGGTGGCAGTGGTCTCGTCTGACTATCCCGAATACGGGTATACCGTCACCATACGCCTTGAGTATCCGAACAAGATCGGCATGCTCGGCATGATTACAACTATCGTTGGTGAGCACGAGGCGGATATCACGGCAGTTGACCTCGTTCGGACGCGCGGCAAACGCATCGTCCGTGATCTCACCATTGGCGTGATGAACATGGAGCACGGCCAGCGTGTGGCGCGGGCGCTGCGCAAGTCGGGCGCGAAGATTATCGCCTTCACCGACCCATCGTTCCTCGTGCATACAGGCGGCAAGATTGAGATGCATACGAGGACGCCCGTTGAGAATCATCGTGATCTCTCGCAGGTGTATACGCCGGGTGTTGGCCGCGTGGCCTCCTACATCGGCGCGAACCCGGAGTCGGTGTGGTCTCTCACGTCCAAGGCGAACACGGTGGCCGTTGTGTCGGACGGGACAGCGGTGCTGGGTCTTGGCAACATTGGGCCTGAGGCCGCCCTGCCCGTCATGGAAGGCAAGGCGATCCTCTTCAAGGAACTCGCCGACGTGGACGCATGGCCGCTCTGCCTGGACACCACCGACCCAGACCAGATCGTTGACACGGTCAAGGCGCTGGCCGTCGGGTTCGGCGGCATCAACCTGGAGGACATCTCCGCGCCGCGCTGCTTTGAGATTGAGGAGCGGCTGAAAGAAGAGCTGGATATTCCCGTGTTCCATGATGATCAGCACGGAACGGCGGTTGTTGTGACGGCGGCACTGTTAAATGCGCTCAAGATCGTCAATAAGGACATCGGCCAGCTTCGCGCCGTTATGACGGGCGCCGGGGCGAGCGGCGTGGCGACGACGCGGATGCTCGTTGCGGCGGGCTTGCGAGACATCATCGTGTTCGACCGGCAAGGAGCGATTCACCGGGACCGCGGCGACATTGAGGGCAACTCCGGCAAGATGTGGCTCGCGGAGAACACGAATCCGCGCAACTTCGCGGGTGATATTCGGGCCGGGCTGAACGACTCGGACCTCTTCATCGGACTCTCCGGGCCGGGCGTCATTGAGCCGGAAGACCTGGCGCGTATGAACAGCGACGGCATCGTCTTCGCTTTGGCCAACCCGGACCCTGAAGTGTCTCCAGAGGAGGCGCATCGGTATGTGCGCGTGGTGGCGACGGGGCGTTCGGACTACCCGAACCAGATCAACAATGCGCTTTGCTTCCCCGGACTCTTTCGCGGGGTGTTGGACGTTCGGGCACGCACCATCAATGAGGATATGAAGATGGCGGCAGCGCAGGCACTTGCAGCCGTTGTGTCCAATCGCGAGCTGAGCGAGGAGAACATCATCCCGAGTCTCTTCAACTCACGAGTGGTGACAGCGGTCTCGCGGGCTGTGAGCAAGGCGGCGCTGCGGACCGGCGTTGCGCGGCGCTCACGAAGCCACACCGGGGAGCACATGCCCGATCTATCACCGCTGGCGCACTAACTCCGCCGGATTTGAAGCGCACTGCTTAGGAGAACGTAACGCAGGACTCCTTGGTCGTGATCAGCACGGAGTCCTGGCGGAATCGGGACGTGTAGGCGTCGGCGACTTCATCGATTCTGGCGCGGGCATCACCGTCGGGCGGCGCAAGGATCAGCAGCACCTTGCTTCGTTCGCGGAGAATCACGTTATCGTCTCCTCGCCACTGCCCGTCCGCGTCCAGCACGGTCAGGCCGTTCGGGAAGCGCGGCGTGACCTCAGCAGCCAGAAAGTCTTTCCACGCCTCATCGGTGACGACTTCGGTATCACCGCTGTTGCGTCCCATGAAGAGCTGGTATTCAGTCCACAGGTCACCGTCCGCGCAAGGCGTAGCGGGCTCATCTGACGCGCAGGCGACGGCGGCCAGCGCGGCTACCCCTATCAACACGATGAGCGCTAGCGCTCTCACTCTTCGCTCTCGGGTCGGTTAATGACGATGCGCACTATGCCGCGGGCGTTGAACTGGATGAGCGGGCTGCGGTTCTTGGGCCACATCGATGACGCGAGCACTATGCCGATGAGCATCCCAAAGATGAGGACGACCGTTTGCCTAATCATTTCTGCGTTTTCTCCACTTGTATGCACGCCAGCCGAAGAAGCCCACGGCGACTAACACGATTAGTATCAGTGTCGCGTTTTGGTAGGGTTCCGTGATTTCTGTGATTCTCTCCCAGTTCTCACCCAGCACGCGGCCGATATAAGTCTGGATGAGGCTCCAGATGAATGTTCCGAGCGTCGTATACAGGAGGAATTTCAGGAGGTTCATGCGGGTATAGCCCGCTGGGATTGAGATGATGCTGCGGATGATGGGGATGAGTCGTCCAAAGAAGATGGCGAACTCGCCGTAGCGCTCGAACCATGCGGTGGCGCGGTCAAGGTCGTTCTCGGAAATAAAGGCGTATTTCCCATATGCGGCGACGATACGGCGCACACCGGCTTCCCGGGCAAAATAGCCGACTGCATAGAGAACCAATGCGCCGATGACCGAGCCCGCCGTGCCGGCGGCAACAACACCCCAAAAGTTCAGTTCATCGCGCGCAGACAGGGCGCCGGCGAATGGGAGTACAAACTCGGACGGCACGGGCGGAAAGATGTTTTCGGCGGCCATGAGAAAGACGATTCCGGGGTAGCCGATGGCAAGGATAACGTCCTGGATCCAGCCGCCGAGGGTTTCAACAATGCCGGTCATGGCTTGCGGGCTTTGAGGGCCTCCACGAGCCAATTGACGGCGATATCCACTGCTTCCACGTTGCTGCGGAATCGATGGCCTGCCCCCGGCAGCATCATCAACTCCGTCGTGGATTGATCGGAGGCCGCCAAGAGCGCGTGGGCATCCTCCGGCGGAACGACGTCATCCGCATCGCCGTGCATTAGAAGCAACGGCCGCGGCGAGACACGCGCAACCGACTGCGTCACATCCATCTCACGGTACTCATCAGCCCATTTCTCGGCCGAGGGCGGAAAGTCGGGGTCGCGGATGATGCCGACGTCTCTAGCGTTCTGGATCATCTCCTCCGGTGAACGGTTCCACCGCGAGCGGGCGGGCGAGGCGAAGGACAGTACGGCGGCGACTTCAGGCCTGCGTGCCGCGACGTGTATCGCGACGCGGGCGCCCATGCTTGAGCCAAGCACACCGATGCGGTCGATATCGACTTCAGGCCGTTCCCACACCCATGAGAGGACGGCCTCAAGGTCTTGCGCCCATCCGAGCGGGTGAAAATTACCGGCGCTCTCACCCGTGCCGCGGAAATTGAAGATGACGGCGGCAAGGCCGCGATGGGCGCATAGCTCGGCAATTTCGGCGTAGGTGAGGCCCTCATCTGTTGGCGCAGAAAGTGTGATGTCCGACGTTGGCGTGGGGCGGGCGGCGGGGAGGCCGTGGCAAATGACGACGGCGGGATGCGGCCCCTGCCCTTCAGGTATGGAGATTGCGCCAACGAGCTCGATGCCGTCGCTGTCGATGGTGATGCGTTCAGTTGTGACGGGCATGGTCTTGCCTCCGTGAACGCCCTGCCCTCGCTATCGCCTACACGCTAGGACGCGCTCGTCGATGGGGCTGCTGAGGGGGTCGAGCCGCCGCGACCGCCGCCGATGAACGGGATATTGCCAAAGCTCCGCGTCTCCCACGAGACGATGACCTGGGAGGCGGTGAAGATGGAGCTGTAGGTTCCGGACACAACGCCGATGATCATCACGAAGAGGAAATCGCGGATCGTTGTGGGGCCAAGCAGGAACAGCGCCAACAGCACGACAAGCGTCGTGAAGCTCGTGTTGATGGAGCGCCCCATGCTTTCCATGATCGAGTAGTTGGCGGTGGCGACGATATCGCGGTTCGTGTCTCGCAGGATGTTCTCGCGGATGCGGTCAAAGACAACGATGGTGTCGTTAATGCTGTAACCGAGCAGGGTCAGCACGCCGACGAGGAACATGCTGCTGATCTCAAGGTGGAGCCATTGTGAGCCGATGAGCATGAACAGGCCCGCCACGGCAAAGGCGACCGCAATGTCATGCACGAGTGCGATGATGGCGGCGATGCCGTATCTGAACGGGTGTCGGATGCTGCGGAAGGCGTAGACGATGTAGCCGAGGATGCCGACGACCGCGATAAGCACGGCAACCAGTCCGTTCCGCACCGTCTCACGGGCGACGGCGGGTGAAACGAGGTCAAAGCTGTAGCCTTGCAGCGGCCCGGCGTATTCCTCCAGCGCGTTGCGCACGTCAAGCTGCTGGCGTTCGGACTGCTCCGCCAACGGCAGCCGCAGGAAGTACTCGCGGTCGCCAAATCCCTGCACTACCGCACCTTCGTATCCGAGTGAATCAATCGCTTCGTCAACATGCTCTTGCGGGGTCGGATTCATGAACGTGGCGTCCACGGCGGCGCCGCTGCTGAACTCAATACTGAAGCTCAGGCCGGGGCCGAGGAACAGCGCCGCCAACCCGGCAACGATGAGTCCAAGAGAGAAGAGGAAGTAGGTGGCGCGGTATTTGGCAAAGTTGATCATTTTCGACTTCCCCTTACGACGGAATATAGAACCTCGTCTTGCGGAGCGGCTCAAAGTTGGTCACAAGGCGCAACAGGCGGCGCGTGATAACCAGCGCGCTGAACATGCTGAGCACGACGCCGATGGCGAGCGTGAGCGCAAAGCCTTGCACGAGGCTTGCGCCGAGTCGTTCGCCGAACCAGAAGAGGATGGCGGCGATGATGAGCGTCGTAAAGTTGCCGTCCCTGATGGCGGGCCACGCGCGGTTGAATCCGATGTCGATTGCCGAGCCCATGCTGCGGCCTGCGCGCAGCTCCTCCTTCATGCGTTCGAATATCAGGACATTGGCGTCGACGGCAAGACCGAATGATAGGACGAATGCCGCCAGACCGGAGAGCGTGAGCACGACGGGGATCGACTTGAACACGCCGAGGACGAGAATGGCGTAGATAATCAGCGCAATCGCCGCCACGCCGCCGTTCATGCGGTAGTAGAGCACCATGAACAGGGCGACGAGCAGGATGCCGACCATGCCGGCGCGCAGTCCACGCTCAAGTGCGTCCGCGCCGAGGAATGCGTCCACGTCGCGCTCAAGGATTGGCTCCTTCTCCAGCGGGATGGGGAACGCGCCTGCGTTGAGCTGGATGGCGAGGATCTGCGCCTGTTCAAGATCCAGCCCGGTGATGCGAGGACTTGTCGGGATTTCGGACTGAATGCGGGGCGTGAGGATGGCCTCGTCGTCAAGGAAGATGCCCAGCAAGTCGCCGACCATCCGCCGTGACACCAGCCTGAACGCCTCCCTACCCTGTCCGTCCATCTGGAAATAGACTTCAGGCGCGCCGGTTGTGGGGTTGAATCCCACCTGCGCGGAGCCGGGCTCAAGGCGGTCACCCGTCAGTGCGACCTCTTCGCCGTCAACAACTGCCGTGGCGATCTGCCATTCGAGGCGGAACTCCGGTACAGGTTCAGGCTCCGGTGTCGGTGTTTCCTCGACCGCTTCGGTTTGGTCATCGGTTTCGGCTGTTTCCGGGGTCGCCTCGGCGTCGGCAGTTGGTTCAGGGGTCGTATCAGCAGTGGGCGTCTCGGCGGCTATCAGCTCAGGGGTTGGCTCGGGGCTGGCCTGAGCCGCTATCGATTGAGAGACGTTTGCGAGCTTGGGGGCTGATGTCGTGCCGTCTGATGGGCCCGCGGTTGACTCTGCGGCGTTTGACGGCGTTTCTTCAGCGGGAACGGGTGTTGATTCCGGCTCCGGAGTTGGTTCTGCTTCAGGAGTCGACTCAGCAATTGTCGAGTCATCAGATACCACTCCGGTTTCTGTTCCCGTCTCTTCGCCGGGTTCGATGGGGATGGGAACAAGCTCACGGAAATCGAGGACGGCGGGCGCGCCGATGAGGTCCTTGGCCGCCTGGACATCCTGGACGCCGGGCAGCTGAACGACAATGCGGTTTGTGCCAAGCGTCTGAATGAGAGGCTCCGCCACACCGAATTGGTCAACGCGCGTGCGGATAATCTGCACCACGCCCTGCAACTGCTCCGGAGTGGGGTTGGGGTCGACGGTCTCGTAGACGAGGTGGACGCCGCCCTGCAGATCAAGGCCGAGGGTGAGGCCGAGCGGGGTGTCCTGCTGGCCGCGCTCAATGTCCGTGAAGGGGATGCGCCACTCATCACGCACGAGGCTGAGCGCCGCAAACAAAACAAAGAGAACGATGAAACCGGGGATGATCCATCTGCGCAGCCGATTACCGACTGCGCCAAGTAAGCCGCTCAATCGCTCCAACTCAGTTCCCTCTCCTCACTGCATTGTCTCCCCGCGCTCACCCGCCAAGGGGGCCGAACCGTGTCTCCCATTCCCGGCGGGCAAACTCAAGCGCCTGCTCAGGAGTCGATACCTCACCTGCGGCCAAAGCTTCCCTGACAGCTTCAAGTATCCGTCCCACCCGGGGGCCGGGGTCAACGCCAAGCGATTCCATGAGCATGTGGCCGTTCACAAGCTGCGGCGCGGCCCTGTCATCAGCAGGCTCGGCGAGTATGGACTCCATCACTAGGCTACAGTGACTAACCCGCCTTCGCCACTCATTGGGGTCGAGCATCGGGCCCTTTGCGGCCAGAAAGTCGGCCATGCTGAGCCATGTTGCGCCGATTGCGGCATCACCGAGATCGCGCTTGAACCTATAGAGAGCGCGGCGGGTTGGGGTCTCAAGGTTGTTGCTGAGCTGCATGGGGCGCAGGTGCTGCCGAACGATCAACGAGACGTAGGCGTTCGCGCGGCGACTGAAATGCAGCCGCTCCATCACTGCCTCCGTCACCTCTGCACCCTGCTCCGGGTGGCCGAGAAAACGTGTCTTGCCGGATTCTTCGACGGTTTTAGTTTGTGGCTTGGCGACGTCATGCAGCAGGCAGGCGAGCTTGGTCAGGACGGCGCGGTCAACGCCGCCGGACACTTCTTCCGCGAAATAGTCGGCGACGTCTTCGCTCCACGGCATCTGCGAGAGGATGGAGTCAGGCGTCCGCCTTTGCTCGTCAAGCAGGCCGTCCATGAATCCGACGGTCTCGATGAGATGGTTGAACACGTCCCAGTAGTGCTCAATCGGCTGGGTCACGCCGCGTGCGGCATCAAGCTCCGGCAGGATGCGGCTTAGGGCGCCGATGTCATCAAGAAGGCGGATGGCGGATTTCGCATCACGCAGCGCCAATACCTTGCAGAGTTCGTCACGCAGGCGATCCGGTGAAACGTCCGCTATGTGGGCGGCGTCACGCTTTGCGAGCGCCTGTGTTTCGTCATCGACGGTGAACCCCAACTGCCCTGCCAGCCTCGCGAGGCGCATGAGTCGAATGCCGTCATCGGCGTAGACGGTGGGTTTGACGGCGCGGAGGACGCGCCGGTTGAGGTCGGCGCAGCCGTCGAGCGGATCGATCAGGTTGTTGTCCGGCGTCTGCCATGTTTCCAGCGGGAGGGCAATTGCGTTGACGGTGAAATCGCGCCGCGAGAGTTCAGTGGCAATGTCCTGGTCACCAAGCGGTGTGATGTCCAGACGCGCTCGCTCTCCTGTTGGGTTCGGTTCCGAAAGCACGCGGACATAGTTGCGTTCCTGGTCAAGGTGATAGAACGCGCCGCCAATCTCGTCAGCGAACTGTCTGCCCAATTGAGGAATATTTGGCGTGTCAACCACCAGATCGGCGTCCGCGGTTTGGACACCGAGGAGCATATCGCGAACGGAGCCGCCAACGACCCACGCGGTGACCTGTTGATTTGCAAGGAAGGCGCGGACGCGTTCGAGCATCTCGCCGATTGCTGTCCCGCGACCGTCGGCGGGAGACACCATCACGCTCACCGTCGGCGCGCGACCGGCGCGACGGGTTGGCGCAGTCGCCAAATGAGATTGGGATCGGGCGGCGGTTTGGGTTCCCCGTTGTCGGCGGTCTGCTCTTCAGTGTCTACGCCGGCCCGCAAATCAAGAGGGTCCAAGTCGTCGATATTCTCCATGCGGTCGATGTAGACGATGCCGTTCAGATGGTCGGTCTCATGCTCCAGCGCCTGCGCCAAGAGGCCGTCCGCCTTGATCCTTACCTCCCGACCTTCGAGGTCGAGGGCCTTGGCCGTGACGCGCTCGGAGCGAATCAGCTTGCCACGCCAGCCGGGGATGCTCAGGCAGCCCTCCTCGACCTCTCGCTCGCCGACGCGGCGGATGATCTCGGGGTTAATCAGGACGTGCGATGAGTGTTCCTGCAAGATGTTGTCGTCCTCATCGCGCTCCTCCGGAATCTCGATATAGGTGATGCGGAGGCTGCGCCCGACCTGGTTGGCGGCGATGCCGACGCCGTGCTCCTTGTACATGGTCTCGATCATGTCATCGACAAGCGCACGCAGCGCGGATGTGATGTTTGGCACGCGCTTCGTCTTTTCGCGCAGGACGGGATCAGGTATGTGACGAACCGGAATGACACTCATAAGCGCAACTCAAATTATACGGCAGGCGGGAGTGAGGGTGAACGGGGGCAGCTAGAGCAGTTGAGGACGGCTTGGGTCCGGGCCGCCGTCCTGTGGAGGCGGCTCGACTCCAAGATGCTCATAGGCGCGGCGGGTGGCACGGCGGCCACGGGGCGTGCGGTCAAGGAAGCCCAGCTGCAACAGGTACGGCTCGTACACGTCCATGACAGTGTCCGGTTCTTCTGCAATTGACGAGGCCAATGTTTCCAGTCCCACCGGCCCGCCGCTAAAGGTATTGATGAGGCTGTCCAAGACGCGATGATCCGTGTCATCAAGACCGAGCGAGTCGATGCCAAGACTGTCCAGCGCCTCACGCGCGGCCTCACCGTTTACCGTGCCGTCTCCTTTCACCTGGGCATAGTCGCGGACGCGGCGGAGCAGCCTGTTGGCGACACGCGGGGTACCACGCGAGCGGCCGGCAATCTCGGTCAGGCCGTCGTCTGTCGCGTCAACGTTCAGGACCTTGGCGGAGCGAACGAGAATACGCCCAATCTCCTCGGGTGTGTAGAAGTCCAGCCTGTACGTCGCGCCGAAACGGTCGCGGAGGGGGTTGCTGAGGAGGGCGTAGCGGGTGGTTGCGCCAACGAGCGTGAAAGGCGGCAGGCTGACGCGAACGGAGTGCGCGCCCGGCCCCTTGCCGATCATGATGTCCAGCACGTGATCCTCCATGACGGGATAGAGGACTTCTTCTACGGAGCGAGGGAGACGATGGAACTCATCCACAAAGAGGACATCGTTCGGCTGGAGCTGGGTGAGCATCTGCGCGAGGTCGCCGGCGCGGGTGAATGACGGCCCGGCGGTGACGCGGACGCTGACACCCATCTCCGCCGCAATTATGAAGGCGAGCGTGGTCTTGCCGAGGCCGGGCGGGCCATGCAGCAGAACGTGATCAAGTGGCTCATTGCGCTGCAGCGCGGCCTGGATGGAGACCTTGAGGTTGTCAATGACGCGGCTCTGGCCTACGTAGTCCGGCAGGCGGCGCGGGCGCAGGCCGCTCTCAAGCGCGGTCTCCTCGTTCTGGGGTTCCGGCGCGACCAGGCGATCTTCGGTGGGCTCCGTCATGCCGGTATTGTGTCACGGGCGGACGCGGGCCTGCATCCGCCGCTGCATGGCTTCCGACGGTCTGGCCATCTTGTGGCCTGTGGTGAGTTTATTTTGGACTTCGCGGATGATCTTGCGGGAGAGCCTGTCCTTGTGCTGTTCGATGAATGCCTGAACGGGGGCCGGGTCACGTTGGCCGAGTTCACGCAGCGCCCAGCTTAACGCCTTCACGTGGAGGTCTGCCCGTTCATCGATGAACAACTCGCAGATAGTCAGCGTTCGGGCAGCGTCGCCCTTGCCGAGATGCCGTTCATTCAGCGCAATGGTTGAGACCAGCCCTACCCTCTGCCACCAGAAGTTTTTGGACTGTGCCCACTTCAACACATGCTTATCGAAGATTTGACCGCGCTGCCACGCGGGGCCGCTCAGCTTGCGCGCGAAATGATCAACTGATGCCCAGCCATCCAGAGTTCGGCCAAGTCGCTCCAGTTTTTCTAAATCAAGGGCGTCACGCAGTCCACGATGGCGGTACGCAACCTCGAAGGCGACGGTTCGTGCCGCGTCATGGAGTTCCTTCGACTCAACCAGTGCGCCGCACAGCCCGAAAACTGATTCAGCGTCCGTTCGGCTTTGCCGCAGTTCTCTGGCAGCAGCCATGGCGATGGAGCGCATAGCAGGCGTACGGAGAGGCTGTTCACTCTCTTTCAGTGAACGCAGGATTGACTCAACGCTGACCGGCATCATTCACACTCCGGTCATGCCGTCCTGCCCGATTAGTCGCTCAGGGCGCGATGGATCTTCTCCGCGGTGAAGGGGACACTGTGAAGCCTGACGCCAATTGCGTCATCGATGGCGTTGGCGATGGCGGGAAGTGTCGTGAGGTTGGAATGTTCACCGACAGCCTTGACGCGGTACGCGCCCCTGCCCTCACTCGTCTCGACAAGCCCAACGCGGAGTTCAGGGATATCCGGCTCGGTGGGCATCTTGAAGTCGGCGAATGAGGGATTTGTGACACGGCCGCCCTCGTCGACGGTCAACTCCTCCATCATGGCGAAGCCGTAGGCGTTGATCATTCCGCCCTCAATCTGCCCGTAGAACCCGATGGGGTTGATGATGCGGGAGGTGTCATGGACGGCGGTGATTACCTTGACGTGAGGCTCGCCCGTCTCACGATCGACCTCAACTTCCGCCACCTGCGCCACGAAGGACGTGTAGGGGCTCTGCGCGGCCTCTTCCAGCCTTCCGAGACCGGACACGGGTTCACCTGATCTTTCAGCGATTCGCTCCATCGGGACGGACTCGCCGGTTCGTGTGTTGACCAGTGCGCCCGACTCGAATTCGACTATCTCCTCGTCCCAGCCGTTGAACTCCGCTGCGAGCCGCTTGAGTTTGCCGCGGACGTCGTCTGCGGCCATGAAAGCCGATTCCGTGATGATGAAGCTGCCGCGGCTGCCGCCGACGCCGGTATCAAAGTCGGCCTGATCCGTATTGAGCGGTACGACCCTGACACGGGAAATGTCGATGCCCAACTCATCCGCCGTGACCTGCTGCATCATTGTGTGGTTGCCCATGCCCGGGTCGTAGATGGAACTAGCGGCGAGGACGCTGCCATCCGCATTGACGGTGACGGCGATGGTTGTTTGGCCGCCGCCCTGCGTGCGGTGGCCGAAGGCGATGCCCCGCCCAACATTCTCAGCCTTGGGCGTATCCCAACCGGACAGCCGCCCGGCCTCTCGCAGGACCTCTTCGGCTTTCACGTTGAGGAAAACGCGGCCCACAGGAGTTTCATCACCGTCATGGATGACGTTCCTGATTCGCAGTTCCAGCGGATCCATGCCGAGTTCCTGGGCGATGAGGTCCATATGGGACTCGCCCGCAAAGATGCCCTGTACCTCGCCGGGCGAGCGGTGGAATCCGCACGGAACCGTGTTGGTGTAGACCTGGTAGGCATCAATCTGGACGTGGGGGATGACGTACGGGCCCGCGATCTCGGCGATCCCGGGGAGGTTGGAGCCGGGCACGGGCTTGTAGCTGCCATACGCGCCGGAGTTGAAATAGACCTCGGCCTCCCATGCCGTGATGGTGCCGTCGCGCTTGACCCCAGCCTTAACGCGCATGGTGCTCTCATGGCGGGGATTCATGGCGGAGAACTCTTCCGAGTAGTCGAACGCGAGCTTGACGGGCCTGCCGGTCTTTTTGGCGAGGAAATAGCAGATGGGCGCGCCGTTGATGTCGCCCTTGCCGCCGAAATCCCCACCCACGTAGGCGTAGTTCACGGTGATGTTGTCCGGCTCTTCGCCGATGACGAGCGCGATCGCGCGGCGGTTTGCGAACGGGGATTTTGAACCCAGCCACACCTGTACGTGGCCAGTCTCATCGATCCAGACGATCGTGTTGTGGACTTCCAGATAGCCTTGATGGGTGCGGGGGGTTGTGTACTCGTGCTCGACGACGAGATCGGCCTCCGCGAACCCCTCGGCAACATCACCCTTGCCCCATGTGCCCTTGGCGAAGATGTTGGAGGGTGTTTCCTGCTCACCGGGGATACCCTCATACGAGTTGAAGTCCGGGTGAAGGATTGGAGCGTTGTCCGCCAACGCCTCATCCATCGTCACCACGGCGGGCAACTCTTCGTACTCAACGTCAAGGAGTTCCAGCGCACGCTCGGCGATGTCCTCGTCCTCCGCGGCAACGGCCGCGATGCCGTCACCGATATAGCGCGCCGTATCGTACGCCAGCACGTGCTCATCCATGATCCGTTTGCCGAAACGGAGTCCCTGCACGTCCTCCGGCGTAAGAACCGCATGGACGCCCGGCAGCGCGAGCGCGGCGGAGGTGTCAATGGACTTGACGCGGGCGTGTGGGTACGGGGAGCGGAGGACCTTGCACCACAACATCCCCGGCAGCGTTACATCAAGGGAATATTGACCGAATCCGGTGACCTTGTCCGGGCCGTCATTGCGACCGATCGGCGCTCCGACGGCAGGCTGCTGCGCTGTTGTCATTGTGTGTTTCTCCCCTACCTGTTTGCGGTATCAAAAGGGAGGCCAAACGGCCTCCCACGACTGTGTGATTCGTGTAACAAAGTATAGGTTAACCCGTCGTCACGTAGAAACCGGCCCGGCAAAGTCCGAGGAATCGTCGCCGTCATCAGTCGCGAGAACGGGGCGCTGTACGGAAGTGAGCGTTTCGAGTGCCTCATCGGATCCGTCCGCGAGTTGTCGAACGGCGATGGTGACAAGCGTCTCGATGTGGACGTGGGCGCGGGCGCCGAGTTCAAGAGAGAGGCGGGCGGCATCCTCATGCGTGCGGGCTTCAACCATGGCAACGTAGTCGTACTGTCCGAGGACGGCGTAGCGCGCCAACAGTTGCGTGCCTTCCACGTGAACGTCTTCGGACACATGGTTGAACATCTCAGGGTCGCGCAGCATGGCCTGCTGGCCCTCTTCAGTGACGGTACACAGGAATATGTAGAGCATCCCGCCCTCCGTATTGGTCACGAATATAGTAGCGCAATGGGGACGGGGTTTGTGAGGAAGCGCTCGGGTGGCAGGTGGTACTCTGTGATGGATTGAGGATGGCCGCGTGACAACTGAGCAAGGGTACGGATCGTGATAGCAGGCGAGAAGCGATATCGATTGCTGTGCGCTGTGTACGCACCGTCCGAGTCAACTGATCCGGACAAGTACATGGCGGAAATCCCGGCATTCCCCAACTGTGTCGCGTGGGGGGACACTGCCGAAGAAGCCGTTGAGATTCTTGAAAGCGTCGTTACGGCGACAATCCAGACGTACCGCGAGCGGGGTTATGCCCTGCCTGAAAGCGTGTCGGAACTAGAAACGAAAGAGGATCAGGACTCTGTACCTCGAGTACTGGAAATCTCTGCTTGACCTATTCCGAGCTGACCAGAAAGCTACGGAGGCTCGGCTGCGTCTATGTCCGGCAAGCGAAGGGCAGCCACGAGATTTGGGCTAACGACAAGACAGGTTCTACTTCACCAATTCCTCGACACGGCAACCGCGACATCCCACAAGGGACACTGCTGAGAATCATCAGGAATCTGGGGGTCTCCAAGGCGGAGCTTGATGAGGCTTAGGAGATTCCCAGTCCGCCTTCCATATAGAGGTAGCGGAGGAGGCCGGCGATGGACTTGGCATCCCGGATTTCGCCGCTGCGGATAAGGTCCGGGACGGCGGCGGGCGGAGTGGGCACGACGGTGATCTCCTCATCGGCGTCCGGTTCTACGCCCTCAATTGGAGACAAATCCGTGGCGAGAAAGAGGTGCAGGAACTCGTCACAGAAGCCGGGGGCGCTGTAGAAGCCGCCGAGGGGTGTCATCGCTCCCGGGTCGTGGGCGATTTCCTCCTGGAGTTCACGCCGCGCAGTGACGACCGGCTCTTCGCCCTCCTCGCGTGTTCCGGCGGGGAGTTCAAGCAGGACGTCCCGAGCCGATGGGCGTGGTTGGCGGACAAGCAGGATGTTGCCGTCAGGATCGACGGGCACCATGACGACGGCTCCCGGATGTTGAATGGTCGTCCACATCTGCTCCCGTCCGCCGTCCAGTCGCATGTGGTCTTCATAGACTGTTATTATGCGCCCCTCATAGACGGCGCGGCGTGACAGGCGTTCCATAGTGTTCTCCTATTGCCCTGTGGATAGGCCAGCTGGATTCCCGCTTTCACGGGAATGACGGGAAGAAAGTCTAGGCGCGGGTTGGAATAGGGTCTAGCAGGTCATCATCGTCGGGGAGGTCAGCCGTGAACTCTCGCGCCACCGGCCTGCTCATCGCGATCTCGTTGCAGTTGGAAAACTTGGGGCAGCGGATGCACTCCGACCAAACCTTGCGCGGGAATGCCAACACGTCCGCGCGCTCGAATTGCAGCTTCTCATAGAAGCCAGGCTTGTGTGTCAGGACAAAAACTGTGGGCAGTTCCATCCGCGCGGCCTCTTCAACGCACTTCTCGACGAGATATGCGCCGATGCCCTGCCCGTGCAGTGCCTCACTGACTGCGACGGATTTGATCTCCGCAAGGTCGTCCCAGAGGATATGGAGCGATGCAGTGGCGGCGACTTCATCGTTCTCGTCGGCGATGATGAGAAAATCGCGGATGTTCTCATAGAGTTCGGACGCGCTGCGCGGCAGCATCTCACCCTGGCTGGCAAAGTTGTTAATCATCTCGGCCATGCGCGGGACATCACTGAGCCGGGCCGACCGAACACGGAACCCGCGTTGCGCGAGCGCGGCTTCCCTGACCGCAAGGGCTTCGGCAAGGGTAGTCATGACACTGTGACTCCCTGCGGCGAGGCAACTTCATCATGCACGCCGTCCACGTCCGGCAAATCCGGGTGGCGGCGGCGGCGGTTGAGCAGATCGCTGAGGCTTCTGTAGAAATAGCCCGAATCACGGAATCGCAAGAGGCGCGCGTGATGTGGGCTGCGGCGGACGGTGACAACGGCGTTGTCACTGACATCGAAATCGTCCTGCCCGTCCAGGCTCAAGATTGCGCCGTGGTCAGTTCTAATCTTGATGACAATCTCGGCGTCAGGGTCAACGAGGACTGCAGACTCCGACGCGGGATGGGCAGAGACGGGATTGATGATTAACTCGGCTGTTGTGGGCGGCAATACCGGCCCACCGGCGGCGAGGTTGTAGGCCGTGCTGCCGGTGGCGGTTGCGACTATGACGCCGTCGCCGCGAAAGGCGAGCAGCTCAACGCCGTTCACCGTGACGCCGACCTGTACGGTGCGGGCAGGGCCGCCCCGGCTGATGATGGCGTCGTTGAGAGCGTAGGAGGCTGCGGTGTCATGGTTGACTACCAGCATCGTCCTCTCTTCTATGCGACCCTCACCATCAAGAGCACGCGGCAACAGTTCGGATGCGCCGGAGGCGTCAACTTCCGTGAGGAAACCGAGTCTGCCGGCGTTCACACCGAGGATGGGGATGCCTGAAGGAGCAACAAGGCGGGCGACACGCAGGAGGGTGCCGTCACCTCCTACGCTGATAATCAGATCGGTATCGCCATTGATGCGCTCGATGCCGTCATCCCAGGAGGATTGGAGCCAGACATCGCGGCCCAACGCCCGGATTTGGTCGGCCAACATCGACGCAACCGTTTCCGGTTCCGCCGTTCGTGTCTGGTAGAGGATGCCGACTCGTTTCATTGGAACGCCATTATGCCGAGATTATGCGGCGGCGTCAGACGGTCGGCGCGGTCTCCTTAGGCGAAAACCGTCTTGCGCCCTGCCCCGCCGCTATGCCTCGTCCTTCACTATCTGAATGAGCACACCCGCCGCGCTCTTGGGATGGATCCACGCGAACTCATCATTCGGCTTGCCGATGAGCTGCATGCCGTTGCCCTGCACGAAATCGGCGGCCGTCTTGACGTCCTTGGTCGCGAAGGCTACGTGGTGCATGGTGCCACCAGCGCTTCCGCCGTACTTCTCAAGGAAGCGGGCCGTGCCACTCGACGTGTCGTCCGGAGAGACAGCCAAGATTCCGCCGCCGGTGTCGCCGACGGGGATGCTGAGGACACGGACGTTGTCCGATTCGATCTTCTTGCCGCCCTTGAGGACGTTGGTCTTGTACACGTCAGCGCGCATGCCGATGATGTTGCACCAGAAATGGCGGGCCTTTTCCATGTCCGCGGCAACGACGCCGATATGGCTCATGCGCGTGAAGATGCCCTTGCCCTGATAGCGCTGGCCGACGTGGTGATCGTCGGTGAACCAGATCTCCAGCAGGATGCCCATGCAGTCGCGCGGATGGAAGAAGGCGACGCTGTCAAACGGCTCATTCTTCGCAAGCTCTTCAGGGGACGCGGCGATCTGCTGGATGCCGGAAGCGCGGAGGTGCGCGACATCATCCGGCACGTTGGTGGAGTGCAGGCAGACATGGTGCAGCGCCCCTACCCCGCCGCGCCGCTCGATGAACGTGTGCGTGCCGCCGGGCGGCGTGCCGTCCACGGGCGGGGCGTTCATCTCAAGCTCTGCGTTGCCGATAGGGATATCGAGAATGTCCGTCGGGTCGGGGCCGCGCTGCTTGCTGCCCTCCGGCAGTGGTGAGCGGGTCTGATCGACGTTCAGACCAAGCCCGTCCGCAAAGACGGTCTTGGCCGTTGGGATGTCTGAGATGGCGATGCCTGCGTGGTGAATTCTGTCAAACAATGTTGTACTTCCTTATGAATTGTCTTACTCGCCAAGAATCTCGGCGACTTCAGCTTCAGTCACGCCGTATTCGCTGGCAAGTTCCTGATTCGTTCGGCCTACCAGTTTCCCCTGCCGGATTGCGCGAGCGCGCTCGGAGGGGCTCAGCGGCCTGGGCTTGCCCAAATCGTCCTTGACAATCTCGATCAGCACGCCTGCCGCGCTCTTCGGATGAATCCAAGCGCTGTCATCGGTCGCCGGCCCAATGAGCTGCAGGCCTCGCGACTGCACGATGTCTGCGGCAGTCTTGACATCCGCAGTGGCCAGCGCAATGTGGTGCATGGTGCCGCCTGCCCGCGCGCCGTACTTCTCAAGGAATCGCGCCGTCCCGCTCTCACTGTCGTTCGGATGAACACACGTGATGCCGGAGTCGCCCATTGGCAGATCCAGGACGGTCACGTTGTCAGAGTCCACATGACGGCCGCCCTTGAGGACATTGGACTTGAACATATCGACGCGGAAGCCAATGATGTTCGTCCAGAAGTGACGGGACTTCTCGATCTCCGAAGCGACGACGCCGATGTGCGCCATGCGAGTGAACAAGCCTTCGCCCTGATAGCGCATATCAACGCGGTGATTCTCAGTCGGCCATATCTCAAAGAGAATGCCCATGCAGTCACGAGGATGGAAGAATGCGACGTCGGTCCACGGCTCGTTCTCGGCAAGGACATCCGGCGGGGCGGCAATCTGCTGGAGGCCGGACGCTCGCAGGTGTCCAACGTCGTCTGCCATGTTGGTCGTGTGCAGGCAGACATGGTGAAGGGCGCCAACGCCACCGCGAGATTCGACAAAGCGATGGACGCCCGTGCCCTCCGCCGCCGGGGCGTTCAGCTCAAGCTCGGAATGGCCGATGGGAATATCGATGATGTCCGTGGGGTCTGCCCCGCGTTGCGCTCGACCCTGGGGCCTTGGGGAGCGAATCCCGTCCACGCGAAGCCCAAGGGCATCAGCGAACAAATCCGTCGCGCTCTGAATATCACCAACGGCAATACCTGCATGGTGAACGCGGTCAAACATATTTCGTACCTCCAAATAGGCTCAATACTCAGGCTCCGACCATCGCGGCACTGTCCCGATATCCGTTAGGAAAGCATAGCGTATCGCGGCGACACCGTGATACGGGAGACCCTGCTACGGCGTGAATGAGGCGGCGGCTTCCGTGGCGCGGGAGATGAGCCAGAACGGAACGATGCCAAGGATGATGACGCCGATGAGGCTGACGGCCATGGAGGCGCGCAGCGAGAGTGAGCGGGCGGAATCGCCTGCCGCCACATCAGAATCGCTCGATTGCCAGAGTCGGCGCACGGGGCGGAGGTAGTAGTAGGCGGAGACGAAGCTGTTGAGCGCGCCCGCCAGCGCCAACCACCAGAGGTCGCCCTGCACCGCTCCATAGAAGAGGTAGATTTTGCCGACAAAGAGGCCGGTGGGCGGCAGGCCAACAAGGGAGATGAGGGCCACGGTCAAAACGATTGCGGCGAACGGCGACCGCGTGAATCCGCCCGTCAGCTCCTCGATGGAGTCGTTGCTTCCGGACGGGCTGAGGGCGATGAGCGCGCCGAACGCGGCGAGGTTGGAGAACGTGTAGGCGGCGAGGTAGAAGATGACGCCGCTTGTGGCGAGTTCGTAGACGTTGGGGGTTCCGTTGCCCATCACGGCGACGCCGATGAGGATGTAGCCCGCCTGCGCTATCGTGCTGTAGGCCAGCAGCCGCTTGATGTTCGTCTGGATGATGGCAACGACGTTGCCGATGGTCATGGAAGCGACGGCAAGTCCGCCAATCAGCAGCGGCCAGTCCAGCGCATCCATCCCGGCCTCCTCAAACGCGATGATGAAGAGGCGCATGAGGACGGCGAATCCGGCGGCCTTGGAGGCGACGGAGAGGTAGCCGACGATTGGGGTGGGCGCGCCCTCATAAACGGGCGGAACCCACATCTGGAATGGGACGCTGGAAATCTTGAAGCCGAATCCGACAATAATCAGCACCCCGGCAAGGATCAGCGCAAGGTTGTTGGCCATGCCACCATCAGCGACGCGTTCCGCGATGACGCCCGGCATGTCCGCGATGAACGTGGTGCCGGTGAGGCCGAAGAGGATGGCCATGCCGTACAGCATTACGGCGGTTGCGACGGCGCTAAGCAGCAGGAATTTGAGCGCGGATTCGGTCGAGCGTTCGTCCTTCAGCAAGGCGATGAGGGCAACGAGCGCGAACGTTTGAATCTCCAGGGCCAGCACGATGGAGATCAGCTCACCCATTGAGACGAGCAGCATCATGCCGACGGTTGCGAGCAGAAGGAGGCCATAGTATTCGCCGTGGAAACGGGAAAGACGGCGCTCAACGTAGGCGGGTGAGAAGAGAATTGCCAGCAGCGTGCCACCTAGCACGATGAGCTTGAACATCGTGCCGAAGAGGTCTGTGATGACGATGCCGGAGTAGCTTGCGCCGGAGGCGTCGGACGTCCAGAGCCAGACGGCAGCACCACCTGCCATGGCGACACCCAGGGCGCTCAGCCACGCGAGAACGCTCTTGTCTCGTGCGACCAAATCAACCAGAACGACAGCGATGGCTACGAGGGTCAGGATGATCTCAGGCGCGAGATGCGCGAAGTCGATGCCCAGGGAGGCGGCGTCAATCTGTGTCGGCATGACCGCCTACCCTCCGCCCACCAGCAGGGTCACGGCGTCGTGGAACACGTCGGCTACCAGCGCGGGATAGACGCCGACGATGATGATCGGCAGCACCAGCAGGGCCATGGCGACGAAATCTGCGGGCGATGCGTCCTTGACGGACTGCCACCGCTCCTTCAGGGGGCCAAGCAGCACACGCTCAACCGTCCAGAGGATGTAGCCCGCGGTCAGGACGATGCCCAGCACGGCGAATCCGGTCTGCCACGGGTAGGCGTCAAAGCTGCCGAGGAACACCATTAACTCAGCCGCGAATCCACTCAGTAGTGGCAGGCCGAGGCTTGCGAGACCGGCAAAGACGAAAACCGCGCCCACAACCGGCATCCGCCCAATCAATCCGCCAAGGTCCGGGATGTGGCGCGTGTGGGCGTTCTCATAGATGATCCCGACAACGAGGAATAGGAGGCCGGTGATGGTGCCGTGAGCGAACATCTGGAGCGCCGCGCCCGTTACACTCACTGCGCCTAATGAGGCCACCCCTAATAACACAAGCCCCATGTGACTGACGCTGGAATAGGCGACGAGCCGTTTGAGGTCGGTTTGCCTGAATACCACCGCCGCGCCGTAGAGGATGCTGACGACAGAAAGGATGACGAGCAGCGGCGCCCACTGTTCCATTTCGCCGGGGAACATGCCGACGTTGATGCGGATCAGACCGTAGCCACCCATCTTTAAGAGCACGCCTGCTAGCAAGACGCTGACGGCGGTGGGGGCGTCCGTGTGCGCGTCCGGCAGCCATGTGTGCAGCGGCCAGACGGGGAGCTTGATGGCAAACGCGGCCAGGAACATCAGGAAGACGGCGTCAAGACCCAGGAAGGCGACGCGGAGCGTATCCTCCTGCCCTGCCAGCGTCATCGCGCCCATGTCGAATGAGCCGATGGCGAATCGCAGCGCAAGCACGCCCACCAACATGAACGCGCTCCCGAAGAGCGTGTAGAGAACGAACTTCATCGCGGAGTATTCGCGGTGGCCGGTGCCCCACATGGCGATGAGGAAATACATGGGAACCAGCTCCACTTCCCAGAACAGGAAGAAGAGGAGCAGGTCGCCCGCGACGAATACGCCCTGCACGCCGGTCAGCAGCAGAAGCAGCCAGACATGGTACTCACGGACGCGCTCCTTGACGTGCCATGAACCGAGCACCGCCACGACGCCAAGCAGCGCTGTCAGGAAGACCAGCGGCATCGAGAGGCCGTCGATGGTCAGCAGATAGGAGGCGTTGACGCCCGGAATCCACGGGTTCGATGCGTAGTCGCCAAGCTGCTCGATGATGGGCCCGTTGGCGTTGTAGGAGAGCCAGGCGTAGGTTGCGAGAAGCAGGTCGAAAATCATCGCCCCGAGCGCGATGCGCCTTACCAGCATCTGCTCGCGGCCTGCTATCGCAACTGCGGCCGCGCCGACGATCGGCAGGAAGACGATGAGCGTTATGAGGCCGTCGAAGGGTTGCATGTCCTAGCCCACGCCTCCCCACACGAAGTACGCGGCAACGATGATCACCGCGCCGATTGACAGCACCGTGATGGACATCTGCAGTTGGCCGTTCTCGATCACGCGGATGCCCTTGCCCACGTTGCGCCCGAACAGGCCAAGCGTGTTGACCGCCCTGTCCACAACTCCCTTGTCGCTGTCGAACCACGCGAGGAACCGCCACATCCAGCCGTACAGCACTCTGCCGACAAACAGGTTCTCGTACAGTTCATCCATGTAGTACTTGCGGGTGAGCAGATTCGTGATTGGGGCGAGCGGGCCACTTATGGACGGGGCGCTTGTTGCACCACGGCGGTAGAGGGCCGTCGCGACACCGATGCCAAGCAGTCCGGCGACAAGGCCGATGGCGGCGGGGACAATCTGGATTTCTTCGACGTGCGCGCCGAGGGGTTTGAGGAGATCGGTGAACCAGTGTGTTGCAGGGAAATTGATGAACCACGAGCCGACGGCCAGCACGGCGAGAATCGCCATCGGGATGACCATGACCCATGGCGACTCGTGCGGCGCGCTGCCGTGGCCTTCATCGTGGGTTTCATGGGCATCGGCTGAGTCGTGAGCCTCCTGCGCCTCTCCGCCGCGGTATTGTCCGTGGAATGTCATAAACAACGCACGGAAGATGTAGGCGGCGGTCATGAACGCGCCGACTATCGCAAGCACGAAGAGGATCGTGCCAAGCGCGCCGCCGTGCGACCATGCGATGCCGAGAATCTCGTCCTTGCTCCAGAAGCCGGAGAACGGCGGGATGCCGGCAAGGCTCAGCGAGCCGATGAGGAAGACGCCGTAGGTCCACGGCATGACGCGACGCAGCCCTCCCATCAGGCGCATGTCGAACGTGCCGGTCGCGTGGTTGACGGAACCGGAGCCGAGGAACAGCAAGGCTTTGAAGAAGGCGTGGTTGAAGAGATGGAAGAGCGCGGGGCCGAGCGCTCCCAAACCGAGCGCGAGGAACATATACCCCAGCTGGCTCACGGTGGAATACGCGAGAACGCGCTTGATGTCGTTCATGACGAGGCCCATCGACGCCGCAAAGACGACCGTGAATCCGCCGATGAGCGCAACGATGGTTCGCGCTGTCTCCGCCTCCTCGAATAGGGGCAGGAATCGCGCCACGAGAAAAACCCCCGCAGCGACCATCGTGGCGGCGTGGATGAGGGCGCTGACGGGCGTGGGGCCCTCCATCGCGTCCGGCAGCCATGTATGCAGCGGGAATTGGGCGCTCTTGCCCGCCGCGCCCGCCATGATGCCAAGGCAAATCAGCGTGAGTCCCGTTCCGGTCAATGCCGCGCCACCCGCGCTGAGCAGATCCATGGAGGCGCCAGGGTCGCTGAGGGCGAACGTGACCGGGGTGTCGTCGGGCCAGAGCAGGAAGATGCCCAGGATAGCCAGCAAGAAGAAGAGGTCGCCGAAACGAGTGATTATAAACGCCTTCTTGGCCGCCGCCGCTGCGCTTGGCCGCGTGAACCAGAACCCAATCAGCAAGTATGAACACAGGCCGACAAGTTCCCATCCAACGAAGAGCAGAATCAGGTTGTTGGCCAGCACCAGCGTCAGCATCGCTGCCGTGAACAGGGCCATGAACGTGTAGTAGCGGACGTAACTCTTGTCGTCACGCATGTAGCCGTGTGAATAGATCTGGACGAGGAGGCTCACGGACGTGACGACCACCAGCATAACGGCGGTGAGGCCGTCGAGAAGCAATCCTATTCGAAGCGAAAATTCATCGACACGGATAATCTCGTGCAGGGGCAGGACTACCTCCTGGTCTGTCCAAACAGCGGACAGCGCCCAGAGCGAGAGAATGAACGATATGCCGATGGCGCCGACGGTGGCGTCGAATGCGACGCGCGACATCGGCCCACGCAGAGGACGGATGATCAGGCCGTTGAAAACGGCCGCCGCGAGCGGCGCGCCAATAATCAGCCAGACTGCTATCTCCGGCATTTTTTAAACTTGGCCTTCTTGATTTAAGTTCATTGTTCGGCGGCAAAGATTCAGTTGCGTGCTGACCTCTGTGTCTCGCTCAATGTTCATTGTTTGGCGGTGAAGATTGCGCTGTGCTTTGAACTAGACTTTTCGCTCAATCTCTTCAGCGACGTGCTCGCGGGCGCGGGGAATGCAGACCTTGAACTCGGCGAACTCATCGCCCCACTGCTCTACGCGGTCGGGCATGATGCGCGTTGGCAGGCCCTCCCCTTCGTAGAGGGTCTTCCACATCTCCGCGGCTTTCAGGCCCTTCACGCGTTTGAATTCAACCCACATGTCCTTTTCCTTTTTGTCACTTCAAGAGATTGATCTCTGCGGCGTCCACTGTGTTGCGGCGGGCAAAGATGGTCAGCAGGATGGCAAGGCCGATGGCAACCTCCGCCGCCGCGACGGTGATGATGAAGATGGCAAAGATGTGTCCGGCAAGCTCGTCTACCGGGGAGTAGCGGGAGAAGGCCACGAGCGCGACGTTGACGCCGTTCAGCATCAACTCGATGGACATGAGAATCACGACGACGTTGCGCTTGGCGAGGACACCGACCAGCCCGACGGCAAAGAGTCCGGCGGAAAGCAGGAGGTAGTGTTCGAGCGCAAGCGTATCCATTCCCTGCCCGCCTCACCGCTCCCGCGCGATCACAAGCGCGCCAATCGTCGCTACAAGCAGCAGCAGCCCTGCTAGCTCGAACGGCAGTAGATACGTGCTGAACAGGAGGTCCGGCAGGTGGATGCCTGCGGAGGAGGCATCGCCGACCATCGGGGAGATCGTCTCGCCCCTGCTCTCACTCTGCCATTCCGTGTTGATCATGACGTAGGCCAGGCCGGCAAGCGTGGCCGCGCCGATCAGCAGGCCGAGCGGCCAAAGCCGATGGGAGCTGCTGGCGCGGTTAATCTGGGCCGTCATCATCACCGCGAAAACGATGAGGACAGCAATGCCGCCCACGTAGATGAGGAATTGGGCGAGCGCGAGAAAGTCGGCGTCTAAGGTGACATAGATGCCCGCGACGGCGGCGAGGCTGACAAGCAGGCCGAGCGCGGCGTAAAAGAGGTTGCGCGCCGTCACGACGGCGAGCGCGCCGATCATGGCGGCTGTGGCGAGAAAGAAGAACGCTAGAGTGACCAACGTCCCGCCTCGTGCTCCTCAAGCTCGTCCTTGCCATCGTGGCCGATCATCTCCATCTGGGGGCGGAACTGCGTGCGCGGCTTCTTGGGCATCGCCTTGAGGTCCTCGACGCTGATAACCATGTCCTCGCGACCATATGACGCCTGCTCGAAGTCGCCGCCCATGTGGAGCGCATCGTAAGGGCAGACCTCCACACAGAGCGCGCAGAACATGCAGCGGCCCGTGTCGATGTCGAAAACGTCAACGTGGTAGTCGCTGCCCACCTGCGAATGCGGCTCAGGGTGGGTGACGATGCGGATGATGCCGAGCGGGCAGCCCTTGGCGCAGGTGGCGCAGCCGGTGCATCGCTCCTCGTACCAGATGAAGGTGTTGCCGCGGAATCGCGGCGACTGCTCCAGTTTGTCCTCGGGGTATTGCGTGGTGAACGGTTTGCGGCGGATGTAGCCAAGCGTGACCATCAGCCCCTTGATCGCTCCAGTGCCGAATAGAGCCATAACCGCCTCCTACGCCCTTGCCTCGGCAGGCGCCGCCATCTGTTGATCGAATTTCGCAAGGCCGGGCACGCGACCCAAAAGCGCCAGCGTCACGACGGTCAAGCCGATGTTGATCACGGCGATGACGGCCAACGCGGCAGTTGGCAGCGCCTCGCCCGGCTCCAGTGAGAACAACGCCTGCATCGCCAGAACCTCCCCTGCCGTCACAAGGATGTTGACCGTCGCGAGCGGGAAGAGCACTTTCCATGCCAGCGCAAGCATCTGGTCGATGCGCACGCGCGGCCACGTGCCACGGAACCAGAAGAAGAGGAAGACAATCGCCGAGGTCTTGAGGCCGAACCAGATGACGCCGCCAAGGTCCGGCTTCCAGCCTGAGAAGAACAGGGTGACGATGACGGCGGACCAGCCGAGGGCGGCGACGTATTCCGCGCCGTAGATCAGCGCGAACTTGGTGCCCGTGTACTCCGTGTGGAAACCTGCAACGATCTCCGATTCTGCCTCGTTGATGTCGAACGGAGTTCGGTTCAACTCCGCCGTGACGGCTATCAGCATGATGAGGAACCCGAGCGGCTGAACGAGG
Organism: uncultured Dehalococcoidia bacterium; assembly: GCA_964405845.1. GTDB lineage: Bacteria > Chloroflexota > Dehalococcoidia > UBA6926 > UBA6926 > VXMO01. The sequence goes on along the minus strand of CAYOPL010000029.1, from coordinate 154,882 downwards.
ACGAACGGGATGCCCTGTGCCTCGACAATCTCCTGCAGGTTCAGGGAACCGGCCAGCACAACGACGGACGTCACGGCGAGGATCAGCGGCACTTCGTAGCTGACGAGCTGCGCGACGCCGCGCACCGCGCCGTAGAGGGAGTACTTGTTGTTGGACGCCCACCCGGCGGCAAACGCGGCCAGCGATGAAATAGACGTGACGGCGATGACGTACACGATTCCGGCGTCGAGGTCGGCGACCGTCCACCCATCAAAGAACGGGACGACTGCAAAGAGCGCGATGGCGGGCGCAAAGAAGAGGATGGGCGCAAGGAGAAAGACAAGGCGATCCGCCGCGCGCGGCGTCAAATCTTCCTTGAGCACCAGCTTCATGAGGTCGGCCACGCCCTGCAGCAGCCCGAACGGGCCGACACGGTTGGGGCCAATGCGGTTCTGCATCCGGGCCACGAGACGGCGCTCCGCGTAGGTCAGCATGACGGCGCTGCCAAGCAGCACGTTGACGACGATAAAGAGGCCAAGCAGCGGCATAAGGATGTCAACCAAATCGGTTGATAGATAGTTCTCCAGGGTCTCGCGGGTGAGCTCGGCGATCATCGGTCAACCTCGCCCACGTTGATGTCGAGTGTGCCGAAATTGACGATGAGATCGGCCAATTTCCAGCCGATGCAGAGTTCACGCAGGACGGTGAGGTTGATGAAAGACGGGGCACGGATTCCGCAGCGATACGGCGCGATAGTGCCGTCGCTGACGAGGTAGAAGCCGAGTTCGCCCTTGGTGGCCTCGATGGCGCTGTAGACCTCTCCAACGGGCGGGCGGATGAAGAAATCCGCCTCGGTGCGCGTGATGCCGTCAGGCAGTTCAGCCATGCACTGCCGCACCATCTTTGCGGACTCTTTCATCTCCTGCAGGCGCACCCACATGCGGTCCCAGTTGTCCCCGTTCTGCGTCACGGGCACGTCGAAATTCATGCGGTCGTAGACCTCATACGGCGCCTGCTTGCGGAGATCGAAATTCACGCCGGAGGCGCGGAGATTGGGGCCGGTGACGGAGCATTCGATGGCGCGCTCGCCGGTCAGCGCGGCAATGCCCTTCATACGGGAGACGAGTATCTCGTTTTCGAGCAGAAGCTTCTCGTACTCCGCCACGCGCTCCTCGAAATCATCGAGGAAACCGTTGACTGCGGCGTCGAATCCTGGCGGAAGGTCGTGGGAGACGCCGCCGATTCTCATATAGCTGAAGGTGATGCGCGCGCCGCAGATCATCTCAAAGAGATCGAGTACTTTTTCACGCTCGCGGAACATGTGCATGAGGGGCGTGACCCACGCGCCGAGGTCGTTGATGAGGAACCCCATCGCCATGAGATGGCTGGCGATGCGCATCAGCTCGGCGGTCATGACGCGGAGATACTGCGCGCGTTCAGGCACTTCGACACCTGCTAACACCTCTACGGCGCGGACGTAGGCGAGGTTGTTGGTCATGCCAGAGAGGTAATCGAGGCGGTCGGTCAGGGTGATGACCTGTGTGTAGCTGCGCTCCTCGGCGAGCTTGGAACTGCCGCGGTGCAGGTAGCCGAACACCGGCTCAACGTCCACAACTTCCTCGCCGTCAAGCAGCGTCCGGATGCGGAATACGCCGTGCGTGGACGGGTGCTGCGGCCCGAGATTGAGCAGTACCGGCTCAATGTTGTAGTCGGGCGAGTCGACCGCGTTGGGTTGTTGTGGCGGCTGCATGGGCGTCCTACGCAAAGTCTTTCCGCAGGGGGTGGCCGGGGAAGCCCTCCCACAGCAGGATCCGCTTCATGTTTGGATGGCCGTCAAACTCGATGCCGAACAGGTCGTAGATTTCACGCTCCTGAAGGTTTGCGCCCTCCCAGACCGGGGTCACGGACGGGACACTGAGTTCATCCCTACCCCACACACGAACCTTGAGAGTCGCTTCCTGGTTGCGGCGGATGGAGAGCAGGCCGTACCGGAGCTCAAAACGGTCGATGAAATCAACGGCATCGATGGAGCGGAGCATCCGGAAATCGGTCTCGTCATCGTCGCGGAGAAGGCGGCATACGTCCGCAATGGACTCAGGAGAGACAACGACCCACTCCTCGCGCTCCTCTTCAACTGCGTCCGGCAGCGCGGCGCGGAGTTTCTCAGCGATCTCGTGACCTGAAAGGGTGGCTGTCATGCGACCTCAGGAGATGAGTTTTCTCAAGCGTGGTTCTCGTTCTTTAACGAGGGAGTCGCGCTTGATCTTTTCCTGGAGTTTGAGCAAGCCGTGGAGCAGCGCGTCGGGCCGTGGCGGGCAGCCGGGTACATACACGTCAACGGGCACGAGCCGGTTGACGCCCGGAACGACGCTGTAGCCCTGGTAGTAGGGGCCGCCGCTGGTGGCGCAAACGCCCATGGAGATGACCCACTTGGGGTTCGGCATCTGCTCATAGATGCGGCGAACGACTGGCGCCATCTTCCACGTGACGGTGCCGGAAACAATCATCAGATCAGCCTGCCGCGGCGAGGCGCGGAAGATCTCCATGCCGAATCGCGCCTGGTCGAATCGCGGCATCACGGCGGCGATCATCTCAAAGGCGCAGCAGGCAAGGCCGAGCGTGACCGGCCAAACGGAGTTGGAGCGACCCCAATCCAGCAGGGCGTCGAGAGACGTGACGAGGACGGACCGCTTTAGCTCCTCGGTGACCTCAATCGGCTCGTCGACGTGCTGCTCCGTCGCGAGAGCGCGCAGTCGCTCAATGACCTCTCCCTCTTCGTTGTCCAACTGGTTGGTAGTGACGGTGAGAGGGATGCCGTAGGGCGACGGCAGCTGCTCAGGGCCGGGCGGCGTGGGGGTCATTTCTGCCACTCAAGCGCCTCCTTTTTCCATTCATAGAGGAATCCTACAAGCACAAGTATGAGGAATATCGCCATGCCGATGAACGCCACCCACCCCAATGAGAGGAATCGCGCCGCCCATGGCAACAGGAAAATCACCTCAACGTCGAATATGACAAAGAGCAGGGCGAACAGATAGAAGCGGAAGTTGAATTGGACGTTTGCTTCGCCCGTGGGAACCATGCCGGACTCATACGTCATGCGCATGAAGCGGGGCTCCTGGTCGGCGGGCGTGGATGGACGGATGCGGATGCGCTGAAGCATCCCGGAGAAAATCATGAGGCTGAGTGGAACGAGAACGGCGGCGACACCCATAGCCGCGATAATCCAATACTTGCCACTCTCAACCACTGTCGAGGCTCCCCTAGGCAGGTTGGGTTCCGCTTGCCGCCATAGGTCACTCTATGTACGCGCGCGCGTTGCTGTCAAATGGCACGCGCCGCCTTGTTGCCGTACTCTGAGCGCATGTCCACGTCAATCGAGCCGCTACTGAGCGTCGAGAATCTGCACACGTCCTTTTTCACCCAGGACGGCACGGTGAAGGCCGTGCAGGAGACGAGCTTTGCCGTCAAGCGTGGTGAGATTCTTGGCATCGTCGGCGAGAGCGGCTGCGGCAAGACGACGGCCGGACTATCCGTGATGGGCCTTGTGCCCTACCCGGGCCGCGTTGTGGGCGGGCGCATCAACTTCCGGGGAACCGACCTCGACGAGATGGACGAGGACGAGCGTCGAATCCTGCGGGGCGAGGCGATGGCCATGATCTTCCAGGACCCGCAGGCCGCGCTGAACCCGCTCATTACCGTCGGCGACCAGATTGCGGAGATATTCAATGCGCACGGGCGCATTGACGCGGACGAGGTGCGTGAAGAGACGCTGGTCGCGCTTGCCTCGCTTGGCCTGCCGGACCCCGAGTACGTGATGCAGAGCTATCCGTGGGAGATGAGCGGAGGGATGTGCCAGCGGGTGATGCTGGCGATGATGCTAGTGCTGGAACCGGAGCTGCTCATCGCGGATGAACCGACCTCTGCGCTGGACGTGACTCTGCAGGCTGAGATTCTTGAACGAATCATGGGGCTGGCGAAGGAGTCCGGCACGGGAATCATCCTCATCACGCACGATATGGGAGTCATCGCGCGGGCCGCGGACAAGGTGCTCGTCATGTACGGCGGGCGCATCGTGGAGTCGGCAGACACGGTCACGCTGTTCCACAACCCCAAGCACCCCTACACCGCGGCGCTGTTGAACGCTATGCCTCGCCTCGACAGGGAAACGAGGCCATTGCACGGCATTCCGGGCGCGCCGCCAGACCTGCTGGACGCGCCGGACGAGTGCCCGTTCCTGCCCCGCTGCAACAAGGCGACCGTTGTGTGCCGAACGAATCCAATGCCGCCGTTAGTGACGATTGATGAGGGACACACGCTCGCCTGCTACAACCCGCTTACGGAAGCGCGGGTGACGTGAATGAGCGGAAAGGCGCTACGGGGTTTGGTTGCGCCATTGCAACTTTAGATTCTTCGCTGCGCTCAGAATGACAAACAGGGACGCTCAGTGTGACTTCGTGATTAGCCCCGCCGGGGCGTTCCGATGCCGCAGAGGTCTGCGATGAGGAGTTCCAGCGCGGTGTCCTCGTTGAGTTGGCCTGTCTTGAGGGCGATGTCGTAGTCCAGGATGGCGCGATGCATCTCACGCAGGCGGGGCATTGAGAAATTGCGGCTCTGGTCCACCGTCTTGCGGATGGCGAAATCAGAGCGCGAGCCGATGGCGTCCTGGAGTTCGGACTGTGAGACACGGCGGTCAGTCGCGTCTTTGGCGGCAAGGAGACGCCTGACCTGCGTTCCGAGCATGGCCATGATCTGCGGCACGGCTGCTCCCGAGTCTTCTCTCAGCCTCTCTATGCGCTCCCGGGCGCGGGGATAGCGGCGCTCAATCACGTCATCGACCATCGCGAAGATGTTTTCCTCCCGTGTTGCGCCGGTCATGGCTTGCACATCCTCAATGGTGATGGGCCTGTCTCCGGCGTAGAGCAGGAGCTTGTCAATCTCATTGGAGAGCGCCCAAAGGTTGCTGCCGTGCGCGTCGGCAAGAGCACGCTGGGCGGCATTTTCTACCCGGCCTCCACGTTCCTGCACAGCTTGGCCGATCCACCGAGTCAGGTCGTTGCCCCGCAGCGGCGCGAACACGCGGACGTTGGCGACGGGCGCGAGATGCTTGAGCAGCGGATTGGAATCTGCGGCGGCCTCATCTGAGAGCACGAGGATGTTCGATTCCGGCAGGCCGGGTGCGAGGTCCTTTAACTGGCCCCATCCTCGGAATGAGTCTGCCGGTTCTGAAGAAGTGTCTTCGAGGGCAGCCTGCCGGGAACGCGCAGAGCGCCCTGCCCCTCTGCCGCCCCCACCGCCCTGTGAACGGGAGAACATGGCCAGCAGCCCTTCAACAACCACGAGACGTCCTTCAGCCAAGAACGGAACCGCGCCCGCCTGCGCCACAACTTCTGCCGGAGTCGTGTCGGCTGCGCTGAGGGTGACGGTGTTGAGGGACGCCATCTCCGGGTCGCCGAGTTGATCCCGGAGCGCATCGATGGCGCGCTTGCGGGAGTAGTCATCCTCGCCGTAATAGATTTCGAGCATAGGACTATGGTGGCACATTCCCGAGCGTATGGATTCCCGCTTTCGCGGGAATGACGGTAGAGAGGCTATTGCCGCGCGGCACGTGCCTCCGTACAATATCCCGCAATACCTATGACAACAACGCCCGCGTCGCTGCAAGAGCGATACGACATCATCGCCGCCCTTCCGGGGACATCTCTTTATTCAGTCTATTCCGCCATTGAACGTGACAGTGGCGATGCGGTAGAAATCCGCGAGCCGCGAGTTCGCGCTCTTGAGAACGCGGCCATGCTTGGACCGTTTCGCTCCCTCATGGAGCGGCATCTGGACGTCCATCATGCGCACGTCGGCAGGCTGTTGGAGACCCACCCGGATGGCGAGACATTCTGGATGGTCTATGAGCCGGCGCGCGGCGAACAGCTACGCGGATGGCTGACGCGGGGACTGCAGCTTGACGAAGCGCTGCAACTGATAGCGCAGGCGGCGGCAGGGCTTCAGGCGCTGCACGACGCAGACCTCATTCACGGCGACGTTAATTCTCGCGACGTCTTCGTCACTCCTGTAGCCGGCGCGCAACTGCGGAACGCCGGGCTGTCAGAGTTGTCCATCGGCATGAGCGGGTTGCAGTCGTCCTTGCAGATTCCCCTGCCGGCGTTCATGGCGCCGGAGATCCTGCGCGGCTCTGAGCCGAGCCCGAAGTCGGACATCTTCTCACTCGGGATGGTGCTGTATGAGACGCTGACGGGCCACCTGCCCTTCACCGGCAACAATCGCGACACCGTGCGCGTGAAGCAGCAGGAGGGACGCATCGCGCCCATCACCGCGCTCAACCCTGCTCTGCCCGCCGCGCTCAATGAGATTGTCGGGAGGGCGCTTGCATGGGAGCCGAATGAGCGCTTCTCGTCGGCCCAGGAGATGCGGGAAACGCTCCTGGAGTTTCGGAACAATCTCTCCATGCCGGATGCGCAGATCGTGGTGCCTGACGAGACTGCGCGGCAAGAGATCCTGGACGACATCGCTCAATTCGAGCCATCACGCGTGGGCGTGGACGGAGACGGAACAGGCGAGTTCCGGGTTTGCGCCGAGTGCCTGACCATCAATCTTGCCAGCGTGACGCGCTGCGCTGTGTGTTGGCGTGATATTCGAGAGACTCCGATTCGGAGTCGCGTCGAGGGAGAGGCGTTTGCAGAGCAGACGCAGCGCAAGCGGACACAGCGGAAATGGCTGCGCCGTGGGGCAATCGCATTTGCCGTCCTCGCCCTCCTCACCCTGTTCCTCTATGACCGCGGCGCGCCGCCCGGGCTCTTGACCGGCCCTCCAACAACCACACTGACGGCACAGGTCGGCAGCGGCTTGTGGACGACACCGGGAGGCGGGGCCGCCAATACTGGCAGCGCAGACAATGTGGATATCATTCCGCAGGGAGTTGAGCGATGGCGCACGGAAATCGGGGCGGAAATAACGTCGTCGCCGACAGTCGACAATGGGCGCCTATTTGTCACCACTCTCGATGCCCGCATCCTCGCGTATTCGACTGAAGACGGCTCACTGCTCTGGGAACGGCAGGGGCCAGGTCCGATGGACGCATCGCCGATCATTGCAGACGATCGGCTCTACATCGCATTCAGAAACTCACGGTTGGCCGCGCTCAAGGCTGACACCGGGGAAGTGATCTGGGAGTCCGTAATCTCCAATCCGCTGTTTTCCTGGGTCAACGTGGCCGACGGCAGCGTGTACCTTTCTACCCAGGACGGCGTGATCCAGTCATTTGACGCCGGGAACGGCCAAAAGCGGTGGGAGATAGACGTCGGGGACGGTATGTTCGCGCCGCCGTCCATCAGCGAGGGAATGGTCATCATTCCAACGCGGGGCAACCAGGTCCTTGTTCTCGTCGGAGAGACGGGGCAGACGCGGCTCAGCTATGTTGTTCCCGGCGCGGTTGAGGGAGCCGCCGCAGTGAGCCACGGCACGGCCGCGTTTGGCGACGTGCGCGGAATTGTCCACGTAATCAATATCCGGTCACAGAATCTTCCTTTTGAAAAGACGGTGCTGCGATTCTGGTCGCAGTTCGCCATCTGGGGTCTCGCGCCATTCCCGCCCGCGCAGAGCGGCGCTGTTTGGGCGCAGAGCATCCGGGAACAGGTGTGGGCGGACGCGGCCATCTCCAGCAATCGCGCTTTCTTTGCAACGCGAGCGGGCAATGTCTACGCCTTCACTCTCACCAGCGGCCAGGAGTTGTGGAAGACGGCGCTGGGTGAGGAGCCTAGCTGGCCCGGCTCTCCCACCGTGGTGGATAACGTTCTGTACATCGGAACAGAGGCAGGGCGGTTCTATGCTCTTGACATCGTCACGGGCGACCACTTGTGGAACCTTGAACTCGGGGACTCTCTGTCCGGGGCGCCTGCCTACGCGGACGGCAGCCTCTATGTCCTGACCGACAACGGCACACTGATAGCCTTCGACTAGTCGCGAGATGGACGTCGGGATCATCGGCCTGCCCTCAAGCGGCAAGACCACACTTCTCAACGCGCTCACACATGCCCACGCGGAGACGGGCGCGTTCAGCGCCGCCACGCAGCCCAATCTTGGAGTCGTCCGCATCCCCGATCCACGACTAGATCGCATCACGGAACTAGTTCAGCCGAAACGCGTGGTGCAGGCCGAGCTTTCATTCATTGATATTCCGGGGCAGCCGCCCGAGATGGGCAAGTCGCGCGGCATCCAGGGACAGTACCTGCTAGAGGTCAGCCAGGCCGACGCGCTGCTGCTTGTTGTTCGCGCCTTTCGCTCACCGGCCTTGCCGGATCCCACTCCGGAGGCCGACATCGAAACGATGCTGATGGAGATGGTGTTCGCGGACATGGCCATCGTCACACGGCGGCTTGAGCGCATCGAGGATTCGCTGAAAGGCGCGCGGGCGACAGAGCGGGACACTCTGATGGCCGAAGCTGATCTGCTGCGTCGACTCCACGCCGCGCTCGAAAACAGTGAGGCTATCCGAAGCGTGGACATGACGCCCGACGAAGAGCGCATGATCTCCGGCTTCACATTCCTGACGACGAAGCCGCTAATCATCGTGCTCAACATTTCAGAGGACGATCTGGTGCGGAGTGATGAACTGTCGGCGGAGTGGAACGCGACGCATGGGAACCCTACAACCGGGTGCATCGCGCTCTCGGCTCGTCTGGAAGAGGAGCTATCGCAGCTTGAGCCGGAGGAGGCTGCGGCGTTTCGAGAGGAGATGGGAGCGCCGCACGACGCTACCGGCGAACTGTCGCGTTTGGCGCAGTCGGTTGCGGGTCTAATCACGTTCTACACGGTGGGTCCGAATGAGACGCGGGCGTGGCAGCTTGAGACGGACACGCCTGCGCCAGTGGCGGCAGGGAGAAAAATCCACACGGACATGGAGCGCGGCTTCATCCGCGCCGAGGTCACGTCCTATGATGACTTCATCGCGGTGGAGGGCAAGTTTGCCGAGGCGCGACGACACGGCACGCTCCGGCAAGAGGGCAAGACCTACCTCATCCAGGACGGGGACGTGGTGACGTTCCTGTTCAACGTGTCCGGGCGGTAGACGCGGACAGACTCAGCCTCGTTGTTCACCCTTCGACAAGCTCAGGGTGAACGGGAGACGACGCTACGCGTCGTACTGGATTCCCGCTTTCGCGGGAATGACGAGAGGCTGTTAGCCCTGCGCGTCCTGGATAGCGCGCCAGACACGTTCGGGCGTTAGCGGCATTTCAATGTGGCTGACGCCCAGCGGAGAAAGCGCGTCAACGACCGCGTTCACCACGGCGGATGGCGCACCCGTTGTGGGGCCCTCACCCATTCCCTTGACGCCCAGCGAGTTCAGCGGAGACGGAGTCTCCGAAAACGCCACGACGAATTCCGGCGTCATCTCGGCCGTCGGTATCGCGTAGTCCATAAGCGAGGCGTTCAGGAGCTGTCCGGCCTGATCGTATTCGGAGATCTCATAGAGCGCCTGGCCGATGCCCTGCGTCGCCCCGCCATGCACCTGCCCCACTACGGTCATGGGATTCACGATGACGCCCTGATCATCAACGGTGTACAGGCGCTGGAGGTCAACGTCGCCGGTCTCAGTGTCCACTTCGACAACGGCGATGTACGTGCCAAAGTTGTAGGTCAGGCCGCTGGGCTGGAAGAAAGAGTCCTCATCGAGGCCGAATTCCATGTCCGCCGGGCGGGCAAGCACCTGGAAAGACGCGTCCGCCACCTCGGAGAACGGGAGTCGCCGCTCCCTGTTCAGGGTGCAGATGAATTCACCGTTTTCCAGCGCCATCTCCTCCGGCTGGCAGTCCATCATGTGGGCGGAGAGTTTCAGCATCTTGTCGCGCACCTTTTCGGCGGCGATCTTGGCGGACATGCCGCCCGTCACAAGCGCGCGGCTGCCGTATGTTCCGACTCCGTGCGCAACGGTTGCCGTGTCGCCGTGGAGAACGGTGACATCGCTGTCAGAAATGCCGAAAACATCGGCGACGATCTGGGCGAAGACGGTCTCGCCGCCCTGCCCGTGCGGTGACGAGCCGGTGAACAAGGTGACCTTGCCGCCACGGTCAACACGCACCCTGCCCCATTCATAGCGACTGCTGCTGGGATCGACGGGGCTGGGGCCAGAGCCGCCCGTCTTGACCCATGAGGCGACGCCGATGCCCATGTGACGACCTTCGGCACGCGCCTGCCGCTGCTGCTCGCGCAGCTGCTGGTAGCTGCTGAGTTCCATGACCTGGTCGAGCGACGCCTCGTAGTTTCCGCTGTCGAATACGTCACCGCCGCCGGAGCGCATGGGTTGGTCGAACGGCGGGAGGTAGTTGCGGCGTCGGATCTCGGTAGGATCGAGGCTGAGTACACTGGCGAGGCGATCCAATCCTCGCTCGATGAGGTGGATGCCTTCGGGCCTGCCCGCGCCGCGATACGGCCCCTGCGGCGTCGTGTTCGTGTAGCCGTTGCGAACCTCGAACTCGACGTTCGGAATGTCATACACGCCGGTTGAGATCATGGCGGATGAGGCAGACAGGGACGGCTCAGGCCCCTTTGCGTACGCGCCAAGGTCATGCAAGTGGCGCACGCGGAGACCGGTCAGCTTGCCGTCGGCGTCCGCGGCAACCTCCAGGTAAGACGTCTTGCCGCGCGCCTGGTGCATTGCCAAGAAGTCCTCGGTTCGGGTGGCAACCCATTTCACGGGTACGCCAAGGTGCATCGAGGCGATGCAGATGAGAGCATATTCGGGATCCTCATGCTTCACGCCAAAGCCGCCGCCAACGTCCGGCGCGACCACGCGGACGCTGTCATTTGAGAGGTGCAGAATCTCGGCGAGGTGATCACGGAGCGCGTGCGGCGTCTGAACTGTCGCCCAGAGACTCATGGTCTCCTGCACAGGGTCCCAGTGCGCGAGGCCGGCGCGGGGTTCCATTGGCACGCCGTGTATCTTCTGATTCACGATCCGCTCACGGACGATGACCGCAGCCTCCTCAAAGGCCTGCGAGACGTTTCCGAGCTGATAACGCCAGTGGATGATCCCGTTCGGGCGGTCGTCATGGACGCGAGGGGCGTCATCCCTGAGCGCATTCTCCACGTCAATCGCGGCCTGCAACGGCTCGTAGTCGACAAAGATCAGGTCTGCCGCGTCACGCGCACCATAGCGGGTGTCCGCGACAACGACGGCGACAACTTCACCGACGTGCCGCGCCTTATCGACGGCAATGAGATCATACGGCGCTGATTCCGCGTCGTAGAACCTCAAAGGGACGGTTGGATTGGTGCCGAAGCGCGGGTGGATGTCCTTGCCGGTGAAGACGGCGGTGACACCGGGCGCTTGCGAGGCCGCGGAGGTATCGATGCTGCGGATACGCGCATGGGCGTGTGGGCTGCGAACAAGGCTGGCCCACTGGATGCCGGGGACTTTGATGTCCTCGACAAACGCGCCGCGGCCACGCAGGAGTTTCTCATCCTCACGACGAGCAACAGATTGCCCAACAAGCTTCGTGTCCGTAGCCATGGCTCCGTCCTTTCTCGTTGCTATCCCCGGGCGCGCTCCACTGCTTGCGTGAGCGCGCGCCGCGTCAGCACGCGGCACAGGTTCTGCCGATACTCCGGCGAGCCGTGCAGGTCTGCGATGCATTCAAGACCATCCGCCGCCATGGCGGATGCCGCTGCGATGGCCTCCGGCGTCGGCACCTGCCCTCTCAGTGTCTCTTCAACGGCAGTTGCGCGGGCTGCGCGTGACGCCGCGCCGGTGATGCCGACGGCAACGCGGGACAGATAGCCGCTATCGTCCAGCACGACGTTGGCAGCCACGCCGACGATGGCGAAGTGAGACGCCTTGTTCGCGAATTTGAGATAGACCGCGCCCGTGCGTCCCTCCGGGATGGGGATGATGACTTCGGTGATGATTTCGTCCTCAGCGAGCGTGCTGATGAACGCGTCCATGATGAGCTCATCAACGGACACGACACGCACGCCGTTCGGACCCGCGATCTCCGCCTGCGCGTCGAGCGCAAGGAGGGTCGCGGGGTAGTCCGCGACGGGGTCGGCGTGAGCGATACTGCCGCCGATGGTGCCGAGATTCCGCACCTGAACGTCCGCAATCTCCGCGGCCGTTTCGGCCAGCACCGGAATCGTGTCCTGCACTACATCAGATCCGGCGACGTGGGCATGGCTGGTCATCGCGCCGATACGCAGATTGTTGCCGTCCGTGCTGATGTGGGACAACTCGCTGCGCGTCTTGCGCAAATCTACGACGAGGCCGGGCATGGCGACGCGGAGTTTCATCATCGGCAGGAGACTCTGACCGCCCGCGATGATCTTGCCCTCGCCGGGCCGTTGCTGGAGGAGAGTGATCGCCTCCGCGACCGACTCGGGGGCGGCATAGTCGAATGCTCCGGGAATCATGACTGGTCTCCATTCTGCGCGTCCTGTATGGCGCGCCACACGCGCTCCGGTGTCAGCGGCATATCGATGTCACGGACGTTGAACGGGGCGAGCGCGTCAACAACCGCGTTGACCACGGCGGGAGGCGCTCCCGTCGTCGGGCCCTCCCCCATGCCTTTGACGCCAAGCGGGTTGGTGGGCGACGGGGTCTCGATGAACTCGGAGATGAACTCCGGCATCATCTCCGCCGTCGGCAGCGCGTAGTCCATCAGGGAGCCGCTGAGCAGCTGGCCGTTGTCGTCGTAGATGATGTCCTCGTACAGTGCCTGGCCGATTCCCTGCGCCGCGCCGCCGTGAACCTGCCCCTCCACGATGACCGGATGGATGACGACGCCCTGATCATCCACGCAGAACAGCTGCTGCAGGTCAACGTCGCCCGTTTCCGGATCAACCTCCACCACGGCGACATACGTGCCATAGTCGAAGGTGAGGTGGGTGGGTTGGTAGAAGGAGGACTCGTCCAGACCCATTTCCATGCCGGGCGGCCGTTCCAGCACCTTGTTGATATTGGCGGCGACCTCACGGAAGGTGATGGACGAGCCATCCGCGACGAACACGCCGTTTACGTATTCCACATTGTCCGGCTCCCCGCCCAACGCATGGGCAGCGAACCGGGTCATCTTGTCGAGGACCTTCTGGGAGGCCTGGAGGACGGCAGTGCCACCCACAACCATGTTGCGGCTGGCAAACGTGCCTGAGCCGTACGTGACCGTCGCCGTATCGCCGTGCGTCACGGATATATCGTCCAACGGGACGTGGAGCGTGTCCGCGGCCACCTGCGCGTAGGTGGTGTAGTTCCCCTGCCCGTGCGGTGAGGAGCCGGTGTAGATGGTGACCATCCCTGCGGGTGACACTTTCACGCGCGCCCACTCCGGCATGGAGGAGGAGGGGTCAAGGGACGACGGGCCAAAGCCGCCGGTCTTGACCCATGACGCGAGCCCGATTCCGAGATACTTCCCATCTGCGCGCATCTCGCGTTGCCGCGCCCGCAGGCTGTCGTAGTCGCTGACTTCAAGGGCGCGTTCGAGCGCCTCGGGATAGTTGCCACTGTCGTAGATGTCCCCGCCGGGTGTCCGATAGTACGGAAACTCCTCCGGCTGGATCATGTTCCGTCTGCGGATTTCCGCAGGGTCGATGTCAAGGTCACGCGCCAGCATGTCCATGGCGCGTTCAATCAGGTAGATGCCCTCGGGTCGACCATACCCGCGATACGCGCCCTCCGGCGTGTGGTTGGTGTAGACAGAGTGGACCTCAAACGCGGCCTCTCGAATTGCGTATACGCCGGTGGCGATGATGGCGGATGTTTGCGCGACAATTGGCGTTGCCCCCTTGGGAAACGCGCCGAGATCCGTGGTGTGGCGGAGACGGAGCGCCTTGACGCGACCATCACGGTCCGCGGCCACCTCAAACTGCGAGGACTTTCCGCGGGCGTGGCTGAGGGAAAGGAACTCCTCTGTGCGCGAGGCGGCCCACTTGACGGGCAACCCGAGCTCCATCGAGGCGATGGCCAGCAGGAAGTACTCCACTTCACCGCCGTGCTTCGCGCCGAATCCGCCGCCCACGTCCGGCGCGACGGAGCGAATCTGATCGGGAGAAAGCTCCAGCACCTCCGCCATCTGCGTTCGCAGCTCATGCGCGCCCTGGATGGACGCCCAGATGGTGAGGAACTGCGTTGCGGGGTCCCAATGGGCGATGCCGGCGCGCGGCTCCATGGGCACGGCGTGGATACGCTGGTTCACAAAATCGTGCCGCAGGATGACCTCTGAGTCCTCAAAGGTGCTGGACACGTTCTCCGTGCTCCTGAGCCAGCGAACCTGCTCATTGGAGCGGTCATCATGCACTTGGGGCGCGTCGGGCCGCATCGCCTGCTCCGGCGTGTTAGCCACCGGCAGCGGCCGGTACTCAACCATGAGAAGATCAGCCGCGTCTCGTGCCGCCTCCCGCGTTTCCGCGACAACGATGGCGACAATCTCCCCGGCGTACTTGGCCTTGCTCCTTGCGATGAGCGTGAACGCGGGCGCGCCGGTTTCGTTGTCGCGGTTCTCCGCGTCCCGCACGGCCATAACGGGCGGAATGGGGTTATAGCGGGGGTGGACGTCCTCTCCGGTGAGGACGCGCAACACGTCCGGATGGGCCATCGTGGCAGAGGAGTCGATGTTCAGAATATGGGCGTGGGCGTGCGGACTGCGGACGAAATGCGCCCACACGGTACCGGGGATGTTGATGTCGTCGGAGAACGCGCCCTGCCCTCGCAGTAGACGGTCATCCTCCTTGCGGCGGGGCGACTGTCCGATCTGGCGAGGCGGGCTGGTTGTGGTCATGGCACTCACCTACCGCGCCATCTGTTCGGCTGCGAACTCGATTGCAAGCACGATGTTCTGATACCCCGTGCATCGGCACATATTGCCCGCAAGCGCGTGGCGGATCTCGTCGCGGGTAGGGTTCGGATTCTCGTTGAGAAGCGCCTTGGACATCATCAACATGCCGGGCGTGCAGAAGCCGCATTGGAGGCCGTGCTTCTCCGCGAACGCCTGCTGGATGGGATGCAGATCACCGTCCGGGGCCGCGAGGCCCTCCACGGTCTCGATTTCCTGCCCGTCCGCCTGCGCCGCGAGCATGGAGCACGACTTGACCGCTTCTCCATTAAGGAGAACGGTGCATGAGCCGCACTGCGACGTATCGCAGCCGACGTGCGTGCCGGTCAGGCCGATAACGTCACGGATGGCGTGGACAAGCAGTAAACGTGGCTCAACGTCGATGGTGTGTTCCGCACCGTTGATGGTCAGAGTGACAGGAATCGAATCAGTCATTGTCTTGTCCGCCCCCACTAGTCATACGCCCTATGTGGCGATGCTATTCCCACGCGGCGCGGGCGGTCAACTATTTGCAACGTTGGTGATAAGCCGTGCCCGTTCGGTGGGCTATCATGGCCGAACCAGTATTGCTAAAGGAGTTGGACTTGGTTTCAGAACTTGAAAAACCGCAGGCAATATCCCTGGACGAGGCTGCTCAGATTGCGGATGAGGTCAAGCAACTGATCGAGGCCGGCGAAGAGCACTCCGCATGGGAATTGCTCCAAAACCTGCATCCGGCCGACATCGGGACCATCATTGCCGGGCTTCCCCGCGCCAGCAGAGACGCCATCGTCTCCGTCATGTCGCCCGATACGGTCGCCTGGATACTGCACCAGATGAACCCGGTGGAGGCAGGCCGGGTGGCGACCCGGCTTGGGTCAAACATCCTTTCATTCGCGCTTGGCCAGGTGCATCCCCGACAGGTGCTGAACGTGCTGGACCGGCTTCCTGTCCGGCGGGCGCGGGAGGTAGCCGCGTCCCTGGAACCGCTGGAGAGCGCGGAAATGCTGGAGTACGCACCGGACACGGCCGGCGATCTGATGGTTGGGCAGACCCCGACAACACACATCGACGGCCTCACGGGAGAGGCGCGCGAGGTCTTGCGCTCGCTGGAGAACATCCGGCACAAGCTGACGCATCTCTTTCTTGTCGGAGACGACGGTGAACTGGTCGGACAGGTCAGTGTTGTCGAGCTTGCTCTGGCGGAGAACGACACACCACTGCGAGAGATCGCAGAGCCGCTCGTGGCGACCGTGACCGTCGATACTCCCGCCCTTGAGTGCGCGCGGCTCCAGCGCCACTACAACGTTACCCAACTACCCGTGACGAAGGACGGACGTCTGGCCGGCGTCATCCTTGCCGAGAACCTGCTGGCGGCGACTGTCGAACTGGATACGCGCCAGATGCAGCGGGTGGCGAACGTCGCGGGAGAAACGGTCGGCGGTCCTTTGTCTTCCTCGATTCGAACCCGCTTGCCGTGGCTGATAATCAACCTGGGCACCACGTTCCTTGCTGCCGGCACGGTGGCGCTTTTTGAGTCGACTCTGGCGCAGGTGGTGGTGCTCGCGGCGTTCCTGCCTGTCGTGGCGGGACAGGGGGGTATCGGCGGCACGCAGACACTCACGCTCATCGTCCGGGCAATCGCGCTCGGAGAACTGGTGGGGATCGGCGCGCGACGCCTGCTGGTGCGTGAGGCTCTGCTCGGTCTCCTTCACGGGGTAGTTCTTGGCGTTTTGGTCGCCGTGATAGCGCTGCTGTGGAAACAGAATCCGGGCTTGGGCCTTGTGCTCGGGCTAGCGATGTTGGGCAACATGGTGATTGCCGGGACGGTTGGAGCGGGGGTCCCGCTGTTCCTGCGGCGGGTTGGCGTAGACCCGGCAGTCTCGTCCGCCGTAGTCGTCACCACATTCACTGACGTCTTTGGCTTCCTGCTGTTCCTGGGCATCGCCACAGCCTCCATCAGCCTTATCACCTAGGATCGTCATGCTGTCATTTCTCGCCCCCAGTCCCACCCTCACTGAGCACGACGTCAGTCGCAGTCTGCGGCTGATGGTCTGGGAGGGTGTCATGTCCGGGGCGATGTTCGCGCTGGGGAGCGGCGGCATCATGGCCGGGTTCGCACTGGCCCTGGGCGCGAATAATCTGCAGATCGGCATCCTTGCAGCCCTGCCCTTTGCGACGCAGATCGCGCAGCTTCCCGCAATCCTGGCCGTTGAGAAGTACCGCAGACGGAAAGCGCTTGGCATTCCTCTGGCCTTTCTCGGACAGCTCCTGTGGCTTCCCATGGCGGCAGTGCCGTTTTTTCTGGAGACGCCCGGCTCAGCGGCAGTCTTTGCCGTCATCCTCCTGCTCGGCTTACGAGGCATCCTCATGGCTTTTTGGGGGACGGCATGGGCAAGCTGGATGCGCGACCTTGTCCCCCTGGACCAACTCGGTCGGTATTACGGTCGACGGCTCGCCATCACCACGGTCTTTATCGCTGCCGTTGGATTGGGGGCAAGCTTCTTCGTCAACTGGTGGGAGGGCCTGTCAGCGCCGGATGACGCCATCTTCGCCTACACGATCATTCTCGTACTGGGCACACTGACATTCGGGCTATTCGGTCCCGCTCTTTCCCTTCGAGCCAGCGAGCCGCTCATGCCGGCTGCGGAGCGCACAGACGCCTCCGCCCTGTCGATCCTCACCGAACCGATGAGGGACAGGAACTTCCAGCAGCTGTTGAAGTTCCTTTTCCTGTGGAGTCTTGCCTCCAACCTGGCAATTCCTTTCTTCGCGGTCTATATGCTCACCGCCCTTGAAATGTCATTGCCGCTGGTTGTCGGACTCGCAGCTTTCAGCCAATTGTCCAGCGTGCTCTTTCTTCGTGTCTGGGGTCCAATGGCGGACAGGTTCGGCCAGAAAACGGTTCTTTCTCTCTCGGCGTCTCTCTATCTGCTCGCCATCCTGGGATGGACGCTAACAGCGTCATCAGAGTCCAACATCCCCCTCATTGCGCTCCTGGTCATCTTGCATTTCTTCGCCGGCGCGGCGTCATCCGGAGTGACCATGACCGTCGGCACAATCGCACTCAAGCTGGCCCCGGAGAACAAGGCGACCTCCTTCGTTGGAGCGGCAGGCATCGCAACCTATTTCGGCACCGGGGCAGGAGCGGTCATCGGTGGGTTGCTCTCCGATTTCTTCGCGGAGAGGTCATTGCAGCTTCAACTGAACTGGGGCGGTCCCGCAGAGTCGCTGTCCTGGTCTGCGCTGTCGATTGCCGGGTTCGACTTTGTCTTCATCCTTGCCTTTGTCCTGGGACTGCTCTCCATCAATCTGCTGGTTGCCTTGAGGGAGGAAGGCGAGGTGTCCCGCGATATCGCGCTAGCGGAACTGACCTCTCGCTTCAATCCCACCATGCGCGCCGTCTCATCGGTGCCTGGATTGGGGACTGCATCAGCCCTGTCCTACGGTTACCTGAAGCGCGTTCCGGGAGTAGATGT
Source organism: uncultured Dehalococcoidia bacterium (assembly GCA_964405845.1). Lineage (GTDB taxonomy): Bacteria > Chloroflexota > Dehalococcoidia > UBA6926 > UBA6926 > VXMO01. The sequence continues at coordinate 136,617 of CAYOPL010000029.1, read as the reverse complement.
CGCGCTGGGCGTGACGGCATACCAGGTGGCCGCGTCAGCCCAGACTGCTGTTGAATCCGCGGGGCGCGGGCGGGCCCTGGCCGGTGAGCTTACGCGAAATGTTACGAACGCGCTGGGATCCACTATCACCAACGTTGAGGATGCTAGCGCCGTTGGTCTTGAACTGACGCGGCAGGCAGCGCGCGGCGCAATGCACGCCGGTGGGCAGGCGGCTGAGCGATTGGAGGACGTCGCAAAGGCATCCGTGCTCGGCGGTGTTAGAGCTGCCCGGCGTTATCGATTGAATCTCGACTGGGCGCTCAGAGGGGCGGCATACGGAGCGGTGGAGGGCGCGATTGAGGCGGGACACGATCCCGGCGCGGCGGCAATTCAGGCGGTGGAAGCGGCCCGTGAGGTTGCGGCGGAGTTTGGACTGGAGGAGAGCGAAATCATTAGCGTCGCCTCAGACGCCGCTCTGGAAGCCGCAGGGTCTGAAGGAGGAGAGGCGCAGCACGCGGTCGAGGAGGCCCTTGGCGTCACTCCGCATGATGACGACTAGCTCGCCGCCTCTCTGCTCAGGGCGTCGAAGAACTGACCCATCAGCATACGGACTGCCGTTTGCACCATTCGCGAGCCGATCTGCGCCAGCGTGCCGCCCACCTGCGCGTCCGCCTCGACTTCAACGAGGGTGCTGTCGCCGTCCTCGGTGAGGTTGATCATCCCTTCGCCGGATACAAAGCCCGTCGGCCCCTGACCGCTCAATGTCATCTTGTAGGACTCCGGCACGGCCACGTCCTCGATTTCAACCGAGCCGCTGAATCGTCCCCTTATGGGTCCGACACCTACAGACAGCGTGGCGGAGAATTTCGTTGGCGTCTCAGCGTCCAGGGTCTGGCAGCCGGGGACCATCCGCTGCAGGGCATCGGGGTCATGCAGCAGTTCCCACACGCGCTCACGCGACGCGGGGACTGTATGGCTGCCGGTGATGTTCATGTGGGTCTAGTCGGTGCGGCCTGCGACGGGGGTGGCGGGGCGCGGGGGTTCGATGGCGACGCGCATTCCCTCTTCGAGCCGGCCGCGCACATCGCCGATGCTGTTCAGGTGGTGCGTTTCCACGTAGGTCTTCAGGCCCTCGATGACGTCAAGCATCGTTGTCGGGCGGGTGAAATTGGCGGTGCCGACGGCAACGGCGGTCGCGCCAGCGAGGATGAACTCCAGCGCGTCTTTGGCGGACGTGATGCCGCCGATACCGACGACGGGCAGCGAGACGGCGGCGCACACCTGCCAGACCATGCGGACGGCGATGGGGCGGATGGCGGGGCCGGAGACGCCGCCGGTCATCGTACCCGTCACGGTGCGCTGATTGTCCACGTCGATGACCATGCCGGAGAGGGTGTTGATGGCGGAGATGGCCGTCGCGCCGCCCTGCTCGGAGGCTTTCGCGATATCCGCGATAGACGTGATGTTAGGCGTCAGCTTGGCGATGACGGGGCCGTCGAATCGGTCCGACACACCGCGCAGGACGCGCTCAACATTGGTCGGACTGGCGCCGATCTCCATGCCGCCCGCCTCAAGGTTGGGGCAAGAGATATTGACTTCCAGACCGGCGACGCCCGGCTCGCCATTCAGGCGCTCGGCAAGGCGGTCGTATTCCTCGATGCCCAGCCCTCCGATGCTCACAATGACGGGTGAATCGTACTTGGTGTACTCGGGCAGGAGCTCGGTCAGGAAATGCTCGACGCCGCGCGAGGGTATGCCGATAGAGTTGAGCATTCCGGCGGGGGATTCGGCGGTGCGGGGGGCGGGGTTGCCCGCGCGTTCGCCATAGAAGATGGTCTTGGGAACGAGCGCGCCGAGTTGGCCGAGGTTGAACAGGGTGCCCATCTCCGGCCCGAAACAGCCGGACGCAGGCATGACCGGGTTCTTGAGGGTCAGCCCGGCGCCGAGGTCAACCCCCAGCCTGCTATCGGTCTCAGTGTCCTGTACGGCCATCCCCTATACAGTAACGCCTGCCGGGTGGCAGCGAAAGACGGGGCCGTCCCGACACACCAGCGGTGACTCTGCCGACTCCCCGAACGCGCCGGTCGCGCAGGAATGGCAGTAACCCAGGCCGCAGGCCATGTGGGCCTCCAGCGAGACGTAGGTCTCAACGTCCGCGGGCGCGGCGAGGCGGGTTGTGAGTTCAATCAGGCGGTTGGAACCGCAGACGTAGGCTTGCTGTACGCGACCGGAGTCGATGATCTCGCTGATCCACGGCTCCACGTTTGAGAGGTCGCTGCTGCCGTCCGTGTCATTGACGTAGAGGGCGTTGCCGCGAGCCTTCTTGATGATGTCCTTGCCGAGTACAACGTCCTTGTTTCGCGCGCTGAAAACGGCGTAAATCTCAATGTTGCGGCGGCTGGCCTCGTCAACGAGCGTTGTCAGCGAGCACACGCCGATGCCGCGTCCAACGATGAGGATGCCGTTGGTTGAATCGGAAATCGGGAAGGGCCGGCCAACGGGGCCGACAATCTCGACGATATCGCCCGCACGGCGCTGGGCCATCGCGGCGGTGCCATACCCCACGACGCGATAGACGAAATCGGCAGTTCCGGCGTCTCTGTCATAGTGGTAGGCGGCCATCGGACGCGGCAGGATGGGGTGAACATCGGTGGCCGCGCCGGGTCGAATGACTCCGAACTGCCCCGGTTCGCCATTCGCCAGCGCTTCGGAGCGCACGCGCATTAGATAGTGTTCCGGCGCGATCTCGTCGTTGGAGATGATCTCCGTCTCGACGAACGTCGCAGGGGAAGGCTGATGGCCGTTCGTCTGCATGACCTCAAGCCGCACGCTGGACGGGAGGCGGAGCTGCGGGACGTGCGTGCCCGCGAAAACGGGAATGGTCCCGTTGGCGTCCATAAGTTCAGTTGTCATTCGGCAACCTCTTTCGTCAGGAAGGTATCTATATCTCGAATACTCTCCGCAAGCGCTCGCGCGCCGATGGCGATGTCCTCCATGTTGGTCCACTCCTCCGGGCAGTGGCTGAGGCCGTCGCGACTTGGCACGAAGAGCATTGCAGCGGGGATAGCGCGCGAAAGAATACCGGCATCGTGCCCTGCCCCGCTTGTCGTTACGCGATGCGGCACATCAAGGCGGTCGGTGGCGGCGGTGGTCAGATCACGCAGCCACTTGGGCAGCACGACGGGCGACGTGTCAGACACAACCTCCCACTCGCAGCGCAGTCCGCGGCGGGCGGCCGTTTCCTCGGCCCGAGAGACGATATCGTGTGTTGTCAGGCGCTGGCGGTCGCTATCCACATCGCGCACGTCAAGATAGAACTCAACATCGCCGGGGATGGTGGTGATGCTGTTGGGAAAGACGTGGAGGCGTCCGACGGTGGCGACGGTGGCACGGCGGCGCGGCTCGTTGGCGATGGATTCCGCAGCGAGAATGACTTCAGCGGCGGCGGCCAAGGCGTCACGACGCTGGGACATGGGCGTGCCGCCGGAGTGATCCTGGCGGCCCGTTATCACAATACGGATGCGGGTGTTTCCCGCGATGGCGTCCACGAGGCCAATACGTTCTCCGCCCTCTTCCAGCGAGCGCGCCTGCTCAATGTGCAGTTCGAGAAATGCGGCGAGGGTGTTGGGCGCCCATCGGGCTTGCGGCAGGGCGAGCGGATCCAGGCTCAGTGCCCGCATCGCTTGGGCGAGCGTGGTGCCGTTGGCGTCGCGGAGCCGTTCCATGTCGGCCTGCTGCAACACGCCGGCGACGGCCTTGCTGCCAAGGCACGGTTCGCCGAATCGCGCGCCCTCCTCGGAGGCAAAGGCGACCACCATTAGCGGGTGGGCGGTTTTGATGTCCGACTCGGCGAACATGCGGATGACTTCGAGCGCGCCCAGCACACCGACGGTTCCGTCGAATCGTCCGCCGTGTGGCACTGAATCAAGATGGGAACCGAAACCGATGGCGGGACGGGACGGGTCGGTTCCGGGCAGGGTGCCAAACGTGTTGCCGAAGCTGTCCGTGCGGACAGTGAGGCCCAGGTCCACCATCCATCCTGAGACAAGGTTATGGGCGTCGCGCTCTTCCTGCGAGAACGGGATGCGTGAGACGCCACCGCCCCCCTCTGCGCCTATCGCGGAGAGGAGTTCAAAGTCGGCGGCTATGCGGCCGGGATCGGCGCGCAGTTCGGCAACAGCGGCGTCGGATTCCTCCGTGGCGTCTGCCGATTCCACGTTCAGTTCCTGCTCAGTCGTTGCCATCAATCCCTGCCTCTATCGTCACAAGGGAAAGCTCTCCTGCGACCTCCCCCACCCCAACCAGAGACGCGGTGACCGCCAGCCTGCCGCCCCTGTTCTCAACGAATGCTCTTGCAAGGTTGGCGTCGCGCTCGCTTAGTGTCACTCCGACGAGGGCGACTTCTTCCCCCACCTCAACGTTGCCGGAGGCCGTGACAAGTCCCTCTGCATCAGACAGCAGGACAACGGGCTTGTCCACTCGCACGCCGACGGCGAACGCCAGCACGATGTTGTCCAGCCCCGGCCACGCGGCGATGATATCAGGCGCGGGCGACGGGAGCGCCTCCGAAAGGCATCCGGCCAGTTCAGAGACAGCCGTAGGGTTCGCGAGAGGTTCCATGGCCCCCGCAACCCATGCGCCTTCTCCGTCAGAATCCTCAACCTGCGCCTCAACAAGGCAGCCGGTGGATTTCAATAGGTCGACTATCTGCGATTCATTCATTGGACTACTGTAACGCGTTTATCGGACTACTTGTTTCAACGTCCGATTGTACATCGGGCTGAGTGTTGTGAGGTTGAAAAACTCAGATTCCGAGGTTGCTCCGTGTGAACAGGGCGCGGAGTTGGTAGCCCGCGGCGGCGAGCATCTGTTGGGCACCCTCCTCGCGGTCAATGACAACAAGGACATCGGAAACGGTCGCTCCGGCGGCTCTCAGGGCGATGCCCGCCTCGATGGCCTGGCTGCCCGTCGTTACCACGTCTTCAACGAGCAGGACACGCTCACCGGCAAAGAGTTCCCCTTCCACCACGTTGCCAGTCGCGTAGGACTTCTGCTCTTTCTTGACGATGACAAACGGGAGGCCCATTTCAAGGGAGAGGGCTGTCGCGAGGGCCACCGCGCCGAGTTCCGGGCCTGCGATGCGATCCGTGCCGGGCGGCACAAGCTCGGCCATGAACGCGGCCAAACGGCGCAGGATGCTGGGCTTGGTCTCAAAGAGGTACTTGTCGAAGTAGTAGTTGCTGGTGCGGCCGGAACGGAGAACAAAGCTGCCGCGCAGGTAGGCGGCGCTGAGCAGATCACGGCCAAGCTCCGTAATGCGCTGCTCACGCGACAGGCCAATCGACCGGCTCAAAGTCGCCACGTGGGAGTCTCCTTTCCGCGCTGCTTTCCGAATTGCGCCATTGGCATCCCATTAATGGTACTAGATTCGGGAAGCCGCGCTTGAACGGGTGTGGGCGGTACAATAACGATTGATTGACCGGCCGCAGTTGGGGAGTGGGGAGTTTCCGCGCATGCACATCGATACGCACAATCATTTTGCCGTTCCTGAGTACATCAACCTGCTGCTGAATCGCAGTACCTTCCCTTATATGGAACGCAGCGGCGACGACATCATCTTCCACGTCAGTGACATGGACACCTATACGATGCCCGCCGGGATGCACCGGCTGGAGACGCGCGTCGCCGATATGGACGAGGCGGGCGTGGATATGCACGTGATGAGCTGCATCGTTCCCGCGGGCGAGGTGGCGGATGATCCCGTACTGAACGCGGAGCTTGCGGCGGCGGCGAACGAGGGCATCGCCCAGATCCAGAAGGACAACCCGGACCGATTTGTCGGGATGGGAACGCTGCCGCTGTTGAACGCGGACGCGGCGGTCAAGGAGCTGGATCGGGCCGTGAATGACCTCGGTCTGCGCAGCATCATGCTGACCTCAAACGTGGCGGGCAAGCAACTGCATGAGCCGGACCTGTGGCCGGTCTATGAGCGAGCAGAAGAGCTGGGCGTCGTGATGATGATCCACCCGAGCTGGCCGGTCATGGCACATCACCTCGAGGGCTGGACGATGGCCGTCAACATGGGGTTCCTCTTTGATTCATCGGCGGCCATGATGCGCATCATCCTGAGCGGCGTGATGGAAAAATACCCGAACCTGCAGTTCGTCCTCTGCCACCTCGGCAGCACCCTGCCCTTCCTCATGGGACGGTTGAATCGCACGGGCGGGCCGCGCGCCGGCCACTGGGGCGAGAACGACAAGGGCCCCTGGGAATACTTTAAGCGCGTCCACATCGACACCGTTTCGCGGCTGCGGCCGGCAATCATGTTCGCCCGCGAGTTGATGGGCAACGACATGATCATGTTCGGAACGGATTATCCGTACGCGACAATCCCGCCGATGAAGGCGGACGTGACGGAGCTTGACCTACCGGAGGCCGACCGCGACGCCATCCTGGGCGGGAACGCGGCGCGGCTGTTCGGGATCGAGGAACGATGACCAGCAAGCCGACAATCGCCATTGTTCCGACGGGCGGCACGATCCAGAACGGGCTGCCGTTCGTAACGTCGAGCAAGGCGGGCGGGCCGCTCAACGTGCTGCGCGCCCAACGTCTGCATGAGCCGGTCACGGTGCGGATTCGCCGCGAGGACAGGGACGGCAATCCGGTGGCGGACGGCGGCAGTGAGTTCCACGAGGTGACGCTGACGCCGGAGGACGGTCTCTATCTCCTGCCCTACATGGAGCCGGGGCATGAGCCTCCGCAGACATATTCTCAATTTCATCTCACGGCCAAGCGGGTAATCGAGGAGATTGACCGTTTCAGCGTGGATACGAATGGCCGCAACGGACTGCTGTCTGAGGTGGCCGATCTTCGCGTGGAGATGGTCGTTGATCCGGACACCGGTGGCGAACTCAGGCGCGGTGGCGAAACGTTTTCCATGCGCGAACTCGTCCTTATCGCCAACACGGTCAATGAGGCAATCGCGCAGCCCGACGTAGACGCCTGCATCGTCACGCACGGAACGTTCACGACGGAGGAGACGGCCGCCTTCCTTAACTACACCGTCAACTCGCGCAAACCGGTGGTCGTGGCGGCGTCACAACGCAGGCACGGGAGCATCGGGAACGACGGCGACTGGAATCTGTGGGACGCGGTGCGCGTGGCGGCGTCGCCGGAGGCGGCCGGCAAAGGCGTGATGGTCGTGCTGGACGAGCAGATCTTTCCGGCACGCGAGGTGACAAAGACGAATCAGAGGCCGGGAGGGTTCACGTCATTGGGTGGATCCGCGTCAGCCATCGGCTCCATCGAAGCCGACCAGGTGTCTTTCTATTTCGCGCCGTCGCGGCTCCACACCGCGGAGTCGCGCGTGAGTGGCGAGGGTCCCCTGCCCTTGGCCCTACCCACTGTTGACATCATCAAGACGTACGCGGGCGCAGACGACACGCAGGTTCGGGCCTTGATTGACCGCGCCGTCGCTGAACGCGAGGTGGACGCAGCCCATCCCGGCCACGGCATCGTCATTGAGGGTTTCGCCTACAGTGGCGTGCCTCATCGGTTCCAGCGGCCTGCGCTGGAGGAGGCAGTTAGGAGGCACGGCATTCCTGTCGTCCTGACGAGTCGCGGGCAGCGCGGGCGTATTCCCAAGGAGCCGAGGCAGGATACGTTCATCACGGGGGACAACCTATCGGCAGTCAAGGCGCGGCTGCTACTGACCTTGGCGATTCGGACGTTGGGGTCGTTGACGCCGTTCGAGGACTGGGAAAACCCGACGCCGCAGGAGCGCGAGCGGCTGTTGGCGGAGATTGGGCGGTACCAGGAGATATTTGACACGCACTAAGGGAAGGGGCGCTCCGCTCACCCTTCGACAAGCTCAGGGTGAGCGGATGATGACGGGATGTCCCGATGGATTCCGGCTTTCGCCGGAATGAGGGAGGACGACGGGGGAACAATGGCGAGCGGCGGTGAGGTTCCCGAGCGGATTGAGGCACGGCTGCGGCAGTGGGAGGCAGACGGGTTCGTCAGCCGAATGCTGGATCGCGATCCGACGCTGTGGGTGCCGCGCGGCACGCCAGAGATTGAGAATCGACTCGGCTGGCTCGACCTGCCCTCAACCATGGCGCCCAAGATCGACGATCTGACACAGTTTGGTCGTGATGGTGCCAGCGAGGGTTACACGGATGTTGTCGTTCTCGGCATGGGCGGCTCAAGCCTCGCGCCGGAGGTTTTCCAAAGCACGTTCGGCAACGCCGAGGGCCATCCCCGCCTGACCGTGCTCGACAGCACACATCCCACCGCGGTCGCTGCTCTCACAGATACGCTTGATCTCTCACGGACGCTGTTCGTCGTGTCCAGCAAGTCGGGAACCACGACGGAGATGCTCTCGTTCTTTTACTATTTCTGGACGGGGCTAACCGAAGCGGGAATTGACCCCGGACCGCACTTTGTCGTCGTCACAGATCCCGGCACGCCGCTGGAGCGGCTGGCGCAGGAACGCGGGTTCCGTCGGGTGTTCTCCCCGCCCACGGACGTTGGGGGACGGTATTCGGCTCTCTGTGAGTTTGGCCTGGTTCCCGCTGCCCTCATCGGCGTTGACGTTGGTCGTCTGCTTGCGAGTGTTCAGTCGGCGCGAGACACATCCGATGAGGAGATGGAGCAAGCGCTGCGACTGGGGGCGACCATCGGCGAATGCGCGCTGGCGGGGCGTGACAAGTTGACGTTTGTCACATCGCCGAGCCTGCGCAGCCTGCCAACGTGGATTGAGCAGCTCATCGCCGAAAGCACCGGCAAGCTCGAGGTAGGCATCGTTCCAATCGACCAGGAACCTGTCTGGGACTACCCGGACTACGGCCATGACCGCGTGATGGTCTACATCGGCCTGCAGGCCGAGCCGGAGCCGGAGAAGCGCGAGAACGTGCAGAGCCTCGTGCCTGAATGGGCACACGTGGAGCAGATTATCAACGACACTCACGAGATCAGCAGACTCATGATGCGGTGGGAGATTGCCACCGCCGCTGCCGGAGCCGTGCTGGGCATCAACCCGTTCGATCAGCCGGACGTGCAACTGGCCAAAGACCTGGCGCGTGAGGCGATGGCGGGCGGCGGCTCGTCTCAGGATTCAGGGCGCATCATCTCCATTGACGATGCCGATCTGGAGGCTATAGCGTCCGGCTGGCTGGAATCGTCATGGTCAGGCGACTACATCGGCCTGCATGTCTACCTCGCGCCAAACGACGAAACCTCGGAGGGTATTCGGAGACTGCGGAGCGCTTTAGGCAGCAAGGCACGCGTCGCCACGACGGCGGGTTACGGCCCCCGTTTCCTCCATTCCACCGGGCAGCTTCACAAAGGCGGCGCGAACAACGGCCTGTTCCTGCAGATTGTGGATGACGCGACAGCCAATGACGTCGCCGTGCCGGAAACCGACTACACATTTGGCCATCTGATCACCGCGCAGTCGGCGGGCGACGCGGGCGCGCTGTTGCAGCGTGGTCGGCGAGTGCTGCGCGTGAATGTTGGGGCGGACGCGCGGGGCGGACTGGAGCGGCTGGCCTCGTTGTTTGAGTCCACATAGCGCCCCACATGGCGGTGCGCCGTGCCATAATGGATAGCGCACAACGGACAGCCTGGTTGTGTGATATTCGGGCCGAGGTGGCGGAACGGCAGACGCGCTGCGTTCAGGGCGCAGTGCCCCTAGCGGGCGTGAGAGTTCAAATCTCTCCCTCGGCACCACGACAGGCTGGATACACGTGGCCGGAGACGGCCATGAGTGACACGCGCTTGTAGCTCAGTCTGGATAGAGCGCAGCCCTGCGGAGGCTGAGGCCGTGGGTTCGAGTCCCGCCAAGCGCGCCACTTTCTTTCACCCGCATCCGCGCCTTTCAGCACGTTGCCATTCTGGTTGGAGCGAAGAATCCACCTGCTGCGGATGGAGTACTCTTGAGAACGAGGGCGGCTAGCTCAGCTGGTTAGAGCGTCTGCTTTACACGCAGAAGGCCGGGGGTTCGAGCCCCTCGCCGCCCACCATTTTGTAGCCAAGCCCATTGAGGCTTGGCCCTCCGCCAGGCAGACGTATGTGGCGCTCTCGGGGAGAGGAGTCTCAGATTGGGGCTCTTCGCCTGAATGAGAGTACCAATACGAATATCCCGCTTGAGACCAGAGTCATTGCCGGACCTGCCGGCAGGTTGAAATGGTAGGAGACGTAGAGGCCTATAGTGGCAGCCCCCGCCCCCAGCATCGCGGCCAGAAACATCATCGCGGTAAACCGCCGGACCAACAGATAGGCTGTGGCAGCAGGGATTACCAGCATCGCCATGACAAGAACGATGCCCGCGGCCTGAATCCCCACCACGATCACCAGGGCAAGCATGACCAGGAACACATAGTCAACGAAGTTTGTACGCCGACCAAACACCTGGGACCCCACGGGATCAAAGCTCGTGAACAGCAGCCAGTGGTGAAGAGCGAATAGCCCCAGGATGACCATCGCGGTTATCCCAAGAGCCACGTAGATGTCCGCTGGAGTAATGGACAACGGCTGCCCCAATAGCAGGTCCTCCATATCCACCCTGATGTTCCTTGCGCTTGCGAGCATCGTGAGTCCCAAGGCAAACATGGTCGCAAAGAGAATGCCGATGGACGTATCAGTGCTAAGGCCGGCACGTCGGCTCACAGTCCTGACCAGCACGGCAACGGTTACCCCTGTCGGGACGGCGGCTATCGCGGGGTTGATGCCGACCAGAAACCCAACCACCATTCCGGGCAGCACGGCGTGAGCGAGCGCATCCCCAATGAAGGCGAGGTTCCTGGTAACGACATACGCGCCAACCAGCGGACACATCACACCTACAAGCACCGAGCCAATCAGGGCTCTCACCATGAAGCCGTACTCAAGTGGCGCGATAACAAAATCTACCACGCTACTCCGCCACTGCGACCGTCAATCGTCAGACCCCCACCGTGCGCGCCATACAACTGCTCCATGACATCGGATGTAAACACCACATCCGGAGGGCCGCAGGCGCACACCTCACGGTTCAGGCACAGGACTTCGTCGAAGCGACCGGACAGGTTGGTCAGGTCATGAGTCGCCAGCAGGACAATGCGCCCTTCATCCCGCAGTGTGTGGAGAACCTTGACGAGGTCTTCCTGAGCGCCGACGTCAACTCCGCTAAAGGCCTCATCCAGGAGAAGCACACTTGCCTCCTGAGCCAGCGCCCTGGCAACGAAGACCCTCTGCCTCTGCCCTCCTGAGAGCTCCGTCATCAGAGAAGAGCGATGCTCCCACAATCCCACGCGGCCCAGGCACGCATTGACAAGCTCGCGATCCTTCTTGCCGGGCCGCCGGAACCAACCCAATCTGCAGCATCGGCCCATCATGACAACGTCCGACACGGTCACGGGGAACCGCCAATTGACGCTCTCTCGTTGAGGCACGTAGGCCAAGGCTCCGCTTCTCTGATCCACACGGTGAAGAGTTACCTTTCCCCGGCGGACCGGAAGGAGTCCGGCAATAGCATTGAATAGCGTGCTTTTACCGGCTCCGTTCGGTCCTACTACCCCCATCAGGGTCCCCGCATCCACGTCAAAGGTGACGCTGCTCAGAGCCGTATAGCCGTCGATCTCGACTGTCACGTCCTCAAGCGACATGCTCGCGCTCTGAGAGTTCATAGCGATGCTCATCGCAATGCCTCGATGATGCTCTCCGTGTTGGCTCGCACCATGCCGAGGTAGGTTTCAGCGCCGCTGCCCTCGGGTCCAAGCGATCCCGAATAGAGCTGGACTAACTCCGCGCCGGTCTCCCTGACTACAGCCTGTGCCAATCTATCGCTGACCGTCGTCTCGCCGAATACCGCCGGCACTTCGTGCTCGCGTATTACCTCAACGAGGTCCGCAATGTGTTCCGCGGAGGGCTCGACGTGAGTGGCCAGTGATGGAATGACCAGCCCGACAATCTCAAACCCATAGGCCTCGGCGTAGTACGTGAGGCTGTCATGCGAGGTGACCAGCAGCCTGCGCTCCGGCTCTACCGTAGCGACTTGCGTCTGGACCCAGGCGTGAAGCTCATCAAGCTGCTCCCCATATGCCACCGCGTTCTCTATGTAGGTCTGCGCGTTTTCCGGGTCCAGGACCGAATACCGAACGGCTATCTCGTTGACCGCGATCTTCACCCGCAGTGGATCAAACCAGAAGTGCGGGTCATGTGAACCATGATCGTGATCATGCCCATGTTCATCCTCGTGTTCGTCTTCATCTTCGTCATGGTCGTCTTCATCTTCATCCTGGTGGTCGTCTTCGTCCTCGTCGTGGTCATCTCCATCCTCGTGATCGTCATGCATATCGCCCATGCCGAATTCGAGGGGGGCAACTCTGTCGCCGAGGGCGACAATCCTGGACATGTCTGCGCTGGCGTTGTGCAGCAGGCCCTCAATCCAGTCGCCCTCAAGACCCAGACCGACGGTGAACACGACATCCGCGTCCGCTACCTTGGCGATATCACCGGTGCCGGGTATGAATGAGTGCGGATCGGCGCCGGGCTGCAACAGGCCGAATACTTCAACGTTGTCTCCGCCCACCACCCGGGCCCAGTCGGCCACGAAGTTAGTGGTTCCAACGACATGTATAGATGGCATGGAGGCCGCGGAGGCTTCCCTGGCCGCTATTGCGTTGGATGGCGTGGCCGCGGCCATTGAATCACCCGAGCCGCTGGATGCTGTCGCAGGTTGCGAGGTCTGCTGCGTTTGCTGCGGGCTATCTGTCTCCTGGTTGTTCTGGTCATCCGTGCAGGCAGCCATGAGAGCCAGTGCCAGTATGGCAAGGCTCATGACTAATACCCGGGCCAGAATTCCTAATTCCCTTTTGCGACTTTGTATCATTAGCATCCGAGGTACCCCTTTCAGCGGTCAGTAATGGAGCTCGGAATTAGCCGAGCCGAGTACCGTATCAATCCATTTGGTTGTGTGTCAACACTTGTTTTTTTGCTCCAGTCGGATCCAGCCCACGGCACGGAGACGCTGCCATCGACGGCCGACGCGGACCTGCGCGTCATGCGCTCCGGGTTTCGTGCCGGCCGGTTTGCTATCTGAGCAGCAGTTTCATCAGATTGCGCGTTTCAGTTTCAACATCCTCGGGGATGGAGTATCTCGTGGAGATATACGATACTATGTATCAGTACATATCACGCCATCAAAGATATTTTACTATGTGTTTCGGTGAAAATAAGTGATATGCAATATCACTTTATTGGGGCCATTGATTAGGGTGGTTCGCAGTATTGAGCGGTAGTCTGCTGGTTGGTGTGGTTTAGTAAACATGCCGAAAAGGAAGAGACGGAGCATAAGAGTGATCGATAGGACGCTCCAATTCGACGCTGTGGTTGTGGGGGGAGGTCCTGCCGGGCTGGCGGTGTCTCAACAGTTGGACGCGCGGGGAATGTCGAGTGTTGTGCTCGAACGCGGCGAGCGCGTCGGATGGGTGTGGAGGCATCTGTACAGCAGCCTGAAACTGCACACGGGCAAGCACTTGAGCTCTCTTCCCGGTATGCGGTTTCCTCGTGGGACATCGCTGTTTCCCTCTCGTTTGGAATTCGTGGACTACCTCGACAGTTATGCCACGCGCTTTGACCTGCAAATTCACACGGGCGTCGAGGCCCGTGGCCTCCGACAAGAAGAGGAGGGATGGCTGGTCGAAACGAGCAGCGGTGAGTACCGGGCGAAGGTGGTTGTCGTGGCCACCGGAATCATGTCGGAACCCGTGTTGCCGGAGTTCGATGGGATGTCGTCTTACAGGGGGAAGATTTCCCACAGCGTCGACTATCGCGTTCCGGAGCAGAGCCCGACAGGCAACATCCTGGTCGTTGGCATCGGGAACTCCGGCGCGGAGATCGCTTCGGAACTGGCCGAGGCCGGCAGGGACGTCACGCTATCGGTACGATCCGGAGCCAATGTGATACCGAGAAGCATCGCCGGCATACCCTCCCAGTACTTCGGATGGCTGATGTCAGCCCTCCCCACTGCCCTGCAGCGGCGCATCACGCGGCAGTTGGCCCGGTTGGGCGACCTTGTCAGGCCCGGAGCCGCTCGGCTGCCAAGAAAGCCCGGGTTGGATGGCTGCCAGGACGTTCCGCTAATCGGGCGCAAGATTCTAAACCTTATGACGGCAGGTCGAGTGAAGAAGCGACCCGGCATCGCAGAAATGAATGCAAACGGCGTCCGATTTGTGGATGGCTCAACCTGGATCGGGGATGCGGTGATGCTGGCAACCGGCTATCGTGCCGCAATTGAATGGATGGGCGCGTATGGCACGAGAGATGACTGCGGATTTGGGGAGCGCAGAGACAGGGTGCGGAGTTCAAAGCACGCGGGGCTGTACTTCATGGGACACAACTACGACGGACGAGGCGGCCTGTACAACATTCGCATTGATGCCAAGCGGGTGGCCCAGCTCGTGGCTGAGAGTTATGGCAGCAGGTAGTCCGCGAACGACCAAAGGGCGATGGCCAACACCATGTGAAACCAGATGGGGATGGTTCGCTGAAACCATCTCCACTCGGGATGCCGGACCATTGTGATGACGTAGCGGACAACCATCGAGGCAAAGTAGATCCCGGACAGGACTACCAGGAACGGAGCCACCGTCTCCCACAGGTCTCCCGAAAAGAAGTCGCTCTCCTGATAAACCGCCACGGTTATGGCGATCATCGCTGCCAGCAGTATCAGTTGAGACGGCAGGAGGTATCTGTACGGCATCAGGCCGGAGTACCAGTGCTCGTTGGCGGGAAGCCAACGCGGGGCAATGGTTACGACCAATACCTGCCCTAACACGCGCAATGCGAACAAAGACGTGCAGACAGCGAGTATCAAGACGTTTAACGACATTTCAGCAGATTACTACAAGGAGCACTCCAGCATTTCGCGCATGCCCTTCTTCGCCGGATGAGTCCGGTCTTTGCTCAATTGAGACTGGGTGGACTACCATCCGTGCAGAGACACATACGGAGGGGGCGATATGACTGCGAATTCGACGGCTGGGTGGGCACTGATTGTTGCTGTGGTTATTGGTTTCGTTGCGTCCTTATTGACTCCGGGCGGGCTGTTGATAGATCCCGTGGATTCCGCCAGTTTTGAAGAGGTGGCGGGCGTCCTGGGCGACAACGCCCAATTGGCCCAATTCGTAACGTCAGCATTCGTCATCAGCGTCGTGCTGTATTGGTTCGGCCTGCATAGCCTGCGCCGGGCATTCAACGGCGGTTCAACGATGGACTTTGTATCCCGCTTTGCGCTGAATATCTTCCTTGTGGGGTACGCCTTCCTCATCGTTGAGTTGAGCATCCGGCACCTTCTGATCCACGTTCTTGAGCATGGCGTCGGGAGCAGCCTCGCCGAAGAACAGGCGATGGGGACCACACTCTTCGCAGCGGCTGCGGGTGTTCACTATGCCTTCCTGTACGTCACGTCCATCGGCTCGACCATATTCGGCTACGGCCTGGCGCGCCGATGCGGGGGCACAAACATCTTCAAGCTCGCGGCGTTGGGGCTGGCGCTCACGGGCTTGCTCAGCTTCATCGTCCTGATGATTGCCGAACACGTATCGGCGGTAGACCTGCATGGGGTTGCCCTCGTGAGCAATATCGTGCTGTTCTTCGGCTCCCTCTGCATCGCGGTCATCGGAGTGGGGATCATCCAGGGGCGGCGGGAGTTCGTGGGAGAAGAGGCAGCGGCGTAGGCGGTTACTTCTCCAGGAACATGGTCACGTAGTCTGGGCCGACATTGGGCATGGTGAGGCCGATTCCCGACAGCGCCTCGTCGAACTTGCTGATGTCGTAGAGGCTGGTGTCCGACAGGTACGGCTCTACTGAGTCCAGCGAGCGGAGCAGCATCTTTAGCTCCAGGTCATCATCCTGATCAGCTGTTTCCTGCAGCCGCGACCGCCATTCCGCCAACGGGACCTGCTCTGTGATATGCCCGTTGCGTTCCATGAGGCCGAAGACCTCGTCTGCGGGAACCGGGTCCTGATGGACGACGTTGTAGACCCTGCCAAGGTGATTCGGATCATCGGCAATCTTGCTGATCGCGGAGACGAGGAAGTCCACGGGGGTCATCTCGAAGTACCAGTCCGGCGCATGGGGCGCGCTGCCCAGCCGGGCGCAGGCCTTGAGGATCAGCAGCAGGAAGTCATTGGGATTGCCCGTGCCCGTGCCGCTGTGGTGGCCGATGTTGCCGGGCCGATACATGCAGACCGGCAGTCCTCGCGAGACGGAATGCCAGACAAGCCGCTCCGCGACCCACTTGGACTGGTTGTAACCGCCCTCCATCCTGTCCACCCAGGAGTCGATTTCATTGTTCTCCAGGTACGGAGTAGAGTCTCCGCCGGGGAAGACGCCGTTGGATGAGATATATTGCAGCGTCTTGGGTTTGCCGGTCGTGGCGAATCTGAGAATCTCCGTTGTGCCGCCGACAGTGTGGGGCTTGGAGGCAGAATACGGGTAGACATAGTTCACGGAGGCGGCGCAGTGGAAGATAAGGTCGATCTTTTCCGCCAGCTCGTTATACGTGTCACCGGTCAGCCCCATTTGCGGCTGGGTGAGATCCCCTGAGACGGTGATGATCCGATCAGCCGTGGACTGGCTTGGCAGGCCATAGAATTTCTGTGTGTCCAGCACCCGGTTGGACGATGCGTCACCGCCACGAGCGAGGCAGTAGAAGGTGGTATCCGGCCCCGTGGACTGCACGAGCTGGTCGAGCAGGAATGCGCCAAGGAATCCGGTCGTTCCGGTGATCAGGATGGAGGATGCCTCGCTGAGTTGCGTCGCCCGAACCTCGCGCCGCGGCGCGATCTCCGGGTCGAGCTTTGCGTCCTGGGTCAGGGTGGCGCCGTTGGCCGCTCCCCCTGCCCCGCCGTTCTCCAAGTACGCCGCCAGTTGGCCGATGGTGGGGTATTCGTACACCTCAACACCGCTCAGTTCAATCCTGAATGTCTCCTCGATGGCGATGGTGAGCGACATGCCCGCCAGAGAGTGGCCGCCGAGATCGAAGAAGTTCCAGTCGTCCTCCAGATCATCGAGGTTGAGTTCTAACGTGTCGGCCCAGAGTTCACGCAAGACCGCGCGCCGCTCATCTGCCGTGGCATTCTCCGTCAGTCTTGTTCGCCGCTTGGTAGGTGATGCCCCATTGCGCAGGGACGGCAAGGCCTTGCGCTGCAGCTTGCCCGTCTGCTGATTGATCGGAAGAGCGTCCAGTTCTATGAAATGAGACGGAACGGAGTAGAGAGGCAAATATCGCTCTAATAGATTGCGGAGGTCCCTGCTCGCTCCGCTTCGAGCGTCCAGTTTCCAGGCGGCGTTGGAACCGCGAACAACATAGGCAATCAGCCGCTTGTTGGTCTCGTCCAAGTCTTCAACAACAACCGCCGCATCGGCTGCGTCGCAGTGTTTGCGCAGCATCTCTTCAATTGCGCCGAGATACACGGTGTATCCCCTGATCTTGACCATGGAATCGTTCCGGCCCACGATCGTCGTCATTCCATCAGGCGTAACTTCCGCAAGGTCGCCGGTCGCGTAATAGCGCTCGCCGTCCAACGTGACGAATCTATCGGCGTCCAGGTCAGGCCTCTTGAGGTAGCCCCGCGCCACACCCGCGCCGCCGATGAGCAACTCCCCTGCACCGCTTCTCTGCACGGCAGAGCCGTCCTCCGGGCGTACACGGAGTTCGACACCGTCCATCGCATAACCAACCGGGCACGTATCCATCCCATCCAGCGACAAGTCGGTCAGATCAATCGTGCAGACATCGTGGGTCTCGCTGATGCTGTAGGTGTTGAACAGGCGAGCGTTAGTCGGCAGGACGTCCCGCGCTTGCCTGAGAAGGCTGGCGGGCACCACTTCTCCGTTCAGCCAGACGACTCGCAGAGACGACATCTGTTCACGGAGGTGCTCGCGATCTGCGGAGTTCAGGACGCTCTGCAGCAAGGACGGCGTGAACAATATCTCTGAGAGTTGGTGTTCAGAGATGTACCTGGCGAGCGCGCGGGGCACGAAAATCACTTCATCGGGGATCACATACACCGTGCCGCCCTTGAGCAATGGGCGCAGGAATTCCCACGGGAAAAAGATATTGCAGCCGACCCTGTCGCCGACGTCGTAGGAGCTGTACGTGTACCTGGCCTCGTAGGAGGACATCATCGCTCCCAGACTCAGCATCACGCCTTTCGGGTCTCCGGTGGTGCCGGAGGTATAGGGGATGAATGCCAGATCATCGCTGTCAACACGCGTCGTATTGTCTTGTGCCTCGTATTCTCGCCATGAGCGGTCGCGATCGATGGGGAGTATCCGGGTTCCGGCGAAATCAGCCAGCTTGCGCAGGAATCGCTCCTTGGTGAGCACGACCTTCGGCTGCGCTTCAGCCACGATACCGCGCAGCAGGGGTTCGGGGGAGTCGACGGCCATCGGCATGAAAGCCCCGCCGGCCTTTAGCGTTGCAATGGCCCCAACAATATATTCGTGGCACGTATCCATGAAGATGCCCACGGGGTCATCGGTGCCTACGCCACAGCTTTGAAGCCAGGCTCCCAGCGCGTCCGTTATCCAATCCAATTCCGCATACGATATCTGCCCATCGCCAGATACGATTGCGGCGGCATCCGGGGTATTTTCAGCTTGTATTTTGAATAGTTGATAGACGCTGTATTCCAGTAAAACCATCCTGTCTTCCCCCACACTCCAAGCCTGATTATTACGGAACAGGTAACCGATAAATCAGCTAAATGTTGATGGTCGATTTTACAGGAACGTTAAAGCAATGTAAAATCCAGAGGTGGCTTCACGCCGTTGGCCTGGTCGGATGCTTTACCTGAACTGAAGGGATGGTCGTATATGCAGTTTGAGTCGTTAGAGTTTTATCGGCAGCATGGCAAGAGATATTCCCAGATGTCTCATGAATTTTCACATTCGCAATACGACGAGATTTCCCATCCCAGGCTAACAGGCGATATGGCCCTGCTGAATCGTGCGACTGACCTGGCGTCCGGCAAACGCAGTCTGGACGCCGGATGCGGCGCCGGGGCCCGAGACGTGGCACTGCTCCACTCCCGCGGATTTGATGCGTACGGCATTGACGCCGTCAAGGAAAATATCGATCTGGGGAGGGCACTGCACCCGGAAATCGCTGACAAAATCAGCGTCGCCGACCTCCGGAAGCCCCTGAAATTCGAGTCGGGGTTCTTTGACCTGATTCTCTGTAATGCCGTTATCCAGCACCTGTCTCCGCAGGACGTTGAGTCCACCACGATCCCGGAGTTTGCCAGGGTGCTGGCTCCCGGAGGCGTCCTGCAGTTGATGTTCAAGGTCGGATCGGGCATCGCAGAGGTGAGTGATCCGGCGTTTGGGAGCGACGGCGTGGACAGGCTGTTCCAGCTCTATGAGGAGCAACACCTTCTGAGCATCCTGGACGAGTCCGGGTGTTCCCTCGTTGAAGAGGAGGGCAGCGACAAGCTTGGCGGTCTGTTGTATTTCACCGACCACAAGCCGATGCGCTACTGCGTCTTCTGGGTCAGGAAAGACTAGAGCTCAATCGTTAGAGCTGCAGGGGCTGCGCCTCGACGGATGCGGCGGTCTTCAGGACATCGTCGACCGGCACCGCTGCCAGACCGGAGATTCCGCACTTGAGCCCGGCGTAGGCGGCGGCGAATCGTCCAATCTCCTCCAACGACCAACCCGCCCACAGCCCATACATGATGCCTGCTGAGCAGGCTGCGCCCGCTCCATTGCCGTCCACCACGTCCACTTGCGGAGGCCTGACAAGATATGCCTCGTCACCCTGCGCAATCACGCACCCATCGGCCCCCATGGTCACCACAGCCATCCCTACCCCGCGGTTGATCAAGCTGCGGGCGATGTCAGACGGATCACCGGATGCTTCGGGAATATCCAGGGAAACCTGGCAGATGGTTGCTTCTCCAATCAGGTCCGTAATCCACGATTCCCCGTCGTATTGAGATTCCAGGTTGAGATAAACGGGCACGTCCTGGGAAACGGCGTCCCGCACGGCATGAACGACGCTGGGGCCGTCATACCAATCAACGTAGAGCAGTCCCGCGTTCTTGAGCTGGGAGGGATCAGGAGGCCTCAGTTCGGCCATGGAGTCGGGGTCTCTTCGCTGGAAATACGTTCGGCCCCCATCGGGATCAATGATTGACACTTCGAACGGAGTCGGCCATCCGTCCTTTATGTCCTGCTGGACATTCACGCCCCATTCGTCGAGATGTTCCCTGACTCTCTCTCCACGGCTGTCATTTCCGGTTGGTGAGGTGATGAGCCGTGTTGGAACGTCCCAGCTAGTCAGGATGCTTGCAGCGATGGCGGCATCATCGCCCAAGGATTCCATTGAGTCCAGGATCGGCGCGCCGCCATTGTGCTCAGGCAACTCGTCGACCCTGAGCAAAAGGCAATGAGTCAGTAGACCAAAGCAGACGACGTCTCCCTTGCCAACATCTGCCGGTAGTCGGTTGCCGTTCATGTGTATACCGTTGCTTGTCATGGGTATTGCGCTCCCCCCAATCGCTCCCTTCCGAAGCCAGACGTTGTAGTGGCGACAGACGTAAATGCGGGAGCAAACGTTTGCCGATGGTAACGCACTTGGCACAGAATGTCCACGCAAATTAAGGAGCACAGCTATGCGAGACTTCATGAGCTTGACAGAAAAACAACTCGGCGGCTGGTCCCTGTTGGTGGGAACCGTCGGGGTCGCAGTAGGATATGCGCTTTCGCCAGGCCGTGGCGCGGTGGACACTGTGCCCAGCACCAGCCTCACCGACCTCACGCTGGCGATGGCGCGCAATGAGGCGCTGGCCTACACCGTTCCCGTTGTCATCATATTCGGCGCACTGCTGATGCTGAACGGTCTCCTGACCCTGCGACGCTATGCAGGCCCTGTGCCGCGGCTCGGCCTTATGGCGATGGCGATCGCCCTGGTGCTGCAGATGGTGATGCGGGGTTTCGACTACATGATTGTCGGCATGGGGGTGGCCGCTCTGGAGAGCAATGCGGTGAAGGCGGAGGAATGGCTCCAATCGGCGCTGGCGATGCAGCGGATGGTGTTCGGTTTGCACTTCACGTCGAGCGTTGCAGGCTTTGCCGGTGTGGCAATCATGGCGCTGGGCCTCGCTTTTAGGCCTGAGCCCGTGCGTCTGCCTCCCGCGCTGAATGGCATCGTCGCGGCGCTGGCAGTGGCCTCAATGGTGGTTTTCATCGCCGCGTGGCATTCCAACGCATTGGAGCTGGCATTAGCGCCCGTGTTTGCCACGATGTCCATCGCCGGACTCATCTACATGGGTCTGCTGGGATGGGGCCTGGTCTCATCGAAAGACAGACAACTACCCTGACGAGAATCTATGGAATGAGTCATGGAAGACAAAGAGGATGCGGGCAGAGTAAGACTAAAGCGAAGGGGCCGCTCCCATCTACTGGGAGCGGCCCCTTACGGTGTTCTTTCTATCGTCGCGCCGGCTTAGCCTGCTACCTTGGCGCAAACTGCGTAGACGGTGAGTGTCCAGTTGCCAGAGACATCATTGATCTCTGTGGCACTTGCCTTCCAGCCTGTCGGGACTCCACCAACCTGTCCAACCGGGGCGGTTTCAATTATGGCTACCCCATCAGAGGAGCTTACCAACGCGCCGCCGGAGATCGCTGAGAAGCCTGAGCCAACCGATGAGCAAAGCACGGTTTCACTCTTATCAGCATCGCTGTTCGACGAGCTTTGCGATCTCGCGATTCGAAGGTCGGCTACTCCGGGATCACCCTGTTCACCCTGAGGACCATGCGGACCTGCCGTACCTGTGGCTCCGGTCGCTCCGCGTTGTCCTGCCTCACCTTGCGGCCCTCGCTGACCTTCCGGCCCTTGGGGTCCTATAGGTCCTTCCGGTCCCGGAGGTCCTTCGGGGCCCGCTTGCCCTTGGTCGCCCTGCTGACCCCGTGGGCCCTCAGGTCCGGTTGGGCCTTCCGGCCCTTGCGGGCCTTGCGGTCCTTCAGATCCGGTTACTCCCGGCAGTCCTTGTGGGCCTCTATCACCCTGGATGCCTTGCGGGCCTTGCGGGCCTGCCTCACCCTGCGCGCCGCGAGGTCCTACGGGTCCCTGAGAGCCAGCCGGTCCCGGGTCACCCTTCGGGCCTTCAGGTCCGCCTTCAGGTCCACGCGGTCCTTGCGGCCCCTGAGGTCCTGTCACGCCCTGAGGTCCTATCGGCCCTGTCGGCCCTGGGGGTCCGACGTTGCCTTGAGGTCCTACGTCGCCTTGAGGTCCTACGTCACCCTGAGGTCCAATCGGCCCTGTCGGACCGGTCGCGCCACGAGGTCCTTGAGGCCCACCGGGATCTCCCTGGGGTCCTGCCGGCCCTGTCGCTCCTGGGGGGCCTGCCACGCCCTGAGGTCCTGCCGGTCCTGCCTCGCCCTGGGGTCCTGCCGGTCCTGTCGCTCCTGGCGATCCTGCCGGTCCGGGATCGCCTTGTGGACCCCGAGCCCCTGCAGCTCCTTCACACGCGGCTGCAAACATCATGACTATCGCAAAGGCCGAGATAGCCGCGATCGTCGCCCAGCTTCGCGCGGGCGCAATCGATTTCACATACTTAGACAAGGCTGGCATCATACCCATTCCTTTCACCTCACCCCAACGCTCTGTTTCAATCCTCAAGCGAAATACCATGAATGTCAAGGACTTCGCTCGACTATCTATGACCTCGCCATAAAGGAGACTGACTCACGCAGCGCACAGACACACAGCCTTCTCGATTGGCATCGCATCTTTGGCCGGGTGACCTGCTTGCCGGAGGCGCTCCCAATCAGAATAGCAGTAATCCTACTTCCTTTACACCCCCCGACGGTCTGGAAATCCGGGTTCGGCAGCATCCAAATCGAACCAGCAAGGGAACTCAGGCAAGCGCTGCTTCCGTGGAACCGTTCCTCCCGGTACGCCGGGACCGGAAGAGGCTTTACACGGCAGCACCTTACGTGGTCAGTAGACTCCTGGCATGATGCGCCACCTGACACGAGATTTGTATTCAGCCCATTTCTCGGCGCCGTACTTCTCTTCGCAGTGCGTTTCATCGCTCCGCTGACGCCACGTGAAAAATGACACGACAAAGACGAAATATGCCCATGCCCAGGGGTTCAGGAAGTGGCCGAATGAGAGGCCGACGGCAAACGACAAAAACCCCTCGCCCATGTAATTGAAGTGGCGGGCGACGCCCCAGAGGCCCGTGTAGAGTATCTTGCGGTCGCCGGCCTCGATGTACTTCGGCTCAATGATGCCGAGGAACTTGCGGTCTGGCCACCTCTTAAAGGTGTATTTCTGGAGGTTGGCGCCGCGTCCGATGCTCCATCCGAGCAGGAAGAGCGCAGTGGAGCCGATGAGCCAGACGTAGGTCCAGAAGTCGGAGAAGCCAGGGTGCGGGTGCGCGGCCATGCCCCACAGCGGCAGGATGAAGACCCAGCCGTAGATGACGATGCCGCCCCAGAACATCTTGAATCCCATGCGTTCGTAAATCAGGTCGTAGGTGTAGAGCTGAACGCGCTCCCAGATGAAGTAGTCGAAGACATAGAACGTGAAGAACGCAGCATAAAGGAAGACGCCGGGATTGAAGTCGCTTCCAAATTGGTCGTAGTGCCACGCCGCGCCGGACATAGCATTGAGCGACAACATGGTGCCGCCCACGACGTAGAAATACATCTTGATGTCGACGCGCTCCCCGAACAGGGAAATCTCCTGAGCCCTGCCCTCCCAGAGCGCGAGCAACGGGTTCTTGATATCCCCTTGCGGTTGGCTGTAGACCGCCGCGATGGACATGATCAGCGTGAAGACTGTGCCGCCGGCGATGGCGTACAGGGACGACCGGTAGAACCAGTCACGCGGCATGCCCGTGATCTCAGTCGCCCAGATGGCGACTGCAAGAAGAAAGACGAGAATGCCGTTGAGTCGGTAGTTGCGCGGTTGGCTCGTATCCGGATTGGTGACGTATCCGGGTACTTTTCTGCCGGGCAGGATGAACTGGGCCAAGAGGAAAGCGGCGAAGATGGCGAGGGGCGTAAAGAACCCCGCGACGGCCTCAACGCCTGTAAGCTCGAAGAGGTGCTCGATACCAAGCCATTCAATCATGACGGAATACCCCTCTCTCCGATGACGAGGTCATTATTGATTCGAGCTTGACGTAAATTCAAGGACACATTTCCATAACCTCAACAGGATGCCGATTCCTGGTGAGCCGGAGTATTCAGAGGAAGTCAACAAAGATTGCTTGCCGTAATTGCACGTATACTTTCGCAAAGTGACCGGGGAGGATGCGTCCTTTAAAAAGGTCGCCTGAGTCATGCGGCAAACGCTATCAGGCCAAAGGCAAAGGCAGCGAGAAATCTAGTGCATTTGTCACCGACGAGACTGCGCGTATTGCGCACCATTGGCCTGCTGCTCTTGCTGGCAGCGTCCATCGCCGGTTTCATGATGCTCATCGACTTGCTCGCGGCTACGACGCCGCAAGACGCGCGCGACCTGCTCGCAGAGGCCGATTCCGACGCGGATGTTATAAGCCTGCCCAGCTCCGGCTCACTCTTCGCCATCGGCCTGGCGACGGTGGCCATTATCGTCGCTCTTGCAATTCTGGCAGCGCCTTCAAATTGGCGTCGATCAGAAGCGGGACTCCCCCGACCCCGCTGGATCTCCCTGGGTATTGCCGGGATTGTTGCTCTCATCATCGCAATGGTCGGACTGTTTCTGGCTTTCGCCGATGCGTCGCCCCTCTTTCAGCAGCAGACCGGCACAGAGAGCGCCGCCGCAGGCCATGAGGTCACTACCAATTGGGTAGCGCCCGCCGGTGTCGCCGTGTTGGCGGCTTTCTTCTTCACTGTGATGCTGATTGGATTCCTCCGGCCGCGGCTGGTGCTGCCGGTTCTCGCGATCTGGCTCGCCGCAAGCCTCTTCTTCGGGTTCTTTAGTTCCAGCGCTATCGCCGGTCTGAGCCTGTTCGATCCCCTGGTCACCATCAAAGCGCCGGACGCCTTCGCCGATGAGGTTGCCAGGCATCGAACGGTCGTGTTTCCACCGAGCAATGCAAACGATGGCACGCCTCAATTCGGTGACATCTCGTCTGACCCTGACAATCCGGCAGTTGAGGGCGTCCAGGAAGGTCTTGGCGGCGGAGGTGTCGATGGAATTCAGGGCACCCCGGGAGAGATTTCAGAAGGGGCGCTCATCGCCAGATTGAAGGACGCGCCGGACCCGACTGACCGCGCAGACGCCGCGGAGCAGTTGGCCGACTTCGGCTCGGATGACACGCTGCAGGCGCTTGCCTACGCCGGTCTTTATGACCCATCCAGGCTCGTGCGCGATGAGGCTATCGACGCCATTGCCGAGTGGGATTTTGAGACGCTTGTCGAGATATTGCAGAAGCATCCAGAGGACACCGTCCGGCGCGCGGCCGCGGCCGCTCTTGGACGGCTGAACGATCCCCGCGCCGTTGAGCCACTCGCCACTGCCCTGCTCACGGACATGGCCGCTGAAGTTCGGCAGGAGTCCGCCAAAGCCCTCCGCCGACTCAGAGACGTTGAGGCTGTGAGCCCATTGATACAAGCCCTCTTGCAGGACGAAGAACCATCCGTAAGGGCCGAGGCGGCGACTGCGCTCGGCGCATTGGGGGATGATCGTGCCGTACAGGCGTTGCTCGGAACGCTGCAGGATGATGTTTCAGCACTCGCGCGGGAGGCGGGAGCAAAAGCGTTGGGGCGAATACGCGGCTCCACTCCACTGGCCGAACTTGACGCGGCGCGGGTGGACGACCTGTCGGCGGGCGTGCGATTAGAGGCCGGCGTGTCCCTGCGAACCTACAGGGTCGACGAGCTGATTGACGCGCTCCATAACGCGCCGGCGGCTGATGATCGCGCAGTCGCCGCACGACTCCTCGGCGAACGGAAGCCTTTGGTCGCGATACCGGAACTTATCCTTGCCCTAAGCGACCCGGAGGAAATTGTCCGCGAGGCGGCGCGTGAAGCTCTGGAGCAGTTCGGCACGTTGACCCCCCTCGAAAACGGCTCCAGCGTACTCACTATGCCTGGAGGAGGAATCGGCCTTGTCCCCGGCACAACCGCCCGCCGCGGGGAGAATCTGCCGCAGCCTGAAACCGCCCTGTTTGTTGTTGAGGGCGCTGCAAACACCACTTTCCTTCGCACAAGCGTGGGTGAAGTCTTTAACGGCGCGGACTGGTATCGGCAACGGTCGCTCACAGAGTTCTATGGAGAACTTGAGCGAATCGACGGCAACGAACTGCCTGGCGCGCCATTCTCACACCTCGAAGGATTTGACAGGGAAACCCTGCGCATGACCCCGGAAGAAACCCTGGGGCTGTTCCCTGTCGGTGTCCTGCCCGTTCCTCTCTTCCTGGAGACAATCTCTGCAGATGGCGCCTTTGAACTTGTCGCCAACACGTTTATCTCGTACGAAGACAAGCATCAATTGGAAACTGCTTCCAGGATTCCCGTCTACTCAAGCCGTGAACTCGCTAACGCCGCGACGATCGATGACGAAGCCCTGTTGTTGCCTGACACGACTGAGCGGGTGCGCGAACTCGCCCATCAGATAACAGCGGGATACGATTCCCCCTATCGGAAAGCAGAAGCTATCCGGCATTACCTCACACAGAACTACGAATATGGGTTGAAGGACTCGTCAGAAGCTGACGTTCCGGAGGGGCACGACCTTGTCGATTGGTTCCTCTTTGAGAGCCGCATAGGAACCTGCGGCACGTTCAGCAGCGCATTTGCCATCCTTGCCCGCTCCGTAGGACTGCCCGCCCGAGTGGTCTCCGGATGGCTCATCGTTCCAACCGAAGACCGCCAGGTGGTGTACGCGGATCAGGCACACCAGATTGCGGAGATCCTCTTTGAGGGCTACGGGTGGGTGCCGTTCGAAGCAACCCCCGGTGGCGGGCCCGCATCTCGCGCCGAAAGCAACTTCCAGGAAGACCAACTCTGGGCAAGCGAAATCCAGGAAGACCTTCAAGAATTAGTCGAAGACCTGTCCAGCGACAATCCCAGTGACGTCCGGAACGCTCAACGCGCCCTGGAGGAACAGGGCGCAACAGTTTTTGAGACGGAGACCGGAAGCAGCGTGGTCCGAAGACGTGGTGAAGTAGTAGCTTTCCCTCCCAACACGACAGTCCGGCAGGCATGGGGCGGAGGTTCGGACTTCGCGGTATTTGCGGTGACAGGCGCGGAATACGCAGACTATCTCATCACCGCCACCGGTGATATCTACCAGAACGGTGACTGGTATCAGCAGGACCCTGTCATTCTCGATTATCCGTCAACAGATCCTATTCCGGAGGTTGTGCTCGATGCTATCGATCTCGGGGGTGAGCCGTGGGACAGCTTACCCAGAAGCACGATCAATCCCTATCTGCTTGCCCCCGACTTTGACGACTTTGAAAGGGTACGCCTGGACCGCATACGGATAGCCCCGGTCACGACAGACGGGAGAATTCCTGCCGGCATCATACCGGTTTCGCGCCATCTGAACTTCATGGAGCGGGAAGGCGTGTACGCGCCATTCAGCGGCGTCTTCTCAATGAACGAGCCGGCGCTGGGCTACCAGTGGTGGTCTATTGTTCCGATCCACTCACGACAGGAGCTGCGGAGCGCGGACATCGTGATCGATTCCACCTATACCCAGCTGCCTGCAGACCTTCCCGGCAGGATTCGGCGGCTGGCCAGAGAGATTACTGACGGGTGGGAGACTCCATATTTGCAGGCGAAAGCGCTCGAAAACTACCTGCGTACACAGTACACATATCGGTTCGCCGACAATTCAACGACTCCTCCGCCGCCGGGCCACGACCCTGTTGACTGGTTCCTGTTTGAAAGCCGCGAGGGGACTTGCGGACAATTCAGCAGCGCTTTCACCGTCCTCGCTCGCTCAATCGGTCTTCCTGCGAGAGTAGCTTCCGGCTGGGCCATCACTCCAAAAGATGAGACACAGATTGTTTATGCGAATCAGGCACACCAGTGGGCGGAAATCGCATTTGAGGGGATCGGTTGGGTCACATTCGAGCCAACCGCGGCCGGCAGCGCGCGGACACGCCTCGGCCTACCTAATCCGGACCCTGTCGTCCTTGGAGGGCGGACACTTGGCCCCCAGATTTTTAGGACCATCACGAACATCACGTCGTGGCCGCGCGAGGTGGAGCGTGGCAAGCCATTCATCGTCGGTGGCACCGTCCGAACAGCGAGCGGCGTTCCTGTCAGCGGAATGGATATCGAGATTTTCGTCAATGAAACCAAGGCCCAGGGTGGCCTCAAAGTCGGAGAAGGAAAGGTCAATAACGGCCGCTACACCATTGAGGTTGAGGTTCCGCCGTCCATGGAGCGCGGCAACTACCAGCTCATCGCTCACGCCATTGCTAATGAGGATTACTACGAGTCGTGGAGCGATCCGGATATCGCCGTCTTTTCACAGAGTGGTCTTGTGTTCTCCGGCCCTCAAGAAGTGAATGTGGGAACGGAGGCCGTTTTCCATGGTCAGGTAACAGAGGATAGTGGGAGAGGCGTACCGGGGATTCCGGTGTCCATCATCATTGACGGCCGCGCGTTTGCTCAGCGCACAACGGGCGACGACGGCAGTTTCAGTTTCTCCAACACGTTCCTGTCACCGGGCCAGCACTGGGCCGAGGTGCGATTCCCCGATACGAATTTCCTTCGCGCCGGCTCCGCGCGTCTGAACCTGCATGCGTTCGTACCCACCACGCTCACATTAGACGTCCCCGCGCAGGCGAGGGTGGATGAGCCGTTCACCATCTCCGGCAGTCTGGTTGACTGGCAGGAAAGAGCGCTCAACGGCAGACAGGTCACGATTAACATCGGCGAGATTGACAGCGCCACGGTTGTCGCGGGCGTCGACGGTTCCTTTACCCATCAGGTCACCCTGCCCTCCTCGGGCCAGGTCGCGGTGACCGCAGCCTATGAGGGAACCGAGTCGGTGCTGTCTTCATCGGCATCGACCAGCGTCATCGCTCGGGACGTGACCGTCCTGTCATTCGAAGGGCCGGGACAGGTTCTGGCCGGTGAGGCAGGACTATTCCGCGGCACGGTCACAACCCCCACTAATGAGGAGCTTGACCCTCTTGTCGTTGAAATCATCAGCGGCGGCGAGGTGATAACCGCCATCCGGACGGGAGAGGACGGGACGTTCACTTACGACACGGGCATGCTTGACGAAACCGGCCCGCGGATGCTGACCGCGCGGGTGCCGGAGCAGCAATTCCTGACGGCAAGCGCCGCCACCATCGCCTACTCAGTCGTGCATGAGACCGTCATCACCCTGGACGGTCCGCCAATCGCAATGACGGGCCAGCACATCGAGTTCGCCGGGATCCTCACGCAGGCCGACGGACAGCCAATTGCCAATGCGTCAGTGCTCCTTGACGGAAATCCGGTCGTCACTGCGGATGACGGAACGTTCAGCCATGTTGTCACGCTGCCAGAGACGCTGGGCAGCGTGACGATAGAAGATAGAATCGGCATCCAATATGACTTTGAGGGAACGGATCATCTCGCCTCTGCGTCAGGCAGCCGATCAATCATCGTCGGCGTACCCCGCATCACCGCTGAGCGTATTGCTCCGGTCGCGCGCGGTGACGTTGCGCTGCTTCGCGGCACGGCATTCGCAGGAACGCGTCCGCTTCCCGGCACAGCCATTTCTCTTACCGGCGGACAGGCCGATGAGACCGGTCCGGCGGGTCAATTCCTGTTCGAATACCAGGTTCCTCCAAACACGCCGATCGGCCCGCTGCAGTTAATCGCTGAGTTGGACGGCCTGGGTATTCACGCTCCTATTGAACTGGACATACGCTCGGCAACGCACCTGGACGCAATGCCGCTCAATGACGTGCGGCCGGGACGTGTCATAGACGTACAGGTGGCGTTCTTTGACGACACCGGCTCGGGAATCAGCGGGGCAAACCTGCGAACAAGCACCGGCCTCAACCTGCTCACCGATGAGTTCGGCCACGCCGTGTTCGAGTTGGCGGTGCCGGATTCAGAATCCATTCTCGCCGTCCCCGTCACTTTCACATTCAGCGGCGATGCCCGACATATGCCGCTCAACCATTTCCTGGGCATCCCCGTGAGCCCGCCCCCCTTTAACTGGCTGGTGTGGGTCGTTCTTCCCATGTTCCTGCTCCTCTCAGGCGCGGGTGGATATGGGGTATATCGGCTGCGCGCCGCCGGCGTTCCGCTTGACGCACGGCGTTGGTCTGTGACCGGAATACAAATTCCTGAGAGGCCATCTGAAGCGGAGATCGATGAGCTTGATCTATTGCCGGAGCCGCTCACAACGACGCTTGCATTGGACATCAGCGGTCCGGGCACCGAGACGGGAAGCGTGTTCGGCCTGGATGAGGAAGTTGTCGTCACTGGCAGGCTGACCACCGAGGACGGAGCGCCTGTCCCGGGTCGAGCCGTTGAGCTGCGGGAGCCGCTTGGCGATCTCGCCGTGCTTGATACGGACTCCTCCGGTGAGTTTCGTGTCGTTCTGCGCGCGGAGGAGCGCGGCGAGTTCTCACTGTCGGCGCGGTTCGAGGGCAGTCCTCATTTCATCGGCACATCGGCTTCCGTCGCCTATCGGGTCGTCGAGTTCCGCGAGGAGATGGTGCGCGTCTTTGGCGAGTTCACGGAGTGGGCGGCGCAGCTTGACGTTGGAATAGCCGGACAGTCGCCCCGCGAAACGGAGGCTCTTCTTGTTGCATCCGGCGTGGCCATAGACCAGCGAGCGTTGGATGAACTGGTCACCCGCTTTGAGGAGGCCGACTACAGCGAGCACGAGATAGAGCGCCGCCACTATGAGGCCATGTACCACGCGTGGCGGACGATCGTCGGAGAGTAGATTTCTTGCCCTCTGTAAACTCGCAACTCGCGCCGTTGATGGCCCCGCTGCTGGCGCTCGTCACCATCGCGCTATTTGCAATCACGCTGGGGCTTCCTGCCGTTTACCCATGGCTTGCCGCGTCACTTCTGCTGCTTGGCGTCAGCAGAGTTCTCGTTTCAATGCAGGGGCGCGCGTGGGGAGCGAGCGGGATACCCGCGGATGGGCGACGTGTCAGCCCTGCCCGCCTCCTCGAAGTCGTGCGCTCAAACCCGGCCGCAGTTGGCATCGCCACACACGGTCTGGCGAATGCCGCGCTGACCTACGCCGCGTTTGCCACCACAGCCGGCATACTGGACACGCTGGAGATCGGCGTTGCAGACGGAGAGAGCGGCCTTTCCCTCTACTCCGCCGCCTTTGGTTCCCTCGCGTGGTTGTCACTTGCGGCAGTGATCACGGCAACCGCTGTCCGTGTGACGACTTATCTCCGCCCCACCCTGACTGACCGCCTACCCTTGCCCTCGGGGCGGCTCGCGCTGCTTGGGGTTGGCTATATTGCGCTTTCGGACAACGGCATCCTCGGTCTGGCTATCGACAGACCGACCTCTCCCCTCTTTGTCGCCCTTATGCTTGGCATCATCGCGACGTATATTGCCGACGTCGTCAGGCCTGCTGTGGAATCGTCTGAATTCACACGCCGTCTGTGGTACGCCCGCGCCGCGTTGGCCGCGACCGCGGGGCATCCCTCTGCGCTCCTGTTGTTCGGCATTGTCCTTGCCATTCCACTGACCGGCGGCACAAACGGCTACACGGGAACAGTCGACTCCCTGGCGGGATGGTCTCTCTTGTTTATGTTCCCCCTGTTTGCGGTGAGGCTCGCGGCAACAAAGTGGTCGATTATATCCGCCGTGTTCCCGTCGCCCATCGCTCACAGCGCGGCGTTCGTCATCACCATCGTCCTGTTTGGGCAAACCGGAGTGCTGACAACAATCTATGAGTACCCGGCCTCAGGTCTTGCGTCCGCGGCAGTGGTCTCCATCTTCCTTACGTACGCTGCGTGGACGCTGCGAAAGACAGTCCAACTGGACTACGAATGGAGATTCAGCGGGATCCTGAAAGGCACGCTTGCTCCCGTCTCCTCCGTGCTCATTGCGCTTGGCTCAACACTCCCGCTTCTCGCTCTCGTGAACGACCTGCCCGCTATCAACGCCCTGATGCTGGATTACGTTGAGACAGAGGAGATCGGCAGGCTCTATCAACCGTATGTGGCTGCGATCTATGACACTCGAAGCCTCATCGCGTTCCTGTTCTTCGTGGTTGTCCTTGCGCTCGCACTGCCACAGGCGGCGTGGCGGCTGCCACGATCAGAGGCGAGGCCGCTCGTGTCGGCAATCGGCTTCGCATTTGCCGGCTGCCTCGCCTGGCTTCTCGGACTCGCCATGGCTGACCTTGGCTACGGCTACGCCCTCGGCGGATCCGTTGCAGGAGCGGGGTTCTTCTCGATCGCCGTCACGCAGATGGGGCTGCAGTTCTCAGGCGATTCCGACTCCGTGATGGCCGACGCGATACGTTGGATGGCAGAGTCAAAGACGCGCTCGTTCATGCCCGGGGCGGCCATCGCCATCTATGCCCTGCTCTTGCGGCCAATCATCTACGACACGCTGGCCCTGGCCGCCGTGCTGGAATGGCTGGCTCTGCTGACAGCCATCGTCGGTGTGATTCTCCGGATGAGAAGTCGCCTGCAATCTGACATCAACGTCGTGGAGGCGGGCGCCGCCCCGACTGTCGACTGGAGTCGCCATCAACAACATCTTGAAACCCTGCCGGACCCTCGTACGGCTACTGTTCACAGTGTGCGGCAGGCATGGATCCAAGTGGGTGATCCAAGCGGCGTCTGGACGTACATGATGGGGCTGCTCTGCCGAGAAGGCGCATCGCCGGACTCTGTCAGGCACGTTATGACTCCGCTCCGCAACAGTTACTCGCGTGGCAACGCGAATGAACGGTACACGTCGCTCTCCGAATCATTCCTTGCGGCAAATCAGGTAATGGTCGGAACAGCGAATGGCGCGGATGTTTACAGTGGCAACTTGCGGGAGTTGAACGAACGCGCCGCCGATTTCGTCGAAACGGGCGATGATGCGGACGCTCTTGCCGCCTACGTTATCGCCGCCTACACCCTCCGCGGCGGGAACGTTGGCCGCGCCGTCAACCTCTGTTTCCATCTCACCCATGACGAAACCGTACGGCGCGGCGAGGGCAGCCTCCTGACGCGCGGACGAACCCGAAGGCGGATGTTTGAGCGTCGCGAACGCCTCACTCGGACTGTCCTGGAGCACCTTGTTGGGGAACGCGACGTCTTGTCCCTGCCGATCGCCGTCCTGGCATCGCCCGTTGAGATGTACCGGACGCCCGCCGCCGCCCTGAACATGGTCGGCCCGATTGCAGTGATCCCCGCCGGACAGGCAGTGGAGATTCTGTCTGATGCGGGCGCTGCGCTGTCCGTGCGTGCTCCAGACGGCACTCAAGGTTACATCGCAAGTGAACTGCTCGAGAGGCACGCGCTGCTGCCGAGAGACGAGGCTGTTCTGCGCGCCGACCGCGCCGCCCGGCAGACGACGGCAGATCAGGAAATCAGTGATGATTGGGATGGCGACTTGGCCGGAGATGAGCGGGGTGAGACCGAAGACCAAGGGGAAGAGATAACCGCATGAACGAACACGAGTTGGAGCGGGTACGGCAAACATGCGATGCCATCATTGACCGGGTTGGCGAGGCGTTTGTCGGCAACCGCCTGCTCCTCCGCAAGCTGCTGGCCGCCGCCCTTGCCAATGGCCACGTTCTCTTTGAGGACTACCCCGGTCTCGGCAAGACACTGCTGGCAAAGGTGTTCTCTCGCGCAATCGGCAGTGAGACGAAGCGAGTTCAGTTCACGCCTGACCTGCTGCCGTCAGACATCATCGGCGTCAACGTCTGGCGGCAGAATGAGGGCATCTTTCAACTCATCAAAGGCCCGGTATTCACCAACGTTCTCCTCGCCGATGAGATCAACCGCGCCCCGCCCAAAACGCAGGCCGCGCTGCTCGAGGCGATGGAGGAGAGGCAGGTCACAATCGACGGCGAAACGCTCTTGCTCGGAAGCCCGTTCATCGTCATCGCCACGCAGAATCCAATCGAACAGGAGGGGACGTATCCGTTGCCGGAGGCGCAGCTCGACCGCTTCCTCTTCAAGCTCGGCACCGGCTATCCCGCCAACCAGGAGCTTGAAAGCGATATCCTCAACCGCCGCATTGCGTGGCAAAAGGACGACCCCACCGGAGATCTTGAACCGGCCATCTCCGTCGAAGGATTTCTTGAACTGCAAACGCTTGTCGAGACTGCCGTTTACATCGATACCGTCATTGTCGATTACATCACCGAACTCGTGAGACTGACACGAGATCATCCGCGCGTGGCCGTCGGAGTCAGCCCGCGCGGCTCCCTTGCCCTCCTGCGCGTCTCCCGCAGCATCGCGCTCATCCATGGGCGGGATTTCGTCGTGCCGGACGATGTCAAGATGATCGTCACAGATGTCCTCGCTCACCGAATCATCCTCAATATCGAGGACACGCTTGAGGGCGTGAGGCCGGAGTCAATCATCGACGAGATTCTCGACCAGGTTCCCGTGCCGACGGAGTTGGGGGCGCGGCCCGCTTAGCCATGATCTCACCCGCCCTGCTGAGCTGGACGTGGCTCGGCCTTGCGCTCCTCGTTGCCGGCCTCTTCCTCGGCAATATCATTCTGCTGACCGGCGCGGTCCTTCTCTTCGTGGCCGTCCTGACCGCGGGCGCCATCCGACCGCCGGATGACGTGGTCATCGAGCGCGGCCTGCCCCGCGTCATCTGCTGGGTTGGCGACTCCGTAATCGTGGAGCGACGCCTGACCGTGCGAGGCGGTATTGGGACAATCCGTGTCGTCGATCCCCTGCCGGAGGAAGCCGCCGTCGTTGAGGGCAATAATTTCCGCGTGGTCTGGAAATGGCCCAGTGAAATGAGCGTTGACCTCTCCTACACAATCACCTTTGCCAAGCGCGGCGAGTACACGCTGCAGGAGACGGTCTGGGAATCACAGGCGCCGCTTGGCACAGGACACGCCCAATTCGGCGCGGTAGGGCCGGAGTTGAACGTGCTCGTTGCGCCGCGCACCGCCGATATCTCCCGTCTCAATTCAGTACGCGCAATGACCCGCAGCACCCTGCTTCTGGATGACATCTCCCATATCCGTTCCTCAGGCGAGGAGTTCCGCGAACTTCGTCCCTATCAGCCCGGCGATCCGATCAAGAGCATCAACTGGAAGGCAACTGCGCGAAACGGTGACGCGTATGACGTGCCGCTCGTCAACGAACTGGAGCCCGAGGGACGCAAGGCCGTCTGGATCTTCCTCGACACGGCAGATTACATGAACGTCGGCACGGCGGCATCAAGCCCGATGGAGAACACTATTGAGGCGGCAGGAACCCTGGCGCAGTACTACGTTTCACAGGGTTCCACGCTTGGGGCATACGCCTACAACACACAGGGCGGCGGTGAATTGCTTTCGCCCGACAACGGCCAGAAGCAGTTTCGACGCCTCACGCAGATGTTCGCCGGGCTCACTCCCGGCCCTCCTGAACAGGACCTTCTCCGTTCCGTTGAATGGTGCAAATCGTTCCTGTTCAGGCTGCGGCCTCAGGTGTTCATCATCACCCGCCTCGATGCACACTACCCGCGCCCGGGAGACGATTCAGATCAGCTGGACCGCCTCACTACTGCCATCATTCGCCTCACAGCCCTCCGCGCCCGATCCCGCCGGGGAGGGCGAGTGCGTGTCATACACGTCAGTCCGCCCTCACAGCATGAGTCGGTCGGTTGGGATGACCCTCAATCAGATATGTCCCGCTGGGAAACGCAGGCCACAATCGCCGCGCTGCAGCATGCCGGAGCCGCAGTCATGGACTGGGACCCCTCAAGCGAACGATTCATCACGACCCTTGTGCGACACATGGACAGGTACCAGTGAACCGCTTCCGGACGTCCGTACCTGCCCAACTGGCGATTGCCGAAGCCGCGCTCCTGGTTGCCCTTTCGACCATCGCTCTGTGGATCGTCTCCAGTTCAGTGCAATATGCAGACCTCGAGCGCACGCAGTGGCCGCGACTCGTCGTTCAA
Source organism: uncultured Dehalococcoidia bacterium (assembly GCA_964405845.1). Lineage (GTDB taxonomy): Bacteria > Chloroflexota > Dehalococcoidia > UBA6926 > UBA6926 > VXMO01. Next base: position 100,572 of record CAYOPL010000029.1, on the reverse strand, counting down.
TTGGCCCCTGAATTCATCTCCTGGGTCTCGTTCTTCCTAATCGGAGTGGTTACAGGCGCTTACGTCGTCCTGCGAATCGTCAACACGGGCCATCTTCCGTTCTGGGTATTGACCGCGCTGCTGATGGCCGTCCATATCCCGGACGTTTGGGCGCACAACCGTATTGACTGGCACGGGTTCTTCGGTCGTTATCTGTATTTTTCAGAGCCGCTCCCGGTACTGACATCCGCCATCGTCTTTCTCCTCACCGTTGCCGGCCTTGTCGCTCTGCGCAGGATCATCCAACTACGCGCGCAGGCTCAGGAGATGGAGAGCCGCGGGGTCGATCCCGTGGAGCGAGACGAGGTGATCCGCAACGAGGCCATCAGCATCGCGGCCGTCATCGTTATCTCGCTGGTCGTTACATCCGTCATGGTCTTGATTGGGGCAGCCGTTGGGCGAGCCGATGCCCTTTCCGGCCTGGTGCCGTGGACTGTTGTGACGGTGGGCGTTGTGGCGACGCTGTTGCTGGCAGGATTCCTGTTATTCCTCTATCGGGGCCTCAGTGGCGGCGTGCGCCCTACGCCTGAGGACACCGGCGATGCCCTATTGGACGAGGACGAATCCGATCCTGCGTCCATGTGAATTTCCGGCCCTCAAGCCCGCGCCGTTTTTCTAACTAATTTGAAAATCTCCTACCCCGCTGTATCCTTTATGTATAGAGAAACCCCACTTGCCCATAGATTGGAGCACGCTATGGAAGCACAAGCCTCTGTGTCCGGCGCTCTACAAGGCGGCCTTGTAAGCGAGGGCCAATACCAGATCTATTCGTACAAGATTGACATACATTCAAGCCAGGCCCCTGAATTTATTGATGTCACGGACTGGGTACAGGATATTGTGGAAGCCACCGGCGTCCAATACGGTTCGGTGCTCGTCTATACCAAGCACACCACAACAGCCGTTGTCATCAATGAATTGGAGCCGCTGCTTCTCGAAGACGTCGGGCACATCCTTGAGCATTTCGCTCCGCGCGAGGGCGGCTATCAGCACAATGATTTCGAGATTCGCACCGTCAACATGAACGATGACGAACCCCCGAACGGCCATGCACATTGCCAGCAGATCATCATGGGAACCAGCGAGACGATCCCCATCCAGGCTAGTCGTCTCCAGTTCGGCATGTACCAGCGAATCTTCTTCATTGAACTGGATCGACCGCGTCCGCGCCAGTTGATCGTTCAGGTCATGGGAGTCCAGGGAGAAAAATAATGCGGACGCGCGAGGCGGCTAACGTTCCAGCCTCACTCGAGTCCGCTTACAGCGAGTGCATCGCCATTGCGCGATCGCACTACGAGAATTTCTCCGTCGCGGCTCGTTTCATGCCGCGTGACATGCTCCCTCACGTCGCCGCCATCTATACCTACTGCCGCGGCGTTGACGACCTCGGCGACGAGGCAAAGGGAGACCGCCTTGCCCTGCTGGACGACTGGGCCGCGCAGCTAGAGCAGTGCTACTCCGGCTCCCCGACCGAGCCTCGATTCCTTGCCCTCCAACACACCATCTCGGCCTTTGACATTGATCGGCAGCCGTTCGTTAACCTCATTGAGGCCAACCGGATGGACCAGGTCAATACGCGCTATGAGACCTACGAGGATGTGCTGCACTACTGCCGCCATTCGGCAAACCCGGTTGGCGATTTGTACCTCACTCTGATCGGCAAGAACGACCCGGAGCGGCGCGCGCTGTCCGATGCCACCTGCACCGCCCTCCAACTCGCCAATTTCTGGCAGGACGTCAAGCGCGACTACGACATGAACCGGATATACATCCCACAGGAAGACATGCGCCGTTTCGGCTTCACGGAGGAGGAGCTTGCGCGCGGCGAGTACACGCCCGCCTTTCGCGACCTCATGGCGTTCCAGGTGGAGCGAACACGAAAGTTGTTCGAGGAGGGCTTGCCGCTTGTCGATACGCTGGACGGCATCTTTAAGCTGCACGTCAAGCTGTTCACGCTGGGCGGCCTCCGCGTCCTGGACGCCATCGAGGGGCAGGACTACGACGTGCTCTCCAAACGCCCAACCGTTACAAAGGCGCGCAAGACGTGGCTGTTGGCAAAGACGTGGCTCGGGATGAAGCTCACAAGGCAGATCTGAAAGCGGAACGCGATGACGATGCCGGCCACGCTCCTTGAGGCATACGAACACTGCAGCCGGATAACGCGCGAGGCGGCGGGCAACTTCTACTATGCGTTCGTCACTCTGCCACGCCGACGCCGCCGCGCAATGTACGCCGCATATGCCTACTGCCGTCTCTGTGATGATCTTTCCGACGATGATCTGCCCATTGATGAGAAGACGCAGCGGATACAGGGCATAGAAGGGCTGTTGAAGGAGGCGCGGGCCGGGAACCCCGATGGGCCCGTGTTTGAGGCGCTGGCGCATGCCGCCGCGGAGTACGACATTCCCTACGAAGACCTTATGGAAGTGGCGCGCGGCGTCGAGATGGACCTCACCATTTCCCGCTATGAGACCTTTGAGAACCTCAAGACGTATTGCTATCGCGTTGCGTCTGTCGTCGGTCTTATCTGCATCCAAATCATGGGCTATAGGGATCAGCGAGCCCGGGAATATGCCATCGACCTTGGGCTAGCCATGCAGCTGACAAACATCCTGCGAGACATCCGCGAGGACGCCGAGCGCGGTCGCATCTACATCCCGCAGGAGGACCTGCGGCGATTCGGCTACAGCGAGGAAGACCTGCTTGCGGGCACGGTGAACGACCAGTTTCGCAGCCTGATGGAGTTCGAAGTGGCACGTGCCAGAGAGTATTTCGAGCGGGGAAAGCGGCTGCTCAAGCTCTTGCCAGTCCGCACCCGCGCCTTCCCTGCTGTTCTCGGCGGACTTTATGGCCACGTCCTCGATAGAATCGAAGCAAGGAACTACAACGTCTTTGAAGGTCGGGTTGGCCTGTCAACCCGCGAGAAGGTCGGGTTGGCGGTGCGACTGTGGATTCAGAGTTACATCCCGATGGAGCGCGTAGCCACTGCGTGGTGATTGGCGGGGGGCTTGCCGGTCTTTCCGCCGCCTGCGCCCTCGCCGAACGCGGCGTCACCGTTACCCTGATCGAGCGCCGCAACTACCTCGGTGGTCGCGCCTTTTCCTTTGTTGATCCGCAGACGGGCATGGAGTTGGACAACGGCCAGCACGTTTTCCTCCGCTGCTGCACGGAATACATCGACTTCCTCAAGAAGATCGATGCGTTCGGGCAGACGACACTCCAAGACAGACTGCGCGTAACTGTTGCGGACAGGTCGGGCAGGCGGGGCGTTCTTGCGTCAACACGATTTCTCCCCGCGCCGCTCGACGTGCTCCCCTCCCTCCTGCTCTACCGGCATCTCGGACTCATGGACAGGATCCGGGTTGTCCGGGGCATGATGAGCATCCGGCGCACGAACATGGAACGCGAGCGCGAGCGGTTGGAGTCGAAATCCTTTCGCGAGTGGCTCCTGCAACACGGCCAGAATGACAGGACGATCGCAGCTCTTTGGGAACTCATCACGCTGCCCATCCTCAACGACACAATCGACGCCGCAAGCGCCTACATGGGCATCATGGCGTTCCAGGACTCCCTGCTTGCGGGCAAGGGCATGGCTGATCTCGGCTATTCGCGAGTGGGGCTGTCAACGCTGGTTAGCGAGGGAGCGCGCCAGTACATCGAATCGCGCGGCGGCAGACTCATCATGGGGCGTCGCGTGAGTGACCTTCACGTAACCGAGGGCCGCGTCACGGGGGTAAAGCTAGGCGAAGAAACCATAGACGCGGACGCAGTGATCAGCGCCCTGCCGTGGGACGGCCTTGAGAGGCTGCTCACCCTTCGACAAGCTCAGGGTGAGCGGGAAGTAGCTAAGGATGAGGGAGAAGAGGCTCTGTTTGCGCCAGTCAGTCCGCCACAGTTGGAGTGGGCGCCTATTGTGGGGCTTCATATCGGCTATGACCGTCCAGTAATGAACGAGCCGTTCCTGACCGTTGTGGACAGCCCGATCCAGTGGGTCTTCAATCGCTCACTGATGCAGGAGTCGGTCGAAGCGAACTCGCGCCTGTTGGTGTCGATTAGCGCTGCGTGGCGCGAGGCAGGCATGACAGAGGATGAACTGCGCGATCTGGCCGAGGCCGAACTGCGGCCCGTGCTGTCAGAGACGCGCGATGCGTCAATGACCTACTTCCGTGTGGTCAAGCAGCCACAGGCGACCTTTCGATGCCTGCCCGGAATCCAGGATCAGAGGCCGGAGCAATCAACTGACGTGCCCGGCCTTTTCCTCGCGGGAGATTGGACGCAAACGGGGTGGCCGGCGACGATGGAATCCGCCGTCCGCAGCGGAAATCTCGCCGCTAAAGCCGCTGCATCCAGCATGTCATTCTGAGCGCAGCGAAGAATCTAAAGTGATGATTAGCAAGCCAAATCGGCTGCAGGACAAGTCTTTGGATTCCTCACTTCGCTAACGCTCCGTTCGGAATGACAGTACAGTGTGCTCGCCTGGAGATGACAGGCGCCTGGTTTCCCTACCAGGGGCTGGAGTTCTCGGAGTAGACGTGGTCCGGCATGTTGTAGTGAATATCCGTTTCGGCCACCGTTGCGGCATCCAGCAGGCCTGTAAACTGCGCGAAGTTGTTCTGATTGGTGAGGCGTGGAATCCACCGCGACAAGAAATTGTGGTATTTGGCCTGGAATCTGAAGAACGGAAGAACACCAATAACCGGCGTTCTCGGGTAGCGAAGCCTGTCGGCCATATCCGGCCCGATCACGGCGCGGGAAATCCGGAAGACATAGCTGGCCAGCTTCTGTCGTTCCTTCGGGTCCTCGATGCCCACAACGAGCGGCGCGGAATTGATCAGCGCGTGAGCCATCACAACCCCTTCCTGGCTGGGATGAGGCTCACACATGTTGCCGACCCTATAGAGTTCCAGCGCCTCCTCTTCGTTCTTGAAGAGAATGGTCTCAGGGACGCCCATGATGTAGCCCGTGTAGCGCCACACGGCCATGAAGCTCTGCTTCTCCTCCTCGGTGAATTTTGCTCCCAGCCGTTTCATGTGGTACAGAAGACGAGCGGAGAATCCCGCAATCGCCAGACCGAGGTGCGCTGAACTCAGCGGAACGCCCCACGCCTCCGTATCCCACTCATCCGATTCCTCCAGCAGCTTGCGCACCTGCGCATGAACCAGACGCAGGCGCATGCTCAGCTTGAGACCGTCGCCGGTGCGTTCCAGCCCCCCCGGCAGAAACGACTCCAGCATGTGGCGGTTGTTCTGCATCAGGCGCCGCACGCCCTGGTCACGAACGCGGCCGGTTATGAAGAACGATTTGCTGATGTTTGTGGTGAAGCCTTCGACGAGGGTCCCGCCGACAAACGCCGCGAGGATGATGCGCGCGTTGCGCAGGAACATGCGCGACCCGGGCATGAACTCATCGTAGTTCACCCAGTCCGGGGGGGTATCCAGTGCGCCAACCAGACGTTTAACGCTCTCAGGAGCGTTCTTGAGGACGCTGCCGTCCGGATCATCCATCGCCGCTCGAATGAGCATGGCGGATTGCGCGCGATCCATATCGCCCAACTCCGCGATGACGGCGTCCGCCTCGGGGTCGGCGATCAGATGATGGGCAATGTAGTTGTCTGCGATGGCCTTATTGGCCTTACTGGCACGTCCGTACCCCTCGATGTAATCGGTAGGGATAGTCAGACCGTACGAGCCGTCATACTTGCCTTCCGGGGGGGATGATGCGGTCATGCGAACTATCGAAATCCAGTATATCTACGAGCCATGTCCATTCATTATAGTCTGTTGTTCCACAGATTTTTGATTCGGTCTCAAAAACACTGCTCTTACCTCAAGCTCGTGTCGCTCAGTTTTCCGTTGGAGTACCCTAGAAACCGAATCCGTCGTCGAGTGAGACTGAGGAAGGAGAAAACGATGGCACAGATAGTCACCCGCCTCTTTGGAGCCTATCTCCTGCTGACTGCGATTGCGGTCGCCCTGCTGCTCATAATCACGCCACTCATCCATGACGGTTCGCCCGAGTACCCGAACTGGACGATCATGAATTACTTCATGGCCTTGGGCGTGATCCTGATGGTCGTTTTGACGTTTCTCTACCGATGGCGACTCGATCCAGAGCAGACGGACAACTACACCTGCGCCATCGCCAACGGGCTCTTCTATGCTTCCGTCGTCGTGATGATGCTGTTCTACTGGCAGTATTTTTGGCTCTTGGACACGAGCAGCGAAACAGGCGACGCCGCGCTATCGCATATCATCTACTTCCCGCTGATGGATGCTATCTACGTCGTGCTCGGCCTGATCATCGGGGAGCGACTGCTTCGCCACGGCGGACAGTAATAGCGCGTTAGACCCGTCCTGTCATCGCGGTTCTCAGAAGCTGCATGAGCGGCGGGCGATGTCCGTAGACGAGCAGGTAGCTGCGGAAGAGGCGCTGCGCCAGCTTCACGGCAACGATGACCGAAATCGTCAATGTAATGAGACTCGCGGCGATTTCCAGAGGTCCCATGGCATCAAGCGCGAGGCGCGCCAAAGACATCGTGGGCGCGGTGAACGGGATGTACGTCATGATCTGAGGCAAAATGCCGCCCGCGTCCTCAATGATTGAGAACGAGAACCAGAACGGGGCGACGGCGGGCAGGATGACGATGACCGTCAGTTGCTGCGACTCCCGCTGAGACGTTGTGACTGCGCCGAGCGCTGCCATCAGCGCCGCGAAGAACGCATAGCCAAGCAGGAAGTAGGCAAACGCCACGAGGATGAGGGGCAAGGGGGGCAGCCCCAGGGTTGGAATATCGTCGAGGAATATCGACGCCCCGAACAGAAGGCCAACGGCTGAACCCATCCATACGCCTATCTGCACGATTCCCGCCAGTCCCAGACCCACCAGCTTGCCCAGCATCAGCTGATCCGGGGTAACTGTGGAGAGCAGGATCTCCATGACGCGGTTCTCCTTCTCCTCGTTCAGTCCCTGTAGCAGGTAGCCGGTGATGGTGAGGACGGAGAAGATCACGGCGAACGCCATCGCCATGAAGAAGATGAGCGTTGCGGGATCGAATGGGTCGTCCGCGGGTTGACCGCCCTCACCCACCTCAAGCGTGGTGATGAGCGCCGGAAAAAGGACACGCTCAGCACGTTCGTCGTCCACTGCTCCTGCCACGAGATTGGCCCGGAGGAACTCTCTCAGTGAGCCACTGCCCACCCCCGTGATGTTCAAGCCCTGCCCACCCTTGACAATCTGGGTGACCCGCCCGGTGGAAAGGTAATGCCGTTCGATCACATAAGCCGCGTCCAAATCGCCGGACGCGACCGCCGCGCGCGCCTGATCCTGAGTCTGAACTGGGACATATTCCGTGAGTCCAATCGTCCCGGGTTCGGCGATGACACCGGCGAGATCCACATAGCCAACCGTCTGTATCTCCGGTATCTCGTCCTCATCGGAAGCAATAAAGAAGGCATACGCTCCAATGCCGCCCACAAGCAGAAGCATGCCGATCGGCACCAGCGCGGTCATGACCAGGAAACCCGTCCGCGAAATCATCGTCGTGAACTCATGCCGGGCAACGACCAGCGCCTTATTCATGCCTTGTCTCTCCGCCCCTGGACCTCACGGATGAAAATCTCCTCCAGTGTCGGCAGTGCCACCTCGAATCGCTCTATGCGCATCCCGGCGTCGAGCAACTGCTTGAGTACCTGCTCCGCCGTGCTTCCCTCTGTGAGACGCATTGAGATAGTGTCCGCAGAGCGTTCAATCTCCCCTACTCCACTGATTCGTTCCGGCGGCGCGTCCGGAGATTCAACACGGATTGTGTCGCCGCGATACCGCCGTCGGAGCTCGGACGGCGCGCCGTCCAACGCCACCTCCCCGCCGTCGATCATCAACACACGGTCGGAAAGTTCCTCCACGTCCGTCATTTGGTGGGTGGAGAAAATAATCGCCGCGCCGCGTTCCTTTTCCTCGAGCACAAGCTCCTTCATGCGGCGCGCGTTGACCGGATCAAGGCCGGAGAATGGTTCGTCCAGCACGAGGATGTCAGGCCTGTGCAGCAGAGTAGCCCCGAACTGGACAAGCTGCGTCATGCCGCGGCTCAGTTCGCGCACTTTCTTGTGGGCGTGCTCCGACATGCCGACGGCGTCAAGCATCTCTCCCGTTCGAATTGCGGCTTCACGGCGGCTCAGGCCCTTTAGCTGCCCCAGGTATGACAGAACCACGGTAAGGCGCAGCCCTTCATAGAGACCGCGCTCTTCCGGGAGGTAGCCGATGCGTTCCTGTGTTTCCTCCGTGAGCGGCCCGCCGAACGCTCGCGCCTCGCCCTCATCAGGAGCGAGTATGCCGAGCATCATCCGGATTGTGGTTGTCTTGCCCGCGCCGTTGGGCCCAACAAGCCCAACGACCTCGCCGCTATTGACGCGCAAAGAGACATCATTGACGACATTCCTGCCGCCGAACTGCTTTCGCAGGCGGCGCGCCTCCAACGCGGGCGCGCCGGCAGTATCAGAATCGAACCGGGAATCCCCAACAGCAGCCATCAAGGCCAGTATATGCCGCGAAGCGGTCAGGAAAAGCGCCCTCTCTTAGTGAGAGGGTTGGGGTGAGGGGGGCTCTACGCAGCCGTGGGAACGAGGGGCAAATTCAACTGCCTGGGCATCATTGCCCAGCGTGGGTCATCCAGAGTCAGCGTCGTGCAGCCGAGAGCGACCAGCTCTTGCGCGTGCACCGGTGTCCTGATTCCGTATGCGCGAACGTCTATGCCCAGCGACCCGGCCTGTGCCACCAGTTCCGCGCTCACTTCGGGCGCCTGCACCGCCAATTCCGACACTCCAACGACGGACGCCTCAACCACCGCGGCGGGCGTCAGCGTTCCGTGGCGCGCTCCGATAGTCCAACTGAGTTGCAGTCCCTCTGCAAGCGCCTGCGCGCGGCGCAACAGATTCAGGTCTGATCCTGTCACGTAACACCGCTCGGCCCGGCCTGACTGGGCGACGACGCGCCCTACCGACTCAGCGAGCCTCTTGCTCTTCTCCTTGAGGTCGATGATTACATCAAAGTCGGCGGCGAAAGCGTCGAGCATGATGGAGAGGGATGGCACACCAAGCGCCTGCAGATCCGCCATCTTCGTGGCGGCAACGTGTGCCTTGTGCCCGTATGTCCTGGTCAGTGTTGGGTCATGGATGATGGCAGGCTGCCCGTCCGCGGTCAGACGGACGTCGGTCTCTATTGCGGCAACGCCAAGCTCGGCGGCTGTGGTGAATGCGAGTAACGAATTCTCGGGCGCCAGCGCCTTCGCGCCCCGGTGAGCGACCGTCTTGATCGCCCTTGGATAATTCACGGTGGAGGTAATGTATTCAGTTTCCACATAACAAGCATAACACTGTATTCACCAATTGACGTTAACCAGTTGTTAAGCTCATGTATGAGCGCAGTAAAGTTTCAACCGCGTCCCCCTACTTTCGCCCGCCCGTGCTACAGTTTTTGTGGACAGTTTGTTCGTGAGGGGGTACCACATGCACGGCGTGGAACCGCACGTTTTCCTGATCGGCGAGACCAGGATTATACCGGAGGGGCTTAGCGCCTACCTTGAGCACATTGGCGCGCCCGATTGGTCAACGGACGCATATTCGGACGTTGAAGGACTCGCCGAATTCATGGGGCGTCTCTGCTACCGGAGCTTTGAACCCGGCCTCAACCCGAACGTCACGCGCGTCCGCCCCAACAACGCCGCCCACCTTAAGAACATCATCGCCACCGGCCATGGCTCCGTGCTGGAGCACAGTGTCCTGAATTTCGCCATCACCGGCATCAGCCGCGTCTTCACGCATGAACTGGTTCGCCATCGCGCCGGCACGGCCATTTCTCAGGAAAGCCTGCGATTCGTCCGCCTCGATGACCTTGGCATGTGGGCGCCCACCGCCGTCCGCGAGGACGAGCACATCATGGAAGTCTTCGTAGACACCTTCAAGAAGCTGGAAGAGCTGCAGATCATGATGGCGGAACACTACCAACTGGATGAGGACGGCGCGCAGTTCTCACGCAAGAAGGAAATCACGTCCGCCATGCGGCGCATCGCCCCGATCGGTGTCTCGACGAGCATCGGCTGGAGCACGAATATCCGCGCCCTGCGCCATATCCTCGAGGCGCGCACTGACCCCAGCTCCGAAGAGGAAATCCGCGTCGTTTTCGGCAAGATCGGCGAGATCGCCCAGGACCGCTATCCTGTCCTCTTCTCCGACTACAAGATCGAAATGGTGAACGGCCTGCCCTGGTACACGACGCAGCACCAAAAGGTCTGAGCCGGGGACAACCGGACAACGGGAGAGTGACGGAGGACCCAGATGGATATCACGGATCTGACTATTGATCACTTTGGCCGCGTGAGGGGCTTGCTTGCCAGGTGCATCGACGGTTTGACAGTCGAGCAGTTGATGCGGCAGCCGGACCCGGAATCAAACCCGCTTGGATGGAATGGCTGGCACCTGACCCGCGTCCAGGATCACGAAATCTCCATCCTTGCCGGACGAGAGCAGGCATGGATTGAGGAAGGATGGCATGAGCGGTTCGGAATGCCCGCCGACCCGGAGGCCATCGGCGTCGGCGACTCCATGGACCAGGTGCGTGCCTTCCAGTCGCCGGAGGCGTCCGTCATCCTCGACTACTACGATGCCGTCTACGCCCGCACGCAGGAGTACCTGCGGACCATCACGCCGGAGGCGCTCGACCGCGTGCTGAACGAGCCGCGGTGGGACCCGATGCCGACCGTTGGCGTCCGTCTCGTCAGTGTCATGAACGATTGCTCCATGCACGCGGGGGAAATGGCGTATCTCAGAGGAATGCTGGAGAGGCGTCAGTGGTATCCCGCCTGATCCTCTGCCCCAAGCGCAGCCACATAACACACACCTGGAGGTCCTGTGCCTGAAGTCATCACACGCGAGCAATCCGAGGGACGCACGAGCCACTTTGTCATCGTGGAGGGTCTGACCTTTCACGCGCTCGACTGGGGCGGGGACGGGACCCCGCTGCTGCTTGTCCACGGCGGACGGCGCACGAGCCGCAGCTGGAACGCCGTGGCGCGGCGGCTCCGCAATGACTTCCGCGTCATCGCCTTGGACATGCGCGGGCACGGCGAGTCGGACGGGCCGGAAAGCGGCTATCGCGCCAAAGAGGGCGCTCAGGACATGGCCGGTATCGTCGAGGAACTCGACCTGCCGCCGCACTACATCATGTCCCACTCCTACGGCGGCGCGATCAGCGGGCTCTACGCCACAAACCACCCGGATCGCGTGCTCGGCATGGTCATGGTGGAGCCGGTGCCGGACGGCCCCGCGCATTGGGTGCGTGTCAACATGCTGAACGAAGACCTGACAGAGAAGCCCGGCCCCGGCCGCCGCAACACGTGGAGTTCCCTCGACGATCTCAAGACCCGTCTCGCGAATAACAACATGACAAAGGTCTGGACGCCCGAAGCATTGGAGGATGTCCTGAATGAGGAGACCATCGTCCTGCCGGACGGGCGCGCGCAGGCGACGTGGAGCGTCAACGCCTACGGCCCGGAAGAGATGGCCACCGATGTGTTCCGTTTGCAAGACGGCGCGGAACGCCTCACGATGCCAACCTTGATTGTGGTGGCGGAGGAAAACCGCTTGCTGGAATCACACCTGCGACCGCTTGCAGAGGCCCTGCCCCGCGGCGAGTTCCTTGTGATGCCGGACGTCGGCCACGCAATCTACATGCAGGTCCCGGACGAAACCGCCAACATCGCCCGCCGCTTCCTGCTAAGCAGCAGGGACTAGGTCACATCCGAAAGAGAATCACACATGAAACTTCAGTATTATCCTGAGACCGATAGCCTCTACGTTGAGTTCAAAAGCGGCCCCAGCTCGGATACGCGTGTGGTGGCTGAGGGACTGAACGTTGATCTGGATTCCGACGGCATGATCGTAGGATTCGATATCGACAATGCGTCCCAGCACCTCGATTTGACCACGCTTGAAACCGAGGCTTTGCCGCTGCGCACCATCAAGGCAGGCTGATTCTTATTCCTCTCGCCGCATCATCCCTTCGAGCCGTTGCTTGACCCTGGCCCATTCGTTGTCGATGACACTGTAGAAGACTGAATGCCGATCCACACCGTCGCGCGCTATGCGGTGGTTCCGCAGAATCCCCTCTTCTATCGCTCCCAACCTCAATATCGCCTGCCTGGCTCGCTCGTTGCGACTATCTGTCTTTAAGCTAACCCGACGTGCTCCCCAGTCTTCAAACGCGTGTTTCAACATAAGGTACTTGCACTCGGTGTTCACCCCAGTCCGCTGCCACGCAAGGCCATACCAGGTCATGCCTATCTCAAGTGTGCGGTGCGTCCTATCAATATCCAGATACCCGGTTGAACCGACCGCTCTGCCTGTTTCTCTTAGCAGTACTGCAAAGTGAATCCTCTTGCCGCCAACCAACTGCGCCACACAGTCCTCAATCCACTGTTCTGCATCCTCAACACTGCCAAAAGCTCCTCGGGGTAAGTAAGTCCAAATAGACTCGTCCACACCTGCACCGTATATGTCTGCTGCATGTTCCAATCCAATTGGTTCAAGTCGTACTAGATGCCCTGTCAGTGTCACCGGTTGGGGGTCAAAAAGGACACTTGGTTCAGATACCACAGACTGTTCTCTTTCTTGTTGCCTGACTGGCCACGAAACGGGATTACTCCTCCAGCCACAGGTCCCCGCTCCGGCCGCCGGACTTGGACACCAGACGCACCGCCTCAACACGCATCGCGCGGTCGATGGCCTTGCACATGTCGTAGACGGTCAGACCCGCGACGCTGACCGCCGTCAACGCCTCCATCTCGGCTCCGGTCTGACCCGTCGTGCGCACGGTGGCCTCAATCTCGACGCTGGCTCCGTCCTCCCCGGGAGTTAGCTCCACACCAACAAAAGACAGTTGCAGCGGGTGACATAGAGGAATCAATTCAGAGGTGCGCTTGGCGGCCATCACTCCCGCTAGCTGTGCGACGGATAGAACGTCGCCCTTGGACGTGGTCTGCTCACGGATGGCCGTGAGTGTTTCCGGCGACATCACCACCCTGCCCCGCGCGACGGCCTCTCGCCGAGTAACGTCCTTGTCACCCACGTCCACCATGCGCGGCCCTGCCGCCGGATCGACGTGGGACAGTTGCCCGGGGTTCTCCTGATCAGCCATCGGATTGTGCGGGAGCGCCTTGCCCTACCCGCCGATGTGGTACATCTCCACGCGCTCCGGCTTTCTGCCCGCGAGCGCGGTGGTCTCGCTCGTCCGCTCCTCGGAATAGCGGTCCGTCCGCTCCTCCCAGACGCTGGTGATCAGCGAGAGAATCTCGTCATCCGTCGCACCGTCCCGCATCGGGCCGCGCAGATCGTGGCCGTCGCCGGTGAAGAGGCAGGTGTAGAGCTTGCCGTCAGTTGAGAGACGGGCGCGAGTGCAGTCGTCGCAGAACGGTTCGGAAACGGAAGAGATGAATCCAATCTCACCCGTGCCATCGGCATACGCATAGCGCGAGGATGTCTCACTCCGGTAGTTCCTGTCGATTGGAATGATGGGCGTCTCGGCGTTGATGCGTGCCGCAAGCTCCCTGCTCGGCACCACTTCTTCCAGCTTCCAGCCGTTGATGGTGCCCACGTCCATGTACTCGATGAACCGCACAATCTTGTCCGTGCCCTTGAAGTATTTGGCGAGGTCTGTCACGAAATCATCATTGACGCCGCGCTGAACCACACTGTTGATCTTGATCGGGCCAAGGCCGGCATCCTCCGCCGCCTCGATGGCTTCCAACACACGATCCACGCCGAATCCGCGACCGTTCATCCGCTTGAACGTCTCGTCGTCCAGGCTGTCCAGGCTGATGGTCACCCGCCGAAGTCCCGCCTCCCGTAACTCCTTCGCCATGGGCGGAAGCAGATAGCCGTTCGTCGTCAACGACAGGTCTTCTATGCCCTCAACCCCGGAAAGCATGCGAATCAACTCCGGAAGGCCGTTGCGCAGCAACGGCTCTCCGCCCGTCACCCGGATCTTCGTTACGCCAAGGTCGGCAAAGATATGCGTGAGTCGCTCGATCTCTTCAAACGTCAGAATCTGGTCGCGCGGCAAGAACTCGTACCGCTCGCCGAAAATCTCAGCAGGCATGCAATACGAGCAACGGAAGTTGCAGCGATCCGTGACGGAGATGCGGAGGTCTTGCAGCAGACGTCCGAACACGTCCTTGACACTTATGGGAGCAGCGACGGTCATACTCAGGCGCTTCCCTCCGCCTCGTGTGCGGCTGCAATCTCAGCGATGATGTCCCGCGCGATGCGCGACGCCCGACCGCGATGGCTGAGCGCGTTCTTCGTTATTGAGTCCAATTCGGCTACTGTCTTCCCGTACTCCGGCACAACAAATATCGGATCGTATCCGAACCCGCTCGTCCCCCGTGGAGATTGTCCAATTATACCCCTCAGCTCTCCCTTCGCTATGCGAACCGTATCTGCGCCAGGTTCGGCGATCACGATTACGCAGCGGAATGCGGCGTCACGCTGCCCATCCGGCACGTCTGACAGGTTGTGAAGGAGGAGTTGCACGCGGTCCTCGTCCGTCTTGGCCTCAGGAGCGCCGTAGCGCGCGCTGATCACACCGGGCGCGCCGTCCAACGCATCCACAAACAGGCCGGAGTCGTCTGCGAGCGTCAGGATTCCACCTGCATTCGCATACGCCTGCGCCTTGATCAGCGCATTCTCTTCCAACGTGTCGCCGGTCTCCTCGACTTCCATATCAAGGCCGATATCCGCGGGAGTCACAAGCTCCACGGGCAGCCCGTCCAGCAACTCACGGAACTCCCGCACCTTGCCGGGATTCCCCGTGCCAACGAGGAGTTTCATTGATTGTTCACCTTAGGCCGTACCAACCAGACAAGTAGGGGCGCCCCGGGAGGCGCCCCACGAATGCGTGTCGCTTACCAAGAAAAGTGGGCTGTGCCCCTACTCCGGCTTGAACGCGAAGCGCTCCTCCAGACCAGTCACGATGTCACGGAAGCCGCCGTACTCCAGTTCCGTGTAGGGAAGCATCGCCGGGCCGGACCATCCCTGATCGCGCATGTACAGCGCCTTCTCTTGCGCCCTGTTGCGGACGAGGTCCCACGCCGGATTGTCAAAGAAATCAACGACGTTCGCAGAGAACTTGCCCGCAGCGTTCAGCGAGAAGCCGAGCGACTCAACGATCGGCAGACAATATGGCCCGGTCACAGGCGTATTCATCGGCACCGGCATCAGCGGCATGTTGTGGGAGCCGCGCGCGTCGCCGCCGATGTAATGCGCCTTCGTGAACGTGGAGAGGATCTCCTCCGGCGCGGGAAAGATACCCTGGTTGCGCACGATGGCGATGGGATCGTCCTTGCCGGTGTACGTGCCTGCGATGTTATGTAGCCGCTGCGCGGAAACCGCTACCGCGTCCTGGTCGGCATGCGTCCGTGATGTGATGCTCTCGATGCCGAAACGCTCGTTGTCGCGCAGCAGCACCGTGATCTGGTAGTAGTCGTCCGGCGCGTGCAGCGTCAGGAGGCTGTCGCCGCCCGTGTTGTTCATATCGATGATGTTGAAATCGAAGCCCTGGATCATTTGCGGCAGCATCAGGCCGGCGCAGTACATGGGGTCAGCGAAGCCGAGAAAGAGCGGCAGGTTGTACGCGCCCGGCCCACACTTGTCCGCTGCGAAAATCATGAACGACTCCGCACGACGCGCGCTGTTGGACTGCACCGGCTCATGCTCGAACTCCACCTCCGCCACGCCGGGCCCGGCGCCGCGCACGTTTCCGGAGGGAGCGTCAACCAACAGATCCTGCCCTGCGCCGTAGAGACCGTACTCCTGCGCGATTGCCGTCGCCGCCAAGAAGCTGTCCCATGCGAACTGGTGAATCTCCGTGTCATCCTTGCCCCGGGTGTGGGACATGATGATGGCGATATCATCGCCAACGTGGAACACGTAGCCATCGATGAGCAGTCCACGATCGATGGCGGCCTGCACCTCGGAACGCACCTTGTCCATCATCTCTTCTGTCGGCCTTGTGTGGCCGCCGATTGAGCCCACGTCCGCCTTGATGGCTGAAAGTGTCAAACGCATGGTCATTCCCCCTGTGTTTCGTGGTTGTTTCCCGCGCGCGGCGTTGCTCTTGGTACGAGCGATACCCGTCGCGGAACGATGAAATTCCCCACCTGAATGGCTTATCCAAGCCAGATTCACCCTACCAGTCGCCTATAAACCATGTCAAAGCTGATGCGCCGCGCCATCACGCCGTCAACTTGACATTGGAGCCGCCAAAAATCTAGGCTTAGGCGGCTTTACGCACGAAGAATCCACAGAGGTGGGAGGGGAAGCAAATGCCTGAACTTTTGTATGAGAAGAATGAGGCGGAACACTACGCCACGTTCACCATGAACCGCCCGGACCGGCTGAACGCCATGGGCGGCAGCATGAACGAGGAGCTGCAGATTGCGCTCCACGATTTCAACAACGACCGCAACATGTGGGTCGGCATTGTGACGGGCAACGGCCGCGCATTCTCCGCAGGCGCTGACTTGCGCGAGATGTCGGACCGAAACACCCGCACGGCCGAGGTCAATGAAGCGTTCGACAAGGGCGAGATCGACGCAGAGGAGCGGGCGCGCCGCCTGTTCCAGATCTCCGGCGGCGGCGGAGCCGGCCCCACGGGCTCCCTCTTCCAGTTCGCCCGCTCGCCCAAGCCCTTCATCGCGGCCATCAACGGTCTGGCCGTCGGCGGCGGCACCGAGCGCGCAATCGACTGCGATATCCGCATCATCTCGACCGAGGCCTACATGGGCCTGTTCGAGGTCAAGCGTGGAATCATGCCCGGCTCCGGCATGCACCTCATGCCGCGCCTGGTTCCCGTCGGCGAGGCCATGTACATCGGCCTGACTGCGGACCGCATCTCGCCGGAAGAGTGCCTGCGCATCGGCCTCGTTCATGAGGTTTGTGAGCCGGATCAACTCCTTCCGCGCGCCGTTGAGATTGCCAAGATGATCTCGGAGAACGCGCCCATCGCGGTTCAGGGCGTCAAGGCTGTTGCCCAGTTCTGGCGCAACCTGTTCATCGACGAGCACTACCAGTTCAGCGGCTGGGTCAACCGTATTGTCGGTGGCTCCGAGGACTCCAAGGAGGGCCCGCTCGCTTTCGCAGAGAAGCGAGCTCCCAACTGGCAGAATCGCTAGTTATAGCGTTTCGAACGAGACCATTCGGCGGGGCGGCACGATGTGCCGCCCCGCCTCTCTTGGTTCCAACCTGCCTTGCGATTGATACAATGGTTCAGTCGCACAGGGCAGCAGAGATTGGTAATCATGGCGTCAACATCAAGGCAGCGTCGCGGGATAGAGCCTACTGCGCCGGAACAGCAAACGTCGCAGGAGGAACCGCAGGTGGGGGTTTTCTATTCCGAACTCACTGTCCAAAACGAAGATGGAGACCGCACGCTGGAGCTTGAGGCTATGGTCGACACGGGAGCCAGTTTCACGATCATTCCGTCCATCTTGCTGCAGTCTATTGGCATCCAACCGCATCGTTCAGTCTCAATGAGGCTCGCTGATGGCCGTCCGGTCGAATACCCTTTGGGGCGAGCGTGGATAACGCTGAATGGTGAGAGGGAAATAGCCCTGGTGGCCTTTGGAGACGACAATGCCCAACCCCTCCTGGGCGCTCATACGCTTGAGAGCTTTGCGTTGGCCGCGGACCCCTATAACGGCCGCCTTGTGCCCGCCAACCTGTGGGCCTAGAAACCGGAAGTATTACTAATGCCCTACACAACATCGCTCAGGTGCAAGGAATGTTCGCGGGAGACCGAACTCCTGCCCGTCAACGTCTGTGATTTCTGTTTCGGGCCGCTTGAGGTTCAGTACGACTATGACGCCATCGCCCGCGTCATGTCCCGCGATTCCATCAAGAACGGCCCGCCCTCCATGTGGCGATACGCCGAACTGCTGCCTGCCGATCCTGAGAATCGCGTCGATATCAACGCTGGCCTCACGCCCCTCATCAAGGCTGACCGACTCGGCAAGGCACTTGGCCTCAACGAGCTCTATCTCAAGAATGACTGCGTGAACCCGACGTATTCATTCAAGGACCGTGTTGTCTCCGTCGCCGCCACTGCCGCCCGTGATTTCGGTTTCGACACCCTCGCCTGCGCCTCCACCGGCAACCTGGCAGGCTCCGTCGCCGCCCATGCAGCCCGTGCCGGGATCAGGTGCTATGTCTTCATCCCCGCCGATCTCGAACTCGGCAAGGTTGTGGGCGCGGCTATCTATGGCCCTACTCTTGTTGCAGTCAACGGCAGCTATGACGATGTCAATCGTCTATGCTCGGAGATCGCGGATCGCTACGGCTGGGCTTTCGTCAACATCAACGTCCGTCCCTACTACTCCGAGGGCTCCAAGACGTTGGGGTATGAGGCCGCAGAGCAGCTTGGCTGGCACGCACCGGACCATGCAATCGTTCCCGCCGCCTCCGGCTCCATGTTCACCAAGATCTGGAAGGGACTAAACGAGCTTCACGACATCGGCATCATCAGTAAGCCGAAGACGAAGATGCACATTGCCCAGGCGGAAGGATCATCGCCAATCGTTTCCGCCTATGACGCCGGCATCAAGGACATTCGCCCTGTGCGACCCGATACCGTTGCCAAGTCGCTTGCCATCGGCAATCCCGCCGACGGCTACTACGCGCTCAAGGTAATCGAGGACAGCGACGGCACCGGCCACGCCGTCTCGGACGCGGAAATCGTCGATTCCATGAAACTCCTCGCGCAGACAGAAGGCATCTTTGCCGAGACGGCCGGGGGCGTCACAATCGGCGTCCTGCGCAAGCTGGCTGCCAAGGGTCTCATCGGAAAGGATGAGGTAACCGTGGCGTATATCACCGGAAACGGCCTCAAGACGCAGGAGGCCGTGCAGGACGTGGCGCAGACCGTCAACATCAATGCCTCATTGCGCGACTTTGAGGACGCCCTCAAAGCCGAGGACGCCTGACCGCGTCCCGCCGGATTCACAACCAACCGGAATAGCCGGGAAACAACGGGGGTAACAATGGCCAAGGCTCGGGTACGATTCACGTTCGCGTCGGAGCTCATCAAGGAGCCTCTCATCTGGTCTCTCGGACGTGAATTTGAGCTGGTCACAAACATCCGCCGCGCCAACGTTGAAGAAGATCAGGGCTGGGTTGTCCTTGAACTCGAGGGGGCTCAGGACGAAATCGACCGCGGCATGGAGTGGATCAAGGAAAAGGGCGTCCGCATCGACCCCGTTCCCGGAGACGTCATCGACGGCTAGGCCGTCCCACACACCTTCACTTCCCATTTCCTTCTGAGTTGGCGCCACTAAGAGATGCGGTGCCTATTGGGTGTCAATGTGGCACAATAAAGCACACATATGGCACAATTGGCCCATGGAAGATAGATTCCAGTGGAGTGAAGAAAAGAATCGGCAACTACTAGAACAGCGAGGGGTCTCATTTACGGATGTAGTTAGCTCCGTCACACAGCGTGGTGAGATAGATCTATATGACCATCCCAATCAGGGCCGCTATCCCGGACAAAAGGTGTTCGTCGTGGAAATTCGCGACTACTTATATGTCGTTCCGTATGTCAAACAGGAAGATGGATCGCTATTCTTGAAGACCGTTATTCCGAGCCGCAGAGCTATGCGTACCTATGGCAGGAGGCGTGAATCATGAACTACAAACTGGACGAAGAAGAGAAGGAAATCCTTGAGGCTTTTGAGCGCGGTGAATTGAAGCGGGTAGCCAACGCCGACCAGGAAATTGAACGTATCAGGCTTGCGGCGCGCAATACCTTGAAGAAATCCAAGCGTGTGACGCTGCGTGTCACCGAACACGACTTCAACGCGGCTCATATTCGCGCCATGGAGGAGGGAATGCCGTATCAGACGCTGCTGTCCAGCGTCATCCACAAGTACCTCTCAGGCCGCCTGGTTGAAAAGGATTAGTACCAAGCATCCGCAGTGCCAGACACGCTCATGCTTTGTTCCGCTATAGTTAGAGGAACGCCCCGCAATGCTTGGTGCGTTCACATCCTGAAGTAACAAACGCAAATCAAACTAAAGGAGTCAGTTGTCTATGCCGGTCACAGTCAAGATTCCCACGCCCTTGAGGCGCGTGACGGATGGCGTCGATGAAATTGAAGCCAGCAGTGATCGGCTGGATGGCGCGCTCGCAGTCCTCAATGAGCGTTTCCCCGGTATCAAGGAACGCCTCTTCAACGACGAGGGCGAACTCCACCGCTTCGTCAATATCTACGTGAACGGCGAGGATGTACGATTCCTCAGCGGCCTTGAAACGCCCCTCAAAGAGGGCGACGAGGTCAGCATTGTCCCGGCCGTCGCCGGCGGCTAGTTCCCGCTACCCCACCGAATCTAGTCCAGCCCCGGATCCGACTCCCACTCTTCCGGTAGATTTGCCTGTTCGCGTTCCTGCTGCGACCGCAGCCAAAGGCCGCGCTGCTCTTCCTTCGCCGCCGCGTCACTCGGGGTGTATGCGGCGTGAAAATCCCGCCTGAACTGTTCATATATGCCTGCTGCAATGGTGACACGCGCGTTGTCGAACAGACGATGGATGAAGCGCAGATTGTGGATGCTCGCCAGTCGATATGCCAGCAGTTCCTTCGCCTTGAACAAATGCTGGAGGTAGGCGGCGGAGTGCGTCGCACACGTCTGGCAATCACATCCCTCCATCACCGGCCCCAGTTCACGCGTGTATCGCGCGTTGAGGATGTCCACCCGACCCTGCGGTGTGTACAACGCTCCGTTCCGCGCAACCCGCGTCGGGAGAGCGCAGTCAAACGTGTCAATGCCCCGCGCGACTCCCTCCACGATGTCTTCCGGCGACCCAACACCCAGCAGATGACGCGGCTTGTGCGGCGGCAGCAACGGCATGGAAACGTCGACCATCTCCCACATCACGTCCTTCGGCTCGCCCAGGCTCAGGCCGCCAATGGCGATCCCCTGCGTCCCGTCAAGCGCGGCGATAAACCGCGACGACTGTTCTCGCAGGTCCGCCTCCGTTCCGCCTTGCGCGATGCCGTACAGTAGACCGGTTTCCGGGCGGTGAGCGCGCGCCGAACGCTCTGCCCACAGATGCGTGCGAGCCATCGCCCGCTCCACTCCATCCCGATCGACACCGTAGTTCAGCGGCTGGTCCAGGCACATAATCATGTCCGCGCCAAGTCGCTCCTGCAGCGTCACGGCAGATTCCGGCGATAAGTGGAATTGGGTACCGTCGATGTGCGAAAGAAACGTAACTGCCTCGTCCGAGATGCGCAGTCGATGGGCAAGTGAGGTCATCTGAAAGCCGCCGGAGTCGGTCGCGATGGGGCGATCCCATCCCATGAATCCGTGCAGTCCGCCCGCCTGCTCAATTAGATCTACACCCGGACGCAACGCAAGGTGATAGGCGTTGCAGATAACAACCTGTCCGCCTAACGCGGCCACGTCGGACGGCGACAGCGCCTTCACGCTGCCCTGCGTTGCCACAGGCAGAAAGGCGGGTGTCTGAATCTCTCCATGCGATGTGATGAGGACACCGGTTCGCGGCCCCGGTGCAGCGCCACCCGTCGGGCTCGTCACACGGAAATAGGGAGGGTTTGTCGTCATACGCTGACGTGAATCACTGTCGCGCACAGCCTCACTGAACGGCGGCGAGGGCTGTTGTAATCAGCAGCGCCGTGAACATTCCACACAAAAGGCTGTACGACGCCGTCTTGAATCGGCGACGCTGAACAGCCGGACTCAGCGACGCTCGCTCAAGCTGCATCGTGCCCCAGATGTTGTAGAGCGCAAAGCCGCCTGCCATCGCCCAATAGACAGGTCCTTGTTCTGCTACGAAGCCCATCGCCACCACCAAAACGACCAGCAACGCCGCCAACGAGAGGAACAGTGGTCGCGCGCTTGGCCATGCTGACCGAAGCGGGAAGATACCAACCCCTGCCTGCAGATAGTCCGGCCTGTAAAACAGCATGATCGCCCACACGTGGTGAATCACCCAGACTCCCACAAAAACGCACAACAGCCCAATCACCGGCCCCAAAGTGGGGTCCATCGCCAACCATCCTGCCGCCACAGGAGACGCGCTTGAGACGCCACCGAGGAAATGTGTCGCCTCGGTCTTTCGGAACGTGACTGCCGCCAACGTTCCAATGACGCCTGCCAACGCGGCCAGCGGGTGAACCAGGAACGCAAGCGCAACACCTGCAATAACCCACGCAGCCGACCAGTACAGACCACGTTCCGCCGGAGTGATGCGACCGCTCGGGATGCTGCGACCTCGCGTCCGGTTCATGCGCGCATCAAGCGCCCTATCGAGATAATTCGTCAGCCCGTTTGAGCCGCCGCTGCCAAGAAAGACGGCCAGTGTGATAAGGGCCACCCTGCCCGATTGCGCCGGGTCAGCGCCGGAGGCGACGACGGCCGCAGCAGCGCCCAGGAACGTCAGGAGGATCGTCACGCGCGGCTTGAGCAGCTCCCAGTACGCGAGCCCGCTTGCTCGCAGCGCCGACCCTGAAACCGACTGATTGATCAGCATCAACCCATCCTACGCCATGCCCGCCCCTCGATAAAGCGACCGCAACGTATCCGGCTACACCCCATTTATACCCAAATGTGATACATTTAACAGGTTGAATACACGTTCAAAAAAGGGGGATTCCTTAAGACATGCGCAGGTCTCTTGTTTATCTTGTGGGGGTTCTATTCATCGTCGGCTCACTGGCAGTGATCGCCTGTGGCGGCGGTGGGAATGGCGATGATAATGGGGGCGGATCGAGTGGAAGCAGCAACACCGTCTCAATCTCAATGGATGACCAGGGCGGCACATACACCATGGCAACCAGCCCCTCTTCCATAGCCGCCGGCTCAGTGACGTTTGACATTGAGAACGTCGGTCTGATTGCGCATGAGTTCAAGGTCGTCAAGCTCAATGACGCCGGAATGGCCGCAGACCTCGCCGATCTTCCAACCGAGGCCGGTCTAATCTCCGAGAGCGGCAACATGGTCGACGGCGTCGGCACCATTCTTGGCAGCCTGCTTGAGGCCGACCTTCCCGCAGACAGCTCTGATGAGCTCACCCTGAACCTCGATGCAGGCGAGTACATGCTCCTCTGCAACGTGGCAACCCACTACCAGCTCGGAATGTGGGCTGAGTTCACGGTCACGTAGTCCCACACAAGCGAAAGAAACCAAGAGTCCCCGTGGCGCTGAGCGCCGCGGGGACTTGCTTTTTGGGGGTTCAGCCACCTACCCCGCGCCCGCTAAACTCTCTAGCTCTGCCGTGCTCTTGATCTCCCGCACTGTGTGTAGAAACTCGGCCACGGAACCCGTTTGGTTCCGCACCTCTATCAACTGCCCATAGATCGGGCTGACCGATCCGCCTGCCGGAGAATCTGCGTAACTCCCATGAAACGCGAAGTAGGCCTGGTTGATCTTTCGAATCGCATAGCCATGCGTCTCATTCAGGTGGACACGACGCGACTCCATGTATGCCTCCGCCTCATCAATCAGCCCGTCGGCAAGCAGCCGTTCGGCCTCCACTCGCGTCTCTCTCATGTACATCCCGAAGTCGAATACGCCGGGATCGCGATGCGGTTCCGTGGGCGGCTCCGGCACGCGGAATACGGGCGGCGGTTGATTCAGCGCGAGCGCCGCCGTATCCGCCGCCACCATGTTGGCCACCGTTTCATTGATCGTCGTCATATCGCCGCTCGCCCTGTACCGCTGCCCCAACGGATGGAAGAACAGGTAGTGGTGGACCCACTCATGCAGAATCGTCCGAATGGTGAAGTCGCGTGTGGACGTTGCCTTGACCAATGCCGGATACGTTCCCATCCCGCCAATGTTCACTACGAGGGCTGAGAGCCCTCTATCCGTCAACACTTCTTCAAGACGCAGTATCTCTTCCGTTGAGATATCCGGCCGCAGCGGCAGCGACTCCATGAGGTCAATGCGATCACGCGGCGACACGATTAAGGCTCGCGGCAAGTCTTCCATCACGAACGAGACCGGAGGGAAAACGATCTCGCCCAGCACGGGCGGGTCTGACACCAGCCCTGCCTCTCGCATCGTATTCATCATCAGCCCGCGCAGAGCGAGGGTCGCTCGAGCACGAATCTCCTCCAATTCCTGCTCGATAGCTTCCTCTTCTTCCAACGCTTCAAGCAGTTCATGATCATCCGCAGGCCGATTTGCCAGCAGAAACTCTACCCTGCCCGCGGCCTCACGGAGCCGCGCGCTCGTCTCGAAATACTCATCAATCGCGGCGGGGTTCTCCGGAGGCGTGTTTAGCGCCTCGACGATGTCGGACGCGTGACGAAGTTCCCACACCGCGATATTGAAACTGTCATGCGCGGCAGACGCCCGGACTCCGGCAATAATGTCCCCAGCAGGCGCAACGCACCCCGGCAGCGCCAGCAACGACCCAAGGGCCGCCACGGCGAGGATTAATATTCGTAGGGGCAACGCGCGAACGAGACCCATGCGGCCAGTATAGGCGCGGCGCATTGAGACACCGCGTTTCCTGCCGTAGAATGGTGCGATAAATCACCCGGTCGCCAGCGTGCGAACCGGCAGGTTGGGGGGACAGGAATGCAGAATTACTCGACATCCGACATTCGTAACATCGTGCTCCTGGGACACAACGGTGACGGCAAGACGACGCTCGCAGAGCGCCTGCTGTTTCGGTCGGGCGCGCTGAGCCGAATGGGGAAGATCGAGGACGGCACCACGGCCTCCGACTTTGAACCTGAAGAGGAGCGTCGCGGCGGGTCAGTGAACCTCTCTGTTCTCCCCGTCGAATGGACGGGCAAGAAGCTCAACGTCCTTGATACGCCGGGTTATATGGACTTTCTGGGCGAGATGCTCAGCGGCCTGCTCGTCGCTGATTCCGCCCTCATCGCCATGGATGCCTCTACCGGTCCACAGGTCGGCACGGACGCAGCATGGAGGAGAGCGTCAGAGCGCGGCCTCGCCCGCCTGCTCGTCCTCGGCAAGATGGACCGCGAGAACGCGGACTACGACGCCATGTTCTCAACAGTTCGCGGTCGTTACGGAAACGGCTGCGCCCCCGTCATTGTTCCCATCGGCGCGGGCGATTCGTTCCGCGGCGTGGTTGATGTCCTCAACAGAAAGGCGTACCTGGAGGACGGCACTGAATCTGGCGTAACGGACGACATGGGCGTGGACGTCGAGTCGTACCGCGAGCAGGTCATCGAGGCCGCCGCGGACGCGGACGACGACCTCGCCACCAAGTACCTTGAAGGTGAGGACATCACGGACGAGGAGTTGCTTGCCGCCCTGCGTGTGGGTGTCACTTCAGGCAATGTCTTCCCGGTGCTCGCCGCATCAGCCCAAACTGGCGCGGGCACGGATGCACTGCTGAATGTCCTCGCAAACCTGACGCCAAGCCCCGAGGACGTGGACGCGCCATCCGCGCAGACTGCTTCCGGTGAGGAGGTAACTATCACCCCGGACTCGTCCGGCGCGCTCGCGGCCCTCATCTTCAAGACCACGGCGGATCCGTTCGTTGGCAAGCTCTCCTACTTCCGCGTCCAGTCGGGGGTGATGAACACGAACAGCCAGGCATGGAACACGGCGCAGAATGAGCAGGAGCGCGTCGCGCAGATCATCGTCCCCATCGGCAAGGAACACGCCAACGTGGACAGTCTCGCCCCGGGAGACATCGGCGCGGTCGCCAAGCTCGGTGTGTCGCGAACAGGCGACACCCTCTCAACGCGTGAGGCAGGCATCGCCCTGCCCGCCATCCAGTTTCCTGAGCCGATCTTCAGCGTGGCCGTTGAGGCCAAGACAAAGGCGGACCAGGACAAGATGGGCCCGGCTCTTACCAGACTGCTTGAAGAGGACCCAAGCCTTACGATGACACGCGAGAGCGACACGCATGAGATCATCGTGTCCGGCCTTGGCGATTCACACATCGACGTTGCCGTCCACAAGCTGGCGCGCAAGTTTGGTGTCGAAGTGGAGACCGGTACGCCCAAGGTGCCCTACCGCGAAACGATTCGCATCTCAACCCGCGCCGAGTACAAGCACAAGAAGCAGACAGGCGGTCATGGCCAATACGGCCATGTTGTCCTTCAGTTGGAACCTCTGGATCGGGGCGTCGGGTTTGAGTTCGGCGAGAAGGTCGTCGGCGGCGCGGTGCCCAAGAATTTCATACCTGCCGTCGAAAAGGGCATCCGTGAAACGCTACCGGAGGGCGCGGTCGCTCATTTCCCGATCGTCGACGTGCGTGCTGTGCTCGTCGACGGCAGTTTCCATGCCGTCGATTCATCGGAAATGGCGTTCAAGATTGCCGCGTCCACGGCCCTCAAGCAGGGCATCCAGCAGGCACAGCCCGTTCTCCTTGAGCCTGTGATGACGCTCGAAGTGGTCACCCCGGATGACTTCACCGGCGACGTGATCGGCAACCTCAACTCCAAGCGCGCCCACGTGCAGGGTATGACGACGGAGAACGAAGTGACGACGGTGCAGGCCGAAGCCCCGATGGCGGAGGTGCTACGGTACTCGACCGAACTCCGCTCCATGACGCAGGGCCGCGCCTCATACACCATGCGCTTCTCTCATTACGAAGAGGTGCCACAGCACCTGGCCCAGAAGATCATCGACGAGAGCGCAGAGTCCTAGCACTCAGCTAGACGAGACAAAAGAACGGGGCGCTCCGGTGGAGCGCCTCGTTGACGTTTCTGTTGATTGAGCCTGTTCAGCCCTGCATCAACTTCTCAACCTCTTCGATGAGCGCCGGCAGAACCTGCTTGTAGTCGCCGACGACGCCGAAGCGCGACTCGCTGAAGATGTTGGCTTCGGGATCACGGTTGATGGCCACGATGTTCTTGGAGCCGGAGCAGCCCGCCATGTGCTGGCTGGCGCCCGACAACGCAATCGCAAAGTAAACGTCCGGAGAGACCACGCGCCCCGTGATGCCAATCATCAGGTCCTGATCACAGAAGCCCGAGTCCGTCGCCGCGCGCGTCGCGCCAACCGCGGACTGCGGCAGAAGCGTCTGCAGCTTGTAGAGCTCGTTGAAGCCCGCTTCGTCACCCATGCCGCGTCCGCCGGTCACGACAATCGTCGCGTCCTCCATGCGGATGCCCTCAACCTGCGCATCCTCGTGCTTGACGAATCGCGAGCGTACGGATGAGGCGTCCAGCCCGACGTCCACGTTGACCGTGTTGCCGGAGCGGCCGCTCTGCGGCTCCGCACCGTCATACGCCTTCATGTGGACCGTCGCGATGGCAGGCATCTTTGGGAACGAGACGACCTGCCTGAACAGGCCTCCCGCCACGGATCGCGCCGCCTGCAACTGACCGTCCGCAATGCTCAGCCCGGACGTATCCGACGCGATGCCCGTCTGCAGGCGTACCGCAAGGTACGGCCCAAGATCACGCCCGTTCGGCGTGTGGCCAATCAGGATGATGCGCGGGTTCGCCTGCTGGGCGATGGCGATGACCGCCGGAGTGTATGTCTCGTTCAGGTAGCTGGCGAACTGGTCTCCGTCCACCAGGTACACGGTGTCCGCGCCCAGATCGATGATGTCCTGCGCGCGGTCTCCAACGCCGCTGCCGATCAGCGCAGCCGAAATCGGCTCGCCCAAGTCTGCTGACAGTCCCTGTGCCGCCGACATCAACTCTGCTGTAATCGAGCCCAGGGAGCCGTCCGCGCCTGTCTCCGCAACAATCAGAATGCCGTTCTCACCGGCCATTTCTTGTTCTCCTTCTCGTTCCGTGATTCGGAATCTTTTGTACTTGGCCGGCCTAGATCAGGCGCTCCTCGCGCAATCGCTGCGCCAACGCCTTGGCCGCCTCTGCCGGTGTCTCGCCCTCGATCATCTCGACGTTGGAGGACTTCTCAGGCGCGAACAGGTCAACGACCTCCGTGAACGGATCGGCCGCGTCCATCGCCTCAAGATCTCCCTTGCCCCACACTGTTGGATCCACGCGGCGAGCCGCCATGATGCCTCGCATCGTTGCGTACCGCGGCTGTCCAAGCTCGTTGGACACGGTTACGAGGGCGGGGAGCCGTGCCGCTATGGTATCGATGCCGTCATCGACGATGCGGTCGATCTGCACCTCGCCATCACCCACTTCAACGGCGATCGCGTTCGTTAGGACGGGAATATCCAGGATGGCCGCCAACGCCGTGGCCACGATTCCCTGGTCAAGGTCAGACGACTGCCTGCCGGACACAATGAGATCGAAATCGCCAATCTTGCGAATTGCCGCTGCCAACGCAGCGGCAACCGTCACCGGGTCGCCGTTGGGCAAATCAGGGTCCTGCACCAGGAAGAGATCATCTGCGCCCATCGCCAAGGGTCGCTTGATCACGTCGAGGACATGGCTCTCTCCGAGGCTCACAACGCTGACGGTTGTATCAGCATCGTTGTCCTTGATGCGAAGCGCCGCTTCCGCGGCGTAGTTGTCATAGTCGCTCACAGCCGCTGGAACGCTTGCCGCGACGGCCACTCTCTTGGCCGCCCGGTCCGCCGTGAATGAACTCTGCGGCGCCTCCGGATCAGGCACTTGTTTAACGGTAACGATGATGCGCATTCATACCCCCAAAAAACCCGTCTTACATGGGAACGCCCCCAGCATCTGGAGGCACTAAAATGTATAGCATTCTGGGTTGAATTGTGTCAAATTGCACAAACGTGGCGGGCGCGGCGTGAAAGGCCATTTTCAACCCGAAATTTCCGTGCCCCGTGCTATACTGCCCCGAACGGCGGCAACAACAGCCGAAACTGGGCGGGGGAGGGTAGCGCTGTGACCCCTGAAAAGGAATTTCTCTGGACAATCGGCGAGCTCAAGTGGATCCTCTTCGCGCTCGCCGGACTCACGGTCGCCTACATCTTCTACCGACTCTATGAGCGCGCCCAGCTCTGGAAACTCGGCCAACCCGCGGACCGACTCGGCAACCCCATCACACGCGGCATCGCATTCACCCGTCTCCTCGTTACACAGGGCTACGGCCACGAGAAGTTCCTGCGAGACCGCTACGGCGGCTTCATGCACCTGCTCATCTTCTGGGGCGCGTCCATGCTCTTCCTTGGAACCGCCGTCGGCACTATCGAAGAAGAGTTTCTGTACCCGCTCGAGCACCAGGGAGTCTTGGAGTGGCCTATTGGCAACTGGTACCTATACTCCTCTCTCGCGTGGGACATCGGCGGACTCATGGCTCTTGCGGGTCTCACCATGGCCATCTTCCGCCGGTCCGCCATCGGAAAGCCTCACTCCCCCGGCCTCCTCGACGACAAGATCATCCTTGGCCTCGCCATCCTCCTCATCTTCCAGGGATTCGGACTGGAAGGACTGAGGCAGCTGGGCGAGACGAAGTTTGGCATCGAATACATCGACCATCCGGATTGGGCTATCTGGTCACCTGGCGGCTTTGCGTTTGCCGCGTTCTTCTACGAGTTTGCCGGCATCCGCGCCGACACGGCGGAAACGATCTACCGGGGCCTCTGGTGGTTCCACTCCGCGACCGTGCTTGGCGGGCTGCTCTATGCCGCCGCCACCCTCTCCAAGTTCAGCCACACGTGGATCTCTCCCGCCAACTGGTTCTTCCGCAACCTGGAGCCGCGCGGCAAGCTGCAGGCCATCCCCAATCTTGAGACGCGGGAGACGTTTGGCGCGGCAACGCTGACCGATTTCACGTGGAAGCAGCTCATGGACGGCGACGCCTGCACGCGGTGCAGCCGCTGCACGGACAACTGCCCTGCCAACATCACTGGCAAGACCCTCTCGCCGATGATGGTCATCCAGAACCTGAAGGGTTACGTGGGCTCCTACGGCAACGCCCTTTATAAGGCCGGCGGCGATGAGTCCAAGGTTGATCAGGAACTCATCATGGCTCCTGCCGGCGAGGTCGTCGACGAGGAAGACCTCTGGTCATGCGTCACGTGCGGCGCATGCATGGAGGCCTGCCCCGTCTTTATCGAACACGTCCCAACAATCGTTGAGATGCGCCGCGCGCTCGTTATGAACGAGGGCCGCTTGCCGGAGACGGCGGAGGCCGCGCTCCGCAGCCTTGAAACACGAGGGCATCCGTGGAGCGGCATGAGCCGCACCCGCACGGAATGGGCGGAGGGCCTCGACGTTCCGCTCATATCCGAGGTCGAGAACCCGGAGGAGTTGGAAGTCCTGTATTGGGTCGGCTGCGCGGCATCTATGGAAGACCGTTCAATGCGCATCGCGCGCGCCACGGGCCGCATCCTTATCAACGCCGGAATCAAGTTCGCCATCCTTGGCGATGAGGAATCCTGCACCGGAGATCCCGCCCGCCGCATCGGCATGGAGTACCTGTTCCAGTTGCAGGCAATGCAGAACGTGGAGACGCTGGATCGTTACGGCGTCAAGACCATCGTCACCACCTGCCCGCACTGCTTCAACACCATCTCGAACGAATACCCGGAGTTCGGCGGCAACTATCAGGTCATGCACCACACGCAGTACCTGCAGAGCCTTGTCGCGGATGGCCGTCTAACGCTTGACCAGACACGGCAAGGTCCCACGTTCGGAACTGTCACCTACCATGACCCCTGCTACCTTGGCAGGCACAACGGGGTGTATGACGCGCCGCGAGATGTCGCCGACGCTATTCCCGGCATCGACCGGGTTACGGAGATGGGGATGCACCGCAACCGCGCGTTCTGCTGCGGCGCGGGCGGCGGCCACATGTGGATGGAGGACGGCCCCGGCAACGAGAAGATCAACCATCGACGCACCCGCCATGCAATTGATGCGGGAGCCGATGTTATCGCCGTCGCCTGCCCGTTCTGCGCCCAGATGTTTGAGGACGGCGTCCGTGTGACGGGCCAGGACGAGAACATGCGCGTGCTCGATCTCTCGGAAATGATCGTCCAGACTATCGACGAGCCGGAACCGGCCTCTGCCGCTGCGGAAGACTCCGAGTCCGGCTAACTGCAATTCATCCCGGACGGAGACTCGCGGGGAGGGGCATTTCCCCTACCCCGCCCTCAATCTGCTTATAATGGGAGTGTGAAAGTGTTCACTCTGTTTTTCTCGGCAAGCGCGGGGCACAACCTCTAGTGCGGCTTCCACGCGTTTTGGGATACCAGCGGCAGCCCCGCAGAGAGGGCGACAGCGAGCTCGATGAGCTTTTACGCCCATTGCGTGAGCTTTTTGGCCGACTGAGAGGCGGCGGATCAGGCGATAACCAGGGTGGCCAAAGGCCTCCGGCTGATTCAGGCGCCCAACGCCCTCCCATGCCTATCGCCCGCATCGGCGGCATCATTCTTGGAGTCATCGTTCTTGTGTGGCTCGGCTCCGGCATCTACATCGTCAACCCCGGCGAGGTCGCCATCGTCCGCACATTCGGAAACTGGAACGGTGATCAGCAGGCAGAGGGATTGCACTGGCATATTCCCTGGCCTGTGGAGCGCCAGGACGTATTGAGCATTCAGCGCGTCCAGAGCATGGAACTTGGGTTCCGAAGCGTCGGGGAAATCGGTTCCGGTGAGGGCCTCGTTGAAAGGTCTTCCGAGTCACGCATGATCACCGGTGACGAGAATCTCGTCGATGTGCAGTTGGTTGTTCAATATCGCATTCGCGACGCGGGCGCGTTCCTCTTCAACGTCAAGGACCCCTCTGAGGGCGGACGGCCTGACGGATTCACCTTGCGGGATGCTACGGCGTCCGCGCTGAGACAAGTCGTGGGACAGCGCCCCATTGACGATGTACTGACAACCGGTAAGGAAGTGGTGCAGGTTGAAACGCAGCAGCTCCTGCAGCGGCTGTTGGATGACTACGGCACCGGCATCATGGTCGTCAACGTCCAACTGCAGGACGTCCAGCCGCCCGACGAAGTGCAGGAGTCATTCAAGGACGTCATCAGCGCGCGCGAGGATCGCGCCCGATTCATCAACGAAGGTGAGGCGTATCGGGAAGATATTGTCCCCCGCGCGCGCGGTGAGGCTGCCCGCATTGTCCAGGCTGCCGAGGCTTTCAAGGTGGAGCGCGTGCGTGAGGCAACAGGTAATGCCAGCCGGTTCCTTGAGCGACTGCGAGAGTTCCGCAACCACCCCGAAGCAACGCGTCGCCGCCTCTATATCGAAATGATGGAGCGCATCCTGCCGAGGGTCGAAGTTATCGTCGTTGATGATGAGATCGGCGGCAATGTTCTGCCGTTCCTGCCACTGACTAACCAGGAAGGGACGGGGGCCTAGTCATGCAGCAGCGCAGAGGGCTCCCTGCGGACATACAGCGGCTGGTCAGCATTGCCCTGGTCTTGCTGGGCGGCGCCTTCCTTATTCTTCTCAGTCAGAGCGTCTATGTTGTCGACGAGACTGAGCAGGTCATTATTACCCGTCTCGGAGAGTATCGACGTGAGGCTACCGAGCCCGGCCTCAAGTTCAAGACGCCTTTCATTGAGTCAGTACATCGAATCGAAAAGCGTCTGCTGCGGTTCGACTCGGAGCCGTCCGAATTCCTCACCGCCGAGAAGAAGGCCCTCATCATCGACTCCTACGCGCGCTACCGCATCATCAACGCACGACAGTTCTTCGAGGTGGTTCGCACTGAACTGGGCGCTCGCGGCAGATTGGAGGCCATCATCTCCTCCGAAATCCGCGAGGAGGTCGCCACCCACGATCAGATTGAAGTCATCCGTGATAATCGTGAGTCTCTCATGCGCAACGTCACGGAGCGCAGTGATGTAAAGGCACAGGAGTTTGGCATGTCTGTTGTTGACGTCCGCATCGTCGGCGCAGACTTCCCGCCTGAGGTTGCCAACAGCGTCTACGACCGGATGCGCTCTGAGCGAACACGTATCGCCAACCGCTTCCGCGCAGAGGGTGACGAGGAGAAGGCCAAGATTGAAGCTGAGGCCGACCTTGAACGCGCCCAGATTCTCGCAGAAGCCAATGAGCGCGCCCGGACCATTCGCGGTGAGGGTGAGGCGGAGGCCATCGGCATCCAGGGCCAGGCCATCGACACCGACCGCGAATTCTACAATTTCGTCAGAACGCTGGAGGCCTATGAGGCATCCCTGGGTGACGGCACAACTCTTGTGGTGCCGCTCGATTCCGACTTCTACCAGTTCCTGACGGACGTTTACCCAATAGGTGACGAACGCCGCACGGACTAAGGCGCCGCCGCCTCGCGCAGAAATCCCTCTGCGGCCGGGCAACTCTCCACCAACACGCATTCCGAACATAGCGGCTTCCGCGATTTGCACACGTCCTTGCCATGCGCCACGAACAGAGCGTGGTATTCATTGAAAATCTGCACGTCCGTCGGAAGTGATTCCTGGAAGAGGGCGCGCACGTCCTCGTACTTCGGCTTGCTGCCGGTGCTGATAATGCCCAACCGACTCAACACGCGGATGGTGTAGGCGTCGATGACGAATGACGGCAGGTTCCCGGCGTAGAGCAGCATTGAATCCGCCGTCTCCGGCCCAACACCATGGAGGGCTAGCAGTTCCTCGCGTAGTTCACTAAGAGGCTTGGAGCCGAATAGCCGCTCAATGTCATCGTCATAGCCCGCAAGATACTCCCCCAATGCGCGGAGTTTGCGAGCCTTCGCGTTGAAATATCCGGACGGGCGGATCAGAGCGGCAAGCTCATCTATTGGGCGAGTCCGCAGAGCCTCCGGGTTGAGGGCGTCCGCCTCTTTCAGAGCGTTGATGGCGCGTTCCACGTTCGTCCACGCCGTGTTCTGCGTCAAGATCGCCCCCACCATCACCTCGAACGGTGTCTCGCCCGGCCACCAATGCTGCTCGCCATACGCGGCGAATAGACTGTTATAGAGTTCAGTCAGACCGAGCGGCTTCTTTCGCCGTCGCCTAGGCCTGGTCGCTGTCACGAACGAGCCCCGCGCCGAGTTCATAGGCCTCCGCCAAAGCGTCCGACTTTTCCAGAACATCCCCGGCGCGGACGACGCCGGGCACGAGCAGGCGCGCCGCCTCAAGGAAATGCATACTCACCAGCCATGAGCGTGTAGCCTGCACCGCGCCGTCGAACTCCGTCGGGTCGTCGCGATCGGCTGTGGCGATGATGAGGGCCCTACCCGTGTTGCTGTCACGCCGCAGCTGCTGCCCCATGACATACTTCCGGATCCACAGCGGCTGCGTGCGGTCGTAGAGCGCCTTCGTTTGCGCGGGCACGCCGCGGAACGCAATGGGAAAAGCGATGTAGATCAGGTCCACCGCCCGCAGCTTGGCGTACAGCGCCTGCATGTCGTCCAGCACCGTGCAGACGCCGGTGAGCATGCAATCTTCCGATTGCGGGCAGATGCAGGGGTTGATGGAAAGGTCGAGCAGGTTGATAAGTTCCGTGTTGGCGCCTGCGTCCCGCGCCCCCGCAAGCGCCCGCTCCAACAGCGTCTCGCTGTTGCCGCCCCGCCGCGTCCCGCCCGCAATTCCCAGCACTGAAATAGTCACGTAGAGATTATATGGCGGCCACCCGTGCGGTACGATGGAACACACGGCTGAACCAAAGGGAGCGGGGGAAACAATGACGACAGCGACCAAGACATCATTCCGGCAGCGACTGCGTGACGCGAGCGAGCGCAATAACTCCCTGCTCTGCGTTGGGTTGGATCCCGACTCCGCCGAATTGAACGGCCGCGATATTGCTGAATTCGGCATCGCAATCATCGACGCCACAATCGATCTCGTCTGCGCCTACAAGCCGAATCTCGCCTTCTATGAGGCGCACGGCTCGGCGGGTTACGCCGCGCTTGAGAGAATTATCGACCACGTCAACGGGCGCGTCCCGGTGCTCGGCGACGCCAAGCGAAACGACATTGGCAACTCCGTCCGCTTCTACGCAAAGGGGCTGTTCGAGACAATGGGCTTTGACGCCATTACGGTCAATCCGTTCCTTGGTCGGGACAGCCTCCAACCGTTCCTCGACTACGAGGACAAGGGCGTATTCATCCTGTGCCGCACCTCCAACCCCGGCGGAGCAGACATTCAGGGCCTCAACGCTGCCTACGACGGTGTCCCGATGCCCCTTTATGAGGCCGTCGCGCACATGAGCAAGTCGTGGGACGAAAATGGCAACATCGGCCTCGTGACGGGCGCGACGTACCCGTCCGAAGCGCAAAGAATCCGTGAAATTTGTCCCGACATGCCCTTCCTCGTTCCCGGTGTCGGTACGCAGGGCGGCGAGCTTGAGGCGGCCCTGTCAGCGACCCTTGACGCGGACGGCGGCGGTATCCTGGTCAATTCGTCGCGAGGCATTCTTTATGCCTCCACCGGCCCTGACTTCGCGGATGCCGCCCGCGCTGCCGCAGAGAATCTCCGGGCTCAGATCGAGGCCGCCCGCCCCTCTGCCTAGCGTCTGGTTCTGGTCGTCAGGACGCTCCCACCAGCGACAGCACAACCGTAACGGAGACGAGGCTCGCAAGCGTTCCGGCTACCACGATTCCGCTCGCAAGCTCCGGCCTGCCCTTGTACTGCGTCGCCAGGATGATGGTCAACACGGCGGTCGGCATTCCGGCCACCACGATGAGCACCTTCGAGGTCAAATCGTCGAATTGCAGCAGCAGAACCAGTCCGTACGCAACGAGAGACGACAGAACCAGCCTGATTCCAACGACGCCCGCAATCGCTCGCGCTCCCGCCATTTCACGCGTAGAGGCAAGCTGGATCCCCAGGACGATGAGCATAGCCGGAATCGCCGCGTCGCCCATGATCTGCGCGGGCTGCTGGATAAAGTCCGGCAGTTCGATGGCCAACATGCTGACTGCAAGTCCAAGAACGGCCGCATAGCTTGTGGGCAGCTTGGCCACGGACACCAGAGAGCCCATCAAGTTCGATTGAGCGCGGGATGCGATGAACGCGCCCACAGTCCACGCGAGAATCGCCTGCGTCACGAAGAAGACCACTGCGATAGCCAAACCTTCGTCACCGAACGCGAAGAACGCCACGGGCAGACCGTAATTGCCCGCGTTCATGAACAACGCGGCAATCACAAACGTCGTCTGGGCATCCTTCGGCACCCGCATCGCGCGAGCAGCAATGTAGGCAATGACGTACAGGGACGAGAGGAGCAGAAGGCTGAATGCGGCGATGCGAGCAAGGTCCTCAAGAGCGACCTGCGTGGTGGCAAGGCCGTTGAATACGAGCGCAGGGCTGAAGATGAATAGGATCGCCTGGCTCAACGGCTCCGGCGAGATGGGCCTGAACCTGTGAACGAGCGCCCCAACCGCCGCCATCAGGAAGACGGGGAAGACGACGCTGATGAATATATTCAGGAAGTCCATTCAGCGTTGAGACGGTCAAGGAGGTCCGGCAGCTCCTCCAGAGAGGCAATCACCTGCGCGTTCTTGTAGTCCTGGAAGATACCGTCCCTATCAAGGAGAACTGGAAGAATCCCAACATTCGCCGGTCCCTCCACGTCCGCGAGCGGCTGATCGCCGACGTGGACAACCTCATCGGCGCCCGCCCCTGCCCGCTTCAAGGCCTCCTCGAATATCTCGGGGTTGGGTTTGGCGACGCCGATCTCCTCCGACGTGACCGCAAAGGACATGAATTCGGCGATGCCGAGATCGAGCAGCGTTTGCGCCAGGCCACCCTCGTAGTTCGTGACAACGCCGATGGAGTAGCCCTTATCCCGGAGCGCCTGTAGCGACGGCACGACATCCGGGAACATTGCGAAACCCTGCCGAGTCTCCCACACACGCTCGAAGATGCGGCTCGCCAATTCGAGCTCCACGGTCACTCCCGCGCCGGCGAGCAGCAGCATCTCGTACCGCCCCCACAGCTCCCGCAC
The DNA here is from genome assembly GCA_964405845.1 of uncultured Dehalococcoidia bacterium. GTDB lineage: Bacteria > Chloroflexota > Dehalococcoidia > UBA6926 > UBA6926 > VXMO01. The sequence goes on along the minus strand of CAYOPL010000029.1, from coordinate 63,730 downwards.
ATCCTCGGGTGTGCGCCGGCTGAGGGGCAGTTTTCCGTTTTCCTCCGAGAGGAATTGATCGGCGGCGGGATAAGCGCGGAGGACGGCGTTCGTGTCAACCGTGATACCGAATTCGGCGCAGGCGGCGGCCTGAATCTGCTCGCGTCTCGGCTCAAACCTGACGATGGTGTTGTAGAAATCCAGAGAGACCGCCCGAATACGCGCCATAGCAGTTCTCATCGTACCATCGGCGGGTCCCAATCAAGGCGAGAGCGACGCCAGAAAATCATGCTTCTACCCTTGACCCCAATCAGCCCAGAACGTAGCATGAGCCAATCCGATGGCAGCGCGGGACGGGTTAATCCGGTCTTTCACCCATCGACATAATGGGATTGGCAATTCAACACCTGAATTGACCGGGAACAAGGGGGTGTCAGCAGATGAATTCCAGCCTGATCAGCAAGATCGAGAAGGCGCGGAAGTACGCCGAGGAGCGGGACGACCGTATCAGGTTCGAGTCGTTTCGCGCCCGCATCTCCGGCGACAACAGCGAGCACATCGTCGAGCTTAAGGACGGCGTGTTTACGTGCGACTGCGACTTCTTCGAGGGCTGGAGTTCCTGCAGTCACGTGATGGCGATGGAGCGGATCCTGGGCGGCACCATCCCGGAGCCTCCCGTCCCCGAACACCGCTAGACAGAAAACAGCGGCTTTAGCCGCGCGTAGGTCTGGTCAAGGCTCTCCGGCACCAGCTTCGTATCGCCGACGACGGCCATGAAATTGGTGTCGCCGCCCCACCGCGGAACCACGTGCAGGTGCAGGTGCCCCGGCACGCCCGCGCCCGCCAAACGCCCGATGTTCATTCCGACGTTGAATCCGTCCGGTTCGTACTCCTCCTTGGTGATGCCCACGCTTCGCTGAGCCAGCGCCCACATCTCCGCGCCGGTTTCCGGCGGCAGCTCCTCCAACGCGCCGATGTGCTCATATGGCGCAATCATTAGATGACCTGAGTTGTACGGGTAGAGATTCAGGATGACGAATGAGCGCTCCGCGCGGTGGAGGATGTAGACCTCACCGTCCTTGTCGAGAGTCGGATTCTCACAGAGAAAGCACGCGGACTCGCCCCGTTCCCCAGTCTGGCCGGTCACGAATTCCGCCCTCCATGGAGTCCAGAGTCGTTCCACAGCGTCACTGCCCTACGGCGCAAGAAACTGGACTGTCGGCGGCGGCGCGTCAAGCTGCTCAAGGAACGCCTCCACGGTCGTAACGGGCAGCATGCAGATGTAGTTCTCGCAGACGTAGGCCGTCGCCTTGTCGTTGATCATCGAGCGGCCTTCAAGCACGGGCAGATCGCCCCACTCGAATGTCTCATCCGGCGTGGCAGCCACCACGATCTTGTTGGGCATGAACCGCGTATTCAGAGCGTCCAGCAGCTCGCCCATGTCGTCCGCCGTCCTGTCGCCGATCAGCGCGATCTCCTTGGTGGAGCCGATGGCGAAATCCAGCGCGGCAAGCCAGTGGCCAACCGCCGTAGGGTAGCGCGACATATACATGTGGACGCTGCGGAGCGCCCGTTCCGCAATGGCGTGGTAGTTGCCGTTCCCGGTGAGGGCATGGAGGCGCAGCAGGAGTTCCGTGGCCGCCGCGCCGCCGGACGGTGTTGCGTTGTCCAGCACGGTCCGCGGACGGACGACAAGCGCCTCGGCGTCGCTGCCGATGTCATAGAAGATTGAGTCCGCGTCATGCCAGAAGAGTTCAATGACGCTGTCCGCCAATGACACAGCCTCGTCCAGCCAGCGCCGATCAAAGGTGAGTTCAAAGAGCGACAGCAGGCCGTTGGCGAGGTTGGCGTGATCTTCCAGGTAGGCTGGGATGCGGGCCTCGCCGTCCTTGTACGTGCGGAGCAGGCGGCCCTCAGGTGTCCGCATCGTCTCAACCAGGAACGCTCCCTGTTTCTCCGCGGCTGCGCGGTAGTCCTCCCTGCCAAGCGCCCCTGCCGTCTCGGCAATCGCTCGCAGCAGTAGCCCGTTCCACCCCGTCAGGATCTTCTCGTCGCGGAACGGCCTCACCCTGCTCTCTCGGACCTCAAGCAGGGTCTGCCGCGAGCGGGCCAGCGATTGGCTAACGTCCTCATTCGACATGCTGTGGCTTGTCGCCAGTTCATCATCGGTCGCGGCGCGGTTGAGGACAGACGAGCCGCTGTCCTCAAAGTTGCCGGATTCCGTGACCCCGTAGGCATCGCAGAACAGGGCCGTGGCGGGCTCATCATCCAGCGCCGCGCTGATCTCAGCGGGCGTCCACACGTAGAACTTGCCCTCCTCGCCCTCGCTGTCCGCGTCCAGCGTGGAGTAGAACCCGCCCTCCGGCGACAGCATCTCCCTCAGCAGAAAGTCGACGCTTTCCTCAACCACGCGTTGAAAATCCTGTCGCTTGGTGAGTTGCCACGCGTGGAGATAGACGCCAACCAGCAGCGCATTGTCGTACAGCATCTTCTCGAAGTGCGGCACGAGCCATTGGGCATCGGTGCTGTAGCGATGGAACCCGCCGCCAAGTTGGTCATACAGCCCGCCTCCGGCCATGTGCTCCAATGTAGTTTCGAGGATGGCGCGAGCGTTTGAGTCATCATCGTTGGCGGAGATGTAGCGCATCAGGAACTCAAGCAGCATGGGTTGCGGGAACTTGGGCGGGGCCATGAACCCGCCGTTCGCCGCGTCAAACGAACTGCTCAGCCGCGAAAACGCCTCCGCAAACAGGTCCTTTGACAACAGCGAGTCCTGCCCGCTTGATGCCACTGTGGCGCGGCGGAGATGGTCGACAATGTTCTGACCCGCCTCCTTGATCTCCGACTTGCGCGCCGTGTACGCCTCAAGCACGGTGGTCAGGACGCGTGGGAAGCCCGGCATCCCCGGGCGGTCCTCAGGCGGGTAGTACGTTCCTCCAAAGAACGGCGACCCATCCGGCGTGAGGAACACGCTCAACGGCCAGCCGCCGTGACCGGACAGCGCCTGCACGGCGTCCATGTACACGGAGTCGATATCCGGCCGCTCCTCCCTGTCCACCTTGATTGAGACGAAATTGTCGTTGAGGAGCTTGGCCGTGTCCTGGTTCTCAAACGACTCCCGCTCCATCACGTGGCACCAGTGGCAGGACGAGTACCCGATGCTGAGGAAGATGGGCGCGTCGCGTTCCTGCGCCGCCGCCAGCGCCTCCTGCCCCCACGGATACCAGTCCACGGGGTTGTGCGCGTGCTGCTGCAGATACGGGCTTGTCTCGTTAATCAGGCGATTCGGCACGCTGCGTCTCCCCGTTCCCCAGTGAGCGCACAGTGCGCCCGTTACCACCGTTGCCGCCCAGATCGGCGACGTTCGTTTACTCGTTCTCCCCCTGCGACCACTGCCACAGGGCGGGCTTGATGCGCTCAAGGACGAGAAGGCCCTTGCGCGTGTCGCTTGCCAAACGCGCCGGGTCACTTTTCGCGACGCGCCGCTTGAACAGCCAGTACGTGAACGTCTTGTATTCGTCCAACGATGAGCGCACGGGCGCTCTCTTTTTTCTACCCGTCGCGAGACGGAACTCCGTACGGAGATCGCCGGCGGCCGCGCCGTAGAGGCGACTCATCGCTTCATCTTCGATGAGGTACTCACGCGCGGCGAGATTCTGCTGCGCCTTGGCAACCTCTTCGATGTTGGCCTGCTGCAGCGCCTCTTCTACCACCACGCCGTACAGGAAGTTCAGGTGGGCGGCGTGCTTGCCGTGGCCGATGCTGCGACGAAAGAGTTCGGCGTTGATGTGAACGGGCGCCCTGCCCTCAAACAGCAGCCGCGTCGCTTCCTGCTCCGGTATCACGTCCCCCGCCGCCTCAATTAGCCTCTCCGCCAGCAGCAGCCAATCAAAGGCCTCTCCAGCAATAACATAGGTGTACGCGCGCCCCTTCAGCTCCTCACTTGGCGCGCTCCACTCGGCAACGGCGTTCAGGAGCGCCAGGAACCAGTTCTCGCCTCCGCGCACGTTGCCGACAAACGATTCAACGATTTCTTGCGGGGTTCGATGCTCCCCAGCGCCATTTGCATGCGGAGCCTCAGCCTCAACGACCGTCTGCCCAGAGGCTCGCGGCTGCGAAGTCATGGCGACTGAGCCGGCCGAATGGTCGGCCCTTTCGGTAAGCAGCGCATCACGCAGCTACTCCGTGGCACCTCTTGTATTTGAGGCCGCTGCCGCAGTAGCAAGGATCGTTACGGCCGATCTTGGCAGTGGTGCGGCGAACGGGGCCGCGCGCCGCTTGTGCATCCGGGGCCTGCCCGCTCGCATCTCGCTGCTGGGATGCCATTGGGCTTTCAGCCATCTCGCCGCGGCTTGCCACCGCGCCGTTTGGCGCAACGCCATTGGCTGCCGCCGCGACGCGCCGAGTGGGCTGGGCTGTTACATCAAGGTGGAGCACGGTGCGGACGATGCCGTTGCGCAGACGGTCCATCAGCTCCTGGAACATGCCGTGGCTTTCCTGCCGGTACATAACCAGCGGGTTGCGCTGCCCGTACGCCTGCAGGCCGGCGCTCATGCGCATCTGCTCCATCGCGGTCAGGTGCTGAACCCAGAGGTTGTCAAGCGTCTGCAGCAGGACAAGGCTTTCCAGTTCTCGCAGCCGCTCCGCGCCAAGCTCTTCCTCGATCTCGTCGTAGACGGCCAACGCGTACTCGACCAACTCGTCCGTAATCTCCGTTCGCGTGAGGTCAAGCACCTGCCCTGCCTCAAGCCAGTCCGGGGCGGGGAAGGCGGCGCGTACGGCTGCCACAAATCCCTCGATGTCCCAGTTGGCGGGGTCGCGGTCTCCCAGATGCGCGTCAACGATGGACGCGCACTCGTCGGCAACCATCTGCCGGATGTTTTCACGCAGGTCCTCCGACTGCAGGACCTTGGCGCGCTCCGAATAGACGATGGAGCGCTGCCGGTTGATGACGTCGTCGTATTCCACGAGGTGCTTGCGGACTTCAAAGTTGTTGCCCTCAACACGAACCTGCGCGTTCTCAAAGGCGCGCGAGACCATGCGGTTCTCGACGGCATCGTCGTCCTTGAGTCCGGACCACGACATGATCGACTTGACCCGGTCGCCGCCGAACCGCTTGATGATCTCATCCTCAAGCGAGACATAGAATTGCGATGCGCCGGGGTCGCCCTGCCGCCCCGCGCGGCCACGGAGCTGGTTATCAATGCGGCGGGCTTCGTGTCGTTCGGTGCCGAGAATGAACAGGCCGCCCAGGTCAAGCACCTCGTCATGCTCTCGCTGCCAATCGTCCGCGTCACGACCCTCTGGATTGCCGCCAAGAATGATGTCCGTGCCGCGACCCGCCATGTTGGTGGACACCGTTATCGCGCCAAGCCGCCCGGCCTGCGCCACAATCTGCGCCTCGCGGTCATGCTGCTTGGCATTCAGAACTTCGTGCTCCAGCCCCTCGCTGCGGAGGAGGGCGCTGAGCCGTTCCGACGTGTCGATGGAGGCCGTGCCCACAAGCACGGGCCTGCCCTCATCGTGCAGCTCCCTGAGCGTGCGGACAATGGCCTTGAACTTGCCGTCCTCGTTCAGATAGATGAGATCGGGATGATCCTCGCGGACGGAGGGCATATTTGTGGGGATGGGCAACGGATCCAGGTTGTAGATCTTGAGGAACTCTTCGGCCTCGGTGGATGCCGTGCCGGTCATGCCCGCGAGCCGCTCGTACATGCGGAAATAGTTCTGGAGCGTGATGGTGGCGAGGGTCATGGACTCCCGCCGTATCGCGACATTCTCCTTCGCCTCGATGGCTTGGTGGAGACCCTCGGAATAGCGTCGCCCCGGCATCAGGCGGCCCGTGAACTCGTCCACGATGACAACCTGGTTGTCTCCATCAACGACATATTCCTTATCGCGCTGGTAGACGAACTCCGCCTTGAGCGCGTTCTCGAGGAAATGAACTGCCGTGTAGTGCTCCGGCGCGTAGAGATTGTCGATGTTTAGTGAACGCTCAACTTTCGTGATCCCGTCCTCCGTCAGGGACACCGCGCGGGTCTTGGGATCGATGGCGAAATCAGCCTCCTCCGTGAGGCGGCGCGCCAGCTGCGCAAACTGACCGTAGCTCTGCGTCGGGGTCTGCCCAGGGCCGCTAATGATCAGCGGCGTCCGAGCTTCATCGATGAGGATGTAGTCGACTTCGTCAACGATGGCGTAAACAAGCTCGCGCTGGACGCGTTGCTCTGCCGTCAGGGCAAGATTGTCCCGGAGGTAATCAAAGCCGAACTCAGAATTCGTGCCGTATGTGATATCCGCCGCATACGCCTCCCGTCGATGGACGGGGCGCATGACGTCATCCGACTCCGCGTTGTCAGGGTCATACAGCAGGGACTCGTCGTGCTGGAGGCAGGAGACGGTTATGCCGAGCGCGTGATAGACCGCGCCCATCCACGAGGCGTCGCGCCGGGCCAAATAGTCGTTCACTGTGATGACGTGTACGCCCCTGCCCGTCAGCGCGTTCAGATAAACCGGCAGCGTCGCAACAAGCGTCTTTCCCTCACCCGTCCGCATCTCCGCGATGCGCCCCTGGTGCAGCGTGATGCCGCCGATGATCTGCACGTCAAAATGCCGCATCCCAAGCACGCGCTTTGACATCTCGCGCACAACGGCGAACGCCTCAGGCGCCAAGTCGTCCAGGGTTTCCTTGCCCTCAAGACGTTCTCGGAATTGGGCGGTCATTCCTCGAAGCTCATCATCACTCAGACGCGCAAAGCGGCCCTCAAGCGCGTTGACCTCATCCACGGCGGGCTGCATGCGCTTGACGGCGCGTTCGCTGCCGTCACCCAGAATCTTGCGGAGCTTGCCGATCACGACGCGCGCCCTCCACCAATCACTGTTTGCAGGACGTACGTCATCACGCCGAGCCCAACGCTGTTGCGATGGAGATAGGCGGCGCGGGGGTCCGCGTCAAACCACTCCGGCAACTCCACCGTGCGCGGCATGGGATGCAGCACGATGGCGTCCTTATTCAATTCTTGCTGTGCCTGTTCTGTCATGATGATTGGCCTGTTTGCGGAGCCGCGCTCCGCCTGTACCCGCGTCATATACAAAACGTCGGTTTCTTTAAGGATACCGCTATTCAGAAACTCGGTCTCTTTCAGGTTCGAAGCGCTCATTCTGACGGATGATGAATCAAGCCCTGACGACAGGCGCAGACCCGGGTCCGTGACAACCGTGATGTGATTGTCGAACAGAGCAAGAGCCATGATCAGGCTGTGGATGGTGCGCCCGTGCAGCGCATCCCCCGTGATGGTGACGTTTAGATTGGTCAGCCTCCCAAACTTTTGGTAGATCATGGCGAGGTCGATGAGCGTTTGGACGGGATGCTCCCCCGCCCCATTGCCCGCGTTGATGACCGGGCAGGCGCTTGCCGCCGTCGCCACGGTCATGGATTCCGTATCCGGATGGCGGAGAATCAGGGCCGCGATGCCATAGTCGGCCAGCACGCGAATCGTATCTGTCAGGCTCTCGCCCTTGCTGACCGAGCTTGCGCTGACATCAAGGGGGATAACATCCAGCCCCAACACACGAGCGGCGAACTGGAAACCCAAACGTGTGCGCGTGCTCGCCTCATAGAATGCGGTGGCGACGGCGCGACCGTCTCGCGTTGGAGGCGCAGTCCCATCCGGTAGTGGCCGCTCTGAGAGTTCTTTGACAACTAGCAACAGGGCCTCGGCGGACATGCCCTGCAGGGTGATGAACGATTTGCCCTCGGCTAACACCCGTGCCGCCTCCCTGCCCCGCGGCATTGCGCCGGGACGAGAGTCGCGGCGCACGCCACGCCGCTATTGCTGGAACATCTCTCCGACTGAGCGGTTGTAGTGAATTCGCTTGATGGCCTCGCCCAACAGCGGCGCGACGGACACCACCCTGATGTTCATGCCGTCCGTGTTCTTGTTGTCGATGGGCAGCGTGTCCGACACGACAAGCTGATCAATAACGCTGTTCCGCAGACTGCCGCTTCCCGGCTCGGACAGGACGGGGTGCGTCACGGCGGCGGACACGCTTGTCGCGCCATGCTCCAAAACGGCTTCCGCCGCCGCCACGAGCGAACTGCCGGTGTTGACCTCGTCATCAACGATGATCGCTTTGCGGCCTTTCACATCGCCAATCACCGTGACGCTTTCCGTGCGGTCGCTGTTGCCAAGTCGGCGCTTTTCGATGATGGCCAGCGGCTCCCCCCAACGTTCCGCCACGTCACGCGCGCGCTTCGTGCTGCCCACGTCCGGAGCGACAACGACGCCGGCGGATTCCGTATCAAGGAAATAGTCGGCGATCAACGGCAAGGCGGTCAGCTCATCCACAGGAATGTTGAAGAACCCCTGAATCTGTCCGGCGTGCAGGTCAACGGTAAGAACTCGTTCCGCCCCCGCCACCTGTATGAGGTCTGCGATGAGCCGTCCCGTAATGGGGACGCGCGGCTGGTCCTTCTTGTCTGTGCGGCCATAAGCGTAATAAGGGACGACAGCCGTAACGCGGCCCGCAGAGGCCCGCTTGGCCGCGTCAATCATAATCAGGAGCTCCATGATGTTCTGATTCACAGGGCTCGAAAACGGCTGGACCAGAAAAACGTCGCGGCCCCGGATATTCTCCTGGAACCGTACAAAGATGTTCTCGTTGGAGAACTGAAAGACCTCAACCTCGCCGGGTTCAATATCTAGGTATTGGCAAACATCAGTTGCAAGGGCTTGGTGGGCATTACCGGAAAAAATCCGCAAGTCAGAATTCTGGTACACCCCGCCCCCTTGCCTACCCAATCCGTCGGCGCCGATTCTGCCTCAGTATAGCATCGGAGCCGCCGTCACCTTAAGCCCGCCCATCACGTGGGCATGCGCTTTCCTGACAGATTCGCGCCTTATGGAAAGAGCGCCCTGTGCGATACTTGATGGGTCGAACACAGTTCAAATATGGAGAAAAAATGGGCGCAACCGCCGTTATCGGAGCGCAGTGGGGAGACGAGGGTAAGGGCAAGGTAATTGACCTGCTTGCGGAGCAAGCCGACTACGTCGTGCGGTTCTCCGGCGGCAACAACGCAGGCCATACCGTCATCAACCACCTGGGCGAGTTCCGGCTGCACCTCGTCCCCGCCGGCATCTTCAACTCCCAGACCACGTGCATCATCGGCAACGGCGTCGCCATCGACCCCGAAGTCCTGCTTGGGGAGATGGACCAATTGGAAGCGGCCAATATCGACACGTCGCGCCTCCTGATCAGCGACCGCGCCCACATCGTCTTTCCGTACCATAAACTGCTGGACGAACTGGAAGAGGGACGCCTGGACGCTAACGCTATCGGCACAACCCGGCGCGGCATCGGACCGGCATTCACGGACAAGACGGCGCGGCGCGGCCTCCGCATGGGTGACCTGCTCGACCGCGAAGGGCTGCGAGCCAAGCTTGAGATCGCCATGGAATACTCCAACCTGGTCCTGCAGGGCGTGTACGGTCAACCGGCGATAGCAGTTGAGAGCATATACGAGCAGTGCCGTCACTGGGCGGAGCGGCTGAGCGGCATCATCCAACAGACGGAGCTGATCATCAACCGCGCCCTGCTGGAACAGCGTGAGGTCTTGCTGGAGGGGGCGCAGGGCACACTGCTTGATCTCGATTTCGGAACGTACCCCTACGTCACGTCGTCACACCCCGGTGCGAGCAGCGCCTACCAAGGCGCGGGCATCGGGCCTATCCGCATCGACCACATCGTTGGCGTGTTCAAGGTCTATTGCACCCGCGTTGGCGGCGGCCCCTTCCCCACCGAGCTCAACGATGAGCACGGCGAGCATATCCGGGAGGTCGCGCACGAATACGGCGTCACCACGGGCCGACCACGCCGTATCGGCTGGTTCGACGCGCCGATGGCGCGCCTGTCCAACCTGGTCAACGGCTACTCGTCGGTCATCCTGACCCGCCTCGACGTCCTGGATCAGCTGGAGACAATCAGGATCTGCACCGGCTATCGACTTGGTGGGCAGACGCTCGATTTCCCGCCAAGCTCCGCGGCAGATCTGGCCGAATGCGTGCCTATCTACGAAGAGCTGCCCGGCTGGCTTGAGCCAACCAGCGACTTTCGTCACGTACAGGACTTGCCCAAGAACGCTCGCGCCTACATTGATCGACTTGAAGAACACATCCAGGCGCAGGTGAGCATGCTGTCTATCGGCCCCCGCCGCGACGAGAACATAATCGTCCGCCCGGCGCTGTAGGCCGGCGCCCTATACGGGCAAATCAACGTCGTACTGCGAAAGAGTGTCCTCGATGTAGGCGCGGGTGGCGTCATCCGCCTCTGTTAGCGGCAGGCGCGGAGTGCCTACGTCCATCCCAATCGTGTTCAGCATGTGTTTGACGGGAATGGGGTTGGCCACCACGAACAGCGCGTCGATGAGCGGCAGCAAACCGCGGTGGATGGTCGCCGATTCCTCGCGCGCGCCGTCAAGGAACGCGTATATCTTTCTCGCAATCTGCTTGCCCACCACGTGCGCCGCCACGCTCACCACGCCGTAGCCGCCGACTGCCAGCACGGGCAAGGTGTCCGCGTCATTGCCGGACCACACGGTGAAACCGTCGTCTGCAGTCTCGATAATGCGGGCAATCTGCCCGATATCTGCGCTCGCCTCTTTGACGCCGGCGATGTTGTCCACGTGGCTGAGTCGGGCCGTCGTGGCGGCGGTCATGTTGAGTGATGTGCGGCTGGGCACGTTATACAAAATGCCGGGAATGCTAACGGACTCCGCGATGGCGACGAAATGCCGGTACAGGGAGTCCTGCGGCGGCTTGTTGTAATACGGCACGGTCATCAGGATGCCGTGCGCGCCGAGTTTCTCCGCCTCTTGCGAAAGCTCGATGCTCTCTGCGGTGTTGTAGGTTGTCGTGCCTGCGATGACATGCGCGCCGTTGCGATTGGCCACCTCAAGCGTGGTCTCGTACATGCGGAGTTTCTCTTCCGCCGTCAGCGTCGGCCCTTCACCCGTCGTGCCGGTGACAACGAGTCCCTCCGTGCCGGAGTCAATGAGAGCCTGCGCCAGCTTTGCCGCCTGTTCGTAGTCGACGTTTCCGTCGCTGTCGAACGGCGTCACCATCGCCGTCAGCACCCGTCCAAAGGGCGCAGAATTGCGGTCTCTCATCGTCCCCTCCCCCTCGCGTCGGGCTGCCGTCTCCCCGGGTCGATGCGTGAATTGTAGTACGTTTCGAGCTAGTAGGTGCGGCCCGCCGGACGCGGACCAAAGATGGCGGTTCCAAGCCGCACCACCGTCGCGCCTTCCTGGATGGCCACGTGGAAATCGTTAGTCATGCCCATGGAGAGTTCCGTCAACGACGCGGACGCAACCGAATCATTGAGGGCGTCACGGAGTTCACGCAGGCGGCGGAAACCCGGGCGGGACGCCTCCGCGTCCTCAGCCATCGGACCCACGGTCATCAGGCCGATCACGGTCAGATTTGGCAGTTCGATGATGCGCCGCGCGTCCTCCATGAAACCGGCCACCCCCTGATCATCCGCCGTGAGTCCCAACTTGAATCCGCCGCGATCCGGGTTGGCGGTGAAGTCAATTTCAATAAGCGCATCGACGACGCCAATACTCATCTGCTCCGCGCGTTGACTGATGGTCTCGGCGAGGCGCAGCGAGTCGACAGTGTCAATTGCCTGGAACACCTGCAGCGCCTGCCGGGTCTTGTTGCGTTGGAGGTGGCCGATCATGTGCCATGTCGGCGCGGCAATGCCACGCTGTGCTATCAGGGCGTTTGCCTCGGCAATCTTGGGGGCAGCCTCCTGCACCCAGTTCTCGCCGAAATGGGTCAGGCCGTGCCCAATCGCCGCGATCATGCGCTCCGGCTCAACGCCCTTCGTCGCGCCGTGCAGCTTGACGGACTGCGGATCGCGTCCGGCCTCAGTTGCGATTTCAGCCATCCGGCCTTTTAGGCGCGCAATGTTGTCGCCAATGGCGGCGGCGCGTTCCTCGATAGACGGGGCCTCATGCGTCTGCATCGCGTCACCTCGCGGCGGCAGCAGGAGCGCCGGCGGCCAGGAGCTCGGCGATCTGAATAGTGTTTGTCGCAGCGCCCTTGCGGATGTTGTCGGAAACCACCCACATGGAGATACCGTTGTCCAACGCCGTGTCACGGCGGATGCGTCCCACGAACACCTCGTCCCTGCCCTGAGCGTCGATGGCCATGGGGTACGCGCTGCTCGCGGGATCATCGGTCACGATGATGCCCGGCGCGGCGCCAAGAATATCTCGCGCCTCGTCCGGCGTGATGGGATTGGTGAACTCCACGTGGACGGCCTCGGAGTGGGCGAACGCGGCAGGGATCCGCACGCAGGTGGCGGAGACGGCAATCTCCGGCGCGTGCATGATCTTCTGCGTCTCCCGCACCATCTTGATCTCTTCCTTGGTGTAGTCGTCCTCTTCAAAGACGTCGATCTGCGGAATGGCGTTGAAGGCGATGCGATGCGGGAACGCGCTCGGCTGCGCCTCCTCGCCGCTCAGAACGCCACGCGACTGCTCAAGCATCTCCTCAAGCGCTAGCCGTCCCGCGCCGGACGCCGACTGATACGTGTCCACGATGATCCGCTTGATTGGGTTCTCGCGGTGCAACGGCCACAACGCCACCACCATCTGGATGGTCGAGCAGTTGGGATTGGCGATGATGCCGTTGTGATTCAGGGCGTCGTCCGGATTGACTTCCGGCACAACGAGCGGCACATCGGTCTCCATGCGCCACGCGGACGAATTGTCCACGACAACCGCGCCGCGCTTCGCCGCCTCCGGCGCAAGCTGCTTGCTGGTACCGCCACCCGCAGAGAACAGCGCGATATCAATATCCTCAAAGGAATCCGGCGTCGCCTCGATGACCTCGTGCTCGTCGCCCATGGCCTTAAGACGCTTGCCCGCGGAACGCGCGGACGCCATGAGCGTCAGGGATGCCATGGGAAAGTCGCGCTCCTCCAGCACGTTGATGAACGTCTCACCCACAAGCCCGGTTGCGCCGACAATCGCGACGCGGGGTCGATCACTGCTAGCCATCATTCCCCTTCCTGCTCCGGCCACAGCAACGCGCCGAGGCCGTACGTTAGTTGTCCGTGCCGGTTGCCCACCTCGCGAATCGCGAGCAGGACGCCCGGCATATAGCTTTCTCTATCTATTACATCATGGCGAAGCGTCAGCGTCTCGCCCGGCCCGCCGAGAAGAACCTGCTGATGCGCCATCAGTCCCGGCATACGCACGGAGTGAATGGCGACACCGTCGATGTCTCCGCCGCGAACGTCATCCACGTTCACCACTCTCGATTCCGCATTCGTGAATGCCTTGCCGTCTCGCGCCTCTACCATCGTACGCGCGGTGGCCATTGCTGAGCCGGACGGCGCGTCCGCCTTGCCCGCGTGGTGCATCTCGATAATCTCCGCGTGGTCGAAATGCTTGCCCGCCTCACGCGCCACACGCTCCAAAACCACCGCTCCGAGGCTGAAGTTGGGGCCGACCATCACGCCGATGCTGTGCTCGGCGGCAATGTCGCGCAGCTCATGGAGTGTCTCCGGCGAGAGTCCGCTTGTGCCGGTAACGAAGTCCACTCCGCTCTGGGCGGCAGCCCTCGCGAGCGGCAGCACGGCGTCACGTGTCGAAAAATCCACAACGACATCCGGACGCTCCGCGGAAAGCAACGACTCAACAGTGTCATGCAGTCGGGCGTTCTCGCCCGCTTCGTTCAGCGCGATTGCAGTGGAACGGCTGGCCGTCCCAACGAGCCGCAGGTCATGAGCCCGCTCGATAGCGTTCAGCAGCACGCGCCCCATGCGGCCGGTAGCGCCATGAACGGCGACGGTTATGCCGGGTCGCGCTGCCATGGCTGACTACATGCGGCGGCGAGGCTCGCGGTCACCCTCAGGACGGCGCGGGCGGTCACGGTCGCCGTCCGGCCTGCGCCGTGGCGGTCGGCCATTGCCACCGGGTCGCGGGCCGCGGTCACGGTCGCCAAACCTGCGACCACCGCCATCATTACGTCCCTGCCGCTGGTCGAATGGCGCGCCGGTATTCACTTCCGCGCCTTCCGGCGGCGTCTCCGCGTCCGGCTCAATCAGCGCGCGGCGGGACAGGCGAATCCGGCCGGTGGGGTCGATGTCCGTCACCAGCACCTCAACCTCATCGCCAACCTTGATAACGTCCTCGACGCTGCCCACACGGTAGTGCGCCAGCTCAGAGATATGCACCATGCCGTCACGCCCCGGGGCGAGTTCAACGAACGCGCCGAAGTCGGTCGTCCGGACAACCTTGCCCTTGAATTGCTCGCCAACCTCAATGTCCTTGGTCAGGCGCTCAATCATGCCGATAGCTCGATTCGCAATGTCACCGTCGGACGCTCCGACGAACACCGTGCCGTCGTTCTCCACGTCCACGGTCGCGCCGGTTTCCTCAACGATGCTGCGGATGGTCTTGCCACCCGGGCCGATGAGTTGGCCGATGCGCTCAGGATTGATCTGGATGCGCGTCATTCGCGGCGCGAACGGGCTCATCTCCTGTCGCGTCTCGGCAATCGTCTCGCTCATATGGGCAAGCAGCTCAAGACGGGCGTCCTTCGCCTGCGCGAGCGCGCGCTCCATAATCTCATCCGTGATGCCGGTTAGCTTGATGTCCATCTGCAGGGCGGTCACGCCCTCCGCGGTGCCCGCCACCTTGAAGTCCATGTCGCCAAGGTGGTCCTCAAGGCCCTGTATATCGGTCAGAACGGCATACGCGCCGGTCTTGTCCGTCACGAGACCCATCGCGATGCCCGCCACCGGCGCCTTAATCGGCACTCCGGCGTCCATCAGCGAAAGGGTGCTGGAGCAGACGCTCGCCATCGAGGTGCTGCCGTTTGAGCCGAGCACGTCGGAAACAAGCCGCAGCGTATACGGGAACTCCATCTCGCCGGGGATGACCGGCAGCAGCGCCCGCTCCGCAAGCGCGCCGTGGCCAATCTCGCGACGGCCGGGCGTGCCCACGCGTCGGGCCTCTCCCACCGAATATGGCGGGAAGTTGTAGTGGTGCAGATAGCGCTTGGTATCGACAGGCGTGAGCGAGTCGATTTTCTGCGCGTCCGCAAGCGGGCCGAGCGTTGTGACGTTCAGCACCTGCGTCTCGCCCCGCTGGAACAGCGCGGAACCGTGTGCGCGCGGCAGCACACCCACGCGGCTGGTCAGCGGTCGAATCTGCGTATGCGTCCGACCGTCCGGGCGTGTTCCGTTCAAAATGCTGGAGCGGACAGCGTCCGTGAAAGCTTCTTCAAAGACGTGCTCAATCTCCGCCGTCTCATGGTCGGTTGAGAGATTCTCAAGAACCTCACTAAGCAGCGCTGCCGTCGTCTCATTTCGCTCATGCCGACCGAGACCGGCGGCGGCCTCAAGTAACCGCTCACCAACCAGTGAATCAATCGCCTCGCGGAGCGCGGTGTTCTCTTCGGGAGCCTCAATGACGGCCTTTTCCTTGCCGCACAGGGCCTGCAGCTCATTCTGCATCTCGATGACGATGCGGTTGGCTTCCTGCCCTGCTTGCAGCGCCTGCCGCAGGACGGACTCATCAACCTCGTTCGCGCCCGCCTCAACCATCACAATGGCGTTCTGAGAACCGGCAACGACCAAATCCAGATCACTGGTGTCACCATCTGCATACGTTGGATTGATAACAATCTCGCCATTGATGTAGCCAACGTGGCAGCCGCTGACGGGACCTTCAAATGGCGCGTGTGAAATCGTCAGCGCCGCAGATGCGCCGATCACACCGAGCGTATCGAGGGGATACTCGCGATCCGACGAGAGCACGGTGAGGATGATTTGAACCTCGTTCCGCAGTCCCTTCGGGAAAAGCGGGCGGATGGTGCGGTCCGTGATGCGTCCGGCCAGGATGGCCTCAGACCCCGGCCTGCCCTCCCGTCGGAAGAAGCTGCCGGGAATCTTGCCGATGGCGTAATGGCGCTCCTCCATGTCCACGGTCAGTGGAAGGAAATCGATGCCCTCACGGGCGTTGGGCACCATGACGGCCGTGGCAAGGATGATGTTGTCGCCGTAGCGGACGGTAACCGCTCCGCTTGCCTGTTGGGCGAGTTCGCCCGTCTCGATGGTGAGTGTGCGTCCTGCGAGCTCTCGCTCGACTTTGTGAATCATGCCGTTCTACTCTCCTGCGCTCGCGCGCCGGAGGAAGACGGAGCCGTATCGACTTATCTACGCAGGCCGAGTGACGCGATAAGGGACTGGTATCGTCCTACGTCTTTTCGGCGGAGGTATCGGAGCAACCTGCGCCGCTGGCCAACGAGCATCAGCAGGCCTCTCCTTGTCGCATGATCGTGGCGGTGAACTTGTAGATGTCCGGTCAAATCGCTAATTCGTCTACTCAAGACTGCGACCTGTACCTCAGTCGAACCGGAATCAGTCGGGTGCCCCCTGTATTCTTCAATGATTTGGGACTTGGTCTGCCGATCCAAACTGCCTCCGCCGCGGGCTATCGCCGTTCCTCTGTTCTTTCTCTTCTCTCTCTGGTTCTATCCGAGTATAGCAGAACATACAGGCGCGGGATGGATATCAGAGAGTCAACTCGTGTTTAACTTCGCTCTCATCCGCGTCATCCCCGGCAAGCGCCAGCAGCGCGTCCTTGTATTGGATATCCCGAACGGCATTGGCCATCTTGGCGGCGAGGCGGCGCGACGACCAGCCGTCTTCCATCACCTGCACAAGCGGAGGACGGAGACGCCCGGAGCCGCGTTTCTGTTCATATTCGATGTTCAGGCGGGACAGGCCCTCATCAATCGCTCTGCCCAGGCGAATGACTGCCTCCTCCGGCGCCGCGGCATCCCGCAGCTCCAATTGCAGGCTGTAGCGATTGGCGGCGGGGTAGCCAAGAGCACGAAAATACTCGACGGCAACGCCGGTCGCCGCCTGCGCCTCCCGCATCGCCTCAATCAGCTGCCCGACGTGCAGCTTTTCACCCTCCAGGCTCAGCATGTCCCTGCCCTTGCGCAGGAACTCGATCTTCGGCGTTCGATTATGAAACCCGTTCACGCGGACAACGTCGTTGATGTCATAGCGATAGAGGCCGCTCTGCGTCGTGACGATGACGTAGTAGCTCCCGTCGTCCTCAAGCTGGCCTGCCGTGAGCACACGCGGGTTGGGAGAATCGATCTCGTCCTCCGCAATGAATTCATAGACGTTGCCGGTGATGGCGAGAATCCCGCGCGACCCCTCATCCTCAATGGGCAGGGTGAAATTCGCCTCGCTGGCAAGAAACCCGAGGTCGCGGAAAGCCATGCCGGCCGGAAACCACGGGCGGAGACGGTCGACAGTCGCCCCCACACTTCCACCTTTCCAACAGCCCACAAGCGCCAGCCCCGGCCAGTAGTCCCGCGGCCTCAGCGCCCCTTCCCGCTCGAGGATGGTCGAGAGTTCGGCAGCCCGGGAGACGTTGGGACGGAGGTGGGCAATAAGCTCGGCGCGCAGCTCGGGTTCAATCTCGGCGTCGCCGGTGATAGTGCCGTCGTGAATGTCACGGATGAGACGCTCGGCATTCGCATTTGCCGTATCCACAAGACGGAGAATCGTGGAGGGGTTGGGAGACGCGATCAGAGACAACTGCTGCTCGATGGCGAATCGCATAACCGTGTAGTATTTGGCCTCGTAGTCCTTGATCCCAAAGACGGGATACGGAACGGCATAGCGCCGCCTGATCATCCACGCGGCGTTGCGGTAGATATAGCCGGAGGCCGAGCCATACGGAATGCCGCTCTCCGTGTATCCCTCAATGGCCGGACTGACGATGACCAACGCCTTGTGGTCAAGAACATGCGGATGGTCAACGGTGTTGCGGTAGAGCCAGAGACGGGATAGCGCGCTGACGAACTTGCTGGTGGCTGTCGTAACGGGAATGAGCTTGGGCTGGCCGGCCGTGCCGCTCGTCATCGCAAACAGGTACGGATCATCACGAGTCAGGACGCTGCGCTCACCCGCCATGATGCGGTCCACCCATGGACGGACGGCCTCAAAGTCGCCGACTGGAACCGCGTCCCGGTACTCCTCAAAATTGCTGATTGAGGAGAAACCGTGCTCGCGCCCAAATATCGTGTCCGCATTGGCGTTCAGGATGCGCTGCAACAGGCGTAGTTGAGCGCCGTCGGGATCACGCGTCGCGCGGTCAAATGACCTCCAGGCCAGGCGGCCCTGCAGGCCGAGGAGTCGGGAGATAAGGGACATGAATATTCCTACGGTTCGATTGTTATCGTTTCTTGGGCCAGCTGTCCCAGCGCATCCTCGTTCACCGCAACACCGAGCCCCGGGCGTGGCAGCAATTCGCCGCGGCCTCCATACCCGAACATGACCGGCTCGAATGCGATGTCCTCGCTTAGCAGATGCGTCCCGAACGACCCTTCAAGATACTCAAGGGACGGAACATGCGCTGCCAGTACGCGCCCCGCCGCTGAAAGCAGCGACGTCTCCCCCACTTGCGCGCCGATCTGCACACCGACTCCGGCATCAGCGGCTATCTGAGCGATGCGAGCCGAGGCGATCAACCCACCGCACTTGGAGACACGGATATTGAACACGTCACAGGCCTTGGCGGCAATGAGCGCGGCGGCATTCTCTTCCGTTAGGAGTGACTCATCCGCAATGACGCGCAGCCCCGTCTGCTCGCGGACCTGCCTCATGCCGTCAAGGTCCGTGGCAGTAACCGGCTGTTCCACGGCCACAATGTTGTAGGCCGTGAGCGCGTTCAGGGCGGCAACCGCCCCGTCAGCCGACCATACCCCGTTGGCGTCCACGCGGATCTCAACATCGTCGCCAACCGCCTCCCGCACCGCCTGCAGTCGCGCGGCATCATCATCGATGCCGACCTTCACCTTGATGGAGGTCATGCCCGCCTGAGTGAAGCGCCGCGCCATGCCCGCCGCCGTGGCGGGGTCTGAGGCGTCGATAACCCCCGTGTACGTGACGTTGGCGCGAGCGGGCGGCAGCCATGTCATGACGGACTGCCCTGCCCGCTTGAACGCCCAATCAAGCAACGCAAGCTCCAGCGCGCAGGCGGTGGCGTTCCACGCGACAATGCCAACGGACGTAGGACGGTTGCGTTTCCATTCGCTGAGGAACTCGTCGATCTGCGGGACAGCGGCGGGCCCGGATTCAAGAGTCAACCCAAGCGCCTGCGGCGCGAGATCGTCTCGAATCGCGCCAACGACGGCCTCAACATCCTCCCCTGTGACATAGGGGCGCGGCAGTGATTCGCCGTAGCCGGTCACGCCATCTGTACCAGTGACCCGTACGACAATCGCGTCGCTCTCAGCACGGCTCATGGTGGAGTGCGTGAACGCCTGCTGGAACGGGATACGAAGCGGCATGATGTCGACGGCGCTCAGGGCGCTTGTGCCATGACGCGACGGAGCATCGGAATCGGGTGGGAAGTAGCGGTTCAGCACTACGTTCTCGGCAAACGTTTGCCGGGCAATCTGCTCAAACTCCTCGGGCCCGAACCGATAGTGAGACGCGTAGCCGAGTATGGCCAGCTGCCCCTCCTCCGCGTGGCGAATATCAACCTCGCCGTGCAGCGTGAACCACATGGCGGCTTCCGGAGTCAGGCCATAGTTGTTGACCAGCGAATTCGCCATCCCGTCACTGAATCGGGAGAGGAAATACTCAAAGGCGACGTTTTCCAACAGAACGGCGAGACCAAACTCGCGCATGGTTGTATACGGAATGGGAGTGGAGATGAATGCCCGTCGGGACTCATCAGCCTCCGCGTGGACGCGGATCAGGTCCTGTTCCGAGTAGCCGAGCCCGCGCGCCAGGTCCTCCACAAGTTCCGGGTGCGACTTCTCACTCTCCTCAAAGCCCATCTCTTCCAGCAGGTTCTCCTTGATGGCCTCCATAACCTGCGGCGGGGCGATGGACGTTAGGAATGCGAGGATCTGCACGGAGTTCAGATGAGTGACTAGAAATCGCCGGAAGAACGCCTGCATATCATCACGGGGCATCGCGCCGCCTAACAGGCTGCGAAGACGGGGATCGGCAAGCGCCTCCGCCGTCGTGCTCTCCATCAATCCCCTAACAGTCGTCTCTGCGGACGTCATCCGGTTCCCCTCTCATCAGTGGTCGCGGTTTCCACTATATCGGCATAGCGGTGGCGCGGGCCTAATGAAACTGACGCATGCCGTTGCTAGAAAAAGGCGAGGAGCCGGCGCCCGGGGCTGGGAGCCGACCCTCGCCTGAGAGGAGGAGACTGGGGAGGGAAGTTTATCTAGCCCAAAGCCTCCGCGATGATCTCAACGTTGCTGCGGATCATCGTAAGGAACGTGTCCGCGCCGCTGCCCGCCGCGCCAAGGGAGCCGGAGTACAGGCTGTAGAACCCTGCGCCCGTCTCCTCGGCGACAGCACGAGCGATTCGTTCCGAAACAGTCGTCTCGCCGAAGATGGCCTGAACACCCTCGTGTTCCACAATCTCAATGAGCTCGGCAAGCTGTTCGGCGGACGATTCCGTCTCCGTGGTCCCGCCAGGGATGACGGTGCCAACAACTTCGAACCCGTACACGACAGCGAAGTAGCTGAGGCTGTCATGCGACGTGATGAGGATTCGGTCTTCGTTGGGGATGCCGCTCAGTTGCTGTTCGGTCCACGCGTGGAGCTCCTGCAGCTGAGCTACGTAAGCGGTGGCGTTAGCCGTGTAGGTCTCCACCCCGGCCGGATCCAGAATGGCAAGTCGGGTGGCGATTTCAATGACGGCGTCACTGACGCGATTCGGGTCGAACCAGAAGTGCGGATCAAGCGGCCCGTGGCCATGGTCGGCGTGGCCCTCTTCGCTCTCCTCGACGCCCAACCCGACGAACGCCAGGCTGCGCGGCTGCCCGCCGATGGCCCACTCACGCTCAATCTCGCCCTCTTCAAGGCTGAACTCAATAATGCGCCCGCCAACCCTGTCTGACAGGTAGAGCAGCTCGCCAACGACGATGAACGATGGCGAGGTGTCGCCGTCAAACGCCTCTACAAGCTCGTAGGTTTCCTCTACCTCGCCCTCTTCCGGATGGATGACATTTAGTACGCCGTCGTACGTCAGGGCGAACAGTTCCTCGCCGTGACCATCAAACGCAACACTTACCACACGCTTCTCGTCGGTTGGAGGCAAGATGAGCGACATTTCGCCGCCCTCGGCATCGATCCTCCAGAGCCCGCCGTTAAGACGATTACCCTGATCATCCCTGTACGAGGCGGAGCCGAAGAAGTACTCGGAGTCATCATGGCCCCACAGCGTGCTGATGCGGGCCGCTGCATTCATGTCGGCCGGGTTCTCGACGAACTCGTACTCGTATTCGCCGTCATGGCCCTCGATGAACAGTACGCCGCCGACGCAGCCAAACACCACGCCGTGGGCGTTGGCGGCCTCACCCTGGAGGCCCGGGCATGCGCCCGACGCCTCGTCAAAGACGACGTCGCCATCAAGCGTACGAACCTCTACGCCGGTGGCGTCCGGGTTCCCGGAGGTCACCATAACGTAACCCTCGCCCAGCGCGACGCCCACGCCATTCTCCTGCGCGCCTGCGTCAAGCCAGGTCGGCTCGTACTCATTGAGTTCTTCCTCAAGGTCGTGTTCCTCGAACAGCGCAACGCGTCCGGAGGCATCGTGGAAGATGGTGGTCCAGCCGCTATGGACACTGACGTTGATGGGCCCCTCATCAGAGGTACCTACGGTCAGCGCGGAAACAGGCTCTGTGACTTGGTCAAAGTGATCGCCGTGCTCCTCAAGGTAGACGCCGCCATCGAAGATATGGACACGGTCGTCCGCATCCTCGGGGCCGCGGGCGAGAGCAAAGGCGAAGCGTCCGCTCGGGCTCGTATAGAGCGTTGCTGACGGAGCCGCCACTTCCAGGCTTCTCTCGTCCAGTTGATCCGTCATGAGGTCCAAGACCGACAGCGCGCCGATATCTCCATCGGCAATCAGGAGCCGGCCGGAGAGTTCCTCATGGCCCATCTCCTCCATTTCCTCTTCTTCGTCGTGATGGCCGCCGGTCTCTGCGAATTCAATCGGGTCGATGGCGCCGCCAAGGGCGATGATGCGCGACTCGTCAGCGCTCGCGTTGTGGATGAGCTCCTCAAGCCACGCGCCCTCAAGTCCAAGACCAACGGTCAGGACGAGGTCCGCATCCACAATGTGCGCAACGTCACGCGCCCCGGGCTGGTATGTATGCGGGTCTCCGCCCACCGGCAGCAGGCTCATCACCTCTACCCGGTCACCGCCGACGTTCTTCACCCAATCGGCAACGATGTTGCTCGTGGCAACCACCAAGAGCGGGTCGCCGTCCATCTGGGAATCCCCGGACGATCCTGTCTGGGTACTGCCAGTGTCGGTGCTGCCACTGGTGTCAGTGCCGGTGCTTGACGTCTGCTCCGTGCCGGTCGATGTATCAGTGGATCCGGGTGTCGAAGTTGGATCGTCCTCGCTCTCGCATGCCGCGACAGCCAGTACCAGTAAAAGCGCGAGCGTAAGAAGCAAGAGACCGAACGCTCTTGCCGTACCCACACTATGGAATGGAAGTTTCTTCATGGTGTCCCCCTACCGAAATGTCGGTGTTATTGCGGCGGCCGTAACACGCCGCCCTTGGTCTGCCTTAGTGAGATTCAGTATCACTTATCTCCAGCCATCCTGATTCGTGAATCCATGGTGATGTGTTACTTACAGCTCGCCCCACTCAACATTGGGTTGCTCAGGCACACAGTTGGCAGAATAACGATACTGAGTATCATATTTGCTCATGCGCTTTCGCGGACCCATTCGTGGAATGCAACAGGATTACCAAAGTGAGTCAGGAGTGTCAACTTTATTGAGATTGGCAAGTGCCGTGTAGTCTCAATAAGTTGCCCGTCGTACAATGGTATGACCGCGCCGCAGGCATTTATTCAGCCGACCCAAGACCTGGCGGAGGCTACTAGTGAAAATGACATCTGTCGCTCCATCCACTGCCTTGAGGCAGCTCGCCCAACGCACTTCTCTCGCAGCTCTGCTCATTGTCCTGGCTGTGGTCGTCTCACTTCTCGCGTCCTGTTCCAACGAATCGGCGGACCCAACAGCTGAAGCCGAACCTGGTGATACCGGCGTCGCTACGTCAACCGAAACTGACGACGCCCCTATCACCGTCTCAAAGGATGAACCTCTGGCGTATGCGCAGGCATTGGTCCAACAGGCGATCGATCACTACGGAACCAACGGGCGCGAAGAAACGATTGCCTTCTATAACTCCGACGAGAGCCTTGATGGTGATTGGCACGTATTCATCCTCGATGAAGAAGGCTACATCGTGTCCATGGCAGCGTTCCCTGATTGGGTCGGGGTGCATGATTCCGAATTCAAGGGGCACAACCACTACCCTGCCGGGCAGATGGTGATCGACGGCGCCCGCGAAGAGGGTATCCGGATTGACTACCTCGCCAGCAGTTTCTTTGGAAGCGTCGAGCTCCAACACCTTTGGGTCGTCAAACACGACGGCCTGGTCTTTGCCTCATCGTCCTGGTCCGGCGGGGCGCGCCCAGAGTCCGACCAGCCCGTCTATACGCAGGAATACGTCAATCTGGCAATAGGGCTTTACGAGGCATCCGGCCGACAGGCGCTAATCGACTACTACAACGGCCCGAGCGGTGTTGATGACCAGTGGTACATGTTCATAGCCGATGAGACCGGTCAACTCATCGTGCATGGCGCGAACAGGGACCTTGTTGGCACGCCCCTCGTCGATGTCACAGGCGTGAACGGCTACCCGTCCGGCCAAATCGTGGCGGATGACGCGACGGAAGACGGCGCTTGGTCCGAGTACATCTTCTACAATCCCACGTCCAACCGCTCCCAGACCAAGCACTCATGGCTGGTTGAGCATGACGGCCTGATCTTCGGCTCCGGCTGGTATGAGGACGGCCCTCCCAAGTCCGATGAGCCGGAATACACCCAGGCCCTTGTGGAACAGGCAATCAACCTGTACAACTCCTCCGGGCTGGACGTGGCTCTCGAGTATTACAGCGATCCGATAAGCGTGGATGAACAGTGGTACGTGGTCATCGTAGACACGGATACCGGCCGCACAATCGGCCACTTCAATCCTGATCTGAGGGATCGTGACCCTGCCCTACGCGTCGATCCAACAGGCTACTTCTACGGGGATGACCTGCTTGCCGCCACGGAAGAGGGCGTCTGGATCGAATATGTGATTCGCAACCCCGGCACCGGCGAGGACTCCCGCAAGCACACGTGGGCCGTCCTGCACGACGGCTACATCTTCGCGTCCGGCTGGTACGAATAGAGCAGGCATCCGCTGCCGAGAACGTTGCTCAATAGGGCCGAAGGTTACTCGAAGTATTCGTCCTCGGAGAAACGCGTCCACGACGTAAACACCGGGAACGGGGACGGCAGCACATCGTTCGGATCATTCAACCGGAAGCGTATATCGTCCTCATCAAGGGCGTTGCGTATGGAGATAGAAAAACCGTCCATGGGGATGCAGTCCTGGCACGGCTCCGTCAGGATGCGCTCACTACCCGGGTTCTCAAGGTAGATGGTGATGTTGGAGAGACCTCCGGACTTCTCGATGCGGTAGTCGGACGCGTATATCCGCCACTCATCAACGGCGTAGTCACCCTCCGCGTACTGCGCCCACACTTCTACACCGCTAAAGAAATCGATGATGACGCCTTTTCGTGGGCTATCGTCCACCCCCGAGTCGAATTGCCGGAATGAACGGTCATCCAACACCGACTTGATTTCGGCAGTCTCCGCATCCGTGACAGGTTCAGTCTCGGCGCACGCCGCGAATAGCCCGGCGCCGACAGCTAGAACCGCGAGAAGCAGGAACGTGGTGAGGTATGTCTTGGGTAGAGTCTTTGCCACTGTGTGTGGGCTAGCTCAGGCCCAGGGCGGCGCTGAGCTCCTTATCGGACGGCTCAGCCAGAACACGCCCGCCGGGCAGCACGATTGTCGGAACTACCTGCATTCCATTGTTGAGATGCCGCACAGTGTCTGCCGCCTCCGGGACTTCCTCGATGTTGATCCAGGTGTACTTGACGTTGTGCTTGTCCAGCAGGCGCTTTGACCGCGCGCAGTCCGGGCACCACGTCGTGGCGTACATCAGGATTTCCGCTTCGGTTTGCGTCATATCAATTCTCCTTATCGGCTTGGGCTAGCGCTTTCCCCATATCCAGTGTAGTAGGAGAGACAACCCTAGATATCCGCCTGCGTCCCTCTGCCCTGTTCCACCGCCGCCCGGTACACTTGCGTCGCCAGCGCAACATCCCACAACCCGATGCCGTGCGACTCGAACAGCGTGATGTCACTGTCTGATCCGCGGACGGACTGGCCACCGGCAACAACGTCCCCAAGCTCCGGCAGCCTCGCCAGATCAACGATCCCGCGCTCGATTGGCTCCTGCAGATCACCGCTTTCCAAAGCAGACTGCTCGCGGTCATCAACCACAATGGCGTCCGCCCTTCTTACGGCCTCCATATCAATCTCCCGGCGAAGCAATGAGTTCGAGCCGATGGCGTTCACATGCGCCCCCGCTTTGAGCCACACGCCCTCCAACACCGGTGACGACGCATTCGTCGCGGTAATCACGATGTCCGCCTCGCCAACAACCTGCGCGTTATCCACCGGCTCCACCGGAACCCCTACCCTCTCGCCAATCCGCTCCGCGAACGTCCTGCGTCGGTTCTCGTCCCGCCCATAGGCGAGAACCCGCGACACGTTCCGCACCGCGCACACCGCAGAAACCTGCGTCCGCGCCTGCATGCCTGTCCCGATGATTCCGACTGTCTGCCCCGCGTCCTCTCGCGCCATGTACTTTGTCGCAACGCCGCTCGCCGCTCCCGTGCGCAGCGTGCCAAGCCAATTCGCCTGGACAATCGCCGCGAGCTTGCGTTCAGTCATGTCATAAAGGAGAACGTGGACAGCGCCCGCGGCATAGAACGCTGTCTTGAATCCCAGGAATCCCGTCTCGGCGTCACCGCCCGGCATGATGGCCACAGCTCCATGCGGAGCGCGGAGACGGCGGCGCGGATCGTTCACCGCCCTGCCCGCCCCCTGGCTCTTGTGGGCGCTCTCAAGCGCCGCGATAGCGTCGTCCATCGTTGAAAGATCAAGGACATCCTGTTCAGTTAGCAGCAAGGGCACGTATCACCTCCCACCCGTCATTCCCGCGCAGGCGGGAATCCATCCGTCCTTCAATGGTATCGCGGACTAGCTGCCAAATTGACACGCTCGGACGGCGAACGGACAATAGGGCAACGCCCTGCCCGGCTATTGGGTGGCGCGCATCACAAGGCGGGGGAGGCAGACACAATGGCCAAGGCGCGGACGATTGGGGAACTGAGGCAGAGCGAATACCGCGTTCTTAACGTCAAGGACGAGCTTCGCAAGAACCTTGTGGCGCGGATTCGGACAGGCGAGGAACTCTTCCCCGGTATCGTCGGCTATGAGGAAACGGTTCTCCCGCAAATCGAGAACGCTATCCTCTCAGGGCAGGACATCATCCTGCTTGGCGAGCGAGGACAAGCGAAGACCCGCATCATCCGCGCTCTCGTTGGCCTCCTCGATCCCGAGGTACCCACCATCGAGGGCTGTGAGATCAATGACCACCCGTACAACCCCACGTGCAGCTCATGCCTGGCTCGCGTGGAGGCGGAGGGTGACACCACACCAATCGCATGGCTGCCCCGTGAGCGCCGCTACGGCGAGAAGCTCGCCACACCGGACATCACCATCGCGGACCTCATCGGCGAGGTCGATCCCATCAAGGTGGCCGAGGGACGCTATCTCTCGGATGAGTTCACCATCCACTACGGCCTCATCCCCCGGACCAACCGCGGCATCTTCTGCATCAATGAGCTGCCCGACCTTTCGGAGCGGATACAGGTCGGCATGTTCAACATCATGGAAGAGCGCGATGTGCAGATTAAGGGCTACAAGGTCCAGCTCCCGCTGGACTTGTTCCTGATTGCCAGCGCCAACCCGGAGGACTACACCAACCGCGGGCGAATCATCACCCCGCTCAAGGACCGTTTCGGCGCGCAGATTCGCACCCACTACCCCAAGACGCTCGAGCATGAGATTGAGATCATGGACGCGGAGCGCGAGGAGATCGCGGACGTCGGCGTGAACCTGACCATGCCGCATTACATGAAGGAAGTCGTCGCCGAGTTCACGAATCTTGCCCGCAAGAGCGGCGACGTGAACCAGCGTTCCGGCGTCAGCGTGCGCGTCTCCATCGGCAACTATGAGACCATCTCCTCCAACGCCGTCCGCCGCGCCCTCCGCCTCAAGGAGAAGGAGGCCGTGCCGCGCGTCAGCGACATGTCCTACTTCCTCACGTCGACGGCTGGCAAGGTTGAGCTGGAGAGCGTGGAAGAGGGCCGCGAGCCGCGCATCATCGAAGACTTGACCAAGCGCGCCGTGCTCAACACCTTCAACAACCACTTCTCCGTCAACGAGTTCGATGCCATCATCCGGCGCTTTGACGAGGGTCTGTCCATCGACACCGGCGACATGGTTCCCTCCAAGGAACTGTCCGGCTGGCTCAAGGACCTGCCGGAGCTAAAGGATGCGGCCAATCGACTTGACGTAAAGCGCTCGGTAGCGGCGCAGGCGTCGGTCGTGGAGTTCGTGCTGGACGGGCTGCACCTCAGCAGGAAGATCAACAAAGACCGACACGAGGGTGGCTACCGCTATCGAGGCTGAGGCGTGGCGCCGATCTACCGGTTCTCTCGCTGGGACGGCACGCAGCTCCTCGACGAGGCGGCTGAGGAAGCCCTGCTGAATGAGTTGATGGACGATGTTCTCGCCCGCGGGGACATCGACGCGTCTCTCCGATCAATCATGCGGCGGGGCACGCACCCGCGTGACAGTGATGTCGACGTGCAGGGCATGGACGATATGCTCCGCCGCCTGCGTGAACAGCGGCAGGAAATCCTCCGCAAACACGACCTCGGCAGCCTGCTTGACGACCTCCGCAATCGACTGCAAGAGGTCATCGACACAGAACGACAGGGAATCCAGGAGCGGGTGGATGCCGCGGAGTCGGCAACTGAAAATCCCCCGGCCGGCATCGACCCCGAAACCGCCGCCCGTCTCGCCGAACGCGTCAAGGAGATGGCGCAGAAGAATGAGGCCACCCTCAATGCCCTGCCTGAGAACCTCGGCGATGCCGTCCGTGAACTCAATGACTACGAGTTCATGGACCCGGAGGCGCAGCGCCTTTTTGAAGAGTTAAAGAACCTCATCCAACAGCAGTTCGTTGACCGCCAATTCTCGGACCTTCGCGACAATCTCGAGAACATCACGCAGCAGGACATCGACGCCGCGGCGCAGATGATGCAGGAACTCAACGGCATGTTGCAGCGCCACATCCGTGGCGATGAGGACACCGGGTTCGATGAGTTCATGGAGCGGTGGGGCGGCGCTTTCGGCGCGTCGCCGCCGCAGGACATCGAGCAGCTCATCGACCAGCTCCAGGAGCAGGCCCAGCAAGCGCAGTCGCTGATGGGCAGCCTCTCGCCGGACCAGCGCCAACAGCTGCAGGACATGATCTCGGGAATGTTGGACAACCCGGAACTGGCCCAGCAGATGGCGGAGCTGCAAGTGAACCTTGACATGCTGCGCGTTGGCGGCGAGTTCGGTCGGCAATTCAGGTTCAGCGGCAATGAGCCCGTCGCCCTGCAGGACGCCCTCAACCTGATGGACGAGCTGAATCGCATGGACAACCTTGAAGACGATCTCAAGAAGGCGCTGTACGGCGGCGGGAACATCAACCAGATCGACTCCGAGCGCGTCAGCGAGATCCTGGGAGAGGACGCGGAGCAGTCACTGGAGAAGCTGCGCCAACTGGCCGAGCGAGCCGTCGAGGAGGGCTTGCTGCGGGAATCGGACGACGGCTCGCATGAGTTCACCGCGCGCGGCATCCGCAAGATCGGTGAGAAGGCATTGGCCGAGATATTTGGCTACCTGAGGCGCACATACACCGGCCGCCACAACGCGCGGATCCGGGGACGCGGCGGCGAGCCGACGGAGACCACCCGTCCCTACCAATACGGCGACGAATTCAATGTCGATCTCCGCCGGACCGTGCAATCCGCCGTCATGCGCAGCGGCAACGGGGTGCCTGTGCGGCTGGAGGCGGACGATTTCCAGGTCCGCGAGACGGAGGACATGGCGCAGGCGTCAACGGTGCTGCTGATCGACCTCAGCCTCTCAATGGCGATGCGCGGCAACTTTGTGACGGCCAAGAAAGTCGCGCTGGCGCTGGACACGCTGATTCGAACGCAGTTCAGCCGCGACAGCCTGTACGTGGTAGGATTCTCAACCTACGCGCGGGAAATGAAGCCGGAGACCCTCGCCTACCTCAGCTGGGACGAGTTCGAGCCGTACACCAACATCCAGCACGGCTTGGTCGTGGCCCAGAAGCTCCTGGCACGCCATGCGGGTGGCAACAAACAGATAATCATGGTGTCGGACGGCGAGCCGACGGCACACATCGAGAACGGCCGCATCTTCCTCCAGTACCCGCCAAGCCCGCGCACCATCCAGGAGACGCTGAAAGAGGTGGCCCGCACAACACGCTCGGGCATCTCCATCAACACGTTCATGCTGGAGCAGAACCCGTATCTGATGGAATTCGTGGACCAGATCACACGGATCAACAAGGGCCGCGTCTTCTACACGTCGCCGGAGCGGCTGGGCGAATACATCGTGGTGGACTACTACACCAACCGCCGCCGCTCCATAATCTCCTGACGCCGCCACTCGTCATTCCCGCGAAAGCGGGAATCCAGAGCACATTTCCTTGCCGCGCATAGTAACGCTGACTCAGTCTGTCTTGCCCTATGGCAGCGGCGAGAACGGCAGTGGCTGCAGGATGTGATTCGTGATGTGGGAGACCGTCTCGCCGTACTTCTCCATCGACTTCGGCCATTCAGGGTCGGCGTAGAACGCGCCCCACGCCGCCTCCCGCGCCTCCCAACTCTCCCACGCGAGCAGATAGATCACCCGATGCGGAATCCCCACCTCTTCTCGCCAATACCCGACCGCGCGAAAGCCGTGCCGCTCAAACATCTTTGTCGTCACGGTCGCGAACCTGTCGATCAGGTCGTTGATCCGTGACGTATGCGCTTCGTACTGCCTCAGTTCATAGAACATGATTCACTCCCCCTCCGGATCGACAGGCAAACCGGCGCCGGTGGCCACTTCCCACAGGAACCCGTCCGGGTCCGCGAAGTAGCCGGAATACCCGCCCCAGAAGACCTCTTCCGCCGGCTTGACGATTCTTGCCCCGGCCCCCTCTGCGTGACGCAGGACAGCATCCACTTCCTCACGCGACGCCACGTTGTGGGCGATGGTGAATCCGTGCATCTCCGGCTGCGGCGTTCCTTTGAATTCCGGGTGGCCAATATCGTCGGCCAGATCGTCCCGCGAATACAGCGCAAACATGATGTCGTTCAGTTCAAAGAACGTGATCTCATCCCCGCCCGCGTCATGGACAGGGAAGCCCAGTCCGTCCCGATAAAAGACCGTCGAGCGCGCCAGATCCGATACGCCGAGGGTGATGATGCTGATTCTGGGTTCCATCCGACCGTTTTCCTCCGTCCATTGCCCTTCGCTCACGTGAGCGTATCGCCGCATGGCTGAGGGCTGCAACAGTGAATTGGCGTATTCTCTGCTAGCCTCCGCTCATCGGATCAACGTCCACCGTCCAGCCGGGGGGCAACGCGACCGTTTCCAATAGCTCCGTCGGCTCATCGGCAATAATCGTTATCTGCCAGCGATACCGACCGCGCAGCCGCTCCCACGCAGCTGGCGCAGGGCCAATTACGCGGGTGTTCATCATGCCCCGCGACCGTATCTCAGCGCGCAGCATCCGCGCCAACTGGACTGCCGATTCCTGCGCGTCCTGTCGCGATGTTCGTGCGCACGTCAGCCGCGCCATGCGACTATACGGCGGGTAGCGAAGCTGCCGTCGGAACTGCGTTTCCTCCAGGTAGAACTGCCGATAATCCTGCGCCGCCGCGGCCTGTATCGCCTGGTTCTCCGGCTCATACGTCTGGACGATCACGCGGCCCGGCGCATGGCCTCTCCCCGCCCTGCCCGCCACCTGGCACAGTAGCTGAAATACCCTCTCCGAAGCGCGAAAATCCGGCGCGTGCAGCCCGATGTCCGCGTTCACCACACCTACAACCGTGACACCCGGCAAATCAAGTCCCTTGGCGATCATCTGCGTGCCGACAAGGATATCCGCGCGGCCATTCGCAAACTCCCCGAGGATCGGCTCATGCCCCCGCGCTTCGTTCACGGCGTCGCGGTCCCACCGAATCACACGCGCCCCCGGAAAAGCCGCCGTTGCCTCTTCGGCAACACGTTCCGTGCCGATACCAATGGCCCGGATGGTGTTGCGGCGGCAACGGGGACAGCGGGTGGGGGAGCGTCGACTGTCCCCGCATAGGTGACACACGATCCGCTCGTCGGCGTGGTACGTCATGACCGTCGTACAGCGGCGGCATCGCATCGTATGACCGCACGCGCGGCACTGCACGGCCTGCCCCGCCCCACGCCGGTTCACAAACAGGATCGCCTGCTCGCCCCGCCCCAGCGCGTCGGTCATCGCCTCTCTCAGCGCCCGGGAAAAAATGCTGCGGTTGCCCTCCAACAGCTCCTGCCGCAGATCGACGATCTCTACGTCCGCAAGCGGCCGCTCCGTCCATCCCGTGTCCCCGCCGTCCTCAACCGTCGTAATCCGCCCCGGGAGTTCCAGCAGGGTGATCTCTGTCCTGAGCGCGGCGTACATCGTGCCAACGTCCGGCGTCGCGCTGCCGAGCACCACCACGGCGTTCTCTCGACGGGCGCGCTCGATGGCCACGTCTCGGGCGTGGTAGCGAGGCGCAGGCGACTCCTGCTTGTACGTCCACTCCTGCTCTTCATCCACCACAATCAGGCCGACGTCCGGCATGGGCGCAAGCGCGGCGCTCCGCGAACCAATGACAATATCGAACTGCCCCTCCGCGATGCTCCGCCATTCGTCGTATCGCTCTCGAATAGTGAGACCGCTGTGGAGGACGGCAACGCGACCGGGGAATCGCTCCCAGAACCGGCCGATCGTCTGTGGCGTCAGCGCGATCTCAGGCACCAGCATGATGCCCCGCCTGCCCTTCTCGATCACACGTCGGAACGCCTGCAGGTACACCTCCGTCTTGCCGCTCCCTGTCACGCCGTGCAGCAGATAAACGTCAGACGCGCCATCATTGATGCTCGCTGTCACGTGATTGAGTGCGTCTTTCTGGTGAGGAGTGAGTTCGAGATCAGCCACCGGTGAAATTGTGTCTCGCGCAGCAAGCGGGTCACGCCGCGTCTCGCGTTGCTCCAGGGTGATTACACCGGCCTCCGCAAGCGCATCCCAGGACCCACGCGCCGCGCCGGAAACACGCCTCAGGTCAGATAAACGTCCACCCGGGTTAGCAGCCAGCGCCTCCAGCGCATCCGCCTGTCGAAACGCCCCAGCCGCCCGAAGCTCCCCCGCTCTGGTTCTCAACTCATCCGCCGGGAGCGCCGCCTCGACAAAAATCTCCATGCGAGGAGAGATGCGCGGCCCCTCCCATACTTCTGATGCGTCCAGGTAGCCCCTGCCGGTCAGCGCCGTTACGTCGCGAGCGGCGCGTGCGCCGAACTCATCCCGGATGGCGGCGGTGGTCGTCTCACCGGCGGCCAAAACGAATGTCAGAATCTCTGCCCGTCGCGGTGAAACGCTCTCGATTGCATCCTGCCCCGCCTCCGTCACCCGCACGATGATCGTCTGCCGCCGTTCAAACGCCGGCGGCAGCATAGGGCGGTACGCCGTATAGAGATCGGTGTGATAGTACGCTGCTATCCACTCGCCGAGGCCGATGAGCGGTGCGGCGATAACCGGATCATCGGCGACAAGCGACTCAATGGGCCGCGTTCGGGAATACCCCGGCTCGTCCGTGATTTCCAGCACGATTCCCTGGAACGTGTTCCGACCGAACGGGACGATGACCCCATGCCCCGCTCGCACATGATCGGCAAGTTCATCCGGTATGGAATAACTGTAGGAACGCCGCCCCGCTCCGGGCGAGTTGACGGCAACCTGCGCGTACGGCACTACACCAACCCCGAACGCTCAATGGCAGTGGTTGATCGGTTATTCCCACATGCCGCGGCCGGCCGACTGCGCCTCGGCTTGATCTGCCCGCAGTTCCGTGTCATAGCATGGGTTGAGATTGAGTGAGAATTCGTTTGCTGTGGCGAGGCCGGCGGACACCATCTCCCGGTTGACGTGTGTCTCATCGACGAAGATGTGCCGCAGCAGTCGGCCATACCGGTCAGCCTCCTCCACACACTTCTCAAGGCGCACGCTCTGCCCATCGGCAAGCTGCTCTGCAAGCTCGGTCGCCTCGTCAAAGAATGGCTCATCACGCTCCGGCGAGTCGATGCCAAGCAGGCGGATACGCGCTTCAGGGCAACATACCTCTACAGTATCGCCATCAATGACGCGCGTGACAGTAACGACGTGGTCGGATTCAGAGAGGGTTGGCGGCGCGGGCGTGTTGGCGAGAGTAGGTGACGCGGCGGGGTTCGCGCAAGCGGCAAGGACAAGAGCCAGGACGGCAAGCAAGAGGAGGATGGATTCCTGCTTTCGCGGGAATGACGAGCGGGGGCTAGTTTTCCTTGTCTTCTGAGTCCTCTGCGGCGGCATCGGTCTCTTCCGGCACAGTCTCAGCCTCGGGCTCTTCGGACTCTGTGGCTTGCGCCGCAGCCTCGGCAGTCTCTTCAGCCACAGGCTCCTCAGTTTCGGTAGAATCCTCGGCCTCAGGTGGCTCAGGAGCTTCTTCGGTTTCCACCTCAGCCTCAGTCGCCTCTTCGGTGTCTTCTGCGACCTCGGCTTCTTCCGCCTCCGCTACAACGTCCTCAGCCTCGACGACCTCAGCCTCAACCTCTTCTTCGATGACATCATCCTCGGCCACCGCAACCGGAGTCTCAGCCTCGACCACCGCGCCGTCCTCGATAATGCGGCGGGCGCGCGTGCCGGTCTTGATGCGGGCGCGGCGGCCCGTGCGGCCACGCTGGTAGTACAGGCGGGCGCGGCGAACCTTGCCCTGCCGGACAACATCGATGCGCTCAAGCCGCGGAGAATTCAGTAGGAATGTGCGCTCAACACCAACGCCCTGGATCACGCGGCGGATGGTGATGTTGGCGTTCGGCCCGCTGCGGGTCATCCACATAACCACGCCCTGCAACTGCTGCGTGCGGACGCGCTCGCCCTCAACAACCCGGTAGTACACGCGGACGGTATCGCCCGGACGGACGTGCTGATAACGGTGCTGCCTGGGAATTGAGGTCAGCAGATGCCCGACGTCCATGATTCAAGCGCCTTTCCTGAGTGTTTCCACGCGCGGAAACACGTGACAAATATGTGGTTGCTCCTATAGTGTGGGGCGCCGCCCGCATCTCGCGTCGGCGGCAGCATTAGTGAGTATACGACCAAGCCCCGCCCAATAGCAAAAAATCCCCTATCATTCTGAGCGCCACCCCCGCTCTCTCAAGAACGCCACGTCAGCATCAGAAAGTTCTGCCGCCTCCAACAGATCCGGCCTCCTCTGCAGAGTCCTCAGAAGCGACTGCTCTCTCCGCCATCGATCCACGCGGGCATGGTCGCCTGAGAGCAGGATCTCCGGAACAGCAGCATCCTCCCACACCGCGGGTCGCGTGTACTGTGGATGCTGCAGCAGGCCGGATGCGAATGAGTCGGCCTTGCCGGAGTCTTCGCCGCCCAACACGCCCGGCACTCGACGCGCGATGGCCTCGATGAAGACCATCGCAGGCAGTTCCCCGCCCGTCAGCACATAGTCGCCAATGGAAACCTCATGCGTGATGAGCCGTTGCCGCACGCGCTCGTCGATTCCCTCATACCGTCCGGAGATGATGATCATGTCATCCAGAACGGCGAATCGGTCCACCAACTTCTGGGTCAGACGCTCGCCCTGCGGGTCCATCAAAACAACGGGTGTCTCGCTCCCGCTGCCGTCACCCGTCCCATGACGAGCCCCCTCAATGGCAGCCGCAAGCGGGCCTGCCTTGAGCACCATTCCCGGCCCGCCGCCGAATGCCGTGTCATCAACAACCTTGTGCGGCCCCTCACCCTGATCACGGAGATTGTGCAGGCACAGCTCAACAACGCCGCTGTCCAGCGCTCGCCCGATGATGCTCTCGCCAAGCGGCCCGGGGAAAAGGCCGGGGAAGAGTGTAACGACGTGAACCTTCACCGGAGCGGTTAAGCCTGTTGGGTCGGATGCTCGTCCGTGCGGGGTTGGCTCAGCACCTCAAGAACATGAGGCAGCACCGGCATCAGAACGTCCATGCATTCCTGCACGGCCTTTGGGCTGCCGGGGAGATTGACGATGAGAGTCTGCCCGCGAATACCCACGACCTGTCGCGATGTCATCGCCATTGGAGTCTTGTCGACGGTCTGCGCGCGCATCTGCTCAGCCATGCCGGGCACAAGACGGTCCACCACGTCCAACGTCGCCTCCGGGGTCACGTCCCTCGGCCCGACGCCCGTTCCGCCCGTCGTCACGATGAGCGCAACGTCGCCGCTATCCGCCCAGGAGCGCAGTTGTGCGGCAATAACGGCCCGATCATCCGGTGTGATAGCTTTTTCGGAAGCGATCCAGCCCGCCGCAGTGACCAACTCCTCGATTAATTTACCGCTTCGGTCTGCCCTGTCTCCGGCAGCCCCTGAATCGCTCGCAACAAGGACGGCAACACGAATATCGCTCATATCAGCAGTCTAGCGCGACTCCGATATGCCTTGCACGGGGTCTATCGAGCAGCTCATGCCTCGCGCTCCACCGTCAGAGCATCCGGGAGTTGGTGTCATCAATGGTTGGATAAGCTAAATCAAGGGCGGCGCCAAGGGCTACCTTGAACTTCTCCCTATCTGAATTCGTCCACCTTTGCCCGTTCTTGGGCAGGATCTCAAGCAGTCCGAGAATGGTCGGATGTATCCCATCCTGGTGAATAACGATGTTTTCGTTTACCGGCAGAGGTTTTTCGTCAGCGATTTCATTTTTCGGGGTTTCAGCCGTTTTTTCGTCTTGTCCGTCAGATTCTTTTCGGTTAGTCGCAGTTTTTCGCCGTGTCCTTGCCCCCTGAATGCGCGAAAAAAGACTCTGATGGAGTTCGATTCCGGCGTCCCTGGCAAAGGACACGAAAAAGCTGATCGCCTTGTCCGCCGTCGAACTCCCGGAGCCGGCCGCTCTGAACGCCTGTTGTATCTGTTGGCGTGTGGCCCGGGGCAGATCGATGCCCTCAAGCAGTGGCCCGTAGTTCTCATCAAACAGCGCTGCAAGAAGTT
Organism: uncultured Dehalococcoidia bacterium; assembly: GCA_964405845.1. Classification (GTDB taxonomy): domain Bacteria; phylum Chloroflexota; class Dehalococcoidia; order UBA6926; family UBA6926; genus VXMO01. The sequence continues at coordinate 27,326 of CAYOPL010000029.1, read as the reverse complement.
GCCGCTTCGCCTCGTCGCTCGACGATCTGGCAAGCGTTTCAAGCCTCCTATCCGTTTTCCCCTGTGGATCGGTAAGCCCCAGGAAAAGAAGAGCGCCCTGGATGGCCGACCGCGTTGAGCCTGAGAACGGCGTACTGCGCCAAACGCTGCTGTCCAGCCGGTCCGGCAACGGATCGAGGTCGGTCTTCACGAAAGCAAGGAATGTCTCCCAGCTCTTGTATGAGCCGTAGGGAGGCGCCACCCCGCGCGATCGTGCGTTTGTTGTCACGTGTCCACTTCCCCGAAATGAACTTTTCGCTGGCACAATCATCCACCAGTTTTTCGCCTGCTGTCAACATCATGATTTCGCCCACGTTTCGTGGCGTTTTTCTTTGAATGGACACCGCGTGACAAATTCTAGGGGATGACATGATTTCGGCGGTACATTGTTCGTGCGACGGGGAAAAAGGGACGCGCGGGAATACAAATCCGCCGCCCCTGACCAGAAAAGGATCGGGAGCAAGGAGGGAGTCATGGTGGCGAATTCACATATCTACCATGTCCCTGCCCTACTGGACGAAGTCATCGAAACGCTTCAGCCGTATGCCGGCGCGAAGTACATCGACTGCACGCTTGGCGAGGGGTCCGTCACTGAGGCGCTCATCTCCGCGGGCGCGCAGGTACTAGGCATGGATGCTGATCCGGAGATGCTTTCGTCGGCGGCGCGCCGTTTGGGGGACCTGCCGAATGCGCAATACACGCTGGTGCAGGCAAACTTCGCGTCCCTTAAAGAGGTGGCAGTCGCACACGGCTTCACACAGGCGCAGGGAATCATCATGGACGTTGGCCTGTCTTCTCGGCAGTTGCAGGCCATACGTCGCGGCTTCACGTTCCAGGACGATCAGCCACTGGACATGCGGTATGACCCTCGGCAAGACGTCACCGCCGCAGACCTGGTGAATGATCTCCCGGAGCAGGAGCTTATCGACCTCCTCAGGACGTACGGTGAGGAGGACACGTGGTCGGCCCTGTCCATCGCGAGGACAGTTATGGGGAGGCGGCCACTGAACACGACTCGGGAGCTCGTTGAGTGCATCGAGCTCGCAGTTGGGCAGCGCAGCGCGGCGCGAATACACCCGGCCACCAAGGCGTTCATGGCGCTTCGGATGGTCGTCAACGCAGATCTCCAGGCCTTGGAGTCGGCCCTCCCGCAGGCACTGGAGCTGTTGGCCCCCGGCGGCAAATTGGCCGTCATCGGATACCAGAGCCTGGAGGATCGCATTGTCAAGCGGTTCCTCCACCAGGAGGCAAAGGATTGCCTCTGCCCTACCGTCCAGCCCGTCTGCACGTGCGGACACACGGCGACGGTCAAGCTCGCGCGACGACAGGGAATCACCCCGTCCATCGCGGAGATCGCGCGCAACCCCGCAAGCCGCTCGGCCCGGCTGCGGGTGGCAGAACGCGTGGCGGCGTGACCGGAGATCGGACAGTAGAGCAGCGCAGTGCGGGGAAAGCACAGGTACGAGAGGACAAGCAGGCAGCGCAGCACGGGAAGCAGTGAGAACGTGGGGAGTGGCGAGAGATGGATCGGATAGTAGCCGGCATCGAACTCGGTGAGAGGAAACTTCGAGTCGCCGTTGCGCGGCACCGCCCGGAATCGACCCGGATGCTCACGGGCATCGAGGCGCCCTCGGCAGGCATCGAAGACCAGAAGGTCATTGATGCGCGAGACTTGGCGAACGCTCTGTCCGTCATCTCCCGTAAACTGCGGACGTCCGTCGACTTCCCTCTTGAGAACGTCGTATTTGTCGTTCCCACCGGCCAGATCCAGTTCCATGAGACTGAAGCAAGCATCCGGCCAACCGCCCGGGGAACAGTGACTGAAGCGGACGGTGAGCGCCTCCTGAATAAGAGTCGCCCCGCCTTCGCGCACAATGACCGTCACCTGATCCACGTCATTCCCCAGGAATACTCGCTTGACGGCAAAGAGTCGGAGCGCCTGCCTGTTGGCAAGACGGGTCAGGACCTTCGAGTTCTCTCAATGTCCGTCTCGTGTGAGGCTGACACGGCGGCAAATATCCATGAGGCCGCGCAGATCATCGGCAGCGAAAGAGTTGCCCTGATGGCCGGGCCGGTGGCGGAGAGTCACGCCGCGCTGACGGACACGGAACGGGAACGCGGCGCTGCGGTTCTTTCCATTGGCGAGCGGATCAGCACCGTTACCGTCATGCATTACGGCCAATATCTTGGTTCGGCGAAGATCGGGATTGGCGCTCAGCATTTCACCAACGATCTCTCAATCGCCCTCGATCTGCCCTACCCCACCGCCGAAGCCGTGATGGATCAGGTGGCAACTTTCTCTGATACAGTCGGGCCGCGTCGCACCGAAATAACGGTCGCGGATGAGGGCATCGACATTAACCGGGTGGAGATGGTGGCAACGCTCCGTGACCGAGCCGAAGAGCTCTTCTCTCTAACGGAGACCGCCATCGAGAGCATCGCCGGAGATCGCGAGCTGCCGGGCGGCCTTGCCATCGCCGGCCAGCCGATCCTGCGTGACGGCCTTTCTCAACTCGGACGTTCCGTGATCTCCATGCCCATTCACTGGGCAACGCCGCGCGGCATTGAGGGCATACCCCTTGCCGCATCGGGCAACGCGTCGTGGGTCCCGGCCATTGGAGCCCTTGTCTGGGCAGGAACCATCAAGGACCCCCTAACGCATCCGGCGTTCCGCTCCACGCCGATCAGCAAGTCCGGCGGCATCTTCTCTCGCCTGTTCGGCGGGCGAAACGGAGCGAAATCCCCTTCAACTGAGACATCGACTAACCACAACTCGGAGCGTGCCGCGCGCAGGCAGAATGCGTCGGTCGCTCGGGGTACCGGCAAACGGGAAAGAAGCCGGGAAATAGCGCGGGTTTAGAGAGCAGACGGCAGAAAGGGAGGAATACGAATATGTCACTGCCTGAAGATGTAGATGGGTTGGTTCGCATCAAGGCGTTCGGCATCGGCGGCGGCGGCGGAAACGCGGTCTCCAGGATGGCTCGTGAGGCCGTCCCGGGTATCGAGTACATCGCCGTAAACACGGACGCGCAAGCCCTTGCGCGCTCGGATGCGCCTTATCGCCTTCGGATTGGCGACCAGATCACCCGCGGCCTCGGCGCGGGCGGCAACCCTGAGATTGGCCGACAGGCCGCAGAGGAAAGCCGCGACGATATCTATGAGGCCGTCAAGAACTCTGACATGGTCTTCGTCGCAAGCGGAATGGGTGGCGGCACCGGCACCGGCGCAGCCCCTGTTATCGCGCAGGTTGCCCGGGAAACCGGCGCGCTCACCATCGGAATCGTCACGCGACCCTTCGCCTTTGAGGGCACCCACAGGGCCCGACAGGCAGAAGAGGGCATCGCAGCCCTGCATGGCTCCGTTGACAGCCTGATTATCGTCCCGAACGAGCGGCTCCTTGCCGTTGCCGGAACCGAAGCCTCCTGGCATGACGCGTTCCGCATGGCGGACGATGTTCTCGGACAGGGCGTCCACGCCATCTCCGAGCTCGTCACCGTCCCCGGTGAGATCAACCTCGATTTCGCGGACGTGCGAACCGTCATGTCCATGTCCGGTCAGGCCCTCATGGCCATCGGCAACGGACGCGGCAGCACACGAGCGACGGACGCGGCCAAGGCTGCAATTCAGAATCCTCTACTCGAGATCGACATTACAGGCGCAACCGGCGTCCTCTACAACATCACTGCCGGTTCCGACCTCTCATTGGCGGAAATCCATGCAGCCTCGGAGATCATCTCCCAGGCCGTTGATCCCAACGCCAACATCATCTTCGGCGTCGTCTCTAACCGCGCCAGCGACGGTGAGGTCCAACTGACCCTCATCGCCACGGGATTTGAGACCGCTCAGGACACCTTTGAGGATGACGAGGTTGTCGATCAGATCTTGCGCGACGCGCTCGGTGACGGAGACCTGGATCTCCCGCCGTTCCTGCGCCGCAAGTCCAGGAGGGTTGCTCGCTAAGCCCCTTTAGGGCCTAAAAAACGAACTTACAGCACCCAATCTTCCCCTACCCCCAGGGAAGCGCAGGCCACCCGAACTATCGGACCTTCGGCCTGCGTTTTCCTTTTTTGGTGCGTTACCCGGCTCTCGCGCCGGCGATTTCTCGCGGCAGCAGGAATGTGACGTTCTCTTCCAACGCCTTCAGCGTTCGCACGTCCTCTACCCCTGAGGCCATAAAGTGCGCGATGACTTCCTCAACGAGGGAGTCCGGAGTGGACGCCCCGGAGGTGATTCCCACTGACTGCGCGCCCTCCAGCCAGGACTCATCAAGGTCTTGAAGGCTGTCAATCAGGTATGCCCTGCACTGCCCCGTATTCGCCACCTCTCGTAGGCGCTGCGAGTTGCTGCTGTTCTCCGCGCCGAGCACAAGAACAACGTCCGTCTCCTCCGCAAGCAGCTTCACGGCGTCCTGTCGGTTCTGTGTTGCAAAGCAGATATCGGAGCGGGCAGGCATTCGGATCTTGGGGAAACGCGCCTTGAGGGCGTCAACGATGTCTTTCGTCTCATCCACGCTCAGTGTGGTTTGCGTAACCAGCGCCACGCGTTCCTCATCCGGAACGCTGACGTTCGCCACGTCATCCATATCCTGGACGAGGATGATATCGTCCGGGGCCTCTCCCATCGTGCCAATGATCTCATCATGGCCCGCGTGGCCCACGAGAAGAACCTTATACCCGTCCCGGACGTAGCGGACGGCCTCCACGTGCACCTTTGTAACAAGCGGGCACGTGGCGTCGATAACATCAAGATCGCGCCCCTGGGCCATCTCCCGCACGATGGGAGCGATGCCGTGAGCGCTGAAGATGACCCGCCCTCCCGGCGGAACGGCGGACACTTCCTCGACGAACACCGCGCCCTTCCGCTCCAAATCGCGAACCACAAAGAGGTTGTGGACGATCTGTCGCCGCACGTATATCGGCGGGCCGTACTGCGCGATGGCAAGCTCAACCGCCTCAATGGCCCGGATTACACCGGCGCAGAAGCCGCGCGGCTCCGCAAGGATAACTCTCTCAATATTCAATGTATCGCCTTTACAATGAGCTGCGGATTGACGACTACTTCAATCATACACGCAGCCCGCCCACCCTTTCCGTATTGCCTACCTGTGGGCATGGGCAATGTTGTTATAGTGGAGTTGGCGATGATAGCAGCTATGCCGTATAGTTTGCGATTCACGCGCCTCAATACCACCGGAGGTGGCTTGTGAAAGACATTCGTCTTCACCGAGAGATTCCCAGAAACGTCCGCACCGTTATCATGGCGTTCTTTGGTTGGTCCGATGCCGGCGATGCCGCCACCGGCGCCGTCGATTTCCTCGGACGCGCGCGCAACGCCGAGCTTGTGGCCGAGTTCGATCCGGACGAGTTCTTCAACTTCACGGACTACCGCCCTATCGTCAACGTCGACGACTCCGGTGTCCGATCTCTCACGTGGCCACAGAACCGCTTCTATCTCGCGCCCGGCACGGACGCGACGGAGCCGCTTCTGCTCTTCTCGGGCATCGAGCCGCATCTCCGCTGGAATCGATTCAGCGACCAGTTCGTCGACTTCATCCTCGAATGCGGCGTCGAGCACATCATCTCGTTCGGCGCGCTGCTGAACGCCGTGCCTCACACCCGCAAGCCGTACGTCAACGGCAGCAGCAGGACGCCGGAGATCAAAGCTACCATGGAGCGCCTTGGCATCGCGCGCGGCGGCTCCTACAACGGCCCAACGGGCATTTCCTCCGTCATCGCGGAGGCGTGCCAACGGCGTGGCATCGGCTCCTCCAGCTTTTGGGGTCACGTGCCGCACTACATCCAGACCTCACCGAACCCCACCATCATCCACGCCATCCTGGACACCCTGCGGCAGTCCATGGGCATCGGCGCGGATCTCCGTGAACTGGAGGGTGAGTCCGCCGCGTTCTATGAGCAATGCGAAGAGGCCATCGAGGAAGAACCGTCCATGCGGCAGTACGTCCGCAAACTGGAGCAGTACTACGACGAAACGGAAGCGGAGCAACAGACGGGTCGACCGAGCAGCACGGGAATCATCACCCCCGGCTCACCGGAGTTCCCGGACGCCCAGGACCTCGTCGAAGACCTTGAAGACTTCCTCCGCCGCCGCCCACCCTTCAACGGCTCCTCTTCATAGCCCGAACCGAAACCCCGGCACCTTCCCCGTTCGCCCTGAGCCTGTCGAAGGGTGAATGGGAACTACAGTTAGAATGAGATAGACGGGGCGTAGCGCAGCCCGGCAGCGCGCCTGCTTTGGGAGCAGGAAGTCCCCGGTTCAAATCCGGGCGCCCCGACTTCTCTACCAGCAGACCTAGCGGCCTATGCCACCTCAGCCTCACGCCGCACTGCCCCAATCCCACGACTCATGGCGGCGAGGGCTAAAACTATGCACCCAATCGCCAAAATGCCTGCGACCAAGTACGGTGTCCCAGTTGGCGCTGCAGAAGACACATCGGCGATGAAACCGCTCGTCGTTTCCCCCGCAGACACGCCCAGTGAGTACGCGCCGTAGAAAATACCGAATGCCAGCCCACGCCGCACCGCGCCGCTGGAATCCGCCACGAGAGCAGCCATAGCCGGAAAGAGCAACCCGAATCCAACGCCGATCACGGCCATGCCGGCGAACACCGCCCATAGATTCTGTGTTGCCGCCATGAGGAGGAGCCCTAAGGCAAATGGAATAAGCCCAATACTGACGACGAGGAGACGCCCATACCGATCGCCCACAATTGCCGTGACGCCGAGCATGACGATGAGCGCGGCTATCGCAAACCCTGTAAATGCGTAGCCCGACATCCTCGCCGTCTCGCCCAGATCCTCCACGTGGAGCGGGAGATACGTTGTCAATGTCCCAACTCCAAACGTATACGCAAGCACCACGACGCACGCGACGATCAGCCCAGGCTTGTCAAACGCGCCGTTGAGCGTGTCTTGATCGGGCTTCGCCGCCTCGCCCTCGAGCTGCGTCGCCTCATACGAAGCAGAACTCATTCCCTGCGACCCGATGAAATAAGCAGCCGCGCTGGCAATGGTAAAACCAGCTGCCATGAGGAACACCCATTCATAACCCAATCGCTCTTGGAGAATCCCTGCCGCCATCGGGCCGAGGACGGCGGCAAAGGCAATCGCGGACGCGCTACGTCCCATCGTCCTGACCCGTGAGCTCTGCTGGCTGGCGTCGCCCAGCATCGCAAACGCTCCCGGGGTCAGTACCGCCGCGCCGAATCCGTGCAAACCGCGAGCCGCCAAGAGCCAGTACGCGCTGTCTGCGACTCCATATCCGAGCAAAGCAACTGCAGTGACCACCAATCCTATGAGGATGGGCCATCTTCTACCGAACCGATCCAAATAATATCCTGCAATCACGTTACCCGGCAGATTCGTGATGGAATATGATGCCACGACAAATCCGGCCAACGTTTCGCTTGCGCCTAACTCCGTCGCGTACGTCGATACAAGAGGCCAACCTATCGAGAAATCGAGAAACCAGACGAACACCACAAGCGTGGCGAGTTGCACTCCTCGTCTGCCTGTGAGGCTGGATGATGCGGCCACGTGCCGAGATGCTGCCACCGTTTTTCCTTGACTACTCGCGCGTGAATCTCACTAATCGCGCTGTCACACTAACGTATCACGGACGCCGCTCAGGCTATGATCGATAAGGATGCGTGGAAGGGACATGGGAGGCGCTGTGGCATCGGTTCGATATATCGTCAAAGACGTGGATGCGGCAGTAGCGTTCTACACCTCGCTGTTCGGTTTCTCGGTCGCCGAACAGTACGGCCCCGCCATGGCAATCGTGACGCGCGATGATCTAAGCCTCTGGCTTGCCGGGCCCCGCGCCTCCGCCTCCCGTCCCATGCCCGACGGCCGCCAACCGGAACCGGGCGGCTGGGCGCGCATCGTCATTGAAACCGACGACATCGAGTCCACCGCCGCTGCCCTCCGTGACGCGGGCGCGGTCTTCCGCAACGACATCATCAGCGGCCCCGGCGGCAGACAGGTCATCGTCGAAGACCCCTCCGGCAACGCAATCGAGATATTCCAACCCGGCTAACTCCCTAACCCCGTTACTATGGACAAAGCAATCGCCAAATAGGAGGAACTATGCCCGGCCTGCATGAATTCAGCCTTGATGGAAAGACGGCAATCGTCACCGGCGCCGGTCAGGGAATCGGCAAGGGCATCGCGCTCGCGCTGGCGGAGGCTGGAGCGGACGTTGTCGTCGCCGGTATCACCGTCGCGGACCGCTCCCGTTCCGAAGCCGACCTTCAGGCAACGGCGGATGAGATTCGCCTCCTTGGCCGCTCTGCCCTGCCCGTCGTCACGGACGCCCGTGATGCCGCCGATGTCAACGCCGTGATCAATGCTGCACTCGGTGAGTTCGACAGGCTGGACATCATGGTCAATAACGCGGGCGGCAGCTTCTACGCCCGCTTCCCGGACATCAGTGAGGGCGGATTCGACGCCATCGTCCGGAACAATCTCAAGAGCACGTTCCTCTGCTGCCAGGCCGCGGGAGCCGTCATGCGTGAACGGCAGACCGGCGTCATCATCAATCTCTCGTCCGGCGCGGCCTTCGCCGGTTCCATCGCCCAGCCCGTGTACGCCGCCACGAAGGCCGGCGTCACCAACCTGACCCAAACACTCGCCGCCGAGTTCGCCCCTCACGTCCGCGTCGTCGCCCTGGCGCCCGGACTCACGGACACCGTCGGCATGAGAGCGGGCTACGGCGACGAGGCCGAGGCGCGTGTCGCAGCCCAAGCCCAAACCATGGCCGCCAAGCGTCTCGCCACGCCGCGTGACATGGGGCTGGCCTGCGTCTTTCTTGCGAGCGACGCGGCGTCCTATGTCAGTGGCATCACCCTGCGTGTCGACGGCGGCGGACGCGCCGCAGACGACTAGGAATCACGAGCGTCCCGATAGACGCGCTAAGCTAATGACTCTCGACGATACCCTGTCCGAAGAACTGCGCCTCCTGCGCCACTCCGTGCGCGAGCTTGTCCGCGACAAGGTTGCGCCCCGCGCATGGCAAATCGACCAGGATCGCGAATACCCGCAGGACATTTTTGAGGCCTTTCGCGACCAGGGTCTATTCGCCCTGGCGCTCCCTGAGAACGAGGGCGGAACGGGCGCGGGAACGATGGGCCTCGCCATCGCCGTTGAAGAGGTCGCGCGGGCCTGTGCTTCATCGGCCCAGATGCTCATCCTTTCCGCCCTTGTCACGTGGCCTATGCGCCTGTTCGGCGCGGATGACATGCGCCAAAACTACGTCCGCGCCGTTGCTAACGGCAGCAAACGCGGCTCTTTCGCCCTGACCGAACCCAACGCCTCCTCTGACCTCGGCTCCATGGTGACCCGCGCCGAGAAAGTCGGCTCCGACTACGTCCTCAACGGAGAAAAGGACTTTATAAGCGGCTCGCCGCAGGCAGATTTCTTCATCGTCTTTGCAGGCGCAGGCGACAACGGAGACATGCGCGAAAGCATGACCGCGTTCCTCGTCGATGTCCCACAGCCCGGCGTCATCTTTCTCCGCCGCGATGAGGGCATGGGCCTCAAGGGAATGCCTCATTGCGATTGGTCGTTCGACGGCTGCCGCGCGCCGGAATCGCACCTGATCGGCGACATCGGCCAAGGGGAGGAAATCGCCCGCCTCAGCATGAACGCCATTCAGCCGCTGCTCGCCGCCCGCGGACTCGGCACGGCGGAGGAGGCGCTGGCATTCGCGCGCGACTACGCCAACACGCGCCGCATCTACGGCGGCCTGCTCGCAGACCTGCAGACCACCCAACTCCACCTTGCCGAAATGGCCGTCAACGTCGAAGCAACAAGGCTGCTGACCTACCAGGCCGCCCGCATGGTGGATGAAGACCGTTTCCGTGACGAAGCCGACGCCGCCTACCTGAACGCCGCCAAACTCATGTCCGCACGTACCGCCGTCCACGCCACCGATCACGCCATGCAGGCCGTCGGAGGCCACGCCTACATGGAAGTTCACCCGCTGGAGCGCATGTATCGTGACGCCCGCCACCTCAGCCTTTACATGGGAACGAGCGAGGTGCTCAGCCTGCGCGTCGCCCGCTCCGTTCTTGACGGCGCGCTCGGCTACGGCCCGTCCGTCTCCCGCCAATCAACCGAAGAACGTTCCCGGCGGCAGGGGTAGGATAGACGCGGAGGGGGTAGCATGTCCGAATTCACTATGCAGGTTGGCGACGCTGAAATCATTGCCGTGACGGACATGAACATCATCTATCCGCGTCCCCTGCCGGAGCTTTTCCCCGCCGTGCCCGTCGCGGCGTGGGACGACTATCGCGACGAATTTGCGGACACGTTCGCGGGCAATCACATCCGGCTTGAGATTGGCTGCTACGTCGTGCGCTCGCAGGGACAGACGATCCTCATTGACACCGGCTACGGCCCCGGCCCCATCGAGGGAGAACTCGGCCAGCTAATGGACAATCTCTCCGCCAGCGGGGTTGAGGCCGGTGACGTTGATGTCGTCTTCTTCTCGCACCTTCACCCCGACCACACCGGCTGGAACACGATCTGGGGAGAAGAGGAAATACCCACCGAACCGACTTTCCCCAATGCCCGGTACGTCGTCCACACGCTCGACCTTGAACATTTCCGCAAGCCGGAGACGCAGGCGTCCATGTCCTTCCCGTTCATGCACCGCGACGTGGAGCCCCTCGACAAGCTCGGCATCCTCGACATCATCGACGAGGACACCAATCTCACCTCCGAAGTCAGGGCCGTCCACACCCCCGGCCACACCCCGGGTCACATGAGCGTTGTCGTCGCATCCGGCGGCGAGGATGCCATCATCCAGGGCGACGTGTTCATCCACCCGGCGCAGGTCGTCGAGGACGACTGGAATTGCATCTTTGACGTCGATTGGCCAATGTCCACTGAGGCGCGTCGCAAGATGCTGGACGAGGCCGCTGACAAAGGCACGCCGCTCATCTCCTGCCACTTTCCTCTGCCCGGCTTCGGACGAATCGGCCGCAGGGGAGGCAAAAGATACTACCAGGTCGGTTTGGACATCATGCCGGTCAACGACTAGAGGAGTTCACCATGACAACCGACGCAGCTCAACAGGTTCTCGACAGTATCAATACCGACGAGATGACGAGTCTCGCGGAACAACTTGTACGCATCCCCAGCTTCAAGACGGAAGAGACTGAAATCGCCCGGTTCCTCGCCACCTACCTCTCCGACCGCGGATATGAAGTCCAACAGCAGGAAGTCGAGCCCGGCCGTTTCCAGACCATCGCCACCCTGCGCGGCACGGGCGGCGGCAAGTCGTTCATGCTGAACGGCCACACGGACATAGACCCCCTCGCGATGGGGTGGAAACGCGACCCGTGGACGCCCAGCGTCGAGGGCGACCGCATCTACGGCGCGGGCATCCGCAACATGAAGGCTGGTATTGCCTCCATGATCACCGCGGCGGAGGCGCTGCGGACCTCGGGCGTGGAACGGCGCGGCGACATTGTTCTCGCATGTGTCGTCGGCGAGCTGCAGGGCGGCGTGGGGACGCTCTACCTCTGTGAGAACGGCCCCCTCGCTGACATGGCTGTCATCCCGGAGCCGCATGGCGCGAACAACATCCTGACCACCCACGCCGGCGTCGTTGAGTTCGCCGTCCACATCATTGGCAACTCGCGCCACATCGTCCGCAAGGACGAGGCCGTCGACGCCATCGCCAACCTCGCGAAAGCCATCCCTGCCCTCAACGCCGTCGAGTTCACCCACACCCCGCGTGAAGACCTTCCCGGCCTCCCCCGCATCAACGTCGGCGCGATTATCGGCGGACGCGGGCGCGACTATGACCTCCGGGGGCCAAACTGGGTCGCTGACTTCTGCACCGCCCTCGTCGACGTGCGATTCCTCCCCGGCATGTCCTCCGAATCCGTCCGGGCGGACATCGAGCGTGTTCTGGACGCCATCAAGGCCGACGACCCCGATTTCAACTATGAGATCGAGATGCCGCCCGACCCGAAACATCGCGTGTTCACCCGCGTCATGGAGCCGTTTGATCTGCCGAAAGACGAATACATCGTGGACGCCGTACTGCGCAGTTTCCGCGCCGTCACGGGCCGCGAACCTGAAGGTTTCGGCACGGTTCTTCCCGGCTCCTACACCGGCGACGACACCACCCACCTCTGGCGTGCCGGCGTCTCGTGCCTCCTCTACGGCCCCGCAGGCGCGTCCGAGTCAGACACAATCCCGGATGAATACGTCCGCATCCCAGACATGGAGCAAGTCGTTCGCGTCCTCGCCCTCACCGCCCTCGACGTTATTTCTCTGCCTAACTGACTGCGCCGCCTACATCATGCGCGCGTCATCCGGGCCCATGCCGGGCGGCGGGCTTTCCTCGTGTGGCCGCAGGTCCGGACGGACACGCATCCAGCGCGGCAGCGGCGCGCGGATCGGCCGCTCTTCATCCGTAGCCACCGCCGGTTTCGTTTCAGGTCGATGACGCGGAGGCGGATACAGCTCGCGGATATTCGCCCAGATGGCGCGTATCTGCCCCACGTCCTCTCGTGACGGCGGGATTCCCCCGTACCGCGCCCGCACAAACGAATCAGTGAAGATGGCAACATCCTGCCCAACGAACAGCCGGCTGAGTTCCGGATGAAACTCCTCCGGCGTCTCCCATCCCTCGCGTGCAACCCCATGATCGTCGGCCAAAGCCACCAACCCCCGGTACGCGCCCAACGCGACGGACACAGGATTGTTGGGGTCCAGGTCAGCCGTAATATCGTCGTGCTTGGGTTGTCGGCGGAATCGGGCGGCCAGCGCCGACAGCGCGGACGAAAGGTCTTCGACAATCGTCGTCTCGCCCTGCAGTCGCTCCCGCTCCTCATCCAACTCCCCTTGTGACCGCCGACCCCGGAAGCCGCTGAACAGCCGCCACAGGAACCACGCAACTCCGACAACCGCCGCCGTCACCGCCGCCCAGCCGAATATGCGGGACAGCCAATACAGCAGCCGATTCTCTTCTTCATTGCGGGTGAATATGCGCTCGAAATCGGGCGCGGACGGCAGTTGAAGCTCCACGCTCTCCCCGTCCGTGGCAAAGAAGCCAATCACCTGGAAGAACGCCCAGACAAATGCCTGGATGATTATTTCAAAGACCCAGCCAATAACAACCAGCACAGGGAGGAACAGCCTCGCTGCGAACCCGATCACCATCCCCGCAACCTGCCCCAACTGGCCCTCCGCCAACACGGCCAGTAGGACGCTTCCGATGAGGATGCCCCCCACGGTCAACGCCATCATGCGAGGCCAGTCCCGGAGACCGGCGCTCTGCTCCGGGTCCATCGACGTGATGTGGATCAACGCGAACGACGCAATGCCCATTCCAAAGAAGAGGAACGTGGGGATGGGCGCGCCGGAATAGCTTTCAATCAGGACGTCAACGACCACTCCCACCACCACCACGGCAACACCGATACGGAACGACTGCGCGAGGTTGTTTACCCAGACGAATTCCTGCCCCAGGTGTGTGCCGCGCCACCAGAAAACGCCGAGCATGATGCCGCCGACGATTGGGTGCCGCCCTTCCTGCCAGTCCTGCCAGAACCACAGCGGCCAGGAAAAATCCCACCCCACCTGCGGCAGCATGACGACTCCGAGATAGATGACAATTGCGCCGCCGCCCGCCACGATGCCCCGTGCCGCCGCCATGGTCGCGCCCGCGGGAACAATCCAGCGCGTGAGCACATACCCGGATACCGTGACGATCAGTGCCAGCCAAACGGGCACAAGGCTCTCCCCCGCCCCAATCATCAGCAGCGCAAGCGCGCCTGCAATGGTGATCCACGCCACCTCCATCGTGAGGCGCGTCCCCTCCAATGCCAGCGGCGCCCATCTCATGGCGTCACCATCTCTGGTGGAACGGCGTGCTCAACACGACGCGTCACGCCCGGTCGAAAGACCGCTTCGTGCTCCAACTGCGCCATTTGATGCCCGATCTCATGCACGATGATGTCCGGATCGGACAGCAGCGGAGACGGCGTTTCCGATGTCCAGACCACGCTTGGCTTTGCGCCCGCCCGCCGCAGGCTGTGCAGCGCGTCGATGGTTTCCTCGTCGATCACGCTCGTGACGAGGACGATAGTTGCGCCAACCGGCAGCCGTCGTGTCTGCTCCAACAGGAACTGTCCCATCGCTTGCCGCCCAAGCGGAGTCACCACCGCGAGGCTCTCCAGCACCGTCGTCAACTGTTGGCGAGAGCGATTCGGCAGCACGCGTATCGGCTCGTCCGTCAACGGCGACACGCTGTTCGTCATCAGCCCAAACGACATCTTTCGCGCATACGCCCATTCAGCGATGGACGCCGCCGCCGTCACTCCCCGCTCCAGCAGCAGGGGCGAATACCCCCACTGTCCCTCCGCCGCCGTCAAGGTCTGCGCGTTCAGAGCAAGAATCATCGTCTCCGAGACCGACGGCGAGAAGAGTCGCACGGTCAGCGCCTGCGATCGTGCCGTCGCTTTCCAGTCCACGCGCCTCAGCGAGTCCCCGGCCTCATACGGCCGCAGCCCTCGCAGTCTGCTCGGATCCTCGTGGTACGGTTGCCCGCCGCGCTCTTCACCGAACGGACGCCGCGCCGGTATCCCCAGCGCGGGCAGCGGCAGTGTCTGCGGATAGACGATGACGTGATCCCACTGAGGCTCAAGCCGTTCGCTGAAGAAGAACCCGAACACGTCCCCGCTCGTCACGCTTGCCGGCCCGAAACGATACAAACCCCGCTTCGTACACGCCATCGTGAAATGCCACGTCACGCGTTCGTATCGCGCCAGCGACGTTGACCGCGTCGTCGTGTACGTCCCCTGCTCCACGCGAATCGTGCGAGGTTTGTCCGCCTCCTCGAGCCCGGACGGGAATTGGTCCTCAAGCGTGACCCACGGCATGGGAATCGCCTTGCGGTTGGTCACGCGAAGATTGACGGTCACGTTGTCGCCCACAAACGCTCGTGTTTCGGAGAGAGACCGTTCAAACGTCACCCGTGCCAGCGATACGCGGTTCCATCCATACGCAACCAGGTACGTTAGGATGATCAGCGCGCCCAGCCCCACCAGCAGCCCCTGCCCCGTCGCAAGGCCGATGATCAGCAGCAGGCTGAATGTAGCAACCCAGCCCCCGGTGAGCGTGAGCATCTCTAGCGGTCCGCGGCCACCTCTTCGGCCACGGCATCGTCTTCCGGCTGCCCACTGATCGGAACGGGCACAGTGCGGAGAACGTCGTCCACGACATCAAGGGACGTCAGCCCGCGCAGCCGCGCTTGCGCATTCAGAATGACGCGATGCGTCAAAATGTACGGCGCAAGACGCTTCACGTCGTCCGGCGTCACATAGTCCCGCCCCTGCTGCAGCGCCAATGCCTGCGACGTATGGTGCAGCGCCAGCGACGCCCGCGGGCTTGCCCCGAGATCAAGTGACGGATGATCGCGCGTCGAGTGAACGATGCCGATGATGTAGTCCTCCAACGCCGGTTCCACCCGCGCGGTCGCAATCTGGTCCTGCATTGACAGTAGTTCCTGGGTCGAAAGGACCGGCCGCACACGCTCCAGCGGGTCATCCGCGTTGAATCGATGAATCATCCGCGCCTCTTCCTCCGCCGTGGGAAATCCGAGGCTCAACCGCATCAGGAACCGGTCCAGCTGCGCCTCCGGCAGCGGGAACGTCCCTTCAAGCTCAATGGGGTTCTGCGTGGCCATAACCATGAACGGCGCGGGGAGCGGGAGCGTCTCGCCTTCGATCGTCACTTGCCCTTCCTGCATCGCCTCCAGAAGCGCCGACTGCGTTCGCGGCGTCGCCCGGTTCACCTCGTCGGCCAACATGACCTGCGAGAAGATCGGGCCGTTCCTGAGCTCAAAGTCCCCGGATCGCTGATTGTAGTAGTTGATGCCCGTGATATCCGCCGGCATCAGGTCCGGCGTGAACTGCACGCGACTAAACGTGCAGCCCAATGAGGCGGCCAACGCCTTGGCCAACGTCGTCTTGCCGCTCCCCGGCACGTCCTCAAAAAGAATATGCCCGCGGCACAGCAACGCCGTGATGGCCAACTCGATGACGTCATCCTTACCCACGATGACCGAGGCCACGCTCTCTGCCACACGCTGCGCGGCCTCCTGGACAGTTAAGGATTGGTTAGCGATTACCCCGCCCCCTCCCGTTGGTTCACACAAGTCTACGGTCTGCCCTGCCAAGCGGCAAGGAACGCCGTCCTCGCGTCCATTCAGCTTGCCTCCGTCTATACACTCCCATTCGACACTGCTAGGATGGGGCGTGGTGGGGAGAATATCCGCGCGCGGCGCGGATGCCCACACAAGAAGCAGAATCCAAATAGGGAGGACACAAGAATGCCGGACACGATTGTCTCTCACGATGTTGACCTGGTGAAGGGCTATGCCGCTCATCCGATGGCGGATGGCAAGTACCCGGGCATCGTCGTGATCCAGGAGTGGTGGGGCCTTGATGAGCACATCCGGGACGTCACCCGCCGTTTCGCGCGACAGGGCTACACCGCCATCGCGCCTGACCTGTTCCACGGTGATGTGGTAAACGAGCCATCCGAGGCGCAGAAGCTGGCGATGGGCCTTGACCGCGGCCGCGCAGTTCGCGACACTCGCGCAGCCATCGACTACATCAGGAATTCCGAGCTTTCAAACGGCAACGTGGCCGTCATCGGCTACTGCCTCGGCGGCGGCGTCTCCCTGCTGACCGCGACCGAGGACGACAGCGTCTCCGCGACCATCGTCTACTACGGCGGCATCCCTGATCCGGCAGACCTGCTCAACAGCGTCAACTCCCCCGTGCTCGCCGTCTACGGCAGCGACGAGGCGGACCGCGCGAACCAGCTGGAGAGCGAGTTGAACGCCCGTGGCAAGTCCGTCGAGAAGCACATCTACGAGGGCGCGACCCACGGCTTCTTCAATGACTCCGGCCAGGGCCACCACGCCGAGGCCTCCGCTGACGCATGGGAGAAGACACTCGCCTTCCTAAGCGCAAACGTCCCGGCCTAACAGCCGCGAACCCGACTAAACAAGGAGGGGCGGGTCAATGACCCGCCCCTCCTTCGTCATTCCGGCGCAGGCCGAAATCCACCCCCTACATCTCTCTCCCAATCAGATAATCCCCGATCTCGATCAGCGCCGCCGCGCCATCATCCGGCAATCCCGCCGATTCAATCATTCCCCGCGCCTTTGCCCAGTGTGACGCCGCCTCCGCCGCGCAAAAGTCCGATGCGCCCAACGACTCCAACAGGGCAACGATGTTCGCCACCGCATCCGGGCCGAATCCACTTTGGTACAAGTCCCGCAACTGCTCAGCCTCCGGCGAGTCCCCCTGCGTGAGGCCATACACGACGGGCAAGCTCTTCTTGCCGTCTCGGATATCCAGCGCGGTCTCCTTGCCGATGATCTCCCCGCCCCAGATATCAAGCACGTCGTCATGAATCTGGAACGCGATGCCCATCTCAAACCCCGCCTCGCCAAGCAGCCTCACCTGCTCCGCCGATCCGCCCGCGAACACGCCACCAATCTCCAGCGCGCACCGGAACGCCTCAGCCGTCTTGTTGCCGATCATCGACTTGTAATCGTCGACCGTGACATCGGCGCGGTTCTCGAAATCCATGTCTGAGGTCTGTCCCTCACACAACGCAAGGCACGTTTCATCCAGCATCCGTACCGCGTGGAGAACGCTCTGCGGCGGCGCACCGTCCTCCGCCATCCGCAGCACCACAAGCTGTGAGAGCGCATGCATCGCGTCCCCCGCGTTGATGGCCTGTGACGCCCCCCACCTGCTCCACACCGTCGGCCGATTGCGCCGGTACGTGCTTTCGTCCTGGATGTCGTCGTGGATCAGTGAGAAGTTGTGCAGCAGCTCCAGCCCAACCGCGGCTGGCAGCGCGTCCTCCCACTTCCCCCCGCACGCCTCCGCCGTCACTAGCGCGAGAGTGGGCCGGAGATACTTGCCGCCCTGCGTCAGCGCGCCGTCCTCCCACCCAAGGTGGTGGCGCATCATGTCAAAAAGCTGCCCTTGGCGGTCCGTCAGAATACGGCCGATGGCCTCATCGATTGTGGAACGGAATCTGTCGAGAGACGCGGGGGCTTCCATCGGAACGTCCCTCCCCATACCGGTTAGTACGTCCGAACGATGCCTTTTGCTGCCGCTCAGCTAACGCGCGTGCGCCTGCCGCGCGGATTCTGTCCCTCGTTGGAATCAGAATCGGCGATAGCGGCAATGACTTCATCCGACGGAATCGCGCCTTCGCGCAGCACCTGCGGCCGGCTGGTTGTCAGGTCAACGATTGTGGACGGCTGACCGGCGGGCAGAGTTCCCTCCCCCACTGCATAGTCCAGCCACGGGCCCAGCTCTTCCAACACGTCGTCAAGAGAACGGGCATCGGACGATCCGGAGCGATTCGCGCTCGTGCCTATAACAGGCCGCCCAAATTCCTGGATAAGATCACGCGCGATGGGATGGTCCGGCACGCGAACAGCAACAGTCGTCGCCCCGCCACTGACGATATCCGGCAGGTCCGGCGAGCGCTTGACGACCATCGTCAGCGCGCCCGGCCAATACCGACTAGCCAGTTTCCACGCGCTGTCCGGCAGGTCGATGGCCACCTTGCTGAGCTGCTCCGCGTCGGACAGCAGCACGGGCAGTCCCTGCCCATGGTCGCGGCCCTTTGCGCGGTAGACCCGCTCAACCGCCTCAGCGTTAAATGCGTCAGCCCCAAGCGCGAAAAGAGTATCCGTCGGGAAGCACACTATTCCGCCAACCCGAAGCATCACGACTGCTGCGCGAATCTGAAGCTCTGGGTCCGTTGCCTTGACTTCTGCCTCGTCTACGACGGTTTGATCGGTCACGTTGTGACTCCTTGACCAAGTATAGCACCGGTTAGTAGGCTGAGCGTCAATGGGGACGCTGTGATGGTCACGGCGTCGGCGTGGCGCGGGAGTCGGTTCCGCGAACGCCTCTGGGGGACTGGCAGCGCACGTGAGCAACGAGCAACCTGGTGTGAGCCACCGCATCGCCACCGGCGATGATCGCGAAATCGCGACCTACCTTGATATTGCCCAACACACCGAGGCGCGCCACCCGGACGCAGACACGGAACAGCCCCCTGCCCGCGACCTCATCGTCGTCATCGACTTTGGCTCCCAATACAGTCTTCTCATCGCCCGTCGCATCCGTGAGCTGAACGTCTATTGCGAAGTCGTGCCTGCCACGATGCCGTGGCCCGAGATTCAGCGGCTGCGTCCAAAGGGATTCATCTTCTCCGGCGGCCCGGCAAGCGTCTATGAACCGGACGCGCCCATGGCCCCCGCGGAGGTCTATGAGGCAGGCGTGCCGATCCTCGGCATCTGCTACGGCATGCAACTCCTTGCCCACCAGCTTGGCGGCGCAGTCGAGAACTCCTCTTTCCGTGAATATGGCCATTCTGTGCTCCATCGCGCCGCCACGATTGCTGATCCGCTCCTCGAAGACCTGCCACCAACGATGCCGGTGTGGATGAGCCACGGCGACCACGTCACCACCCCTCCGGCGGGATTCCAGACACTGGCATTCACGGACAACTCTCCCATCGCAGCAATGGCCAACGACACCGGCTACTACGGCATCCAATTCCACCCCGAGGTCGTCCATACACCCAATGGCAAACAGCTGCTCGAAAACTTCCTGTTCAGGGTCTGCAAGTGCGAGCCGTCATGGAACCCGGCCAACTTCATCGAATCCACCGTGGCCCACGTCCGTGAGCAGGTTGGAGACGGCCACGCGATCTGCGCCTTGTCCGGCGGCGTCGATTCGGCGGTAGCCGCCGCCCTCGTCCACCGCGCCATCGGCGACCGCCTCACCTGCATCTTCGTCAACAACGGCCTGCTCCGTAAGGACGAGCCGGAGCGCCTGCGTGAGACGTTCGAGCGTAGCCTCCACATGAATCTCATCGTCAGCGAGTCCACGGACAGGTTCTTGGAACGCCTTGAGGGAATCACCGACCCGGAGACAAAGCGCAAGACCATCGGCGAGGAGTTCATCTGGGTGTTCGAGGAGGAAGCGGGCAAGCTCGGTGAGGTGGATTTCCTCGTGCAGGGCACCACCTACCCCGACGTCATCGAGAGCCTGACGGCGGACAACACCGCCTCTGCCGTCATCAAGACGCACCACAACGTGGGCGGCCTGCCCGAGGAGATGCGCCTGGAACTTATTGAACCGCTGCGCTATCTCTTTAAGGACGAGGTTCGCGCCGTTGGCTCGGAACTCGGATTACCGGATGAGATCGTCTGGCGACAGCCGTTCCCCGGCCCCGGGTTGGCCATCCGCATCCTCGGCGAGGTGACGCGAGAGGGGCTGCACACGCTCCGCGAGGCCGACGCCATCGTCAACGAGGAGATCCGCAACGCCAACCTGACGCGGGAGCTCTGGCAGTCATTCGCCGTCCTCACCGCATCCCGCACCGTCGGCGTGCAGGGCGATTTCCGCACGTACGGGAACGTCATCGCCATCCGCGCCGTCACCTCCGAAGACGCCATGACCGCCGATTGGGCGCGCCTGCCATACGACCTCTTGGCTCGCATCTCATCACGCATCGCCAACGAGGCCCCGAACGTCAACCGCGTCGTCTATGACATCACCAGCAAACCCCCGGGAACAATAGAGTGGGAATAACCACCCCCGTTCACCCTGAGCGTAGTCGAAGGGCCATCCCAACCCCGTGACCCCATGCTGAAATCAATCCTCCTGCGCGTAACCCTAATGACGCTTGGCGGTGCATTCATCGTCATCGGCGTCATATGCGCGCTCTTCCCGCGCCCCGTCGTCGAACTCCTCGACCTTGAACAGGTGAACGTCATCGTTCTCGGGATGTGGGGGGCCATGCTCTTCCTGCTCGGCGTCGGCGCATTCCTGGCAAACCGCAACCCGATACGTCACATACTCTGGTTGCGGCTCACCATCGGATTCCTCTTCGGCATCGCCCTTTACGCTGGTCTCGTGTACTGGGGCGGAGGCATCTCCCGCGACACCGCAATCGTGCTGGCCGTCATCGGCATCGTCCCCGGCATTGCCTTAGTGATTCTCTTTCCGCGTTTCCCCCGTTTCGTCTCCACCCGTGTTCGCTCCCCTGACGGCGTGTTGTTCACGGAAGCTGACGATGGTGGCCTCTTCGCGCGCCAGCCCGGCGGTAGATTCAACCCCTACATCATCCGGCTCCCGCGTGAGCCTGCCATGCCGGATACCCATCACCTGTCGCACCCAAACGTAGTCACAAATCCCACCCGCGTCATGGTCGTCGGCGGCGGCGCGCGTGAGCACGCCATCGCCGTCAAGCTCCGTGAGAGCGCCGACCTTGAAGAGCTTTACGTGGCCCCCGGCAACGGCGGCACCGCGTCAATCGCCGAGAATCTCCCCATTGCCGCCACCGATACCGAAGCCATCGTGCAGGCCGCGCAGGAACGAAATATCGAGCTTGTCATCATCGGCCCCGAAGCTCCGCTCGCCCTTGGTCTCGGCGACGCCGTCCGTGAAGCCGGTATCCTCTGCCTTGGCCCAACGCGCGAGGCCGCACGCATTGAATGGAGCAAGTCGTTCGCCAAGCAGGTCATGGACGACGCCGGTGTTCCCACCGCCGCGTGGACGAGATTCGACGAATACTCGCAGGCGGCCGACCATGTCCGAACCCACCCCGCGCCGCTCGTTATCAAGGTGGACGGCCTCGCAGCCGGTAAGGGCGTCGCCGTCTGCCAAACCGAGCAGGAGGCAGTGACGTTCCTGCACCACGCCATGCGACTCCGCGATTTCGGCGACTCAGGAGATTCGGTGGTCATCGAGGAAGCTTTGTCAGGCGTCGAACTCTCCGTCTTCGCGTTCTGCGACGGCGAGCAGATGCTCCTCGTACCCCCCGCCTGCGACTACAAGCGCGTATTTGACAACGACGAAGGCCCCAACACGGGCGGCATGGGATCATACAGCCCGCCGGAGTTCGTCACGGACAAGCTCATGGCGGACATCCGCGACACTATCATCCTGCCCGTCCTACGCCGCATGGTTGAACTCGGCGCGCCCTACAACGGCATCCTCTACGTCGGTCTCATGCTCACTGACGACGGCCCCAAGGTCGTCGAATTCAACTCCCGCATGGGCGACCCGGAGGCGCAGGTCGTCCTACCTCGCATCACGTCGGATTTCCTCCAGCTCGCCGCCGCCACCGCCGCCGGCAGACTCGAAGACGTCCACCTCGAGTGGAATCCCCAACCCGCCGTCGGCATCGCCATTGCCTCTGAAGGCTACCCCGGCGATTACCCAACCGGCCTTGAAATCACCGGCCTCAACACCCTCGACTACGATGCCATTGCCTTCCATGCCGGCACTCAAATCGACCCGGCAACTGGCAACCTCCTCACCGCCGGTGGCCGCGTCCTAACCGTCACAGCGCTCGGCGACACCATGGAGCAGGCCCGTGAAAAGGCCTACGCCAACGCCGCCCGCGTCCAATTCCAGGGCGCTCACTACCGCAAAGACATCGCCCTCCGCGCCATCCCTCCCAAGCCCGTCGAAGAATCCCATTCACCTTGAGCCCACTCCCGCTCACCCTGAGCCTACCCCCGGTCACCCTGAGCCTGTCGAAGGGTGAGCCACTAATGCCATAATCTCTATAGGCGCACCGCCAAAGGGGGTAACACGAATGGCCGCAATCGTTGGCATCGTCATGGGCAGCCGCTCCGATGAGGAGCTCGTTCAGCAGACCCAAAAAGTCCTTGAGGACCTCGGCATCGAGTACGAGACGAACGTCCTCTCCGCGCACCGCACGCCGGACAAGACCGCGGAATACGCCCGCACTGCGCAGGATCGCGGCATTGATGTCCTCATCGGCGTCGCAGGCGCGGCAGCCCACCTGCCCGGCGTCATGTCTGCTTACACCACCCTGCCCGTCATCGGCGTCCCCGCCACCGGCAGCGCCCTCAACGGCCTCGACGCCCTCTATTCCATCGTTCAGATGCCCCCCGGCGTCCCCGTCGCCTCCGTCGCCGTCGGCTCCATGGGCGCGCGCAATGCCGCCTACCTCGCCGCGTCCATCCTCGCCCTCAAGCACCCCCACGTCCGTGAAAGCTACGAAGCGTTCCGCCGAAAGCAGTCGGAAGGCTAACGCGCCAAGAGCCGGAGCATCGAGAGGGTAACGCGATGATCGACCGCTACGCCCGGGACGCCATGAAGGCCGTCTGGCAGGACCAATTCAAGTTCGAAACATGGCTTGAGGTTGAGCTTGCCGTCTGCAAGGCATGGGCGGAGCACGGTGAGATTCCGGCGGAGGACATCCCTCTGCTGGAACGCGCCACTTTCGACATGCCCCACTGGGAAGAGGCGTTCAAGACGACGCGCCATGACGTGACCGCATTCCTCTCTTCCATCTCCCGCGACCTCGGCCCGGAGAGCCGCCACATCCATAAGGGCCTCACGTCCAACGACGTGTGGGACACAGCCACCGCTCTCCAGCTCCGCGCCGCGTCCAACATCCTGCTCGAAGGCATCGACAAGCTGGAAGAAGCCATCACCCGCCGCGCCGTCGAGCACAAGGGCACCCTCATGATGGGGCGCACGCACGGCGTCCACGCGGAACCGACCACCCTCGGCCTCAAACTCGCGCTGTGGGTGGAAGAGACGCGCCGTATGAAGCAGCGGCTTGAGCAGGCGGCGCGCGGCGTCAGCGTCGGCAAATTCTCAGGCGCAGTCGGCACCCACGCCACCCTGCCGCCCGAAGTCGAGGAGACCGCCTGCCGGTTCCTTGGACTCGAAGTTGAGAATATCTCGAGCCAGATCGTGCCGCGTGACCGCCACGCCGAGTTCGTCACCGCCCTAGCCCTCTGCGCCGCCTCCCTTGAGAAATTCGCTACGGAGATTCGCGGCCTCCAGCGCACGGAGGTCCTTGAGCTGGAAGAACCGTTCCACGCAGGACAGACCGGCTCGTCCGCCATGCCCCACAAGCGCAACCCGGAGCTGTCCGAGCGCATCTGTGGCCTCGCGCGCCTCATTCGCGGCCACGCAGTCACTGCGCTGGAAAACGTCGCCCTCTGGCATGAGCGTGACATCTCACACTCCTCCGCCGAGCGCATCATCCTACCCGACGCCACCATGGCCCTCGATTACATCCTTGATCTCGCCACCTATGTGATCGGCGGCATGGTCGTGTACCCGGAGAACATGATGACGAACGTAGAGAAAACCCACGGCCTTGTCTTCTCCCAGCGCGTCATGCTCGCCCTCATCGACAAAGGGCTGACCCGTGACGAGGCTTACAAGATCACCCAAACCGCCTCCATGGAGAGTTGGAACACCGGCCAGGACTTCCGCGACCTCCTCCGCCAGAGCGATGCCGTCGCCGACCATCTCCCCCCGGACGAACTCGAGTCCCTCTTCGACTACACCTACTACACCCGCTACGTAGACCAGTCCTTCGCCAGAATCGGACTCTAGTCAGCCATGTCCGGCAACAACCATGCTGGCCGCGGCCTTACGCGCGGTGAAAAGCGGCAGGAGAAACGACGCCGAGCCCGCAAGATGGGCGTCAGCGGCAAGAGCTACGTCAACGCCGTCCGCAATGCCATGCTCAAACGCAAAGCCGAAATAGAAGTCCGTGACCGCGAGAATAAATTCTAATAGGGAAATCTATAACTCGCTCAGTATTTCCAATACACCGACAATAAAGAAAGGGGCCGCAGTCTTTCGACTGCGACCCCTGCCCTGTTCAGGGTTGATCGAGCGACTACACCCGGTGGCACGCCACCCAGTGGTCGCCGCCCATCTCGCGGAACTCCGGATCCTCCTCGGTGCACACATCGATCGCGATGGGGCAACGGGTGTGGAACCGGCAGCCGGACGGCGGGCGGATCGGACTCGGCACATCGCCCGTCAGCACGATGCGCTCGCGCTGCCGTTCAACGAGCGGGTCCGGGATCGGCACTGCGGACATCAGCGCGCGCGTGTACGGGTGGAGCGGGTTCTCATACAGCTCCTCGCGCGTCGCAATCTCAACGATCTTGCCCAGGTACATCACCGCCACGCGGTCACTGATGTGCCGGACGACGGAGAGATCGTGCGCGATGAAAATGTACGTCAGGTCGAACTGCTCCTGCAGCTCCTCAAGCAGGTTGATCACCTGCGCCTGGATGGACACGTCCAGCGCGGACACCGGCTCGTCGCAGATAATCAGGCTCGGCCGCACTGCCAAAGCGCGTGCGATGCCGATGCGCTGCCGCTGTCCGCCGGAGAACTCATGAGGGTATCGGTCACGCATGTATGGGTTCAATCCCACAACGCGCAGCAACTCCTCCACCTGGTCCACGTAATCGCCGCGGCCGCTCGCCATGTTATGGATGCGAATCGGCTCACCGATGATGGAGCCGGCAGTCATGCGAGGATTCAGGGAGCTGTACGGGTCCTGGAAGATCATCTGCAGGCGGCGGCGCATCCGGCGCATTCGGCCCGGGCTGAGCTGGGCGAGATCGACTCCCTCAAACATGACCTCGCCCGCAGTAATCTTGTAGACCTGCATGATGCTGCGCCCAACGGTGGTCTTGCCACAGCCGGACTCGCCCACAACACCCAGCGTCTCGCCCTTGCGGACAAAGAAGCTGATGTCATCCACGGCTTTCACATCGGCCACGTGTCGGGGAACGATTCCCCGGGAGTTGACCGGGAAGTACATCTTGAGGTTATTGACTTCCAGAAGATAGTCACCGGTGTACTGCTCGGTTCCGTGACCGGTGACTTCCACATTTGTCTGCGTCATTAGTTGCTCCCTGCCTGCGCGCCGGACACCTGCGTCACGTCCACCCAGCACGCCTTGTGTTGATCTGTCGTCCCGTCCACCAGCTCAAACGGTGGATATTCTTCGGCGCACCGGTCGATCGCGAACGGGCACCGCGGGCGGAAAGAGCATCCGCCTGGAAGATTCATGAGATCGGGAGGCATCCCCTCAATCGGATCAAGCTTCGCCCTGCGCGGCTCATCAAGACGCGGCACGGAAGAGAGCAGCCCGATTGTGTACGGATGCCGGGGATCCTTGAAAATCGTTTCAGCCGGACCGGACTCGACAATCTTTCCGGCGTACATCACATTGATCCAGTGCGCGTAGCGCGCCACCACGCCAAGATTGTGCGTGATGATGATGACGGCCGTTCCCAGGTCCTCGTTCAGCCGCTGCATCAACTCGAGAATCTGCGCCTGGATCGTCACGTCCAGCGCCGTCGTCGGCTCGTCCGCGATAAGCAGACGCGGCTCGCAGCTCAGACCCATGGCGATCATCACGCGCTGCCGCATGCCGCCGCTGAACTGGTGCGGATAGTCGCTCAGCCGATTACGCCCGTCCGGGATGCCGACCATTTCCAGCAGATCACCGGCGCGGTTGGACGCTTGCTCCCGGCTCATGTCCAGGTGCGTCTCAAGCGCCTCGGTCAACTGGCGGCCGATGGTGAGCACGGGATTGAGAGAGGTCATCGGCTCCTGGAAGATCATCGCGATCTTCGCGCCGCGAACCTCAAGAACACGCTCCTCGCTCATCTTGAGCATGTCCTCGCCGTCAAGAAGAGCCTCGCCGGCCTCGATGCGACCGCCCGGAGGCGGGATGAGCCTCATCACGGAGAGCGCGGTGACGCTCTTGCCGGAGCCGCTCTCGCCCACGACGCCGACGATCTCGCCCTCATGCACGTCGTAGCTAACGCCATCAACGGCCTTGACGATGCCGTCTGTCGTATAAAACCTCGTTACCAGATCCTTGATTTCCAGGACCTTGGTCTGAGACGTCTCGGTTGCCACAGAGCCTCCTCGCTGCACTCCCCCAGGGCACGAATGCCCACTGCTCACTAAACCCTAACCGGACGATTCTGTTTCCACACCCGCCGGTTTCGTTCTCGTGGGGAAGAGGAGACTCGAACTCCTACGCCTTGCGGCACATGATCCTAAATCATGCTCGTCTGCCAGTTCCGACACTTCCCCTCTTTATTCACCGAGTGACCCGCCCAGGATTCGAACCTGGAACCCGCTGATTAAGAGTCAGCTGCTCTGCCAGATTGAGCTAGCGGGCCGCAGTGAATATCTATTGTATGCGTGTTTCGGTCGGATGACGACAGTACGCCCCGAGTTTCTTCTCCTCCCCTTCGTCCATAAGAACGATGCCGTAGCGCCTTCCAAGCGTTACGACAATGCGCGGACGGTAGCATACCCCCCGTTCACCGTCAAGCAGCGAGCCCCATCCCTACCATAACGACACCCCCACCCCAAC
>CAYOPL010000028.1:0-4030 GCA_964405845.1 uncultured Dehalococcoidia bacterium | reverse complement strand
GTCGAGAAGCAGAAGCAGTTGTTCGGCAAATTCATTCCGGCCATCTTGCCCTATTGTTGCAAGGGTGGAGTGGAGCCAATTGTCGATAACAACGAAATCAATTTCATGGCCTTGGGCAAAGTAGCGGCGAGCCGATGCTAGTGCCCCGGAATCCGGCGCGCTACCAGTAATGAAAAAAAGATAATCTCTTATGGCATTCGGAGCTATCTTTGAACTGAAAGTGTTGTTTACACGTGTTAAGTCAACGACCCGCTCAGTGATCTCCGCTACCAGTATTTCTTCTCCTTCGCGAACCACCGTGACATCCCCGCCAACTCCGCTAGCTGAGTCTGCGACATTAATTCCTTGAAATGACACTTCCCAGCCCAGTTCGAACTTGCTGTTGATGGCCCTTAGTCCGGCCACGACGATGTAGACGGGAATCAGGCCCCCAGTTGATGCCGCCAAGAGCCTTCGCGTGACCGATGCGATTTGTTCAAGGCTCATTCTTTGAATCCGAACCAAGTCGATAGTTGAGGATTCCCGCAACCGAACGAAACGAAATGCCAAGTACGCAAGTAGGGAGCCTAGTTGGGTGTCGTCCGATGTGATCTCTATCCAAGTGATGATGATTAGTAGCGCATCATAACCATCTTTATCTCGTAGACCGTCACGCGTTTCCTCGGTGAACTGAACCGATCGCCGAAACACACTAAGGAAAGGGCCTCTGGATGACGGAATTCTGTGGTTATGCAGGGTAGGGTTGATGACGCGTTCATCCAGAGTTCGTCCACTGTACGCATGGTCTCCTTGAGACACATAGGGAATTCTCACATCAACAGATTTGTCGAGCATCCTCGCCAGCAGGCACCCCAACAGCACTTCTCGGTACGCCTGAGTGCTCGAGGCGAAGACTTTGTCAATTGATCTGCCGAGAATAGCCCTCGCTGTCAATTCGACGGTGCTGCCAGCAAGAATAGCGTTTTCGGCCTGCTCAAAGGCTTCGGTAAGCAAGTCTCTTGCGTCGCCATAGTTGATCGACATCGGAGGTAGTTAGAAGTTAGTGTAGAGGACTTCCTGTCGCAATTGCTTTGTTGAGTGTATCTTCTTGGCGGGCGCAACGTGAATGTTCCACCCGGCATAGATTCGGTCAAGAAGTTCACCCCGGTAGCCGGAGACAGCGACACGTCCCTTCACAGCGTTAAGGAGTGCGGCCAATTGCTCGTGCTCGAAGTTGCTCATTTCATGGCCATATGCTTTGGCGTCGCCGCGAGAATCGTGGGGGTAAGGGGGATCGCAATAGAAGAGTGTATCTTCACTGTCATAGAGTTTGATCAGTTGTTCTGCGGGCCTATTTTCGATTTGAACACGCATTAGTCGTTCAGCTATTTCAGGTAGAGCGTCCACGCCGCCGAACCATCGTGAAATTACGCCTGACATTCCCCTCCTGCTCGTTGCCTTGCAGTTAGCCCATCTTCCCAGACTAGCCGTCTGTGCGAGACCGGTTCTGGATTGACGAGCACGTACGTAGAAGCGCCGGGCTCTTTCAATTGGGGAAATATCAGCCTCATCAGAATTAATGGCAAAAAAGAATTCCTCCCGCGAGAAGGGAGTGAGCGCAATCATGGCGACGAGCTCGTCTCTATTTTCCCTAAGAACTCTGAAGAAGTTGACGACATCGCCATCCACATCGTTGTAGGTCTCAACAGGTGACGGTTCACGATTGAGCAAGACGGCACCCGAACCGCCGAATGGCTCACAATAGTGGTGTGCAAAAGGAAGCAAGGGGAGCAGCCAATTCAAGTGGCTGAACTTGCCCCCATACCAGCCGAATGCGATTCTCCTTGCTCCCCTTCGCTTGATCGTCACATTACTTGAGACTGCATGTGACCCGAGTGTGTTCGTATCAAGGAACAAAGGCGCTGGCGACCTGACCATGTTTTCCTCCCCGCAGCCTATGGTGCGAACAAATTATCGAATCATGTATTGCCCTGTGTCAACTGGGGTTCCAAAGGTGCCATCTACAAAGCGAGATTATTCGGCCGATTCCCGCTTTCGGCAGAATGACGGCGGGGAGCCGGAATGACGGAGTCGGGAGACCCTTCGACAGGCTCAGGGTGAGCGGTGGGGGGTATGATTTAGGGGGAGACCCTTCGACAGGCTCAGGGGGAACGGGAAGGGTGCTCAGGGGGAACAGGGCGAGATGTGCGGGATTATGGGGTATACGGGGCATCGGCAGGCGATGCCGATTGTTCTGGATGGGCTTTCGCGCATCGAGTACCGGGGGTATGACAGCGCCGGGATGGCGATCCTTGGGCCGACGGGAGTGTTCGGGACGAACAAGGCCGTCGGGAAGCTGGATGCGCTGAGGGCGGACCTCGAGGGGTCGTTCGTTTCGGGGACGCTCGGGCTGGGGCATACGCGGTGGGCGACGCACGGAGCGCCATCGCTGGCCAACGCGCACCCGCACATGGACTGCACGGGTCGCGTGAGCATCGTACAGAACGGCATCGTCGAGAATTACAGCGTCCTTGCGGCGCAGCTCGTGTCGCGCGGGCATCGATTCACGTCTCAGACGGATACGGAGGTGCTGCCGCATCTCATCGAGGAGGCGCTGGATCGGGGATTCGATCCGGTCGAGGCGGTGCAGTCGATCCTGCCGGACATGCACGGGGCGTTGGTATTTCTTGTGGCGTGCGCGCAGGAGCCGGACACGTTGATTGCCGTTCGGGCGGGGAACGCGGGGGGGCTGGTGATCGGCTTGGGTGACGGTGAGACATACGCGGCGAGCGACCTCCCTGCCCTCGTGCCGCTGACACGGCGGGCGATGCCGTTGAACAACGGGGAGATCGCGGTGCTGCGGCCTGGCGGGGTGCAGGTTTCCACGCTGGACGGGGTGCCGGTGGAGCGGGAGTTCACGGAGGTGACGCGCGACCCGCTGCGGGCGGCGAAGGGGATGTACAAGCACTTCATGCTGAAGGAGATCATGGAGCAGCCGCAGGCGCTGACGGATGCGTTGCGGGGGCGGGTCGACCTGGAGTCGGGGCGGCTGGAGCCGGACTACGGGGCTGGGCTGTCCGAGCGGCTGGCAAAGGCGCGGCGGATCATCCTGACGGGGTGCGGATCAAGCTATCACGCGGCGCTTGTGGGGCGGCATTATTTCGAGACGCTGGCGGGGGTGCCGGTGGAGGCGGAGGTGGCGTCTGAACTGCGCCACCGGAATGCGCGGATGGGCGAGGGCGACCTGCTTATCGCGATCACGCAGTCCGGAGAGACGCTGGATACGCTGGCGGCGCTGGAGCATGGATCGGGCCTCGGGGCGGACTGCGTGGCGGTGACGAACGCGCTGGACAGCGAGGCGGCACGAATCGCGTGCGAGACGATGGATATGCGGTCCGGGCTGGAGGTGGGAGTCGCCGCGACGAAGAGTTTTACGTCGGCGATCCTATGCCTCTATCTGTTGGCGATTGATGCGGCAGCGGGACGCGGCGAGATGAGCGAGGACGAGGTGAGCCGTCATCTGCTGGACCTTGAGCGGCTGCCAGGGATTGTGAGCGAGTCGCTGGAGCGCAGGGATGCGATTCGGGCGGCGGCGGAGCGGTTGACGGCTAATGACGACTGCCTGCTGCTGGCGCGGGGGCCGCTGTATCCCATCGCGCTGGAGGGAGCGCTGAAGCTCAAGGAGGTCGCGTATATCCACGCGGAGGGGAGCGCGGGGGGCGAGATGAAGCATGGGCCCATCGCGCTGATCGACCAGTCGATGCCGACAATTGCGCTTGCGCCGGAGGGTGGGCTGCGGGACCGGATGGCGATCAATATCTCTGAGATACAGGCGCGGTCGGGGCACGTGGTGGGCGTGCTGACGGACGGGGACGATGAGCTTGGCGGGCAGGTTGATGAGGCGATCTTCGTGCCGGAGACGCCCACTCACCTGGTTCCGATTGCGGTGACGGCGCCGCTACAGATGCTGGCGTATGAGATTGGGCTGCTGCGGGGGGCGGATATCGATCAGCCGCGGAACCTGGCAAAGTCCGTGACGGTGGAATAGGCG
>CAYOPL010000027.1:0-6498 GCA_964405845.1 uncultured Dehalococcoidia bacterium | reverse complement strand
GCTCAGAGAAGACGCTGCGATTGCTGGAGCGTGCCACGCGACCGTACGGAAGCGCCTAGACTGTGTCTCCACGCAACACCAAGAGCGGCGGGGTTCTGGAGCAAATGGTTCAGCACGCCTTGGAGCAGGGCAAATACAAGTATGTACGAGGCAAGACGGTTGGCACACGATTCGGTGTCACGGCTCACAAAATCGACACATATGCCGAGGACCAGAAAGGCCGCATACATCTCATATCTCTCAAGTGGCAACAAGTAGGGGGCACGGCGGAGCAAAAGATACCGTTTGAGGTTATCTCACTAATCGACCTGTTACTCAAGAACGAGAGCTATTACAAGGCTCATCTAGTATTGGGCGGAGACGGGTGGAAGTATAAGGACTTCTATGTGGGGGGCGGTCTGCGCCCGTACATTCGCAACGCGGACAGAGTCAACATCATGACACTGGATGCGTTCGTGGGCGCGGCGAATCAGGGCAAGCTTTAGGGCGAAGCTATGTCGGAAGAGAAATCCGCCATCAGAACCTCTGATCACGTAGGCCATACCACTGGTGAGAATCGTTCTCGACTTGAGCACGTAATGCGGACTTTGCCTGATAATCAAGGTGGCGCGGGGCGGCACAAGTGTCCGTACTGTGCTTACCAACTGGGTTACGAGCAAGCCAAGCGTGACATGGCGGACCGTCTAACTGAATTGCGGCCTGATCATGGCCTAACGCAAGACTGATTCCACCTTACTCTCGTATCATTTGCGCTCCAGTTTCTTGATTCCCGCTTTCGCGGGAATGACGGGTGGGCGTGTGTTCACTTACGATTCAGCCAGTTATGGGCAGGTTTTGGGAGATTTTTCTTGTTGCGGGGCGGTTGGGGCTGACGTCGTTTGGCGGGCCGATCGCGCATATCGGGTATTTCCGCGAGGAATACGTCGTTCGGCGCAAGTGGCTTGATGAGGGGACGTTCGCGGAACTGATTGCCCTGTGCCAGTTCCTGCCGGGCCCGGCGAGCAGCCAGCTTGGGATGGCCGTCGGGATCAGGCGCGGGGGGCTGCTGGGCGGGCTTGCGGCGTGGCTGGGTTTCACGCTGCCCTCCGCGTTGGCGTTGATCCTGTTCGCGTACGGCGTGCAGGAGTTGGGGGCGCAGGAGAGCGCCGACTGGCTGCACGGGCTCAAGATTGTCGCGGTGGCTGTGGTCGCGTTGGCGCTGTGGGGGATGGGCCGGACACTGACGCCGGACCGGACGCGCATCACCATCGCTGTGGTTGCCGCGGCGGCGTTGTTATTGTCAGGCGGCATCGCGGCGCAGTTGGTGGTGATTGCCGGTGGAGCCGTGCTGGGGTTGATTGTTCTCAAGCCGCCGGAGCCTCGAGCGGATGGTGACACGGTTTCGAGCGGTGGGGCGCGGTCGGCGGCGGTGTTGCTCGTCGTGTTTCTTGTGTTACTGGCCGTGCTGCCGGTGGCGAGTCGGTTGACGGAGAGCCTGGCAGTCGACGTGGTGGACAGCTTCTATCGAACGGGGTCGTTGGTTTTCGGTGGCGGACACGTGGTGCTGCCGCTCATCGAGGCGGAGGTTGTGCCGCCGGGATGGGTGACGAGCGACGAGTTCCTGGCGGGGTACGGGGCGGCGCAGGCCGTGCCAGGGCCGCTGTTCACGTTCTCGGCGTATCTTGGCGCGTCGGTGGAGGGGCTGACTCCGGCGTGGGGCGGCGGACTGCTGGCGTTGGCGGCGATCTTCGCGCCGTCGTTCCTACTTGTTCCGGGTGTGCTGCCGTTCTGGGAGCGGCTGCGGGGCGTTGCTCGTGTGCGGCAGGCGCTGATGGGTGTGAATGCCGCGGTGGTGGGGTTGCTGTTGGCGGCGCTCTACGATCCGCTCTGGACCAGCGCCATTTCGACTCCGGCGGACTTTGCCGTGGCCGCCGCGGCGTTCGCTATGTTGGCGTTCTGGAAGGCGCCGCCGTGGGTGGTTGTGGTGGTGACGGCCATTGCGGGGGCGGCCGTAGCTCAGTTGCTTTAGAGTGGCGCGCCAACCTGACGCGCCGCTGATGCGTTAGGTTGTTGTCATGCTCCGATACATTGGGCTGCGGCTTGCGCTGTTTGTTCCGACGCTTTTGATTGCGTCGATTGTTATCTTTGCGATCCTGCGGGTGCTGCCCGGGGACGTGGTGGACGTGGTGCTAGGCGGGTCCGGCGAGGTGGCTCATGACCCTCTGCAGGTGGAGCGCGTGCGGGAGGAGCTGGGGCTGGATGAGCCGCTCATTGCCCAGTACGGGTCGTGGCTGTGGAGCGTGGCGACGGGCGACTTTGGGGGAAGGTCGTTCGTGAATCGGACGCCGATATCGTCGCTTGTGGCACGGCAACTTCCCGTGACGGTGCAGCTGGCGGTCTACACGATGCTGCTGGCGGCGGCGATTGCGATTCCGGTGGGGATTGCGGGGGCGGTGCGGCAAGGACGGTGGGCAGATTTTCTTGTGCGGGTGTTCGCCATCGGGGGGCAGGCCGTGCCGAGTTTTTTCCTCGCGCTGCTGGCGCTGATTGCGCTCGTGCTGTTGATTGGGTGGTCACCTCCCGTCATCTATGACCATGTCTGGCAAGACCCTGCGCGGCATCTTCAACTGATGGCTCTGCCGGTCGTGATCCTCGCGTGGGGCTATGCGGCGTACCTGACGCGGATGACGCGGGCGGGGATGCTGGACGTGCTGGGGCAGGATTTTATTCGGACGGCGCGGAGCAAGGGGCTGGCGGAGAGGATTGTGCTGGTGCGCCATGCGCTGCGAAACGCGCTTATTCCTGTGCTGAGCGTGGCGGGGATCCAGGTGGGGGCTTTATTGGGCGGGGCGGTGGTGATGGAGACGATCTTCGGGCTGCCGGGGATCGGGCGCGGCATCGTGGATGCCGTTTCGGACCGCGATTATCCCGTCGTGCAGACCTACGCCACGCTGTTCGTGTTCATCATGCTGACGGTCAACCTGGTCATCGACGTGCTGTATGCCGTACTTGATCCACGCATCACGTATCGCGACTAGACCGGCGCGAGCGGCGCGGCGCTACCCCGTTGGAGCTGCCGCGCTCACGGCGCTGGTGGCGATGGGGCTGACGGCCATCTTCGCGGAACAGCTTGCACCATTCGACCCACTTGCACATGACGAGGCGAATGCTCTGCTCGCGCCGTCCGCGGAGCACCTCTTCGGAACGGACCGATTTGGGCGAGACGTGTTCAGTCGTGTGCTGTACGGGGCGCGGATTTCACTGATGGTGGGGTTGGTGTCCGTGCTGGCAGGGACG
The DNA here is from genome assembly GCA_964405845.1 of uncultured Dehalococcoidia bacterium. Taxonomy (GTDB): domain Bacteria; phylum Chloroflexota; class Dehalococcoidia; order UBA6926; family UBA6926; genus VXMO01. The sequence goes on along the minus strand of CAYOPL010000027.1, from coordinate 3,222 downwards.
GTGATCGGCACAACGATTGGAATCATCTCGGCCTATGCGTCCGGGGTAGTTGATCTGGTCATCCAGCGGTTCATCGACGCGCTGATGGCATTTCCGCACCTGCTGATGGCGCTGCTGCTTGTGGTGGTGCTGGAGCCGTCACCGGTTAGCGTGATTATCGGCATTACTGTGGCGTTCGTGCCGCAGGTGGCGCGGATCGCCCGGGCGCAGGCGTTGTCCGTGAAGGCTGAGACGTACGTGATGGCGGCGAAGTCGCTGGGCGGGAGTCCGACTCGGATTGTCGTTCGGCATGTGCTGCCGAACTCCATCACGCCGGTGGTCATCCACGCGACGGGTTTCATGGAGGGGGCGGTGCTGACGGAGGCGGCGTTGAGTTTCCTGGGGCTGGGGGTGCCGCCGCCTGATCCATCGTGGGGGCGGATGCTCAAGGAGGGGTCGGAGGGTTTTCTGGAGGCCGCGCCGTGGTTGACGATCTTCCCGGGGCTTGCGCTGACGGCGCTGGTGTTCTGCGTGGCGCTCATCGGGGACGGGGTGCGGGACTTTTTGGACCCACGGCAGCGGTAGGATAGACAGGCACCCGAGCCCCGATGGATTCCTGCTTTCGCAGGAATGAGGGGAGGGGCGGCGGGAATGACGGAGGTGGCATGAGTTTCGGCACGCTGTATGTGGTGGCGACGCCGATTGGGAACCTGGAGGATATTTCGGCGCGGGCGCTGCGCGTGCTGGGCGAGGTTGACCTGATTGCGGCGGAGGATACACGGACGACACGCAAACTGCTGACGCGGCATGATCTGCGTGTTCGGCTGGTCAGCTTGTTTGATGCCAACGCGCGGCGTCGGATTCCGCTGTTGCTCAAGGAGCTTGGTGAAGGCAAGAGTATTGCGCTCGTAAGCGAGGCGGGGACGCCGTTGATCAGTGACCCCGGCGCTCAGCTGGTGCAGGTGGCGGCGGACGCAGGGCATACGGTGACGCCGATCCCCGGGCCGACGGCCATTGCCGCGCTACTGAGTGTGGCGGGACTGCCGGCGGACAAATTCACGTTCCTCGGGTTTCTGCCGCGGAGGGCGGGGCCACGTCGTCGAATGATTGAGGCGATTTCTGAGCAGGAGTGGCCGACTGTGGTTTATGAGTCACCGCATCGGATCATCGTGACGCTGGAGGCACTGCTGGAGGTGCTGGGGGATCGCGAGACGGTCATCGGGCGGGAGATGACGAAGCTGCATGAGGAGATTTTCCGGGGAACGTTGACAGAGGCCATCGACCACTTTGAGAAGCCGCGGGGGGAGTTCACGATTGTGGCGGAGGGGGAGGTTAGGCGGCGGGGATGATGCTGTCGCAGCGTCCGAATGGGGGGGTGTAGAGGGTTAGGCGTTTGGCCATGATGCGGATGGCCTCTGCGCTGTTGTCGACGAGGATGAAGCGGCGGTTGTGTTTGGCGGCTGCTTCGCCAGTTGTGCCGCTGCCCGCGAAGAAGTCCAGCACAAGGTCACCCGGGTTGGCGTGGACTTTCACGATGCGTTCAAGGATGCCGAGCGGCTTCTGGGTGGGGTAGCCGGTCTTTTCCTTGCCGTTTGTGGCGACGATGGTGTGCCACCAGACGTCTGTGGGCGTCTTGCCGCGGGCGGCCTTTTCTTTGCCGACCAAGCCGGGAGCCATGTAGGGGATACGGTCCATCTCTTCGTAGTTGAAGGTGAAGTTGGACGGGTCTTTGGCGTACCAAAGGATGTTGTCGTGCTTGGCGGACCAACGCGATTTCGACCGCGCGCCGTAGTCGTATGCCCAGACAATCTCGTTGATAAACGATTCGCGGCCGAATATCTGGTCGAGCAGCACCTTGCAGTAGTGGACTTCGCGGTAATCGACGTGGAGGAAGAAGGAGCCGTTGGGCTTGAGGACGCGCCTCGCTTCGATTAGTCGCGGCTCAAGGAAACTCAGGTAGTCATCAAAGCTGTCATCGTATTCGGAGCTGCCAACGTGGACGGTTCGGTAGCGCTGTCCCTGGAAACCGACGCGGTCTCCGGATTCTTCGTCATGCACGGTCTTGATGGACTCACGGACCTGTGTCTTGCCGGTGTTGAAGGGTGGGTCGATGTAGATGAGGTCAACAATGCTGTCCGGCATGGCGCGCAGGTAATCGAGGTTATCGGCGTAGGCGACGGTGTTGGGGTTTGCGGGATTGGGTTGCATAGGGTGAGTTTACCGCGAGACGCGGGGTGGGGTTCACCCTTCGACAGGCTCAGGGTGAACGGGTGGCTGCTCAGGGTGAAGGGGAGACGGCGCTGCGCGCCGTACTGGATTCCCGCTTAAGCGGGAATGACGAAGGAGAACCGCTAGGAGTGGCGTTGGACGACGAAGTCGATGATGTCCGTGAGGGATTGGAGGGCGGGGTTGGCGGGGCGGTTGATCCTGCTGAGGGCCTTGCGGGCACGGTCGGCGAGTCGGTTGGCGACGGCGTAGGAGTTCTCAACGGCGTCCGAGTCGCGGATGAGCTTGAGCGCCTCGTCGACGCAATGTTCTTTGTCGCGCTCGGTCATGGTTTCGCGTTCGTCCCGCAGACGGGCGAACGGGCCTGCGTCGTTCAGCTCCGGATGGTTGGCGAGATAGAGCAGGGCGGGGAGGGTGAGGATGCCGCCGCGCAGATCCGAGCCGATGGGCTTGCCGACTTCAGAGGCATCGCCCTGAAGGTCGAGAATATCGTCCACCACTTGGAAGGCCGTGCCGAGGCTCATGCCGTAGTCGGTGACGGCGTCGATTTCGCTCTCCGTCGCGCCGCCGAGCACCGCGCCTGAGACGGCGGCGGTCGTGAACAGTGATGCCGTCTTGCGCTCGACGCGGGCCCAGTACTCTTCCTGCCCGCCCGTCCAGTCGAACGCCTGCTGAATCTCTCGGAGTTCGCCGTCGGCGAGGAGGCGCAGCGTGCGCGAGAAAAGGGTGATGACACGGACGTTGTTGGTGGCGCAGACCATCTCAGCGGAACTGGCAAACAGATAGTCGCCCAAGAGGAGCGCGACCGCATCTCCGTGGCGGGCATTGATGGTTGCGACGCCACGTCGCATGGGCGCCTTATCGACCGAATCATCGTGGACGAGGGAGGCGGTGTGGAGGAGTTCGACGGCGACAGCCATGGAGATATGCACGTCCGGATCGAAGTCGAAGAGGTGCCCGGCGAGGAGGGTGACGGCGGGGCGGGCGCGCTTGCCGGGGGTGGCGAGGATGTAGCGG
>CAYOPL010000026.1:0-4899 GCA_964405845.1 uncultured Dehalococcoidia bacterium | reverse complement strand
ACCTTCGATGACCTCAAATGTCACCTCACGGACAACGTGCGACGCCGCGTCGCAGATGGCGATGCAGACATCAGCGACGGTCTCGCGGCTGATTGAGCCGTGGATATCGTCACCCTGACCCAATTCAATGGACTTCGTTCCACCGGCGTCGTCCGAGAGGCCGCCGGGGCGGACGATAGCGTAGGAGAGGCCGCTACCACGCAAGTAGTTCTCGCCGAACATCTTCCAACGAAGGACGTTCTTGAATCGCGCGTTCAGGTCATGGTCGCTCTTGGTGACGCCGATGGAGGACACGAGAACGAATTGGCGAATATGGCCGTGCTCCGCAGCTGCGTTGACGAGTGTGTGGACGCCCTGGTAGTCGACCCTTTCGGGTTCGCCGTCCGGAAACTTCGCGCCGACGGTTGAGATGACGTAGTGAGCTCCCTCCGCGGCTTCAAAGGCAGCGGCGTGGTCGGCGATGTCACCGACGAAGATGCCGAGGTTGTCCGGCGTTCCGAAGATTTCCCTGAGCTTGCGCCCGTTCCTGACGAATGCGCGCACGTTCTCACCGCGATCAAGCAGTTTGCGTGTGACGTGCATTCCGACGCCGGATGCGGCGCCTGCGACCATGTAGGTGTCTGGCATAATTCCCCCTTTCTTCGAGAGTAACGAGTTGGGGGGAGGTATGGCAATTGGCCCCTTCGACAAGCTCAGGGTGAACGGGTGGGCTATCCTTGTGGCATGAGCGGACGAATCATTGCGCTGGATCTTGGCAAGGCCAGGAGCGGCGTTGCCGTATCCGATCCGACACAGACCATCGCCCAACCGCTTGACCTGCTGCCCGGGGCAGACACGCCGACGTTCGTTGAGCAGTTGGGGGGCGTCGTTGCGGAGTATGAGGCCGAGCGAGTGATTGTCGGTATTCCGCGCACCATGGATGGTCGGATGGGTGAGATGGCGCGATGGGCCGAGGGGGTTCGCCGCGCCTGTGAACGTGGGCTGTCCGTGCCAGTTGAGGGCAGGGATGAGCGGCTGTCCACCGTGTCTGCCGAACGGGCGATGCGTGAGGCGGGTGGAGTTTCAAGTCCGGCGGATTCGGTTGCCGCGGCGGTGGTTCTGCAAGCCTACCTGGATGAGCAGAGGATTCGGGGTGGCAAGTCATGACGTCGCGTGTTGGAATCATCGGCTATCCGTTGGGACATTCCATTTCGCCCGCGTTTCAGCAGGCGGCATTCGACGAACTCGAAATCGATGCCCGCTATGAGACGTGGGCGACGCCTCCTGATGACTTGGCCGGACGTGTGGAGTCGCTGCGGGCGGATGACGTGCTGGGCGCGAATGTGACGGTGCCTCACAAGCAGGCCGTCATGCCGCTGCTTGACGAGATCCTGCCGGTTGCGGAGTCCATCGGCGCGGTTAACACGGTCATCAACCGTGGGGGTTTTTTGATCGGGGCAAATACGGATGCGGGCGGTTTCACCCGGTCGTTGGAGCAGGAGGCGCGCTTTACGGCGGCGCGAAAGCGGGCGTTGATTGTGGGAGCAGGGGGCGCGGCACGGGCTGTTGCGTTCGGCCTGGCGTGGGAGGGTGTTTCAGAGTTGGTCATCGTCAATCGGACACCGGAGAGAGCATCGGAGTTGGCCGATGACGTGTCCGAGGCGACGGCGGTGGAGACGCGGGGCGGTGGCATAGATGACATCCCTGGCGGCGCTGGAATTGACCTGATTGTGAACTGCACGTCTATTGGTATGGCGGGCGGGCCGGAACCGGACGGCATTCCCCCCGTTGACGACGTGATCGGGCGCGGTGTTCTTGTGTGCGACCTCGTCTATAACCCTCAACAAACGCCACTGCTAGCACGGGCACGGGAACGAGGGGCGTTCGTGTTGGGCGGGATTGGAATGCTGGTGTACCAAGGCGCGGCGTCATTCGAGTTCTGGACGGACCGTGAGCCGCCGGAGGACATCATGTATGCGGCGGCGCTTAAGGCGCTGATGTAATCTGAATAGTGATCAGAATGAACCGCACAGACAGGAGCTGCTGATACCCGATGGGACAATTTCGATTCTTGACGGCAGGGGAGTCGCACGGGCCGGGCCTGACAACGATTGTTGAGGGCGTGCCGGCGGGAATTGCGCTGTCTGAGGACTACATTCGGCAGGACCTGGCGCGTCGGCAACGCGGCTATGGACGCGGAGCGCGGCAACAAATTGAGACGGATCGGGCGCGGATTTCGTCGGGTGTGCGGCACGGGCTGACACTTGGCGGACCGATTGCCATGTTCGTTGAGAATCGGGACTTTTCGACGGGCACGGGGCCGGATGGCGTGCCGTGGGTGGACGAGATGTCCATCGAGCCGTCGGATGTCCCCTTTGAGCCGATTACGAAGCTACGGCCGGGTCATGCCGACACGCCGGGGATTACCAAGTACTCGCACGATGACGCGCGGAATATCCTTGAGCGTTCCAGCGCGCGGGAGAGCGCTGCACGCGTGGCCGCGGGAGCGGTGGCTCGGCGATTCCTTGAAGAGGTCGGCATTGAGGTGCATAGCCACGTTGTTGGCATTGGGGGTGTTGTAGCCGCGCCGCAAGAAGCAATCGACTGGGTGCAGCTGGAGGAGTCTCCGGTGCGGTGCGCGGACCCGGTGGCGACTGAGGCCATGATTCAGGCCATCGACGCGGCACGGCAGGACGGGGACAGCTTGGGCGGCGTATTTGAAGTCATCGCCACCGGCGCTCCGATTGGGTTGGGGTCGCACATTCAGTGGGACCGCAAGCTGAGCACGCGGTTGGCTGCTGCGGTCATGAGCATCAATGCCGTCAAGGGTGTGGAGTTTGGCGCCGGGTTTGACCAGGCGGCGATGCGCGGCTCGACTGTGCATGACGTGGTGAAGCCCATCGACGAATGGGACCGGAATCCGGACGGCTCATGGGTGCGCCCGTGGCCGCGACGCTCGAACAACTCCGGCGGACTTGAGGGCGGCATGACAACAGGCGAGCCGGTTGTTGTGCGTGCGATGGTCAAGCCGATCGCGACAATCATGAACGCGCTGGAGACGGTGGACTTGCGCACCGGGGCCAAGGTGGACCGGGCGCACTACGAGCGCAGCGACATCACGTTTGTGCCGACATGCGCGGTGATTGGCGAGGCGATGGTCTGCATTGCGCTGGCGGATGCTGTGCTGGAAAAGTTTGGCGGCGATCATCTGGATGAGACGGTGCGCAACGTGCGGGCATACATGGAGGCGGCGGGGCCGAGCCACGCGCCCACGTCAACGGTTTAAGGTTCTCGCGTGTCCGCGCCACGCCGCAATATCTATCTGATCGGGTTTTCCTACACAGGAAAGTCCACCGTTGCACGGCAGATTTCCGTCAATCTGCATATCGATTTCGCCGATACGGATGAACTAGTAGAGTCCCGCGCCGGAAAGAGCATTCCCCAGATTTTCGCCACTGAAGGAGAGTCCGTCTTTCGGGAACTGGAATCCGAGGTGCTGCGAGAAGTGTCGCAGTGGCCGAACATGGTTGTTGCGACGGGGGGCGGCATCGTTCTCGATCCGGAGAATCGCGAGGTTATGCAGCGCACGGGCTCGGTGATAAGCCTTGAGGCACAGCCCTCGACGATTCTGGGCCGGATGCAGGCGGATGAGTCCGATGCGACCGAACGGCCCCTGCTTGCGTCCGGTGATGCGCTTGGTCGGATTGCAGCGTTGAAGTCGAGCCGGCAGGCGGCGTACGCCATCGCCGATTGGACGGTCAACACGGACCGACTGTCGATGGATGAAGTGGCCGTCGAAGCTCAGCGTGGCGCGGAGGAAGGATGGCGACGCGTCGCGGACGGGCAGCTGTTAGAGCCGCACGCGGATGGTGGAGATTCCGATATTGCGTTCAGGGTGAGGACGGAGACGGCGGCGTATCCGATTGTGGTTGCGCTGGGCGCGCTAGAGACGTTGGGACAGCGCATGAGCGAAATTGGGCTTTCCGGCAGGGCGTGTGTGGTCACAGACAGCGGCATACCGGCGCAGTGGCGGGAAACGGCGCTTGGCAGCCTTGCCGAGGCCGGATTCGCCCCACTGCTGTTGGAGATTCCTGAAGGTGAACGATCCAAGAATTTGGCGCAAGCCGGGGAACTTTTTGCTGAGTTGAGCGGAAACCGGATTGAGAGACGCGACGTGGTTGTCGCGCTTGGCGGCGGTGTGGTCGGGGACCTGGCGGGTTATGTGGCCGCGACGTATCTGCGCGGAGTTGCATTTGTGCAAGCGCCGACAACGCTGCTTGGGATGGTTGATGCCTCTATCGGTGGGAAGGTGGCAATTGACCTGCCGTCAGGAAAGAACCTTGTGGGAGCGTTCTATCAACCGCGGCTTGTTCTTTCGGATACACGAGTGCTCAATTCGCTGCCGCCGCGCCATCTGACGGCGGGGTGGGCCGAGGTTATCAAGACGGGCGCGATCTTCGATGCGGAACTCTTTGAGTATTTGGAAACCAACGCGGACGCAATCCTTGCTGGGGACGAGGCCATGCGAGCGCACGCCGTTCTGCGGTGTTCTGCAATCAAGGGGCGCGTGGTTTCACTGGATGAACGGGAGATGACGGGCCTGCGGGCGCGGCTGAATCTTGGGCATACGCTCGGGCATGCCGTGGAGAACGCGCTGGAGTACACGGGGATTCTTCACGGGGAGGCTGTCGCGATTGGGATGAGTTTTGCGGCGCACCTTGCGGAGAGGGTGGGGTCGATTACAGCTGAGGAGCGACGGCGGCAGATTGATCTATTGAAGGCTTATGGGTTGCCGACGACCGCGCCTGAGGGGCTGGAATTGCCCGACATCCAAGCTGCGCTGGCTGTTGATAAGAAGGTGGCGGCGGGGCGGACACGGTGGATCCTGTGCGACGGGATTGGACGAGGTCGGTTGCGGGA
>CAYOPL010000025.1:0-12288 GCA_964405845.1 uncultured Dehalococcoidia bacterium | reverse complement strand
CCGCTTTCGCGGGAATGACGAAGGGGATGGGCGGGAATGACGAAGAGGGGGTTATTGGTTGCTGAGGATGACGAGGAGGACGCCGCCGATGACGAGGAATGAGCCGATGAAGGTGCGCATAGTGATGCGTTCGACCTGTCGGAGGAGGGCGGCGGCGAGGAACAGGGTCAGGAGCGGGCTGATGGCAAAGATGGGGGAGGCGAGGACGACGGGGGCGAGGGAGAGGGCAAAGAAGCTGAGGAATGCGCCCGTGGATGCGAGGAGGCCGGCGAGGATGACCCATAAGAGGGCTCTACGGGGCGCTCGAATGTCCTTCGGCAGGTTGCGTGAGCTGACCGCGCCAAGCACGAGCATGCCAACGAAGAGGGTGATGGCAGAGCCGACCTGCGGCGGGGTTTCATCGCCCGAGAGAAGGCTGCGCGCGACGACCTGGCCCGTCGCGTAGCAGACGACGGAGCCTATGGCGGCGATGGTGCCAATGATTAAAGGGCCGCGGAGGCGGGATACGGGTGTGGTGGTGGTCATGATTCCTGGGCGGGTCCGGTGACGATGAGGCCGACGCCGATGACGACGGCGATGATGCCGATGGCGAGCTGGAGGGTGAGTCGCTCGTCGAGGAAGATCACGGCGAGGACGGAGGCGATAATCGGCATCGCTCCGCCCATAGCCGTGGCGCGGCCAATTCCGATTTTGCTGACGGCGGTGTAGTAGAGAAAGCGGCCGCCCATGAATGAGAGGAGGCCGATGAGGGCAAAGCCGCCTATGGCCTGCGGCGTGAGGTCAAGGAAGGCGGGGGCGTCAAGGATGACGGCGATGGCGGCGACGAAGATGAATCCGGCAAGGACTGAAATGAACGTCGCGGATGTGGGGCTGACGCGGTTGATGCCGAGTCGGATGAGGATTGCGCCGAATGCCCAGCACAGGGATGCGGTGAAGGCGAGTGTGATGCCGAGGGTGGTGTCCGTCATGTGGGGCGCGCCGCGGGGCGGTTAGGCGGTGACCGCCATGCCGGCGTGGCGGAGCATTGAGGCAAAGATGGGGCGGCCATCGACTCCGCCAAGCTCCGGCTCACAGCAGCGCTCCGGGTGGGGCATCATGCCGAGCACGTTGCGGTTCTCATTGACGATGCCGGCGATGTTGGCGAGCGCGCCGTTGGGGTTGGCTTCGGGGGTGATTTCACCGTCAGGCGTGGAGTAGCGGAAGATGATGCGGTTCCCGCGCTCGAGTTGGGCGACGGTGTCCGGGTCGGCAAAGTAGTTGCCGTCACCGTGGGAGATGGGGACGCGGAGGACATCGCCCTGCTGCGCGAGCGATGTGAATCGACTGTCCGCTGTTTCCACGCGCAGATTCGTCCATTGACAGCGGTATTGGAGGTGGGCGTTGCGGAGGAGCGCGCCGGGGAGGAGCTGGGCTTCGCAGAGGACCTGGAAGCCGTTGCAAATACCAATTATCGTCTTGCCCTCTTCGGCCATGCGTCGGATGCCGTCCATGACGGGGGAGAAGCGGGCGATTGCGCCGGGGCGGAGGTGATCGCCGTGGGCGAAGCCGCCGGGGAGGATGGCGAGATCGTAGCCGGAGAGGTCGCTTTCGGTGTGCCAGACGTAGTCGGCCTGGGCGTTGAAGACGTTGGTGAGGACGTGGTGGCAATCGGCGTCGCTCCAGGTGCCGGGGAAGACGACGACGGCAACGCGGGGCGGCTGTGCAACGGTTGTCATGTGGGAATTATGGCATATGGGAGTGGGGGATTTACCTGCGCCAGAGGACGAGGTCTCGAAAGTGAATGTCTTTGGCGTCCTGGTGGAGGATGTTGCCCTGCGGATTCTCAATACGATGCGTGGTGCAGATATGAGTACCATCAGGGAAGCTGTGCTTTACGATGCGGCTCAGCGCGCCGGGATAGTGACGTGACACGGCATCCCTAGCGACTACAATGGTGCTACGGAGGCGTCCGTCACGAATCTTGTCCCAGAGGTCAAAATCATCGAACACGATGTCCAGCACTTCAAGGGATATCTGAGCGGTAGACTTCTTTGCCAAGCGGATTCTCCTGACTGAAAGGAACGGTTGAGGACCATGAAAGAGATGGGCGAGTTAGTTCAGCTGATGCAGTCCTATCTCCGTGGCGCAAGCACTATGGACGACTGCGCCGATTGGCTGGCGGGCATCGACTGGGACGATCCTGACCTGACAAAGGACGAAATGGAAACTTTGGGTGGGTTCGTACTGGTTCTGACGGAGATCTCCGAGGGGTTGCGCGAGGAACCTGAGTTCCGGCAGGACGTGGTCAATTTCGTTGCTGCGCGGAATGGGGCGGATCCCAAAGCTGCCGTTTCCGAACGTATCACCAACTGATCCCCGCGATTCGGTACCGGAGCAGTACCGCTTTTGATTGTTTAGTCGATAGTCACTTGTTCGACTATAGCAGAATAACCGTTCTATTGTGTTGTGTTTGGAATGACGAGTGGGGCCGCCCGTTGGGCGGCACTGGATTCCCGCTTTCGTGGGAATGACGAACTGTTATTGGGAGAGGAGTTGTTGGACGACGTCTGAGACGTCTTTGCCGTCTGCGCGGCCTCTCATGGCGGGCATGAGGGCACCCATGACACGGCCACGGTCGGCCATGCTGCGGGCGCCTATATCGTCGATGATCCTGCGGGCCTCGGCTTCGATTTCGTCGCGGGAGAGGCGCTCGGGCAGGTAGGACTCGACGACGGCGAGTTCGGCTTCCTGATCTTCGAGGCCGTCTTCTCGCCCGGCTTTGCGGAATTCGTCGATGGTCTCCTTGCGTTGACGCGCCTCACGGGCGAGAACATCCGCAGCCTCGGTGTCGTCAAGGGCGGTGTTGGGGCCCTTGGCGATGGCGGCGTTCTGGAGTGCGCTGCGCATCATGCGGATGGCGGACAGGCGGGGGCGATCACGGTCGCGCATGGCCTGTTTCATGTCTTCTTCGAGTTGTTCAACGATGGTTGGCATGGGGGAATTATGGCATATGGGCGAGGTTGAGGACGTGGTCTATGACTTGTTGGGGGGTTAGGGAGTCTGTGAGGAGGACGTGAGCGTCTTCGGCGGGTTTGAGGGGGGAATCGTCGCGTTCGGCGTCGCGCTTGTCACGCTCCTGTAGCTCGGAGAGAACGCGCTCGTAGTTGCTGTTCTCGCTGCGGTCGACGGCTTCACGGTATCGGCGCTGCGCGCGGGCTTCTGCTGAGGCGTCGAGGTAGACCTTGACGGGGGCATCCCAGAGGACGACGGTGCCGATGTCGCGTCCGACCATGACCACGCGGCCGTTGGCCTGCTCGGCCATGTTTCTCTGCATTGCGACGAGGACACGACGGACATCGGAGAGGACGGCGACCCGGGACGCGGCGCTTGCGACTTCAGGAGATCCGATCACATCGCTCACGTCCTCGCCGTCAATGGTCACGCGGGAATCGTCGATGGCCATTTCGGATTGCTGGGCGAGGCGGGCGACAGCGTCGTTGGTCCAATCCTCAAGGTTGGCGCGGAGGGCGAGCAGGCCGACGGCGCGATAGAGGAGGCCGGTATCGATGAATGTCCAGCCGAGTGTTTGGGCGACGCCTCGCCCGACGGTGGTCTTGCCGGAGGCGACGGGGCCATCAAGGGCGATGGGGCCTCTATGAGTCACGCGACGCTCCATGGCGTGAGATACTTGGAGGTAGCAATGAACTGGCTGGATATCCTCATCATCGTCATTATGGCGGCTGCAATTGCGTTTGGGTTCCGAGTTGGACTGATTCGCATGTTGTTTGCGCTGGCTGTCATCGCGGGGGCGACTGTTTTTGCGACGTTGTTGCGGCAGCAGGCCGCCGATATTGTCGGTCTATTCATCGCGGATCACAATCTGGCCGCGTTGGGGGGCTATGCGCTGGTTCTGATTCTTACTATTGTGGCGGGCTGGGTGGTGGTGGGTCTTGTTAAAACCGCATTGAAGGCATTGATGATGGGTTGGCTGGATACCGTGGGAGGGGTTGTTTTTGGCGCGGCGGCGGGCTGCATGCTTGTGGTTGCGCTGATTTGGGCGTTGGAGTCATTTGGCGTGGGAGAGATGCAGGAGGCACTGGATGTGTCCGTGCTGCGGCCCTATTTCGCGTTCCTGGTTCCCATTTTGCAGTTAATTTCCGGAGAGATTGACCTGTCATAGTCTCTTGCAGCATAGATAATGGATGCAGGCGGGTAGGGCTACAATGCGGACTATGGACAAGGGAACGGTCGAGGACACCCCCAGGCAGGGAGTGGTGCAAATCCTCAATGCCTCGGTTCTTGTGCTCAACGGCAATTTCGAGCCGTTGAACGTGACGCGGGTGCGTCGCGCTCTCCTGCTGTTGATTCGCGGCAAGGCGGAGATGATTGAGAACGGACGCGGGCATTTGCAGGCCGAAAAAGACCGGCTGGAAGTTCCGTCCGTGATCCGCTTGTCCAGCTATGTGCGGCGTCCCATTCAGCCGCTGCGTCTGACGCGACGCGACGTTTTCATGCGGGACGGCAACATGTGCCAGTACTGCGGCAAGCCGTCGCGGGAATTGACGCTTGACCACGTGCTACCGCGGCATCGGGGCGGTCAGAACACGTGGGACAACGTGGTGGCGGCGTGCGTGCGGTGCAATCATCGCAAGGCGGGACGGACGCCGCGCGAGGCCGGGATGCATCTGTTGACCGAACCCGCCGCTCCGCGCCCCAATCCCTATCACACGTTCTATCGATTCCTGGGAGCGAATGAGAGCTGGAGGAAGTTCTTCCCGGAGCCGCGCAGGGGAGCGGCGCATGGGTGGAACGGGCACGAAGGTTCGACATCGTGACGTGGCAGCGCAACGCGCTGCGGTGACTGAGCCATGACAACGAACGGACACGAGGCGGGGCAGGGGCCCGACCAACGGCTCTCCCGCACGAATCAGAATCTCTGGAACGCGTTCATCGGCCATGCGCGGGCCAAGAGGCTGTACAACGCGTACGCGTCCAAGGCCGTGCTGGACGGCTATCCGCAGGTGGCGGAGGCTTTTCTGCGGGCGGCACGCGAACCGGATGTCTTTCCGGTGAATGTCCTCTCCTCAGTGGATGAGCTGCGGTCCACGCGGGAGAATCTGCAGTCCGTCGTCGACAGTCACACGTATGACGTGGAGACGCTGTATCCGCGCATCCTGGCGGAGGCAGAGGCGGAGGGTCGTTCAGACGCCGCAAGCCGCATCAGGCAGGCGATGGAGCGGGATGAGCGGGACCTGGCCATCTTCAGGGAGGCGCTTGCAGGCGCAGGCTGGGGAACCGGCACAGTCGCGGCAGAGGAAAGCCCGGCTCAAGCGGAGCATTTCGTCGATGACGAGATGGCGCGCGCCACACAGAACATCGCTTCAGCGCGAGAGCGAATCACCGCGCTTGGCCGCATCCGGGAGGTCATCTTCGGGATGCAGGACGGCCTGATCAGCACCGCCGTCCTTGTCTCGTCCGTCTACGCCGCAACTCAAGACAGCTTCGTGACGGTGATCGCCGGCCTTGCGGGCGGTTTGGGCGGCGTTGTCTCCATGGCGACGGGCAGCTACCTGGGCTCGCAGGCAGAACGTGAAGTGAAGCTGGCCGAGATCAACAGCGCAACGGATGACTTTCACGAGTCCCGTTCAGAGGTTGTCGCGCGGCTTGTGGTGCTGCTGCGTGGCGAGGGTCTGTCCGAAGACGCGGCGGTGCTCGTCGCGGAGACACTCGCACAGAATGAGAACGCACTGCTGAATACGGTTATTGAGAAGGAGCTGGGCCTTTCCGCCGATGTTGACGCGGTGCCGTGGAAAGACGCGCTCGCGATGGGAACGTCGTTCTTTTTGGGGGCGGCGGTGCCAATCATCCCGTACCTGGTTGCGGCGTTCAACATGATGCCCGGCACGGTCGCGGTGTGGACGTCAATCGTCGGCACAGCTGTCGGGCTGTTCCTGATGGGGGCGGGGAAGACGCGCTTCACGCTGCGGAGCCCGCTGGTTTCAGGGCTGGAGATGCTGGCGATCGGCGTTGTTTCGGCGGTTCTGGGCTATGCGCTTGGCGCGTTGATTACTGTCTTCTTTGACGTACAGGTGTGAGGACATTCACGCGACGTTGCGCTATCCCTTTAGACGACGGCTATAATGACAGCACAGCTACAGGTATACTAACTATCTGACATCTGCATTCGAAGGAGCTAGACAGGCATGGCCTACATCATCGCGGAGCCCTGCATCGACTTGAAAGACGCCTCATGCGTCGATGTTTGCCCCGTGGACTGTATCCACACAGAAGACGACGACAACATGTACTACATCGAACCGGATGAGTGCATTGACTGCGCGGCCTGTGAGCCTGTCTGCCCGGTGACGGCCATCTTCGAGGAGAGTGAACTCCCGGAGGAGTGGAACCACTTCATCGCGATCAATCGCGATTGGCCGGGGTGGGAGAGCCGGCGCTAAACGACATTTATTGCGGCTTCCTGAGTAGCAGGAAGTATTCGTGGTTGCCCTTTGGGCCTGTGATCGACGATTCGCGCACTCCTAGTACCCGGAGGCCGTTTTCTATTGCCCATAGGGCGACGCTGCCGATTGCGTTTGCCCGCGCGGCCTGTGATTTGACGACGCCGCCCTTGCCCACCTCCTTGCGTCCGGCCTCAAACTGCGGCTTGACCAAGGCGAGGACAATGCCGCCGGGGGCGAGGGTCTCGATGATGCTGGGCAGGACGAGGCGCAGGGAGATGAAGGACACGTCCGCGACGGCGAGGCTGATTGGCTCTTCGATTTCGAGCGGATGCCGGGCGTTGCGGCGCTCCATGACAACGACGCGTGGGTCATTGCGCAGGCTCCACGCCAACTGGCCGTAGCCGACATCGACGGCGTAGACGCGTTCCGCGCCGCGCTGGAGGAGGCAGTCGGTGAACCCGCCGGTGGATGCTCCGACGTCGAGGCAGACGAGGGCGTTGGGATCCAGGCCGAATGCGTCGAGCACGCCCTCGAGCTTGATGCCGCCGCGGCTGACGTAGCTGCCCTTTTCTTTCTTTTGGCGGGTCATTTCGCACCTACAGTATCATTTGCAAGCAGGTTTCAGAGGGAGGCTCACCCTGAGCTTGTCGAAGGGTGAGCGGGCGTGGCGCTCAGGGAGAACGGTGGTGGCCCTGTCGGGCCACGGGATGGACTCCGGCCTACGCCGGAATGACGAACCCGATGGATTCCTGCTTTCGCAGGAATGAGGGGAGGGAGCAGGCATGACGGGAGGCGTGGAGGCGGCGAGGCGGCCTTCGATGCCGCTGGCAGTGCTGCGCCTGCTCCGCCCGACGCAGTGGACGAAGAACGGGCTGCTGTTCCTTGCGTTCGCGTTTTCCCTGAATCTCCACTGGGACCTCGATGATCCGGAGACGGCGTTCCGACTGCTGCTGCAGGCGGCTATCGGAGCGGCGATCTACGTGGGGCTGTCCGGCGCGACGTACATCATCAATGACATCATCGACGCGGACCGGGACAGGGCGCATCCGACAAAGCGAGAACGACCCATCGCTGCCGGGTACGTAACGCCGACCGTTGGCGGGTTCGTGTCCGCCGCGCTTCTGGTTGTGTGCCTGGGCGGGGCGTTCGCGATGAGCCCGTTAATGGGGCTGATTGCGGTGGGGTACGTGAGCCTGACCATCGGGTACTCGGCGCTGCTGAAGAACGTTGTGATCATCGACGTGATGGCGGTTGCAGCGGCGTACCTGATCCGGGTGATGGCGGGGGCGGTGGCGATTGACGTGCCGATTTCTCCGTGGTTGTACGTGTGCACGACGTTGGGGGCGCTTCTCATTGCGATCGGGAAGCGGCATGGCGAGGTGGGGCTGATGGAGGACGGAGCGTCCGACCACCGAGACACGCTGGACCATTATTCCGTGCCACTGCTGAACCAGATGATTGCCGTGGTCGCGCCGTCCGCTTTGATAGCGTATGCGCTCTACACGTTCACTGCGCCGAATCTGCCGGAGCAGATGATGCTCACGATTCCGTTCATGATCTACGGGGTGTTCCGGTACCTGCAGTTGATACGGCTGGGGCACATCACCGGGGAGCCGGAGCGGGTGCTGCTGCAAGACAAGCCGATGATGTTGGCGGTGATCGCGTGGATGGTTGCGGTTGTTGCGATTTTGATCATTTTTCCACGGCCGGGGTAGGCGGCGCTGCGCGCCGCACTGGATTCCCGCTTTCGCGGGAATGACGAAGGCGGGGCAGGGGCGTATCATGCCTTGGTGGGGGTAGCAGGGAGCCATGTCATCGTCGCCGTATCGCGTGAGCATTCTTGTTGAAGAGCCGCATCGCAAGGCGCTCTCTCAACGGTGGGTGCGCGACGTTATTCGGCGTGCCCTCGCGGCAGAAGGCGCGCCGCCGGGCGGTCGCGTGGAGGTGCTCATCGCCGGCGACGAGACCGTTTCGACGTTGAACGCGCAGTTCCTTGGGCAGCAGGGCACGACAGACGTGTTGTCCTTTCCCGCCGAGGGGTTTGATATCGACGACGATTGGCCGAATGATGGGAGCTCGGCGCGGGGCGACATCGGCCAGATTGTGCTGTCCGCGCCGATGACTGCCGCCCAGGCAGATGCCAACGGTCTGAGCGTGGAGGAGGAAGCAGCCCACCTGCTTGTCCACGGGATTCTTCATCTGCTTGGCCATGACCATGAGCTCAGTGACGATGAAGCAACGATGCGGGTGCGCGAGGACGCCATCCTGATGGATGTGATCGGGCGGCCGGTGCACGGGACGGAGCCGATGGCGCTGTCGCATGCGGATACGCAAGGGGTAGAGACGGCGGCGTCCACGGGACGGGTGTCATGACATCGGAACAGGGCGCTCAAGGCCCGCACCAGGTCCTGTATCGCAAGTGGCGACCGCAAACACTGGAGCAAGTTGTCGGGCAGGAGCACATCACCCAGACGCTTCTGAACGCGCTTGACCGGGACCGAGTGGGGCACGCGTATCTGTTCACCGGGCCGCGCGGGACGGGCAAGACGAGCACGGCACGGATCCTAGCGAAGGCGATCAACTGCGAGACGACGGGCGGGACGGGCGAGCCGTGCAATGAGTGCGAGCCGTGCAAGCAGATCACCGACGCATCGTTCCTCGACCTCGTGGAGATTGACGGGGCGTCGAACCGGGGCATCGACGAGATTCGCGATCTGCGGGAGAAGGTGCGGTTCATGCCGGCGCGGGGCCGAAAGAAGGTGTACATCATAGATGAGGTACACATGCTTACGGCTGCGGCGTTCAACGCGCTGCTGAAGACGCTAGAGGAGCCGCCGGACCACGTTATTTTTCTGATGGCGACGACGGAGCCGCATGCCGTGCCGCTGACGATTGCGTCGCGGTGCCAGAGATTTGATTTCCAGCGCATCCCGGAGGAACGAGCAGCCTCTCTGCTGGGCGAGATTGCCCACGCGGAGGGGCTGAGCATGGAGCCGGAGGCGCTGAATACGGTGGTGAAGGCGTCCGGCGGGAGCTTGCGAGACGCGGAAAACCTGCTTGAGCAACTTGCGCTGACGGCGGGGTCGGACGCAACGGCCAATGACGCGCGGCGGCTGTTCGGCATCGCGGGGTCGGGGCGCGCGCGGGAGTTGATCGCGTCTCTGCTGGGAGAGAAGGACCTAGCGGCTGCGTTACGTGGGCTTTCCGGCCTGCATGCAGCGGGCGTGGATATGCGGCAGATTCACCGCGAGTTGGTGAATGAACTGCGCGCGCTGATGTTGGTGCGGGCAGGGGCGGCGGACGTGCTGGATGTCTCTGATGATGAGAAAGGGTCGGCACGAGAGCTGGCGGAGAAGATCGAGCTGCCAGTGATTCGGCATGCGCTGGGGCAGATTGCATCGTTGTCCGTGCCGAGCGGGAGCCCGCCGCTGCCGTTGGAGATGGCGTTTGCGGGGATCTCGCTCAGCACGGAGTCGGTGGAGCGGGGCGCGGTGGAGGAGAAGCAGGTAACGCAGGAGGAACGCACGGTTGCGGAGACACGGGCAGCCGAGCCGCCGCCTGCGCGTCAACGTCAACAACAGTCGGAGCCGCCACAGCAGCGCACTCCGCCGCCACGACAGGAGCCTTCGCGGCCAAGCCAGCCGCGGACGGAGCCGGAGTATCCGCGAGCGGGCACTCGCCCGTCGCCGATGGTGGCACAGCGGCAGGGAGGCGCGGAGCCGTTCGAACTGCCGCCGGGCGAGCTCACTCTCGAAACGCTTCGGCAGAACTGGCGGGAGCTTGTGAACGGTCTGCGGGGGGTTGGCTCTGCCGGAAATCTCGACGCGTATCTTCGCAGCGTGTCGCAGCCGCTGGCCATCGAGAACAATGACACTATCGTGATAGGATTCGCGCACGATTTTCAGAAGAACAAGATCGACGATCCGAAGTACCGCCACCTGGTGGAGCAACGCTTCGCACAGCTGCTGGGCAAGCATTACACGATTCGATGCGAGAAGGTTGGGCAGGAGGAACGCGGCGGACACCTCGTGAGGGCGGCGCAGCAGATGGGCGGCCAGGTCGTTTCCGGACGAGATCAAAGCGAAACCGAGGCCGAGTAGCCACACGACGCGGGAGGGCAGGCGGATGGGGATGAACCGGAACATGATGCGCCAGATGCAGCAACTCCAGTCGAAACTGGAGAAGGCGCAGAACGAGCTGGGCGAGATGACGGTGGAGGGGACGGCCGGGGGTGGCGCGGTGACGGTCGTTATGGACGGCCACCAGACTATCCGCTCCGTGTCCATCGCGCCCGAGGCGGTTGACCCGGAGGACGTCGAGACGCTTGAGGACCTTGTGCTAGGGGCGGTCACTGACGCCAACAACAAGGCCAAAGACCTCGCGTCGAGTCATCTTGGCAAGATTACGGGCGGGCTTGGTCTGCCCGGGATGTAGATGACATCTCAGCCCGAGCAAAGCGGCGGCCAGGCGGAATCCCTCACGCGCCTGACCGAGCAGCTGAGCCGTTTGCCCGGCATCGGGCCGCGCAGCGCGCAGCGGCTCGCCTATCACGTCATTCGCGCTCCCAAGGAGGAGACACGGGAGTTGGCGGAGGCGCTGCTGGGTGTCATCGAGACGGTCAAGTTCTGCTCGGTGTGCCAGAACGTCACCCAAACAGACCCGTGCCCGCGCTGCGCGCTGCCGACGGAGGACCAGTCGATTATCTGCGTGGTCGAGGAACCACTGGACGTCGTTGCGATTGAGCGGAGCGGGGCGTTCAAGGGGCGGTATCACGTTCTGCACGGCCTGCTGTCGCCGATGGACGGGGTGACGCCGGAGAATCTGCGCATCCGTGAACTCATCGAGCGGCTGAGGGACGACACGGTGAAGGAGGTCATCATCGCCACCAATCCTTCGATGGAGGGGGAGGTGACGGCGATGTACGTGCAGGGTCTGATCGCGCCGCTAGGGGTTCGCGTGACGCGGCTGGCGCGGGGGCTGCCGTCCGGGTCTGATCTTGAATTCGCGGACGCGGTGACGGTGGCGCGGGCTTTGGAGGGGCGGCAGGAGTTTTAAACGAGGGTGAGGTCGGACGGCCTAAAGGATGCCCCGCCTCCGCAGGATTTCAAGGTAGCCGTCCCTGTCCAGGGGGCAATTGATAGCGTCTCGTAGCTGTTCTTCGTTCAATCGCAATTGCTGCCGGATGCGGTTGTATGAGGGCAAATCGCCGCTCTTGTGTGAACGTCTGGTACGGACGATTGCCTGGCCGTCGATTATGAGTTGGGCTCGGATATGATCTCCGCCCTTTACCTCGAAGCCGAACTTTCTTACAACCGTGTCGAATTCACGCGCTGTTATCGGCATCTAACCTGCGGAGGCTTTTTGTGAGGGTGTCATAAATCGGTTGCAGGCCGGGCCCCAAGCGACCCCGATACTCGTCCAAGTCAAAGAACAGTTCAACAATTGACACCTGAAGGTCTTTGATTGCTTCGTCAGGGGTGTCGCCCTCGCCGTATTCTTCGAGATCCGGCGCATCGGCTATGTATGTGCCGTTGACTATTTCCCACGTGACTTTGATGGACTTGATTACCTGGAACCGTGCATCGCTCAGGTCGTTGAGTTCGACGGGTGGGGGGACCGTGGGCACCGGCGTATTGGATCGTTGAGTGCTCATAACCGTGCCAGTATAGAGGATTCCGCTTCACTCAGAATGACATGGGGGAGGGCGGCGCTGTGCGCCGCACTGGATTCCCGCTTTCGCGGGAATGACGGAAGCGGGAGTATCCTTATGCCATTGTGAAGCGGGGGCGGGTGGCCGCCCAGCGGGCGGTACTGGATTCCCGCTTTCGCGGGAATGACGAGGTAGGGC
>CAYOPL010000024.1:0-20025 GCA_964405845.1 uncultured Dehalococcoidia bacterium | reverse complement strand
ATAGCCACTGCCCCCAAGACAACGACGCTTAGCCACGTTATCGAGCGATCGAGCGCCGTTAGCACAGCAGCGTCTTCCAGCGCCACCCACGGAAGCAACAGTCCCACCATGCCCGCCTCCGCGACGCCCAAGCCGCCCGGTGTGGACGGAATCGCGGTAATCAGGTTGTGGGCCAGCGCCACGAAGGCAATCGCGGGCAGCGGGACGTCAAGACCGAGTGCCCACGCGACCAGGGCGAGACGCACGCCCTCCGCCACCCACCCGCCGATGCTGAGGATGGTGATAGGCCAGAGCCTTCCGCCGAGGCTGAGCAGAGCGCCAACGCGAAGCCGCTCCAGCCAGTCCTGAATTGACCCGGGCAGTCGCGCCGTGACGCGTTGCCCAAACAACGCCATCCCCACAATCAGGAAGATGCCTCCGCCGCCAATGAGGACGGTGAGGCCGATAATGGCCGTGGTCACGCCGCTTGCGTCCACCCAGATTAAGGCGCCGATGGGGAGCAGGATGGCGGCGAACGTCACCACATCCAGAACTCGCTCCGCAAGAACCGTGCCGAGAATCCTGGGATAGGACTGGTTCTCATGCTGACGGGATATGAGGTAGGCGCGGTACGGATCGCCCATACGCAGCCATGCGACTGCATTCACAAACCAGCCGAGGAAGATGACCTCCGAGAAGGCGCGCGTGGATGGAAGCCGAACCGGATTATCAGTCGACGCCTGCGCGTTCTCAATGAGAAGTCGCCACCGGATGCCCCTGATCGGAAAATTGACATAATACGCGATGAAGGCGGCGGAGATGAGGAGCGGGTTCGCATCGCCAATCGCTCGAGCCATATCCGCGAAGCTAACATCGACGCCCCGCGCCAGCGCGATCAACAGCAGGACGGCGACGCCAAATGAGATGAGCGTTGCCGGATGAAGGATGCGGCGACGGAGCGCGCCGGGCTGGGTAACGGCTGAATCAGTCACGATTTCTAGAGCGGCCTGCGCGCGGGAACGCCGTCATGCCGAGGGTACCGGTACGGCGTCGGGGCGGATTTGCGGATGAGAACCAGTCGGTGGTCGGCGAGGATTGGAGCATCCGGGTCAGGCAAAGTGACTCCCTCCGGCTCTCCCCCGAGCAATGAGAGCGCGTTCGACGCGACATCTGTCTCGCGCTCCGCGTCCGCGCCCTTGGGGGCGATGAGGATGCCGCCAACCCGCACGAACGGCAGGCATAACTCGACAAGAGTGGGCAGGGAGGCGAGCGCGCGGGCCGTGGCGGCGTCGTAGACCTCGCGGTGTTCAGGGTCGTGCGCCAGGTCCTCGGCGCGACCCTGAATGGCGTGGCAGTTTCTGAGGCCGAGCAGCTCGATGATGTGCTCAAGAAACCGGATTTTCTTGCCCGTGGCCTCAACGAGCGTGATGTCCAACCGCGGGAAAGCGATGGCAAGAGGCAAACCGGGAAAGCCACCGCCGGAGCCGACATCCACGAGGCGCGCGCCGGACGTGACGCCTTTGGGAAGCGCCGTAGCGCACCAGAGGCTTTCGAGGAAAAGGCGAGACTCAACCTCATCGGGGTTCGTGATCGCGGTCAGGTTGGCGCGTCTGTCGTTCCACGCGAGCAGTTCGTCCCGGTAGATTTGGAACGCATCGATCTGCTGGTCGGTCAGCGGCGCGCCGAATCGCCCGGCCCATTCTTGCAGCATGGGGAGGTCATCGGTAAGACTGCCCGATGCCCGGGGCGCGCTCCTGTCCATATCCCAACGGTAGCAGAGGGTGTGTGAACTGCGGGACGTGCCCCAATGAAGCGCATCGGCGTATCGTAGTGGGGACTGTATACACAGAAACATCTCATAGGAGCACATGAATGGCGACTGAACGAGATCGGATGCGGAAGGATATCGCGATGCGGGCCTCTGACGCGGGGCCGCTCGCCAGACGCCTCAATGCGCTTGCCGTGTACCAGCGCCCGTTTGAGCAGCCGGGCTTCGAGTTCGGAGAGTGGGTGGATCAGCCGGGGCGCGGTAGATGGTACCGCCTGTCCCGTGTCGGCCGCGATTTCTTTGAGTACTGCAACGACAACGGCTGGGTGCAGGGCTTTGAGTGGGTGGAATGGAAGGCGACGCCCGAGGCGCAGCAGTTGATGGATGACCCCGCAGCGGTCGCGGATGCCAGCCCACTGGATCTCAGTCGCCTGATCACCGTGCTCCTTCGGCAGGATCGCCTTGATGAGGGCTACCTCGGCGCGGCCTATGACTCCGGCCTCGTCACCGCCATCGTGCGTCGCGCGGGCACGCTGCTGGCTGACCTCCCCGCCGAGGGTGATGAAACCGATTGGCCGACATGGTGGGGTATGGATCACGCCGAACGCCGCTCGGTGGACGCCAAGTTCCAGAAGTAGAGCTAGCTCCCTCAGACCTTGTTCCCTTCGCTGGCGACGGCGGCCCAGGCAATAGCCGTCAGCATTCGCGTGGGGTTGAGAATCGGCCACAGGTCTCCGTTATTGAAGATGTACGAATTGGCGAAGATGAGGATGCCCATCAGCACGGAAAGCACTGCGCCGATACGCGCTTCGGTGGACCCGTGACGCCAGAGAGCCACCCCCGCGACACTGGCAGAGCCGATGAATGGCGGGTTGACGGTGCGCCATACGTCGCCCCAGTAATCACCCGCTACGTGGCTATAGGAATTGACGAGCACGGCAGCGGCGAGCACGGCAAGCGCCAGGCTGCGCACCCAGGCGACGCGGCGGGTGCTCAACCAGAGCCACCACGCCCCGCCGAAGCCGACTACCAGCGGAGGTATCTGCCACAGCTTCCACCCCCAGTAGGGAACAGACAGCCCGTCCGGGTCGGCGATCTCCGTCCGTTCCGTCCACCCAAAGATGGCCAGAATCACGAACGCTGTGACTGCCAGGGCGGGAATCGCCCCGAGGTCTCGTGGAGCGATGAGTTTTAGCATGGGTTCACTCCTTACATAGAATGTACATGACTCAAGTGGAGAGTCTTGCCTGCTGTTCCCTTCTACAACTCACTCGATTATTCTGTGAGTCCCGATGATGGAAGACAGTATTGGAGCAGAGAAATGAACTCACCGATTGAACTCAAAGTTGTTGTATCTGAGTCGTATGCGGATCAACTGCGAAAGGCGATTGAGCTGGACGCTGATGCCTGCTGCGGCGATGCCGAGGCGCTGGCCGCTTATCCAGCCGAGATTCTTGAGAAGCTGCCCGGCAGTGTCGTGACGTTTGGATGCGGCAACCCGGTCGCGTTGGCCAGCATGCAGCCCGGCGAAACGGTGCTGGATCTTGGGAGCGGCGCGGGCCTTGATTGTTTCCTTGCCGCCGAGCAGGTGGGCGAGCAGGGCACGGTTATCGGCGTGGACTTCACGCAGGACATGATCGACAAGGCGAACGAGAACGCAGCCAAGCTGGGTCTCGACAACGTTTCGTTCAAGCACGGGGACATTGAGGACCTGCCGCTGCAGGATGAAACAGTAGACGCGATTATCTCCAATTGCGTTATCAACCTCACGCCCGACAAGGCCGCCGTCTTTCGTGAGGCGTTTCGCGTGCTGCGCCCCGGCGGGCGAATCATGGTCTCCGACATCGTGTTGACGCGCCCCGCGACAGAGGCGGAGATGCAGGACTTTGCGCTGCTGACCGGGTGCATCTCAGGCTCGCTGCCGGACACGGAATACGCCGACACGGTTCGCCGCGCGGGTTTCGCTGACGTGGCGGTGGAGTCTGCGCCGCAGTACGACGGGATTATCGAAGGGCAGTTCTGGTACAGCGCGTCTATCTCGGGCGTAAAGCGGTAGCCGAACTGTTCTGTCATTCTGAACGGAGCGCAGCGGAGTGAAGAATCTAAAGAATTCACTGTGCATATACACGATGGAGCACAGAGCGAGACTTTAGATTCCTCGCTGCGCTCGGAATGACAGTGGCCGCATCTGCATAACGTTTACGCAACGTCGCGGCTGACGCGCTATTTCGTATAATTCCGACAGATTCAGTTCGACACGGCTTCGGCCAATCTCGTCACGGGGAAGGGACACTATTCATGGCAACCACTGAGCATCGCGTTATCGGACAGCCCGTTGGCCGCGCGGACGGCCCGGAGAAGGTCACCGGACTGGGCAAGTACTCGATTGACGTTGTTCCGCCCGGCACGCTCTGGTGCAAGGTGCTGCGCTCGCCGTACGCGCACGCCCGCATCGTCTCCATCGATGCCTCCGCCGCGCTCGCCCTGCCCGGCGTCCATGCCGTCGTCACCGGCAAGGACCTCGAAGGCCAGCGATGGGGCAAGACCATCCAGGATGAGCCGATCATCGCGTGGGATCGCGCCCTCTATATCGGCGACAAGGTGGCCGCCGTCGCTGCGGACGATGAGGAAACCGCCGAAGCGGCGCTCGGACTCATCGACGTGGAATATGAGGAGCTGCCGGCCGTCGTGACCATCGCGGAGTCCCGCGCGCCTGACGCGCCGATCCTCCACCCCGATTTCAATACCTACGCGGGCGTGATGGAGCAGTTGGACGGGCCGTCCAACGCCGTTGTCCATAACAACTGGAGTAAGGGCGACGTTGAGGCGGGGATGGCGGAGGCCGACCTCATCATCGAGCGCGATTTCGAGACCTCCCGCACCCACCAGCTTTATCTTGAGCCGCACAACTGCGTGGTCGCCATCGATGACGATGGCACGGTGCAGACGTGGATCGGCACAAAGTCGCCCATGTCCAATCGCGCTGCGATTGCCGCGCTGACTGGCCGCGAGATTTCACAGGTCGTCATCAACTTCGCCTATGTGGGCGGCGATTTCGGCGGCAAGGGCGACATCGTCGGCGTACCGATCTGCTATGCGCTTGCAGAGCGCACCGGCCGACCCGTCAAGTTCGCGATGGATTACTCCGAGGAACTGATGGCGATGAACCCGCGCCACCGTTCGGAGGTGCATGTGAAAGTCGGCGTCAAGCGCGACGGGACGATCACGGCGTGGGAGTCCGACATCTATTTCAACGCGGGGGCGTACCGCGCCTATTCGCCGAGCGGCAGCCTGCCCGGCGCGAATGAGGTGGCGGGGCCGTACCGCATCCCCAATACCCGCATCGATACGTGGCAGATGGCGACGAACACGGTGCCCGGCGGTTTCCAGCGTGGGCCGGGCGAGGTGCAGGGCATCTTCGCGGGCGAGTCCATGATGGACATCGTCGCCGAGGAGCTGGGCATGGACCCCGTGGAGTTCCGGCTCAAGAACGTGATGCAGGAGGGCGATGACACGCCCACCGGCCACCAGTTCAGCGGCATCATCGCGGACAAGATCATCGAGGAGGCGGCGCGCGCGGGCAAGATGGCGGAGCCCCGCCCCGCGAACGTCGGTCGTGGCATCGCCTACGGCCATCGCCCGCAGTACGGCGGCATGACGCAGGCGGCAGTTGCCGTGAACGAGGACGGCAGCCTAACGGCGCGAACGTCGTTCTTCGACCCCGGCACAGGCGTGAACACGCTTATCCGCCAGACTGTGGCCGAGGAAATGCAGGTGGACATGGATCGCATCAGCGTCGTGCCGTTCAGCACGGACGAGTTCGACAATGCCATCCCCGATCTGGGATTTGGCGGCTCCCGCGCGTCAATGGTTGGCCCGATGGCGGCCACGGAGGCCTCCGAGGAGGTCAAGACGACGCTTAAGCGGCTGGCGGCGGAGTTCAACGGCTGGGATGAGTCCGTCGTTGAGTACGCGAACGGCGCGCTGGTCAACTCACGGACCAATGAGAGCGTCCCGATGGAGGACATCGTGCGGCGGCGCGGCGAGCCGATTTCCGGCCGCAACAAGGCCCCGGAGGGCGGGCCGCCGATGATGTCTCCAATGACATCGTTCGTCGCGCAGGTGGCCGAGGTCAGCGTGGACACGGACACGGGCCGCGTGAAGATCGAGAAGATCGTCGCGGTGCATGACGTTGGCCGCGTGCTGAATCCCATCGGCTTCCACGGGCAGGTTGAGGGCGGCCTTGTGCAGGCGCTCGGCCACGCGATGATGGAGGACCTGACGGTGGATGAGTCGGGCCGCGTCGCGAACCCCTCATTGGCCGACTACAAGGCGCCGACGGAGCCGGATATCCCCGAGCTGGAGACCATCCTGGTTGAAGCGCCGAGCGGCTGGGGCAACTACAACATCAAGGCCGTCGGTGAGCACTCCAACATCACGACGGCGGCAGCCATCGCCAACGCGGTCTACGACGCCTGCGGCGTCCGCCCGTTTGAAATCCCCATCCACCCGGAGAAGCTGCTGGCAGGCCTGCGGGAGAAGAACGGGTAAAGGCGCGGCTTCTCGACAATCTCCCCGAGGCTGTTCCTTACTGTTGCGTTGCGCAACAGTCTAGTTCAGCATGTATGAGCCGCTGACGATGCGGCTGCCAAGAGTATGCATGCCGGGGGAGGAGCGTGTTTCCGTGACCGCAGAAATCATCATCATGAACTCGCGCGCAATTGCGTTGGCAGCAGATAGTGCTGCAACGGTTACGACTGGCCTGGGCGGTGCCAAGATTTTCTCGTCTGACGACAAAATATTCACGCTAACGGAGTCCGCGCCAGTCGGCATTATGACATTTGGTAAAGCCGACTTTATGGGGATACCTTTCGAGACAATTATCACTGAGTATCGCCGCAGGCAAGGGAGCGAGACTCGGCCCCATCTAAAGGACTATGCGAATCGGTTTCTCGCTTTCCTCAAGGATGAGATTGCAAAGCATGTCTCCGAGGACGTACAGAACGAGTTCATCCTCAACCTTGCACGAGGCCTAACTAGGGAGATTGCAGAATTGATTGAGTCGGAACTTAGTAGATTACGGGTTGACCTAGCAGATGAAGATGAGGATACGGCCCAAGCGAGATGGGAATTCGAGGGCTCGCGACTGATTAGCGACATTATTGATGAGTATCGCAGTAAACTCGATGAAGCTGAACATGTAGATGGTATGGGTGGTGAAGTTCTAAGACAGGCTGAGCAACTTCTTGAATCGCAAACCGATGAGATACTGGCCATCTTGAATAGATTAGATCTCACGGTTGAAGAAATGGAACGACTCCTCCAAGTAGTAAATGATGCACTCCCGGTAATGACCGAAGATGTATCTCTACGACGTGGTGGCGACTATTCCGGAATAGTCGTGGCCGGTTTTGGTGAAGAAGATCTGCTACCTGCCTACTACGAGTATCATATAGAAGGCCTATTTCAAAGCACGCTCAAGAGTCGCGAGGTTGAATACTACGAGATCGAAGATAGTGACGATTCAGAAATTACTCCATTTGCCCAAGGTGACGTGATATATACCTTCTTATTTGGGATATACCCAAGTTTGCTACGCCAATCGCAAGAGTTGTTTGGAGAAATGTTGAGAGACTTTGTTGAAGAACTTATGGCCAATCTAGATAGATATTCCAATGAAGAAAGAGAGAGCATCTTATCTGGTCTCGAACAGTCGATTGAATTGACAGCGGATTCTTTCAGGCGGGATGTTTTCGGTCGCGCGTTTGACCAGCACTATGGCGAAATTGCGAGCGTAGCCTCCTTTATGCCGAAAGAGCAACTTGCTGAGATGGCGGAAGCTCTAATCAATCTAACATCGTTGCGACGTCGTGTATCATTCGATGAAGAAACTGTGGGCGGCCCGACTGATGTCGCCGTGATCACGAAAAGTGACGGCCTTGTTTGGGTCAAAAGGAAGCAGTAGCTTGACTAAGGATTGAATCTGGAACATCTTGGCGGTCTAAGTGAAGGGATGCGAGTGATGACTACTACGAGAAGCGGTAGGGATCGGAGATACGGGCCTAACCAAATTGGAGGGCGACCCCTTCCGCCGCTGACACCTGAAGAAAAGGAGAGGCATGAGAAATTCTTGGCTGAAGTGAGAGAAGCCAGCAAGGAATCTCGTGTTCGTATTAGTGAGGCTATCAGAGAGGCTGTCCGTGAAGGTCTAGAGGCCGCCAAAGAAAAAGATGATTCCGTAGACTAATCGCTCCTATTCGCATCGCCCCCACCCCAACTCCCTCATGCCATACTCATAGCAGTATCAGCGGCGTGCCATGACTAGCGGGAGGCACGCACGGGGGAGAGAAAACGTCATGCCACCTGTTCGCGTTGGGGTTATCGGGGTTGGGTTTGGGGCGACGGTTCACATCCCCGGGTTTCAGTCCGAGGGGGTGGAGGTCGTCGCCGTCTGCGCGAGCCGGGAGGAACGTGCTCAGGACGCCGCTGAGAAATTCGGCATCCCCAACGCGTTCACGGACTACCGTGAGCTTGTGACCCATTCGGACGTTGATGCCGTCAGCGTCGTCACAGCTCCTAACCTGCACTATGAGATGACCAAAGCCGCCCTGGAGGCCGGCAAGCACGTGATGTGCGAGAAGCCGTTCACGACCAACGCCGCAGAGGCCGAGGAACTGCTTGCCATGGCCAACGAGCTGGGTCTGACGCACATGATCGCGCATGAGTTCCGCTTTGCGCCGGAGCGGGCCTTTGCACGGCAGCTCATCGACGAGGGCCAGATCGGCGAGCCGCGTCATGTCACCGCCACGCTGCATCTGCGATTCGCACGCCGTCCCGGCGCCGCGCCACCCGCGCCGTCCGTGGGCAGCGGAGGGATGCTCGGCGCGCTCGGCTCCCATTTCATCGACGGCATACGCCACTGGTTCGGCGACATCTCACGCGTCAGCGCCACCCTGCACGGCAACGTGCCGGAGGGTTTCAGCCTTGCCGACACCAACAACGCGTTCAGCGTCCACATGGATTTCTCGAACGGCGCATGGGGTACGCTGACGTGCAGCCTCAACTCCCCACTTGGCCAAGGCGCGTCGATCCAGATCTACGGTACGGAGGGGTCGATCCACCTGAGCCAATCCGGTCCCAATCCCGCGCCGGAGGGCATCGTCCGCGTCGGACGACTCGATGATGATTCCCGCGAACTTCGCACCATCCCGATTCCCGAGGAATTGCACCCGTTCGACGATGATCGTGACCACCGCCTGCTGCCGTTCCGGCTGGAGGTGCAGGACTTCGTGCGCGGCATCGAGAACGGAGAATCGCCCGCGCCGAACTTCCATGACGGCCTGCAGTGCCAGCGTGTGTTGGACGCCATCCAGCAGTCGCACAGGACGGGCGCTGCGGTGGATGTCCCGACCGGCTAAGACTGAGTCCCACGTGGGGGGCGTGCCCGATAACGTGTAAACTTAGCACGAGATCGGCCAACCCTGAATGAGCCTGCGGGAGGTTGTCATGGGCGTGAAACAGCTGGGAGGCATCTACCTGATTGCGGTGAGCCTTGCCGTCGTCGTGTTCTTCATCATCAATTCATTCTTTGTTGCGAACGACACGTTTGACGTCCAGGCTGTCTGGAACGTTCTGGATGTGCTCATGGTCATCGCGCTGGTCATCGGCTTGGTTCTCAGCTTCGGTGACAAGACAGAGGAGAGGCGTCAGCGCGCTGCGGGTAGTAGCAGTACCGCACGGTACATCGCGGTCAACGGGACGTTCTACGGAATCGTCATTGTTACGATCCTGTTCCTGCACAACTGGTTCAACCTGCTCGCCAATGGCGCTGACGCGCTCGCGGACAATATGACGTACTGGACCCTTTGGGCAGTCATCGATACGCTCCTGCCCGTCACCCTCGCCATAGCGGGCGTCCGGCAACTGCGGAGCGATTACTGGGCTGCGTAACGAAGTGGTCTCGTAGCGACTTTCGGCTCTTCACCACAGCCGCTTAACGCTGTAACGGTCAAACAGCGTATCGCCGGTCACGATGGTGAGGCTACGAGCCAAGGCCTGCGCGATGAGCATACGGTCGAAGGGATCGCGATGGTGACCCGGTAAAGCTCCGGCGCGCGCCCCATCGTCCACAGTCACGGGCAATTCCTGGAAGCCCTGTCCGGCGATTGCGCCTGGAATGTCCTGAGCGAGTTGGGATGCGTCCGGCAGACGTCCAATCCGGTATTTTGTCGTTATTTCCCACGCGGACGCAGCGCTGACATATATTTCATTCAATTGATCGCCGATGGCATCACGCGCGGTCAGAGGCAACCGGGTATTGCCAGCAAGCCACCAGATTAGGGTGTGGGTGTCGAGCAGGATTCGCAATCGCAGCTACCCGTGCCTTCCCACAAGGCCAGTTCTTCTTCCGGAAGAGGATCGAAGAAGCTGTCGTCGATCGAGATGCGGCCCTTCCATGCCCCGAACTGCCGCTTGCCACGCGGCCGCTCACGCACCAGCCGCGCCACAGGCGTGCCGTTGCGGGCGATAACGACCTCCTCGCCTGCTTCGACCTGCGCCAGCAGGCGAGAGAGGTTGGTTTTAGCTTCGTGAATGTTAACAGTGACCATCGATGTCCTCGTGAGGCCTTGCTTAGCTAATAATATGGCTAAGGCGGTGACGGGTCAACAACTGCAAAGAGGTGCGCGCGGGCAGGGCACAGCGTCTTTGCCTACCGCGGCAGGCCCAACCCGCGTTGAGCAATGATGTTGCGCTGCACCTCGTCTGTGCCGCCGCCGATAGCCAAACCGCGCGTCAGCCACGCGTTCGCGCCCAGGAAGCCGTGCATCGGCGCGAAGCGACCGCCTCGCGGCGCGATTAGCGCATCGTCGGTGGCGAGTTGGGCCAGCACGTTGTAGACGTTCCAGCCGACCTCGTCGCCGGTCACCTTGACCATGGAGGCTTCCCGATCCGGCACCTGCCCCTGCGTCTGGAGCCACGCGACGCGGTAGCAGAGCATCCGCGTCGTTTCCACCTGGACGCGGAGATCGGCCAGCTTGTGCCGCGCGACGGGATTCTCCAGCAGCGACGTGCCGTCCGCCGACGGGCGGTTCCGATACGCGTCGATGAACTGCTCCATGTAGCGTTGCAGCCGGGCCGGAATCTCCACTTGTGAACGCTCGAAGCTGAGCGTGGTCATGGCGGTGTAGAAGCCGCGGTTGAGCTCACCGATCAGGTTCCGCTTGGGAACGCGCACGTCCTCGAGAAACACCTCGCTCCATCGCCAGCGTCCCAGGCCGTCGTACAGCGGCCGCAGAGTCACGCCCGGGTCGTTCATATCGACGATGAAGTAGGAGATGCCGCGATGCTTGGGCGCAGTCGGGTCGGTCCGCACAAGGTAGTGGCCCCAGTCCGCCCAGCGTCCCTCCGAATTCCATATCTTCTGACCGCTGAGGACGTAGTCATCGCCATCCTCCACCGCGCGTGTCTGCACGTTGGCGAGGTCGGAGCCGGCGTTCGGCTCGGAGAAGCCCTGTGAGAGGTGGTGGATCTCGCCGCTCGCGATGCGCGGCAGAAAGAAATCTCGCTGCCAGTCCGCGCCGTGCATCATCAGCATGGGGGCGAACATTCCGCCGCCGAGAATCTCCGGCGAGCCCGCGTAGGCCATCGCCTCCCGGTACGCCATCTGCGTGCTGAGCGGCGCGCCCCATCCACCGAACTCCTTGGGCCAATGCATGGTGAACCAGCCCTTCTCGGCCAGCTTCTTCGCATAAGCGTGCATCCGCTCTTCCTCGTCGACGTCATCCACGTCATATGAGGCAACGATCATGGAATACGCGTCCTTGTCGCCGGGGTCCCAATTCTGCCGAACGAACTCCGTCGCCTCGGCGCGGAGGGCCTCCTCCTCGGCGCTGAATCGAAAGTCCATCGGGTCACCCCCTTGCGATGTGCGTCCTAGCGCGGGCGGAACGCGCCGCGAATGGTGTCCTCCGTGAAGAGCTCCGGCACCTGGCCGTCCGCGGCGTAGTTGTAGAGAGCGGCCTTGTAGATGCCGCTGAGCGTGGCAAAGACCAGCGAAACACCGACTACGAGAACGATGCCAATCACAACGGCCAATACAATGCCGGCCGTTCCAAGCAAGGACAGGACGAAACCAAGAACCACGGCGATCAGAACCGCCACAATAGTCGCGCCGAACTGTATCAGCCCGAGGCCGAAGTTGCCGACAACCTGCTCACCCCACGTTCTCCTGAGCATGCTAAGGGATGTCTTGAAGGAGTCAAACAGCCCGCGGTGTTCGATGACGATGAGCGGCACGACGAAGAAGGTGATTAGTGACCACGCCGCTCCGATGATTGCAACTACGATTTGCCCGATGATTCCAATAATGCCGCCGCGCTCACGCGCCTGACTTGAAAGAATCTGCAGGATAAGGCCGACGGTCGCCGCAATCACCGCCCAGAAGAAGATGGTGATGATCCGGCTTGACGCTCCTGCCAACCCGGATCTGATGTTGGGATCGCCCCCTTCCAGCCGTTCATGCGCGGCAAAGACGAGAGCCGCGTTGAAGAAGATGATCACGAAATAGGAGAAGACGTAGAAGCCGAAGACGGCAATCAGGTCCAGGGCAGTGAACGCCCCGGTTTCCAATCTGTCAAATGACCCGATGCCAAAGGTGACGCCGAAGAACGTCAGGGTTACAAGAATCACGCCGATTGTCGAGAAGATGGGGAAGAAGATCAGTTCCTTGTCGACACTGAGAACGTGGAGGCAGATTTTGAAGAGCCGCCAACTCCTGCCGATGGTCGCAAACATGACCGCACACCTCTTTCGAGTTATTCAGGCCGCGTTCTCAATGATACATGGCCAGAAAGGGGCGCGTAGTTGAAGATGTCATTAAGCTGGAAGGGTGTTTAGCTCCCTCATTGACAGCGGCCGGCGGCTTGCCAACACCCTCCTCCTCATCCTGGACAGCTTCAAACCGACGGCAGTTGTGGTTGTTATGATTCGCAACGCCGGGGCGCACGGCGTGGGCGATATGGCGGCGGCCGTGGGGTACTACGGCATCCTCGCCATCCTGCCGCTGCTGATTTTCACGGTTACTGTCCTCAGCTTTGTGCTGGACACAGAGACAGTCGTGAATGAGGTGCACCTAATCGTCTCACGGTATGTGCCGCTGGGGGCCAACCTCATTGACGACAACGTGGATGCAATTGTTCAATCCCGCGGGGCGATCGGCATTGTCTCACTGCTCGCTCTGTTATGGTCCGGCAGCAACTTCTTTGGCGCGATGGCGCGTTTCATGGACAGGGCGTGGGGCAATGCAAATCCATATGCATTTCACCTGGTGCGGATCAAGTCTGTCATCACTGTGGGAAGTGTGAGCGCGCTCCTGCTGTCGTCATTGGCGATGTCCACCCTGGTTCACGCCGCGGAGGCGGCCGACCTGGATGGATGGCTGGGCGCACTTGCAGGTGTGGTCAACGTCGGCGGACGGGTCGTGTTGGGCGTTACGTCGCTCTTTGGCGCGATAGCGGGGCTGCTGATGCTGTACCGATGGCTGCCGAGCGACTACACGCCGTGGCGGTACTGTATTCCGGCCGCATTCGTCGCCGGAATTTCACTGGAGGTAATCAAGAATGCGTTCCTGTTCTACTTCACCGCCTTCGGCAGTTTTGACGCGGTCTACGGTTCACTCGCGTCAGTAGTGGTCTTGCTGGTCTGGATATATGTGGCAGGCTTTGTGATTCTGCTGGTGGCGGAACTTGGCGGCGCGCTGCGAGAGGTGAATGTACGCAATCGCCGCGTGTATCCACCGGTGTGAGGTGCCCGGAGCGAGCGCCAGGCGTCAGGATACGTGGTGATCGAGACCCATGTAGGCGTCAATGAACGTGCGGATGCGTTCCTCGTCAAACGCGTCAAACGCGTCCAGCCGCGTCCACGCCGTGAGAGCAATGCGCCGATTTTGGCCGGTGACGGGGTCGATGATTCCGTTGTACGGCCCCATGAGAATGCGTCCCTCCGGTTCAGCAAGGTACTCACTCACCACCGCGGTTAGCTGGGCGACGAGGTCAGGGCATCCGGTTGGGCAGTCATATTGGACGTTGACGTGCCCGTCCTCAAGGTTGTGAATCTGGATTTCATCCGGCACCTGAACGTCGTATATCTGGCCGGGCGCCAGCGCGGCCATGTGGGGGCCTGATGTTGGAG
Organism: uncultured Dehalococcoidia bacterium; assembly: GCA_964405845.1. GTDB lineage: Bacteria > Chloroflexota > Dehalococcoidia > UBA6926 > UBA6926 > VXMO01. The sequence continues at coordinate 6,089 of CAYOPL010000024.1, read as the reverse complement.
GAGACGAATTGTACGGCACATGTGGCTCTTGTATATCGGCCAGATGATAGTTCCCCTGGCTCTCCAGGGCGTAGCCGGGCTCCTCATGCAAGGCTTCCTGCAGGATGAGCAGGCCTCCAATGAACAGGATGACGGCAACAGTAGCCGCAAAGATGATGATGCCGCTGCGATTACCGCCGCCTGCCGTTACCGCGTTTCTACGACGTTGGGACACGTGAATTACTCTCCGTGGATGTGGGCGCTGGTTTTTATGATAAACAATCGGCGACGAAGAAGGTGGCGATACGCGTCGATTCGCGACGTGTGGGCCTGCGGAGAGCCGACAGTTTCTGAGAAACGGATGCTATTGCTATCTTGAATAGACCATATATTCCATTGACCTGGTTTTAGACCCAGACTAAAATTTGGGGTCAAGTGAAGCTATGCGAGTCACTGCAGGGTCCGCGAGAGGAATTGAACTGCGGGCGCCGCAGGGTTGGCATGGCCGTCCGACAACGGACAGGGTGCGTGGAGCGATGTTCTCCATGCTGGAAGCGCGGGAAACGGTGAAGGATCGGCGAGTGTTGGATCTGTTCGCAGGGACAGGCGCCCTGGGTATAGAGGCATTGAGCCGCGGCGCGGCGTCCGCTGTTTGCGTGGAACGCGGCGCGCGGGAATCTGCTGTTATCCGTGAGAACGCCAAGCGGGCCGGAGTGGCGGACAACCTTGCCGTGCTTGCCATGCCCGTCGCCCGGGCCATCCCATCGCTTGACGGGCCGTTCGATCTCGTCCTTATGGACCCCCCGTATGATGACGCCGAGGCCATACCGGCAACCCTGAAATCACTGTTGGCCGCTGACGATTTGTTGCGTGATGATGCCGTCATCGTCGTGGAGCAGTCGAGCCGAAACCCGGCTGATATAGGAAGCCTGGCAATCGACGAGATTGCGACACGTCGCTACGGAGACACTTTGGTATCGCTGCTTGCGCCCAGGGCTGCAGGGGCGGCAACTGCCCGGGAGGAGACCGCATGACGAAAGCGATCTACCCCGGGAGCTTTGATCCCATCACGAAGGGACACGCGGGTATCGCGGAACGCGCCGCGCGGCTCTTCGAAGAGCTCATCATCTGCGTGTATGACGCGCCCGTCGGAAAGAGCCTACTCTTCTCTACGGAGGAACGCGTCGAGCTTGCAAAGAGTTCGCTGAGTCACGTGGGCAACGTGAGCGTAACCACCTATTCGCGGGACCTGACCGTGAATCTCGCCCGGCAACTTGGCGCGACGGCGATGATTCGTGGCCTGCGAAACGGTGGCGACCTCGTATCTGAGATGGAACTCGCCCAGATGAACCGCCAGCTCGATTCTGAGATCGAGAGCGTATTCATCATGACGGCCGCGGAGCATCAATTTGTCAGTTCCAGCCTGTTGAAAGAGGCCGCCTCACTCGGCGGTGACATCAGCGGCCTCGTTTCACCGGCTGTCGCGGAGGCTCTGCGGCAGAAATTCAATCAATGACGCATGGCAAATCCGCCCGTTCTCAGGATCGGGCAACAGACGGTTCGGGAAAGCGCGGGAGAAAGAGGCTAGGGAACGCCGAAAGCAGGGAGGTGACCTGATGCAGTTCCTTGAGATGATTGATGCCCTGGAGGACATGGCCGAAGACGCGCGCCGTGTTCCGGGCACCGGACGGGTCATGCTGGATCGCGATGAGCTTGCGCGAATCATCGATCGGATGCGCGCAACGGCTCCGGCCGAGCTGCGTGAAGCCGAGGAGATCCGCGAGCGAGGCGAGTCGATCGTCAACGAGGCCTATGTCTTCGCCAAGAGGATGAAGGCCAAGACGGAAGAGGATCATCGCCAGGCGATTCAGGACAGCGCCATCGTTGGCGAGGCTGAAGAGAAGGCGCAGCAGATCCTCGAAGAAGCGGAGCGTGAAGCCGAGCGGAGGAAGCAGCGCCAGGAAAGCGATGCCGCGCGCCTCATCAAGGACTCTGACGTGTATGCCGCGCAGTCGCTTGAGCGCCTGTCCAACCACCTTGATCAGGTGACCCAGAATATCCAGGAGCTTCACAAGGAAGCGATGGAGCTGCGTGGACTGATCGAGAACGGCCTTCGCTACCTTGAAGCCCGCAGCGCGACGTCCAACGGCAACGGCTCCAGGAAGCGCCAGACCCGGAAGAACGGCGTGACGAACGGCAACGGAAACGGCAATGGCCACGGCGCGGACGAGGAACAGGCCCTGAACGAGGACGAACTCGTCACGCTGGCCAGCAACTGATCCTCTAGCCAATACCGTACTTTCGCGATCGTCCCTGCACGAGAGCAGTTTGGCCCGGAGGGCCGCGCTGAATAGCGCCGCCCTCCGGCCGACGGCTCATTTTTGCGGGGCTGGCAGAGCCCGGCAGTCAGCGTTCCGCCAGCGCGTACCCAATCAGCTTGTAGGTGAGTCGCGCGGCGGTGAACGCGGCGTGCGTTGGGCCCTCATTCGGGGCGAGCTCCATAACGTCAAAACCGATCACGCGTGAGCGTTGGGCGACAGCCCGCAGGATGTTGAGAGTTTCCTGCCATACGAGCCCGCCCGGCTCCGGTGTGCCGACGGCGGGCATGATCGACGGGTCCAGGGCGTCCAGGTCCACCGTCACATAGACCGTCTCACCCAATCCCGCCAGCAGCTCGTCAATAGCGGCGGGATCGTTGTATTGGCCGGGCGTGTAGAGATGCACACCCGCCACTCTGGAATCCCGTATGTGTTCTATCTCCTCGCTGCTGATGCTGCGGACGCCGGCTTGGACAATGTTTTCGTCCCCGACGATCTCCCGCACCCGCCTCATGACGCAGGCGTGGCTGTACGGGCTGCCCTGGTAGCTGTCTCGCATGTCCGCGTGCGCGTCGAGTTGGAGAACCGAGAGTCCGGGATGCCGTTGAGCGAGGGGGCGCACCGCGCCGAGTGTGAGCGAATGCTCGCCCCCCAGCATCACGGGCAACTTGCCCGCGTCCGCCAACGCTCCAATTGCCTGCTCAACCCGGGCAATGTTGGCCTCCGGGCCGGAAGCGTCCGGTTCCAGCGCCGGGAGCATCGCGATGCCCCACTGCGCGGGCTCCAAGTCTAAATCCGGTTCATAGAGTTCCAGGTAGCGTGACGCCTCGATAATGGCCTGCGGGCCGTCACGCGCGCCGCTGCGGTAGGACACCGTGCCGTCGTAAGGAACTGGCAGGATGGCAACGGCGGCCTTGTTGTAGTCGGCTTGATCGCCGTCGAGGGACGCGAAACTCCAGGGAAACATGCCACTGCCCGCGAAAGAAGTCATTGGCGTAAGTCAGATGCGCGGCTTTGCGCCTTATGGGCGCGCGACTGGCGTTTAGACGCTCGTGGGTGTCGCCGCTGCGCCCGCGCCGCTCAGTTCATGCTCCGCCTGCTTGTCCGGGAACTCTTCGAGTCCCCGATCCAGCACCTGCATCCTGACCTCGGTGATGCCGAAACGCCCAACCAACTTGTTGACAGCAAGGTCGGCATCGAACGGCTTGCAGGAAAAGATATCCACGTTCAGGTAGCCGCGATCAGGAAACGTATGCACGCTGATGTGGCTCTCGGCGATGAGCACGAAGCCGGACACGCCCCAATCAACGGGAACCTTGCCTGCCGTGTAGCGATGCACCAACGGCTCCGAGATCTTGGTCATCCCGATGGCGTCGGGGTAGGTGTCCAGAAGCTCGCGGACGAGCGACTCGTCCTGCAGCCTGTGGGCGTCAGCCCCATACCCATCCATGACAAGGTGCATCTGCGGGTCTCCTCCAAACAAAAGATGAATAGCGGCCGGAATATCAACCGCGGGGGATGTGAGTTTGGCCACCGCCCGCCCCCCACCCGGACGCAGCAAGTCGCTATAGCCGAAACCGATAATAGCAAACGCACGGTTCGGGGGACAAGATTTTTTGGCGTTCGCGATCAGAGTTTGGGGGGTCTGTGCAGTCGGAACTCGGCGTTCCGGCTTGAGTTTCTACGCGCTCCGTACCCGCCGTCCCGCCGTTTCACGGGCGAAGAGCCAGAAGATGAGCATGAAGATACTCATCGCCACTGCGGTGCCGTACAGCGCCGTCTCGTTGTTGAAACTGTCGCTCACCAATCCAAGGACAGGCCCTCCGCTCATCAGGGCGACATCGCCAAGAGTCCGAGCCATGCCCTGCGCTGTGGCTTGTCGCTCCGTTGGGCTGATGTCTGCGATATACGCAATGGGCACCGGTCCCTCCATGCCCTGCGCGATGCCGAAGATGAAGATTCCAATGGCAAATACGACGGCAGCGGACAGGATCCATATCGGCGCGCTGTAGCCCATGACGACAAGGCACACAATGTACAGGAACATGCCCGGCACGATGATGGCCTTGCGGCCAAGTCGATCCGATATCGCGCCGACGAATGGGAGGACAAGAAGGGACGCGACGGCAGGGAGCGTCTGCATGACGCCGACGAACGTCTCGGACAAGCCAAGATCGTTTCTCGCGATGAGAGGAAAGAGCGTGAATAGCCCACCTCCCCTGATGAAGAATGCGCCGATGAAGATCAACATAATCAACACGTAACCACGGCTGAGCATGAAGCTGAACTGCCGGAAGCCGCTCATGGGAGCCGCACGCGCGCCGGACTCACGGCCTTGCTCAAACTCCGTATCCGGCATCTGTTGATTCGGCATCAGGCGTCCGCGCGTCTCTGGCACCATCACCAGCGTCCAGACGGCGCTCATCGTGGAGAAGATGCCAACAAAGTAGAAGGGCCATTCAATCCCCAGAAATTCCGCTACAACACCGCCAACTGTCGGCCCGAGCGTGATTCCGGCGATGAAACTCCATTGGTAGAAGCTCATAAGCCGGGCGCGGTTCTCCGGTGAACTCAAGTCGGCTGTTGCGGCAATAGCCACCGTAATGAAAGCGCCTGAGCCGATGCCGGCGATGAATCGGTAGGCCATCAGCAGAGACAAGTCATCCGACGTGGCGGTCAGGAGATTGCCCGTGGCCGCGAAGAGCCCTCCGGCAATCAGGATCCACTTCCGCCCGATGCGATCTGATGCCATGGCGGAGGGCACATTGGTGAAGACGCGAGCGCCTGCAAAGGCGGCGATAAGTCCGCCAATCTGCGCGGCTGTCAGGCCAATCTCATTGCCATACAGGGGAACGACGGGGATGGCCGTTCCCTGGCCAAGGGTGAACAGGAAGGTTGCGAGGCCGATATAGACGACGGCTCTCTGCTGATTCAAGAGCGCGATGAGACGCGAAGATTGCACTTAGAGGGAAACTCCTGCCGGTGCGCGTTATGCCGCGCCTGCTATTGTAACTGACGATGAGTAGGCCAATCGTACCCCCGCCAACGCGCACTCCCGTGCAGTCCATGCTGCGAGAGATCGCGCCCATCATCCTGATTCTCATCGGGGCGTTAACCGGCATCGTCTGGACGCTGTCGGCAGGCGGAAGGCTGAACTCGTCGCCGCCCTATCTGTTCACCACAGGCATCGCCATGGCCGTCGCCCTGCTGCTCGCGACCCGTGGCGCGCCGCGGTGGGGCTATCCGTGGATGGCGATGGGGATCGTCGGCACGCAGGCGCTCTTGTGGGCGCTCCTTGCCCCGGAGGATGGGGAGTTCAACCTGGCGGTAGGAATCGCGACGCTGGGGGGCCCGATCCTCGCAGCCGTCATCGGCGGGGCTATAGCAACACGCAGTTGGGGTGACAGCGCATTCTTTGCCGGACTCTACCTTGCTGGAGCGTACCTTGCACTGCCAATCGTGCTGCTGCCGCCCGAGAGCGGCGCGCGAACGGACATCGAAACGTCCCGGGTGCTAGTGGCGCTCGGGCAAGGCGGGCTGACCGCCGCATCCATCCTCCTGTGGAATCGTGGCCAAGTCCCGCAGGCTCTGGCGGCTCTGGCGGCAGTTGTGCTTGTCTCAGGCATCGCGGCGGGTGTCCTGGTTCCCGACTCACGCGACGACGTGCCGGAAGACCTGTCCACGTTCTTTGGCGCGGCGCAAGGGCCGTTCCGCATTGCGCTAATCGTCCTGCTAATCTCTTTCGCCATCGGCGGCGCGCGGCGTTTCATCACCGGACGGGGCTTCCTGGCC
>CAYOPL010000023.1:0-18347 GCA_964405845.1 uncultured Dehalococcoidia bacterium | reverse complement strand
CCATTTCATAGACCCATCCACATCTTGAAGAGGGTTCTGCCTTCCGTCAACTCAGCCCCGGGGCTATGAGTGTTTGACACGCTCGTCACAGCCCGACCTCCCACCGAAAAGTTCGCAGTTCGGTAGGCTCTGGCCCACCAGACTTGATAAAATCAAGAACCTTCAGAGTAAGGTTCAAGCTAGAGGTCTAGGCGCATCTATGTAGTTTTCCTGCACGAGGCTGACGGTGCTACGTCGGAGGATTCATGGCCTTCCGGCGCGTCATCCTCGACAGGCTGAACGTCTATATCAGCCCTGGGCGGCGCGCGTTTACCGTGACGCAGGCTGTGGTGATGTAGGTCTACGTCACCCGGACCTCGCCTGTCGTGGCGTCCGCGTGCTCAAGGCGGCGCCAGGTTAGGTCGCCCAAGAGGACGGCAAGCCCATACAGGAATGACCGGGAAGCGTTCATGGTGCCCTCCCTTCTCCCTCGAAGCACCTGAATCAGTCGCGTGCCCGGTTCGGCAGGGGCTGGTCAATCACCCATTCGAGGACCGTATCAACACCGGTCAACCCAATCGACATCGCGTTCTCCACCCGATAGACCAGCCTCCCCTCACCATAGCAGCCGATATGCTGGTCTTGTCGCCTAAGCGACAGGGTGACCGTGAAGGATTGGCCACTCTCTTACGCTATGTTGTGGTCGTGCGTGCCCAAATCGCCTGACGCCTGTCAGTGGTTACGGCGGACCGACTCGGCAGTAACGTAGGTTCTAAGGGACAGCGGCGCCGGCCATCACCGCCCCCAAGACCTCCCCCCTCCCGCGTCCACCTCGCCGACGCCAATCCACTGGTAATCTCGCCCGTCGCCGGGCAATGCCTCGAATCAACTCAACCAAGGGGCCGAGAACTCTATTCCCCCCTTTAGGCGGTGGATTTGTCTTGACGAATGCAACCAAATGGCAGAAAATTACATCCCACTGTGGCGTTATTGATCGACGCAGACCAAATCGGTAAAGAACTACAACCCGGGCTTGGTGCACAGGGATGAGCACAATGAAAAAGGGACTTTATGTAGTAGGTCGCTTGATACGCTCAAGGCCTGCCGTGTTAGCCTTTCTCGCAGGGTTTGGAGCAGCGCTTGGAGGGTGGCTTGGCTACATCCTGTGGGATGTATCGCGGCGGATCGATTGGTATCAAGTGATAATAACCATCGCTGTGCTCGCTTTTGTGGCGGTGATGGTTATCTATGGAGTTGCACAGTCGGGAGACGGGCGCAGGAAATAGTTCATAATGTTTAATGACTTTTTTGGCGGAACATACACCAGAAAATCCATCAGCAAGAAGGAGCGCGAGGCGCTATTTTCTCTACAGATTGGTCGTTGCATGTACTGTGGGAAAAAGGAGCGTGAAGTCGCGTTTTTTCAAGTAGACCATAAGACACCTCACTCCAGAAATGGGCGCGATGCGCTCTCAAATTACCAATTGCTGTGTGGGCCATGCAACAACCGCAAGGGCGACATGACTGATGGTGAATTTCGCAGAGCCTATGGCTTGCCAAGTGCCTCAAAAGCCAAGAAGCCGCCAACCAAGGTGATTCCCCAGAGTTACTTTGAGAGGATAACAAAGAGTCGGCAAAGCAAGAGGCGAGCTACACGATCCCGCACTGGCGACTTCTGGTGGTGAATGTAAAGCTTCTGTAGAACCTATGGAGTTCTGGACCCACCGCGAATTGGGCATTCCTTTTTTCTTGCGAACGTCTATGGGATGCTCCGCCGCCCTCGCAGAATGCACAGATAACTCTCTCCGTCTAACAGGTCGGCGATGGCGTCTCGCAACTGCGTTCGGAATGACGGGTCTGGGCGTACGCGGACAAGATTTAGGTTAGATTCCAGCTAGAGCGTATAGGCTAACATCCTGCGTAGCGCCTCGTATACATGCTACAGGTTTGAGCCAAGCCGATCCTTCTCCGCATCCAGGTCGAGGTACAACTCGATGAGTGAAGCTTGGAGGTCTGAAACCACTTCCTCAGTCGTTGTGCCCTCGCCGTGCCAAGAGTTGAACTCATCCGGAGTGCAAGCGACCACCCACCCGTCTTTCCCGTAGAAAATACCGAACAAATCGGGAATATCGACTGAAAGGAACCGGCCAGGCACCTATGTCTAGCAACTTGGCTTTCTTGGCGGGTTCCGCTCTTTTCCCCGGCCGCTGCTTCACCGTCGAGTGAGTCCGCGTCACCGGACTCGGCCAGATGGAAAGAGTCTCCCACGCGGCCCCTGAACCCCCGCCCCCCGTCCACTTCGCGGAAGTTGAGGCCCCGCCGTCTAGTGGGACCCTGAACGTCCATTGATGCCCGGGCAGTCCTGGGAGTCGCCGCCGTGCGCGTCCTGCGAGTAACGTTACTGTCTCAACGTGGTAACTTTACCTCATGGCAAAGACGAACGCGGAAAAGCAACGGGACTACTGCGAACGGCAACGGAACCGTATTGCGGGACTTGAGGAGGAGAACGCCACCTTACGTGCGCATCTAGGTGAGAGAAAGACACGCGCCCAAGACGTCCGGACACAAGGCCGGACGCCATGCTCGGTGTGACGGCGTCTGATGTTGGCATGGCACGGTGACGCGCAAGTTTGACAATGCGCAGCGAGCACGGATGCGTTGCCGCACATGCGGAACAACGACGCTGATAGAAGGAGGTAACCAGTGTGACAACGGATGAAAGAATCGGCGTGCTTGAGGGGCGCGTAGAGGAACAGGCGGCGGCCATTGCCGATCTACGGGATGCGCGCCGGAATGCCGACACCGCACAAGCCGACGGTTTCCGCGCCGTGAATGCGCGGATCGATAGGCTTGCCGAACAGCTGAACGCGCGGATCGATAGGCTGTTCCTTGCCATGCTCGGGATCGGGGCCGCACAGATTGCCCTCCTTATAACACTTGTAATTCGGGGAGGGTAATGACGCGATGCGAATAAGGCTTGGTACGGCTCTTGCCGCCCTGGGCGTCGGCGCTACCTTCTTAGCCGCCCTTGCAGCCGTCCTTTTGTGGAACCAGCTTCAACAATCAGACGCCGCCCTTGCAACCGCCAACGGGAAGATCGACGGGCTGACCGACGACTTGGCGGAGTCAGAACTGGCGCACGAACAATTGCGCAAAGAAGCGGGCACCGTTGAAAGTCTGCGAACCGTAGCCGGAAGCCTCAGAGCGAGCATCAACGAACTGAGAGATGAGATTGCCGAACTAGAGGCGCGTCGTCGTCCTCTCATTCTGAATCCATCGGATACACTCACCAATGGTTTCGCGTGCACAGGTAGCATGGAGCCTGCCATCACCTGCTTGGACACGGCAACATGGCTGTATGACTTCGCGCCTGAGGATGTTGTGGTCGGCGCGGTAATCCAATTCCACGTTCAGCACTGTCCGTCATTGCAGAATAATGACTCTTCCATTGCCCATCGCGTCATGGAAATCAAAACCATTGATGGAGAGCAACACTACTGGCCGAAAGGAGACAACGTTCCTGAGGCGGACGGTTGTTGGGTTCCCCACTCCGGCGTGGATGCGTACATCATTGAGATCCACAAGGATACCAGGCCATGGAATGCCACTTTACGGAACAAAGTGAATCAGGCCAAGGCTGACTACGACGCTGCGCGGGAATCATACAGTGACGTAAGAGTGCGCCATGGGTGCGCCGCTGACTTATCCGCCAGGTGCTCTGTGCCTGAAGGCCTAGCGTTTGATGCGGTGTTGACGGCCTTCAGAGAGGTTGACGTGTCGCTGCGCCTCTACAACTGCATGCTGGACAATGCCCGGGCCAGTGGCGATGGCTTGAGTCTGGTTCCGACGCGTCCATGTGAAAGATATGCGGTGAACTACAAAAGATGTTTGGAGGAAGAGACTGGGCCTGCGCGGAACCTCTGCCACTCCGTATGGCGCTGACGCCCACACAAAATGGGTAGTGAAAAATGCTGACCGAACCCACTAGGGATTCGACGTGGCGCAGTTTCGCGCGGGGTGAGGAATACGAGAATGCCCTCGCCGCCCGGGAGAAGTCTGAGAGATACTGGAATGTTCAGGGACTTATGTATGATGCGACACACGGCGGTGAAGATAGGCAGCCAAGCTACTCACGCTATATACAACCACCAATAGATGCTCTTTCGTAACAGAACCCATTACGAAATCCTGGGCGTTTCTGCAGACGCCTCACTAAAGGAGATTCGTGATGCCTATCGTCAGAAAGCGAGAGAATTCCACCCTGACCTGAATCCTGACCCCAACGCCGTCGAACGCATGCAGGAGATCAACGAGGCATACGAAGTTCTCCGGGATAAGGAAAAGAGGGCGGCATACAACAGAGCGCACAGGCACTTTGCGGCAACTGAAGGGCGACTGCGGCAGGCGAAAGCTGGGGCTATTGTCGTAGTTGGCGAGTTGGCCTTTCTCCTTGGGTGGGATGTCGGGGCTGGCGCGGGCAACGAGTGGGCTAAAGCAAGCATTGGCGATGAAAACACTCCGGGTGCCCTCTGGACAGCTGTCTTTGAGGCAGCACTTGAATCCGCTCTCGGCGGCAGTGATTCAAGCAGTGTGCAAAAGGCTGCTAGGGAAGCCGCTTGGACTGGTGCTCACAATGAGACCGCGCGGCAGGCTCGCAGACATGCTTTGTATGAGAGCGCAGGTAACGTTACCGAGGCCATTTCTATCGATATCTCCATAACTGTCGTCGGTGTTCTCGCGAGCACAATGGGGCGGCAACATGGCAAATCAGGCACTCGAATAAAGCCGAGGACGAAAGCGTGGCAAGACGCCTTCGAAGCGGCTGAGAAAGCAAGCCTCGAAGGTTTGTCACGTTACGGAGACATGCTCGCCAGAGGTGAACGCCTTAGGGACAGCGCGTTTGCCACAATAGCAAGTTACGCTGCAGAGGCAGGGCGTGTTGCGCTGAGTTCGTATTCGGAACGCATCAACAGAGAGACAGTTAAACAGGCTGCGGACAAACAGGAGCGCCCTTGGGAAGATGCAGTCACAAGCGCAGAGCGTAAGGGCCGCTTTCGGCGCGCTTTGCGTAAGAGCTTCGTGGTTCTGCTGCTAGTGGGTGTGCTCATCCTGTTTGGTGGTGGAATTGCAGCGCCCTTGACAAGAACTACGTTCGACGACATTGTCGATTCGCTCAACCAGCTCTGGAACGGCTCAAGCATCGGCATTCCTGGCGGCGGGTCTGGGCAACCCGACACCGATAACTCAGGTTCGGTGGCCCCTCTCGTGACTCTCCAACCCACCGCAACTCCAACAGTAACCCCAACCCCGACACCCGCCCCCACCGCTGCCCAAACACTGACACCCATCCCGGTTTCCCCATGGGTGGGTTTCATTATCACGTCGGAGACTCTTGGCAAAGACATCACAGACAGGCTCTCGCAAGAAGAAACAGATTGTCTGCGATCTTCTAATTCCGATGTTTACTATGAGTATTTCCGGTCCGAGCCTATTGGTGTGCGCGTAAGTATGAATCCACCTGTCCGCGACGTCAGCGACTTGCCGAGATTGGCGGAATGCCTGGCAGAAGAAAGCACACGATATATCAACCAGTCAATCGCTGTCTTTCATGATCCAAGTCTGGCAACGCCTGCGCCGCTGCCTACTGCTACGCTAGCAGCGACGCCACACCCTACGCCGACTGCAACACCCGCGCCGAGGCCCGGACAGATAATCACAGATGCCGAGCATCAGCAGCTCATCCGCTACTGGCTCGAACTCATCAACGCAGAACGAGCAAGGGGAGGGTTACACGAACTGACGCTGGGGTCGAACCCCGCTGCCCAGATGCATGCGGAAGATATGCTGGAGCACGGATATAACGGTCACTGGTGGGCTGATGGACGAGACCCGACGCAGGTCTATTCCGAGACGGGAGGGAGACGATACGCGCAGGAGAACACCATCGTATACGGCTGCGCGTTCTGCAGCGTAGACGCTTCACCGGAGACGATGGTGGAGTTGCAGGACAGCCTCATGGGATCCAGCGGACACAGGAGGAACATCATGCACCCCTCCCACCGCGTCGTTAACCTCGGCCTCGCAGTCGGGAGAACGCGGATAACGGGGGCCCAGCTGTTCGGCGGCGGCGGCGCTGAAGCGGACGTCGGCCCCTCTCTGGCGTCTACGGGCAGGTTCACATTCTCGCTCTCGAAATTGGATCCGGGGGTTAGGGTCCATACGGCTATCGATATCTATTACACGCCACCCAACAGTCCGCTGACGCCAGCTCAGATACGGTTGCTCAACTCAGGGGCTTGCATTGGCGGCATCGGTTTCATTGAGACATGCGGAGAACGCGTCGCCAGCATCATACCTCCTGCTCCGGCTGGCTCTTCGTACACAAACCTCAGCGCAGCCTACGTCGTGGCGGACAACTGGAGCGAGACCGGATCGACGTTCAGTGTTGCCGCGTCGCTCGGAAACCGGGCCACGAAGCCTGGAATTTATACCGTCGTCGTGTTTGATGGGAATTCGAGCCTACTGATTAAACTATCCGTGCGCCGCACTCCCAGAACGTGAGCCGACGGCAACATGGCGCGGCGCAGTTCCCAGCACGTTCAGGATGGCTGAGAATGACGATGAGTGTTGAGAGAGTGCGCGTAACTGAAGAGACGCGGCGCCACCTTCTCGACCCTCGTCTCTGCGGTCTGTTTGAGTCGGGCATCGTACGGAAGCATGATGCGCTAATGACACACCTCTACACGGTTGACCCGCGTATTCATCCACGTCTGCAACACATCATCCGTGGCCGGATCATGCCGACGATTGGCGCGTGGACACACGAGCGCTGGCTCGAGACAAGGATGCCTCAACAGTCAACGTTCAACTGGGTGCTAAGTCTTCCGCCCCCAAATCTCGGATCGGAATGGGCGTATGGTAAAGAGGAGATAGGAGGACTGGCCTACCCCGGCGGCGATGTGATGCTCAGCCATCGGAATGAAGAGACCGGGCAGGAAATGCCGGAAGAGATCATTTATAGCAATGGGTTGCACGAGGCCGTCCACGCCCTTTTCTTCGCAGTGCACTCGGAGCAGGGGTTGATGTGCATCCAGCCGTCCTGCCTCCGTGAGAACCTGCAAACACGGGATGAATTCTGGACAACATGGAACTGGAAATGGCGCGGGCCACTGAGCAAAACTGAACACGCCGTCTTTGCGGCTTATGGCCAGCCGATGTTCCGGAACGGCATGACCATCGGCGAAGTCGAAGATCGGTTGGAAGTTGCGGAAACTAAGAGGCCCTCGCGCGGTAAGACAATAACCTTGCTCTTTGCGTTTATTGTCGTGGGGGTAGCCTTGGTGTTGGGTGCCTCCCCCGAAACGCGGGAGACGCTTGAGGACATGCTGCAAGTGCTTTTGGGCTGACGGACGCACCAATATCCCTTATCCACGTCCAGACATGCGGCAGGACCGTTACAGGCCCGTTGCTGCCGCGGAGCGTCTCCAGCGCTAGATCACCGGCCAGCGGGGCAGGAATGACGTGTTAGTGCGTTCCAGCATGGACTCCCCGTGACGCTGGACTCGCTGTGCCAACTCCCACTCGTCGACGAATGTCGCTTCTCCGTCCTCTACGACCGTGCGCCCGTTCACAATCACCGTGTGGACGCTGCGACCGTCCGCGTTATACACGAGACTGTTTACCGGATTGAACAGCGTTCGCCACTGTGCTCGGCGCGTGTCGAACATCACAAGATCAGCCTTCTTGTCCGCCTCAATGGAGCCGATTTCATCATCCAGGCCGAGAGCCGTTGCCCCGCCGATCGTCGCCATTTCCAGCGCGGTCTCTGCGGGAACCATCCGCGTGTCCGTCCGGGCGTCCTTGAACAAGATGGCTATGAGATACATGGATCGGAGCGTTTCAATGAGGTTCGCGTTGTTGCCGGCATCAGTGCCCAGTCCCAGCGTTACGCCGCTGCGGAGCATCTCCGGCACCATTCCCTGCTGTGAAAGGCCGGAGCCCATCTTCATGGCCGCGGTTGGACACACAATGCCGACCGTGTTGGTACGCGCCATGGAGGCAACTTCTTTGCCGTCCAGTCCTATGATGTGCGCCAACACGACGTTATCCCCGAGAATGCCCTGATCCTCCATCCAGATTGTCGGGCGGACGTTGTAGTTCTCAAGGAACGCGCGCACGGTGGCTGGGCCATTTCCGTGGTGCAGGGTGAGTCGTGTGTCCATGGAATCAGCCAGTGTCTTGAGCTCCCGGAGCAGCTCCGGTGAGCAGTAGTCGATGGAGAACGGCATCGCCCATGCGTGAACGCGCCCGTCAAGGCCGCCGTCGTAGGCATCGATTGTTCGCCCCGTCAGCGCGATGGCCTCTCCTGTCTCATAGACGGGCAGGTTGAGCGGGTTTGTCCGATCCGTGACCTGCTTCCCGACGACGATACGGCAGCCAGTTCTCTCGTAGGCGTCCACACAGGCATCAAGGAATCGAGTACTCCCTGGGTCCACGAACGTCGTTGTCCCCCCACGCAACAATTCCGTAATGCCCAACAGGGAGGTGTCGTGCTCTTCCTCCTCCGTCATGGACTGTTGCAGGGCAAATACATTGCTCAGGTAGTCGCGGGGGCTGAGATCGTCGGGGAAGATGCCGCGCGTCGCATGCGCATAGGAAATGTGCATGTGCCCGTTGACGAAGCCGGGCGTGACCACCATCTCCCGCGCGTCGATGACCTGCTCGGCCGGCGCGTTCGCCAGATCCACGGCCTTGCCCACGTGCGTGATGCGGTCGTCATCGAAAATGATTGTTCCGTCGGTAATGATGCGGCGTGACGAGTTCATCGTCATGATGAACTTGGCGTTGTCGATTTTCACACGTGCCATTGAACGAGCCCCTAACCCTATCAGTTAGCGCCCCTCGCCTCAAAGTCTGCGCACACCGCCTGCAGGAAATCCGCGTCTGTCAGCGCGGACGCATAAAGCTCCTCGTAGTTGAGTTCAGGATGCGCGTGAACGTCCTTACTGATGCGGATGAGTTTATCGCTCAACTCGCCCACTGCCGCTGATACCTCTGACACAGACTCATTAGGTTCCAAGTCCGATGTCCCCACAGGACCCCCCCTCGATTCCGTTACGTTTTCCTATCTATTATGACAGGTCGCCAGATGCCTCGATTGCCCTGATCTTTTCTGGGCGTCGTGCATGTCGTTCCTCACCCGTGAATGTGGTGACGACGAACGCGGTAATGACGTTGAAGGCAAGCACTGAGCCGATGCACAGAACGTTCATGTCGTCATGTTCCATGCCCCGTCATGCTGAATACGTGTCATGACAGACGCCGGCCCGCACGCCCCTTACCCCGTCCGCGATGATGCTCGCCCAACGCCGCTTCTGCACAGCACGCCCCGTGGTCTGCGCAGCCCTCCGCCACCTCTGTGGCTACGGCAAGGGCAAAGTCCGGGTAGTCGTCATTCGCGTCAAATTCGTGTGTGCCAACTCGGTAATGCGCGTGAAAACGGCTTCATTGAGTGGGAGACCTTGCACGGTCGGCTCTGAGGGCAATTTTCACGGAACGGCGCTCCCTTTAGCCTAGGAATGTCCCTGCGATGTCTGGCACAATCTGCCTAAGCCATGAAAGGGGAATCATTAAGACGGTTTGACTACCCCCAACCGAGCTTAGTATCGCGGCATGGATGCCAACTTTGCCAACCGGACGCTGTGGACGGGCGATAACCTAGACATCCTGCGAGGGCTGAACTCTGAGACCGTAGACCTCATTTACCTCGATCCGCCGTTCAACTCGAATAGGGACTACGAGGTCCCGGTAGGGAGCCAGGCCGTGGACGCTCTCATACCTCGATGTGGCATGGATGGGCCTCATGCCGACGAACAGCCCGCCCTTGCCAACATCCTGAAGGCGTCTGGTCTGTCGCACGGCAGCGAAATGCAATCGTACCTCACTATGATGGCCGCTCGGCTGTTGGAGATGCATCGTGTCCTCCAGCCAACGGGCAGCATCTATCTTCACTGTGACCCCTACGCGTCGCACTACCTCAAGATGCTTATGGACTCAATCTTTTGGAGAGGACACTACCGCAATGAGATTGTCTGGCGGCGGACACTTGCCGCAAAGGCCGGACCTCGCGACCCTTTGCAGAATTCCTGCGGTTCGGTCTATGACACGCTGCTGTTCTACGCCAAAGCGGACACGAAGGTGAAGATTCCCAAAGCTTACCCCGATGATTACAGGACGGAATTCAGGTACTCTGACAAGGTTGGGCATACCGGATACATCGGCTAGTAGTTGGCGCGGGGATGCACAAGAGTCCCCGCTTTGAGTGGAACGGGTTGAGACCTAAATTCGGCTGGCTCTACAACGAGGCGGGCATGAATCGCTCGGAGCGTGAAGGGCGGATTCACTACAACAGCCGTGGAACTCCATGCCGTAAGGAGTACTTGCATGGATATAGTGGGCACCCGATCGCCAACTTCTGGGCCGACATTCCCACTGCCTTGGGCGCGGAGCACGTCGGTTATCCCACGCAAAAGCCACTTGCGCTTCTGGAGCGAATGATCGCGGCATCGTCGAATGAAGGCTACGTTGTGCTAGCCCAGCTCGCGGGATGCGCGACGACGTGCGTGGCAGCTGAGCATCTAGGTAGGCAGTGGGTTGTTATAGACCTATCACCCGAAACCGCCGAACTCGTGAACATCCGACCGAAAAACCAGATGGGCGATCTATGGGATGCTCGGCTCGTGACGTTGAGAGATGATATACCGCAGCGGACGGACATTGAGAAGCCTATCAACTACCGGAAGCAGAATCATGTCCTATTCGGCAAACAGGAGGACCAATGCGCGGGTTGCCGATGGACTTTCCCTTCAAGGTGTTCGAGGTAGACCACATCGTATCTCGCATGCGTGGCGGTACTGACCATATCGACAACTTTCAACTGCTCTGCGGACATTGCAACAGTGTCAAGGGTGACCGGGATATAGCGTACCTAATGGCTGAGTTAGAAATCAAGATTGGTAAGACATAGGCAAGGGAAATCTCCGTCGTGCTCAAGTTGGACTCTTCGCACAGGAGGGGATTGAGTGAGGAGGCGGATTTGTGGGCTGGGTGACTCTGTTCAGCGTTTTGGGGTCACTGCCTCTGGGGGCTGCTGTGGGGCTTCTATGGTGGCAGTTACGTCACGCGTGGTCCGGGCAATCCCTGGAGGGCGATCTCCTGTATTTTGTCCTGTTTCTCGGCGTAGCCGGGTGTGCTCTGCTCGGCCTTGTAGTCATCTTTCGAGGAGAATACGGATAACGTGAATTGCATTGGCAAAGGCAAACCCCATCAGGAACCGCCCGTTAGCCAAAAACCACATTTGGGTGGTCATCTCTGTCACGCCACCAACTCCCTGTACTTGAGCCGCTTGCGGATTGTCCCACGCATAAGGTCCGCCATTTGCTCCAACGTGTCCATTGGCCGGACGTTGTGCCGCCACTCAAACTCAGTCACGTAGCGGTTTAGGTGCTTGGCGCTCATCTTATGGTACACCCCGTTGTAGCCGCGCTTGAGCAATGCCCAGAACGACTCGATGCCGTTGGTATGCGCCATGCCGTCAACAAACTCCCGCGTGGAGTGAGATACCGCGCCATGCAGACGCCGGAGGCCCACATAGGCGCGGGCATCGTCAGTGAAGACGACGGTTTGGGAGTACGTGTGGCCGTGAACGAATCCCTGCAAGGTCCGCGCGTCCGTGGACTCAACAGGCATGGCGGTTGTCTGGTTCGTGTTGCGGTCCTTGATGCCCGCGACAGCCGACTTGCCCACAGCGCCGCGTCCGGCGTGGAGTTTCTTGGCCTCGTGCTTGTTGCCTTCCTTGCCGCCGATGTAGGTCTCATCGGCCTCAACCGGGCCGCTGAACAGCGGATCGCCGCTCTGCATGGCCTTGCGGATTCTGTGACTTAGAAACAGCGCGGACGGATAGGAGATATCCAAGTCGCGATGAAGCTTCATGGAGCTAACACCTTTGAGATTCGTCACCATCTGGTAGAACGCAATCGCCCACTTGTGGAGCTTGATTCGTGACGACTCCATGACCGTACCCACCTTCACGCTGAAGTAGGAGCGGCAATCGGCGCACCAATACGGCATCTTGGCGTGGGAGGCCTCAGACGTTCGCTCGCTGCCACAGTGGGCGCATATGCGCCCGTCCGGCCAGCGTATCGACTCGAACCACTTACGGGCGGCATCCTCGTTGGGAAACATCTCCATCAATTCGATGATTCCTAGACCCTTGCGGAATGACTTGCCTGCCATGTTGCTGACCTCCAATCGGTCTACAACCAGACTACTAGGCCAGTGGGTATCTGTCAACCCGTCTTTATAATCCCCCTCCATCTGGAACATATGGAAAGGTGGTTCCCACTGTTCAAGTAAGTTTAGTGGTGAGATCGAAGCCCCGACAGAGTATGCTGGATGAACGGAGGCGCTATGGATTGGCATTTTCCTTCTCTTGTTGTGGAGATTCGGCCTGCTGGTCAAGGGTACGAATTGAGAGCGTGGCCGGACCCAAGTTCTCACCACCGTGACGACGACCCTGTTCTTGTTCTGACCCTGACGAGTGACGGCCTCGAAGGTCTGTATCGCGAGGTACGTCGTGCTCGTCTTGACGCTGCGATTCAGGATTATTTCGACGATTCGGACTCATGATTCGCCACTTATTTGGGCAGAATTCGACAAAGGGTCCCAAAGGGAAAGGCCAGAATGACCTATCACGACGATAAGGGCTGCCCTGTCTTGGCGTGTGAACGGTGAGAGGCCACCGCTAGGCTTGTCGGCGCATGGGACGCATTGCCGCATCACTACTACCGCCACTGCACAGCCTACCTATGCCGCCACTGCGCCAGTATCCATGACCTAATCGCTTACTTGGACGCATTGAGCGATAACAACCTGAGGATGGTTATGTTCTACATGCGCCAATGGACTGCGATAACAGCCCATCGCCAGATCCGCCGCCACAGTCCCGTATAGCCGCCGCCGGAATCGTTGCGGGTATTGTGCTATTCGTTGTCTATACGGCGATGGTCTGGAATAGCCCCGAAACCCCACCATTTCCGCAGTGGCTTTTGGGTTTGGTCGGCTTTGGGTTGTTGGGGGGTGGGTTTGTCTCTCTGGTATTCGCGCCGATTACCAGTTGGGCAGCTACCCGCAGAGAGCACCGCGACACACTTCCTGCACAAGCATATGCAGAACAGAACAATTGGCTGAATCTCAGCAAGGATAGGTGGACTGGCTATCGCGGCACAATTACCCTCGTTGTTCACAAGTCCGTAATGGGCGGCTGGCTTCTGACGGTTGACGCCGCGAATGGCGTTTCCGCCACCTCTCGGCAATTTGGTTCAGCAGAGTACGCGCTAAGGTTTGGGGATTACGTCTACAGAGAAAGACTATCCCAACGCGGACACCACACGTCGGAAGCGATGACTACAGCTTTGCAGCTAGCGAGCACAGAGTTTGGAAACGCCTAGAGTCCCACGTCCGGTCTGCCGCCGACTGGGGATTCGAACATGGTCGGGGAATCAGTCAGGTGCTTCTGCAGTGGGTGATTACATGGAGTGACTCGACAGCCCCAATAACTTACCGACGAGACCGGGAATCGCCTCCTGATACGGGTCTGGCCGTCTTTGCCAGCCGTCGCTGGCTGACAGCCGCAAAGAGATTTGGCACCCCAGAGGCAAGGCCATAGCTATACCCAACCTTTCGCCTTTGCTAATCTCCACGTGTAGAAGGTGGCGTAGATTGCAGCATCCAGCATCGGGCCGAACAGGTCACCGTAGTAGCTGTCTTCGTTGGGATATGAATGTACGGTCATATTCCTCGCTAGGCACAACACCAAGAACTGTCGCGCCCAATACCCCTGCGTTGAACCCTTCAACTGACTCTCGTTCTGCAATATGCCCAAGTTGGTCAAGAAACTCTGGCTGTCGGCTGCGCTGACTAAATGCATCTTCGAATCGAATAAATTACACCAAGGTTCATATGCCATGACATCCCCAACAAGCCTCGTCAATGTCTGCTTACCGGTGGTTAAACTGGTTGCTTTGGCAAGATTCTTCAAGTAGTATTCGTAGCCAGTAAGTACGTTCTTCAAGTTTGTGTATTTCTGAATTTGCGTAAACTTATGGCGATACTCTTCATCACCAATCGCCACCATACCACTCAGTCCGTTGACAAAGACCTGGAGCCCTTCTTGCTCGCAGTAATTTAGAAGGTCATCGGCATCCGCATCAGCAAACGACCATTGAGAATCCCCCATTCCCTTTAGGGCATCGCTACAAGCCTTTGAAGCGTTGCTGAGAAGATCAAAGGCGTAGTCGCGCTCTTTGGCCGCGGTGTCCAAATGACGGAGTGTTCGCTTGTCATGGATATTTGTCCTCCCAAGTACTTCTGCCACCGCATCCCGAGTCTCTCCCGTGGTTAGTGTGAGCAAGCCTTCCCAGGCGAAAATATCCCCTTTCAACTCTTCGGCCAACCTGTAGCGCTCCTTGCGCCTGTATTCTTCCAAGAGTGTGATGAGTTCACGCAAGAAGCCGTATTGATCGTCATAGGTTAACTGGAAGCGATTTGTCACCATCTCAGCAAGGGTCGCAAGCCTCTTGCTATAGGCCTTGGTTTGAGGACTGCTGAGTTTTCTGACACCGTTGACCTCGGTGGTGGCGGCGAAGGTACGGCCGCGCTCCCGATCAGAGACTGTTGTCCAAAAGGAAAGCGCGTCAAAGCTGCGTCGCTTGCCATTGAAATCGACAAGCCGTTCCTTCGGCGGTGCCCATGGCCGAAGCTTTCTGACTGGATCGTCTTCCGGTATGCGCTCAATCAATGGAGCATTCTCGTACAGGTCTGGGTACTGCTGAATCCAAAACAGTTGGTGGACCTGCCAGTAGCTGTAGTAATGTTCCGCAGCCGCTCGTGCGATCTCATTTTCCTGCTCGTCAACGACGGTCACTCTGTAGTCTGACCAGGGACGGAAGTCGGCTGTGGAGGGCAGCCTCAGATAGGGATTGTCCCCCATTTCGAGTTCCCGGTCGAAGCAGTGAACGAGTTCCTGATCAGTCAGTCCTTTGTAGCTGTATGGAAAAAGCCCGACTTTTTCTGACAATCGCGCGAGCCCCGGCCATTGTGTGGTGCCATCCAAATCGACCTCACCATACCAGTGACGACTGTCTCGCTGAACAACATATTCAGCTGGGTATACCACTCTCGCAACAGGCAGCATGGCCCCGATTTTCTCGTAGTATTCCAACTCGTTCTGGCTAATGTTGATTCCTAAGTCTCGGCAATATCCGAGAAACATCTGTACTTCCGCGAATCGTTCACCCCAGATATTCACATCTAACTCCCATTGACAACTATGAGGGACTTCACACTGTCCATTTGCTCATTTGCCTCTTCAACGCCTGAAAACTCCCGCACCACATTCCTTGCGATGCTGAATATGATGTAGTAGTCGATGCTCAGGATGTGCTCCCACAACTGCAAGAGGGTCATCCGTGAGAAGCGTCCGTCTCGCATAGCCGCGCTGACGGGCTGAAAGGCTGCCTCGTTGCTGGCCAGCCTTTCCTGGAACACCATGGCATTGATGACGACGAGGGCGGCCATGTTTGCGGCTTCGTCTCCGGGATCAGTGCCAAACACCTTCGAGACTCTGATCAGCGTGCCAGGGGAGGAGTAGAGCTGAGAACCGGCGCGTCTCGCCCCTTCGTCCAAGACATCCACTGCTTCATCGAGATCACCGGTATGCGGGTGGTGCGCAGAACAGCGTTCCCGAGCTCTACGGTGGTCCCGCTGACCTTCGGGCCGGAAGACCCATCGATGCGCCACTCCTGCCACACCATCGTCGCGCCCGCCATTCGCTCGTAGAGGTGCCGTTGATGCGTCGAGCGGAGCGTTCCTGGAATCGTGACGGCAAACACGTTCTGCACCCTCCACCCGTCTATCGTCATGCCGATGCGGGAGAGGGCGTCTGCTTCCACAGTCAGGGCGGGTTCAAGCTCCGTCTCCAGAATGACAGGGCCTTCCGACAGACGGACGATGATGTCGGGACGCCTGCCGTCGTGCAGCGTCTCGGCGACCGCAGACAGCCCACACCGTTCCCGGAGGAACCGGGCAAGCGTGTCGTTGATGACGCTTTCGTGGCTGCGGTCAGGGCCAGCTATCATTTCAGTAACACTATCCTCGTTTGCGCTAGAGCTAGTGGTGCAAACATCGCGGACGACTCCTACGCAGTGGGCAGGGGCTGGTAGCGCTCGACCTGTATTCTGTCTTCGCCCTTGCGCGCTTGAGCTAGGTCGTATGCAGTCTGACGGCTCAACCAGAAGTCTGCGCTGGACCATCCGGCCTTCTCCAGGCGGATGGCCATGTCGGGCGAAATTGCCGCGTGACCGTTCAATACCCGCGAAAGGGTATGACGGGCAACCCCCAGAACCTCCGCTGCCTCGGTAACGCTTAGGCCGAGAGACCCTAAGCAGTTCTCTCTGACGCTGCGGCCCGGATGGGGCGGATTCTTCATGGGCATGGTCTCTCCCTCCTCACTAGTGATAATCGACGAGATCGACTTCGTACACGTCGCCAGCTTCAAACCTAAAGGTGATCCGCCAGTTGCCGGAAATCGAGATGCTCCACGATCCTCTCCTGTTCCCTCTGAGTGGATGCAGCCTGTATCCGGGCAGGTCGAGGTCGCTCGGCTTGCTGGCGGCATCCAGGTCTGCCAAGGCCAGAGTGATCCGGTCCAATTGGTCGGCGGCTATCCTCCTAGGGTCATCTCGCTCATAGAGCCGCCTCAACCCTCGATGGCGGAACGAACGAATCATGAGTTGATTATACCGTGTGCCGGTACAGCTAACAAGAGATTCGTTAGTCCGTCCCGCACTGCCACGCGCCGGTTGCCCACCGGAGCATTCAACCGTTACGCTATGATTGTGGGCCTTTCCGACGCACAGTTACTCGATGCCCTGAGCCGGATGCCCTTCGTCGAATCGACGGAGTTGGCGCTCATCCTGGGCGAGCCCCACGCGACTGTCCACCGCTATCTCACCGACCTGCTGTCCGACGGCATTGTCGGGAAAGTCACCCACGGCACCGTCCACCTTCCGTCGAGCGGGAGATACTGCCTGACGGTGCAGGGCATCCGCGAGACCGCCGACTTCCTGGGCTTCGACACACCCTCGGACTTCGTGCGGGCATACCCCATGTCCAGGGAGTGGGTGACTCTGCTCCTCTGGAGGATGGACGCGGTGGCTGCCGTCTACCGCCTGGCCGCCACCATGTCCCCCGGCAGCGACGGCCTGCGGTCCCGCGTGGAGTTCCACCGCAGGGGCCGGTTCGACGCCACAATCACCCTCCACGACGGCCGAGACTTCGGGGTGGTGCGCCAGGGCCTGGCCCTGCGTAGGCGCTCCCTCCATGACCGGCTGAGGGCATTGGCGCACTACGACTCCAGCCGCCGCCCTGACGTCATTCTGATCCTGGTTCCCAGTGTGTGGGAACGGAGGCAGACGGGGAGGTTCTGCGAGCGGGTCTACCTGACGGACTTCTTCATCGCCGTGGAGTCCAGGTGGGTGCTGGAACGACGGGACCGCCGCGTCTGGCAGGAGACCACGGGGTGGGTCGGGAACGTCTTCCACACGTTGGAAGATGTCATCTCCCGGGGAAAGACGGGCA
Source organism: uncultured Dehalococcoidia bacterium (assembly GCA_964405845.1). Taxonomy (GTDB): domain Bacteria; phylum Chloroflexota; class Dehalococcoidia; order UBA6926; family UBA6926; genus VXMO01. Next base: position 671 of record CAYOPL010000023.1, on the reverse strand, counting down.
GGAGACGAAGACCCCTCACGACTCCGCCGGAGCGCAAACGGGCGTCCATCCCGCAGCCTGAACGCATGGCGCAGGATGCGCCTGCCTTCGGCATCAGCCCCGCTGAGAAGCGGACGCTGGACCTCATCACCGACCACCCCATGATCCCCCGTGAGCACCTGGCAACATGGCTCGGCGTCTCCGAGGGCCGGGTGAGCCAGGTGATGCAGAGCCTGGTGAAGACCTGGGGCCTCATCGAACGCCGGGGCAAACGGGGAGAGGTTCGCTACACGCTGTCAGACGAGGGCATACGCTACGTCACCCACCGAGACCGTGCTGAACTGCCCACCACGCGGGGTATCTGGAGCACGGAGCTGACAACCGACAAAGAGGGACGCCCCCGTCACGTGGGACACCGCATCGAGACGTGGGCTCGGCAGACGAAGCACGCCGACGGCATCACGTGGTTCCTCTCGCAGCTTGAGGCCGAGGCCAAGACCAACCCCGACAGCGAGCTCCAGTGGTCCGTTCCCACCGCTCGGTCCGACCGGGCCTACAACTGGGGGCAGTCGGCCATCGCCCCCGACGCCGTGGGGCACCTGCTGGCCGGGGGCCTTCACGTGCCCTTCTACCTCGAACACGAGCTGAGAGCCCGCCACCCGCAGGGAGTCATGGCCCGCCTGAGACCTTAC
>CAYOPL010000022.1:0-50945 GCA_964405845.1 uncultured Dehalococcoidia bacterium | reverse complement strand
CTCATGGTCTCTGGATTCCGGCCTGCGCCGGAATGACGGAGTTCAGGCCATCAACCCGCTACAATAGGAATCGCTGTGTTAGTGGGCGCGGCGGAAAGGCGATGCGGGGATATGTATTCGATTGATCTTTCGGGGAAGAATGCGGTTGTGCTGGGGGTGGCGAATCACCGCAGCATCGCGTGGCACATCGCACAGGCGCTGCATTCCGCGGGCGCGAATCTCTATCTGACCTACCAGAATGAGCGGCTTGGCGACGGCATCCGCAAGCTGACGGACGAGATGAACAACGTCACGCTCATCGAGTGCGACGTGTCCGAAGATGAGAATGTTGAGTCGGCTTTCTCTCAGATCGCGGCGGATGGGGCGTCCGTCGATCTGCTGATCCACAGCATCGCGTTTGCGAATCGGGATGACCTGGGCGGGGATTTTTCGAACACGGGGCGCGACGGTTTCCGGATCGCGCTGGAAGTCAGCGCGTATTCGCTCATCCCCGTCGCGCGGTACGCCGCGCCACTGATGCCGGAGGGATCGACCATCGTGACGTTGACGTTCCAGGCGTCCGACCGCGTCTTCCCCGGCTACAACATCATGGGCACGGCGAAGGCGGCGTTGGAGAACGAGGTGAAGCAGCTGGCGTATGAGCTGGGGCCGCGCGGCATCCGCGTCAACGCCCTCTCGCCGGGGCCGCTGGATACGCTCTCCTCTCGCGCGATTCACGGCTACGTGGACATGAAGCGCATCCAGGCGGAGCGGTCGCCGCTGCAGCGCAATATCACGCATGATGAGGTCGCCAAGGCGGCGCTGTTCCTACTGAGCGATCTTTCGAGCGGCATCACCGGCCACGTGCTGCCCATCGACGGCGGCTACCAGATCGCCGGCGTGTAACGCGCCCATAGTCCCAATGACATCACTTGAGAGCGGCGAGCGGCGTCGGTTCCAGACGGTTCGCGGCACGAACGATACGCTGCCGGACGACCAGCCGTATTGGGACTGGGTGCGGGCGGCGGCGCAGAGCGTCGCGCATCGTTTCGGCTTCAGGCGAATCGACACGCCCGTGTTCGAGGAGACAGCGCTGTTTGTGCGGACGGTCGGCGAGGGGACGGACATCGTCGAGAAGGAGATGTACACGTTCACGGACCGCGGCGACGACATCCTCACACTGCGGCCCGAGGGCACCGCGCCCGTGTGCCGCGCGTACATCCAGCACGGGATGCACACGCTGCCGCAGCCGGTGCGTGCCTTCTATATCACGCCAATCTTCCGGTACGAAAGGCCACAGTCGGGTCGGCTACGCCAGCATCACCAGTTTGGGGTGGAAGCCATCGGCGATCCGAATCCGGAGATCGACGCGGAGGTCATCCACGTGCTGTGGAGCTTGCTGCAGGAGTTGGGGCTGACGAACCTGACACTGCACGTGAACTCCATCGGCGACAGCGACTGCCGTCCCCAGTTCCTGGAGTCACTGCGCGGGTACTACTCCACGCGGCTGGATGAGGTCTGCGAGGACTGCCACACGCGGTTTGAGAAGAACGCCTTGCGGCTGCTGGACTGCAAGGAGGAGCGGTGCCAGCCCATCATCGACGGCGCGCCGACACCGGCAGACAGCCTGTGCGAGGATTGCACCGACCACTTTGCGCGGCTGCGCGCACTGCTTGATCTCTGGGAGATTCCCTATACGATCACGCCGCGGCTTGTTCGGGGGCTCGACTACTACACGCGGACCGTGTTTGAGGTGCATCCAGCCATCGAGGGCTCACAGACGGCGCTGGGCGCGGGCGGGCGGTACGACGGGCTGATTGAGCAGCTCGGCGGCGCGCCAACGCCGGGGGTCGGGTTTGGGTCCGGCATCGAGCGAATCATCATGAACCTGCGCGAGGCGGGTCTGACGCCGCCGGATTCGTTATCGGCGCGAACGGACCTGTACATCGTCTACCTCGGCGAGACAGCGCACGGCCACGCGCTGCGTCTGGCGGCCGAACTACGTCGGAACGGCCTCAGCGTTTCGCTACCGACGGGGAGCCGAAGCCTGCGGGCGCAACTTCGCTCCGCGAGCGCGGCGAATGCGCGCTACGCGCTAATCATCGGGGATGACGAGGTCGCCAAAGGCGCGGCGGCGCTACGCGATCTGGATACGAGCGAGCAGAATGATGTCTCGCTGAGCGCGGAGGCGATCAGGGCTGCTATAGCCTCCTGATTAGCACTCGCCGCGGCTCCCCATCCTGACTACTCCCTCCGGGTTGAGGGGGTGTTTGCTTCCAAAAAGAAAGAAGCCCCGCGGTGTGGTGCGGAGCTTCTCCCGGGGAGGAGGTGTGTGGTGGTGGTATTTCGTTTTTGGTCCCCCCGCCCCTTTCGGGGCTGACGGGGGAGGTCTTGGGGTTTGACCCCTTATGCCGCTGCCAGCAGGTTTGCGTTCAGCGCGACGATCTTGTCGACGTTGGCCTTCGCCTCGGTTGCGACCTTGCCGGTCTTGACCGGGCGGATCTGCTCACTTGCTAGGGGCCTGATGTTCTGAATTGTCTGTGCCATGGGGGTCCTCCCTCTTTCTCTCTCTTCTGTGATCTCTGTGTTTCTCATGTATCCATAGTGCCGCCGCAGAATGATTGCATCAAGGGATATTCCTAGATAGTTAGTATTTATTTTCGTGATGGTACAATGGGGTGGGTAAAGGGATGAGGGGGCGACATGGATGTACGTGAGCTACGCAGCTTCACCGTCGCGGCCCGTGTAAGGAGCATTTCGCGGGCGGCGGAGCTGCTGGACATCGGTCAGCCGACGGTGTCCACGCACATCAAGAAGCTGGAGCAAGAGTTGGGGACGCAGCTGTTTGACCGCATCCGGCGGCCGATACGGCTGACGCTGGCGGGTGAAAAACTGCTTGAACTTGCCGATCCGCTGGTGGAGGGCATTGAAGGGCTGGCCTCAAACACGCAGCAGGCGCAGACGGAGGGGCCGGTGACGGTGGCGACGACGATGAACCTGACTTACTTTCTGCTGCGCGCCGTGGAGGCATTTCGCGATGAGAACCCACGAGTCCACATGCGTCTGCGCTCGCGCCTGCGCTCAGAGGTGATTGAACTGGTGTCGCAGGGCGAGGTGGATTTCGGCATCGTGCCCGGGTCGGACCCGGATCCGGCACTGGAATTCCGGCCGTTGTTTCCCTACCAGCGGCTGCTGATCACACCCCTCGACCATCCGCTGCTGCAGGAATTGCCGCTGACGTCTTTCGAGCAGATCGCGAAATATCCGCTGATCATGATGGGGCCGGGCACCTACACGAGGTCCGCAGTGGAGTCCGAGTTCCGCCGCAAAGGCCTGGATTACGACATCATCATGGAGGCCGATTCGCTGGACCTGATCAAGCGCTATGTCGGTGACGGTTACGGCATTTCGGTTATCCCGCGCGTGGTGGCGGAGCCGGGCGACGAGGACACGCTCGGGATGGTGCATCTCGGCCACATGATGCCCGTCGATCAAACCGGTCTGATTACGCTGCGAGGCCGAACGCTGTCCGCGCCGGCGGAGGCGCTGATGGAGAAGGTGCGGGACGCCGCGGAGGGGATGTAGCCGGGGCAGCGGGCTTTCGTTTTCGCGGTTGGCGATTGTTGGGCGTGATGGTTAAACTGTGGAGTAGCTTTTCACGTGGCGCGTTCGTCTAGTGGCCAAGGACACCGCCCTCTCAAGGCGGAGATCACGGGTTCGAATCCCGTACGCGCTACCAAGTTGATGCGTCTCACACCCCAGTCATCCTTGACGCACCGAGCGCTGAGTACATTGCCGGATGGGGAGTGTGGGGATGTTGTCAGTTCGAAGCAAGAGGCACCTCCTCAGGGTGCTGCTCGGCGGGGCATTGGTAGTTGCTGTCATCCTGATTTCCAACGCCCCGCTAGTGGCGGAGGGCCAGAAAAAGTCAATCGATGACTATTTGGAGCCGTGCGCGACAGGCGAGGCTGTTGACGACGCATCCGAGAACCCCGGACCGGTGTATGATTGCGCGGTACTCCTCTACATTCGTGATACGTATGTGACCGTCGGCGAGGTGAACTGGAACCCGGAACTGCCAATGAATCGCTGGGATGGTATAACCATTTCCAGTTATGAAGAAAATCGTGTTCTCCATTTCCGGATGGATGTTGACCCCTGCATCAATGCAATTCCCTCCGAACTGGGACTCTTACCCAAAATACGTTTGATTGAACTCTCTCACTGCCCTCTAAGCGGTGGAATACCGCCTGAATTGGGCAATGCCGCTAGTTTGATTAAACTCGGAATCTATTCATTCCCGCCCCCGACACGGTTCTTCCCCGGGGTTGTGGGCCAGATAACGCATGTCGATGGAACAGGTAGCCCTAGTGAGCGGCTCAGCGGGGTGATTCCCGCTGAGATTGGCCAGTTGACCAACCTCCGACAACTCGAAATATTTAATCAGGATATCGTTGGCCCCTTACCTGCGGAGCTTGGCAATCTGTCCGGTCTACATGAACTGCATCTGAGCGGAAATCTCATTGAAGGACCATTTCCCCCAGAACTATTCAATCTCTCGAGTCTTAGCGAACTGAGTTTGGCCGACAACCTCATTTCAGGCCCAATTCCTCCACAGATTGGTCAACTATCCAGCCTGTCACAGTTGCGCCTACAAAAGAACCAGTTCACAGGCGGAATTCCTATTGAAATTACCGATATAGGCCGCCTTCAAGAATTGAATCTGAGCGACAATAGAGTTAGTGGTCCAATCCCGCCCGAGATTCGCAGACTCCTCAGGTTAGAGACCCTCCGGCTATCGAACAACAACTTGACCGGCACCATTCCGGCGCTGCCGCAAGGGTTGACGAGGGTCTGGCTGTCCGGCAACAACTTTACCGGTTGTATTCCCAGTCTGCCGAACTTACGGTTGTGGAGTGGAGACCTGGATAAATTGGGATTGCCGGAGTGTTCACCCGACGAGGAGCCTTCCTTTAGCGACCCGCCGGATGTGCAATGCGCAATACTAGTTGAGGCATATGGACCCAGGCGAGTGCCCGCGCTTGTCCGTGATTGTACGGCACTCCTTACGATTAAAGAGAAGCTTAATGGAAGCGAGAGTTTGAACTGGTCGGGCATTGTGCCCATGCGCGGTTGGGACGGTGTCGAGATGGACGGCTACTACTCTTCCGATGCAACACCGGAAGATCCAGGAGTCAGCGGCCTGTATCTTTCCGATATCGGCCTGAGCGGTGACTTTCCAATTGAGATATCACACCTAAAGGAGCTGACTGCACTTATTTTGAGTGATAACAGCTTGACCGGCATCATACCTGCCGAAATCGGAAACCTTCAGTACCTGCGGTACGTAGACCTGAGCGGCAACCGGCTGAGTGGTCCGATTCCCGACTCAATGGGAGATTTGCAAGAACTAAATTCTTTGAACCTGGCGAGCAACCGACTATCGGGAGAGATTCCAGAATCACTCGGGAATTTGTCAGAGGTCTGGACATTGCTGCTATCGAACAATCAGTTTACGGGCCCAATCCCCCCTCAGCTTGCTGATTCACTCAGGAACCTTTACGAGTTGAACCTGAGCAACAACTCCCTTGAGGATTGTATCCCGATTGGCCTGGCTCGATCTCCCAGCGAGGCCTTTGCAGACAGCGGGGCACATTTTTGCTTTGCCGTTGACGATGTGCCAATGGATGGTCTTCTAGAGATAAATCCCGGAGGAACCCTGGAAATCGACCCGGAAATGCTGACCGCAAATGATCTCTCCACATCCAATGGCCGTCCAGTGCTAATCCAAGTGGGAGAGGCGACTCATGGCGAGGTTTCGCTTGATCGAAATATCATCCGCTATACGCATGATGGGTCAAGGACCGCACGGGATTCGTTCCGTTATACGGTCAGCGACGGTGTCCATACTGCGGAGGCCACTGTCCACATCAGGATTCTTCTGATCAACGAGGCACCGAGGCCCGGAGATGACACGATTCGGGTTTCCCACGGTGAGAGTATATCTGTACCCCTTGCTACCCTCCTACAGAATGACTCCGACGCGGACGACGATCCGCTGATGATCTTGGAAGTATCCGGCGCTGCAAGCGGTCAGGTGAGTCTATCCAATAGAAACGCAACCTACCGACACGACGGGTCGCAATCAACCGGTGACAGCTTTAGTTACGTGGTGACTGACGGAATCGATCAGGCCATCGGAAATGTCGAGGTTCGTATACAGGTCCCCCAGACTTCAGCTTTGACTTTGGCTGCGACAACAACAGTCACTGCGCCCATCGAGGCTACCTCGACAGGCCGCGATTCTAGCAATCAGAATGCCGCTTCGACAGACTCTGACAATGCGACAACAAGTTCAGCGGTGTTGTTCCTCACGGGGGCGGCATTAGCTGTCCTGATCTTTGCCTTTCTAATCTTTGCTGTTGTCATCCAAAGAAACCGCCAAGAAACTTAGCCTGTAATAGGCAGTTACAGTCTTGCGTGTGGGCGCCCATGTGCCTGAGAGGCGAGCTTGCCGCTATGGTTGGGGCAGCGTATTTTGTGTTTCCTGACTTTGCACGTAGGAGATAGTTATGCCCGAAACTCAATCTGACAACGTCATGCAACTCATTGCCGAGGCGCCGTGGCGGGAGGCGGTGACGTATCGGGATACGTGGCCGCATGAGTATGTCGTCATCAATAAGGATGGGCAGCATGAGTTGCTTGGGGCGTTCGTGGATCGGATCAGGCGGGGTGAGGGCGTCGAGTGCTCGTTCTTTGGGCAGAGGAGGCCGTACCTGTTCCTAGGCGGCTATAAGTACTGGATGATGACCGACGTCGACAGCATCAACCTAGAGGATGACGACGACGTGCTGAATCGCGCGCCGTTGTATCGAGACCATCGTGACTTTGATATCCGGCCGGGAGATACGGGAACGCGGTGAGGGGGGACAACCTGCATGACCACAACTAAAGACGGCTTCGACCACGTCGACCTACGCACCAAGTGGCCGCATGAGGCTCTGGACTTCACGCCCTGGTTGGCAAAGAACCTTCACTTACTAGGAGCGGAACTTGGCCTGAATCTGGAGCCTGTCCAGACGGAACAGCAAGTTGGCACAATGTGGCTCGATATTCTGGCCAAAGAGACTTCATTGGGCGTGCCCGTCGCCATCGAGAACCAGTTGGAGTGGAGCGACACACACCACCTTGGCCAGCTTGTGATTTATTCGGCAGGAGTCGACGCAAAGATCGGAATCTGGGTCGCAGCCGAATTTACGGAGGAGAACGCGAAGGCGCTGCACAAACTCAATGAGTGGTCGGACGATGAGATTAGTTTCTATGGTGTGAAAGTCGAGTTGATCAAACGAGCCGACCAGGAAGAGCCGGAGCCCCGTTTCGTCAAGGTCGTGTATCCCGGCGGCTGGGACAAGGACAACACGCGTTCACTAGTTCCTCCACCGTCACCAGAAGCGGAGGTGTTCAACGATTTCTACAAGCCTCTTGAGAGTGAGCTACTCGGGAGGCACTTTTCCTACAGGATCGACAAGTTCTATGGCAATGGTCAAAGATATTTCCGCTCCATCGACCTCCAGGGGCTCTGGTACGAATTGTCCTTGTCAGGGAAGAATGATGCTTATGCAGACATATATCTCAGCACTAGTGACAGGGAACTTACCAAGCGCGTATTTGACGAGTTAGAGAAGGACAGGGCAGAGATTGAATCCACCATCGATGCAGGATCCAACCCGGAGTGGCACTGGGCCAGGGAGAATCGCTGGACATATTCCTGGATTGGGCTAAGGAGAAACGGCAAGATCGACGATCCGCCAGAGAAACTGGATGAAATCAGGGCCTGGATGCTAAACCTGTTGCCGCAATTTAAGAGCGTCTTCGAGCCACGCCTAGAGCGAATTCTTAGCGAGTTGGAGTCGAAGGGGGAGTGGAGGAGCCAGGTATGAAACTTGAAGGGCGGCGGGTGATTGTGACGGGCGGGAGCCGCGGTATCGGGTATCGGATTAGTGAGCTGTTTCTTGCAGAGGGTGCTCGGGTTCTTGCGGTGTCTCGAGATCCGGCGAAACTCGCCGAAGCGCAGGAACAACTCCCCGGCCTCGCCACGCTTGTCGCCGACGTTGCCGTCGCATCGGACGTTGAGCGCATCGCCGCGTGGGCCGAGAGCGAGTGGGGCGCCGTCGATGTACTCATGAACAATGCCGGCATCCTCCATGGGGACGAGCCCGGCCTCACGGAGGGGCCTGATGAGTTCTTCACGTCTACACTCCAGGTGAACGTGGTTGGCGTGTATCTGTGCACCAAGCGTCTGCTGCCGCTGCTGCTCAAGTCGGACGATCCTCGCATCGTCAACACAGGATCGATGTCAGGCATCATCGACTCAGGACTCAGGGACTCGTATGGCGTGTCCAAGGCCGCCCTGCACGCGTTGACCATCGCCACCGCCAATGAGCTGCGGGGCAAGGTTCCGGTGAATGCGCTGTCGCCGGGGTGGGTCAAGACAGACATGGCTCCCACCGGCCCCGGGGACCCACGAAATTCGGCGCAAGCGGCGCTGTCGATACTCATGCGACCGCCTGAGGTGACGGGCAAGCTTTTCCGCGGCAGCCGCATCCGCTCCTGGTCAACCCGATTCACGTCATAGGGGTAGGCAGTGCCTACAGCCAAAGTTCGCGATCAGGGTTGATTGGCACTTGGGGTTGGTGCGCCGCGTTCCGGCTTGGGTGGCCAATTGAGTCTTTAGATTCCTCGGCTGCGCTCGGAATGACAGAGAAGGGACGGCGCTACGCGCCGTACTGGATTCCCGCCCCGTATCTGAGTACGGGGCATGCTTTCGCGGGAATGACGGAAGAGTTTAGAGGGGTTTGCGGGCGAGGAAGCAGTAGAGGGGTGTGAAGATGCCGGTGCGGCCACCCGCGACGTAGGCTTTAGCGGTGCGATCGAGCAACTCAATGATATCCGCGGAGCCCTTGGGGAATACCCCCACCGTCTCGGTCAGCCGAGATAACCACATGATGAGCTTGCGGCCTAGCGCAACTCTCCGCAGGGCGCTACCCAGCGTCCCCTGCCCGCTTTCCATGGGCTGATACCACGGCGTGGTCGGGCCGTTCGCCTCGACGGCGCGGTCTATCCCCTCGATGACCTCGAATCCCGCCGCCTCGAGGTCCCGGTTCACCTCGCCGAACGTGGCGATATCGTTGAGCGCGATGCCGCGCATAAGCTCCTGCTTGAGGGCCTGATGCTGGCTGTCGTCGGGATCGAAGACGTCCGTCAAGCACATCTCCTGGCCCCAGAGAAGGGCTCCGGGTTTCAGGACGCGGTAGATCTCCGCGAACGCGCCCGCCTTGTCCGGCGCATGGCACGTTGATTCGATGGCGTAGCCCCGGTCCATCGTGTTATCCGCGATGGCGCTCATGTCCATGAAGCTGCACGCGAGGTAGTCAATCATGTGGTCAATGCCCGCCTCGGCACTCAACGATTTCGCCCTGTCCAACTGGGTGTCATTGTTGTTGATCCCGACGACCCTGACACCGGCCTCCTGGACGACGCGGCGCATGGGGCCGCCGATACCGCAGCCGACGTCGATCACCGTCATGCCTTCACGCAAATCCAGCTTGTCGATCATCAGACGTTGGTGTCGGATCTGGGACTCCTCAAGGCTCTCATGCGGCGACAGCGGGGCGAAGTGGAGGGATTCGCTCCATCCGAACACCATGAGCTGGGAGCTAAGGTCGTAGTATTCCTTGACGGTTCGGGCGTGGTCGTAGTCCGTTACGCCATCATCGGCCGCGGACGCCCGGTCCATCCACGCATCGAAATCGCTCACGCGGCGGTGGAGGTCGGAACCACGGTGCGCGGCCTTCAACTCCCTGGATAGTTGGCGGAGTTGCATGAAGGTTCGTGGGCTTGGGAGCATCTGTGTGTCCGTAGAAGATGGTGCCGAGCTGCGGGAGCAGGCTGCGCCCGCTTGCGTTGATTCTACCCTACGGTAAAGTTGACTAGTTCGCCTTACTTCATTAGATTGAAGGTAAGGAGAATTGTCATGTTAGTCAAGGTTACATCAAAGCGGCAGGTTACGTTCCCGGCAAAGGTGCTGGATGAGCTTGGGGTCAAACCGGGGGATCAGATCGAGTTGCAGGAGGGGCCGGACGGCTACCTCTTGAAGCCGCGGCGCATCGACTATTCAAAGCTGGGGACGCTGCGGGACAAGATCAAGCCGGGCACGCCGCCGTTGGACATCCGCACGTTCCGGGATGACAGGGAGAGCGGGCGTGGCCCAGCGATTCGGTATTGATACGTCAATCCTAGTCAGGCTTGTCACGAGGGAACCGGAACGCGACTATATCCGTTGTGTAAACCGTCTAGGCACCCTCATTGAAGAGCAAGGGAACGAAGTCCTCGCTTCCAATCAGGTGATTGGTGAAGCTTTCGCAACCATAACCCATCACTACGGAGCGACAGAGGAACATGCGCGTTCCAGCTTGCTTGATGTATTGACAAGCGGATTGGTGGCACCTGTGAATGGCCGCGCCGTGCTGGATATCCTCGAGTCCACCGGAGGACCGGGACTTTTCGACAGGCTGATTACTGACGGCTATACGCGGGCGGGGCTTGAGACACTCACCCTCGACCAGAGGATGGCATCGCTGCCGCACGCCAGCCTGGTTTAGGGGAGGGGCGTCACCAGAGTTTTGGCTGGTTGTCGTCCGTATCCTCGGGGGAAGGTTGGCGGCGGGAGCGGGGAGCTGACAGGTTCAGGGCTTGTCTTAAGTTGTCCAGGTAGCGGGCGTAGGCCTGGCGGCCGGTAGCCGTCGCCTCGATCCAGGTGCGGGGCTTGGCATCAATGAATTCCTTCGACATCGCGATGTAGTCCGCGTCCTCCAGCTTGCGCAGGTGCGCGGTGAGATTGCCGCCCGTCAGTCCCAGCTCCTTCTGGACGAAGCCGTAGGCGACGCGGTCATCGGCCCCCTGCGCGGCCAGCAGGGTCATGATCCGCAGCCGCGTGGGTTGGTGGATCGTCTCGTCGAGATCGAGGGCTTCGTTCGTGGTCACAGGACGTCGCTCCGACGGATGACCGCCCAGCCTGCGGCGGCCGTTATTGCCGTCAGGACCGCGGAGTAGAGCAACGCGGCATCGTCCAACAATGCGTAGGGAACGAAGTACGCGGCAAGGAAGGCGAGGCCAACCACCGCAATGATGGGCCTGTGCATGATGCCGAACAGGACATAGCCGAGCATGGCGACGCCGATGGAAACACCGGCGATGCGTTGCGCGTCACCCTCGTCCCAGAGCCCGAGCGCGGCGGGCATCACGAAGGCGGCGACGCCGATGGTGATCCAGAAGAGGAACGTGCGGATGCCGGCGGACCGCGCCGCGTCTCCCGCGCCGGTCTTCTGACCGGCCCGACTCCCGATAAGCGCGCTGGCCGCCATGCCAACGCCGACCAACCCGAACCACAGCGGCGCTCTGATCCACGGCCTGTCAGTCGCAAAGTCCTCAAGGAACGTTGTGAACGAGTACTCCGCGAAATAGCCCAGCGAGATGATTGCGCCCCACACGAGCAGAATCGTCGCTGTGCCCGCCACGTACATGGAACTGCGGAGTTGATCCATCGTGGCGTGGATGTCCTCCCAGCCTTGTTGGGGGGATAGTTCCTGCCCGTCGCCTGCTGCCGATTGCATCATGTCCTCCTCATGCTCTATTCGAGCCAATCCCTTGATTTAGTTTGCAACACAAACTAGTTTATATCACTTCATACAGGTGTCAAGATGCGGGCAGGAGAGCAATCTGGCATGCTGTTGCGACATAGAAATGCGTGGCATACCCCCAGTCACCTTATTGTGAATACCAAGAACTTCATTGGATTAGCCGCAGTCCTTGCCATCCTGACGATCGTTGGATCCGGATGCGAGGATACGACTCCCCTCCCACTGGCGACTGAGGGTATCCCCGCTGTCTCGCCGACAGCCACCACTTCTGTTGACCCGACCAGCACACCCTCGCCGACAGCCACTCCTCCTATTGACCCGACCAGCACACCCTCGCCGACAGCCACTTCCCCTGTTGACCCTCCGGCCATTGCCACCCGATTAACCTTGCAGTTGGGCGACGGCGAGTCCACCACAAGCGCAATTTCCGCCTCATGGGAGGTGGAGGATGGGACGGACGTGACGCGTTACGAGGTGGCCATCGGCTCCGTTATGGGCGGGAGCGACATTCTGGATTGGCACGATGTTGGACTGACAACCGCGTATCACGCTCAAGACGGACAAGACGGTGTGAATCTTGCCTTAGACAAAAACCGGGACTACTACCTCACGGTGCGCGCGGTGAACGCAGGCGGAACTGTATTGGGCTTGGAGCGGAGTGGCGCCTGGTACGTTTACGAACCCTACACCTTTGACGCTGCCCGGTACCCCTCAATCATGCTGGAGGCACCCAACAGCTTCTGGGATGAGGATAAGAAGCCCGACTCGTATGAGTGGCTTCGCCTCCACGGGGGCAATTGGGATGGGGCATACGAGTCGTACCTCCTCGGGTCGGCAAGAATCGACCTGTACCACAACCTGGGAGAGCGAGTGCTTATCGGTTCACCCAAGGTGACCATCTTCCAGACTGAGAACGGCTTCCCAACTCGGAGCAACGTTATTCGAATCGGCCCTCCTACCCCGGATGACGAGTATGCCGTAGGGCATGAGCGGCATGCCAACGACATAGCCAGCATGCTTTATGACTGCGATGAGCTACGAGATCTCCCCTGGACGACGCCGCAATACAACTACTACGAAGGTTGCCAAACGAACCCGCGCAAGTACGCGATGACCTCCACCGAACTGAAGGAGAGGCTGACGGACTTTAATCTCACCCCGGAGACAGCAGGCTCATTTGAGAACACCATCTTCAGCGAGATGGGCGCGCCGCAGGTCTGGTCTGCGGCCCACAGCCAACCGACGGACGTGGACTTCAATGACCCGGCGCTCGGGCTGCGGCTGGGGGACTGGATGTTCGCACGGTACAACATCCTCGCCGTGACACCCCAGCCCGGCTCCTGGGCCAGCCATGAGAACCCCGGTCTGTCCGGGAACTACTACAACTCACTGGTCGTCGGTTCGACGAGCTTCAACTATAGCTACGCGGCTCAGTCGTCCATAGACAACATGGGCGGCAGCCGCCACAAGCCCGACATCGTCGTGTTTCCCAGCAACCTGTCTACAGCGAGCAGTTGGTCGGTGGCCACCATGGCAGCGGCGGCGTCCGCAATGCTGGGGCTCTCCTACACCGAGTCGCTGCTTTCAGGGAGCGCTTACGCGGAGGCGATGAGGGCCATCATCCTGGCGGGGGCGGGCAAAGATGGCCTCTGTCCAGAGTCCATCGTGGAGTCGGAGGGCTTGTGCCACGTGCTACCCTCGGCCTCGGAGCAGTGGCAATGGAGCAACACGGAGACGGCTCCACTCGACCCCGTCTACGGGGCGGGCTTTTTCAACTACCGCAACAGCTTCGACATCCTGACGGCCGGGCGCTCCGGGGGCGGAGCGGACTCCGGGGAAACCGGCTGGGATACACGATTTCTCGCGGAGGGTCAGAGCGCGAGTTACACCTTCACAGCCGTAGACACCCACGACTCCTTCTCATTGGCTCTAACCTGGCACCGCGACATTACGCCCAACGACGATGGGAGTTTGAGCGCAGATTTGCCCGATTTCCAAGTCGAGCTACTGGATCGTGACGGGACACCGGTAGCCCGCAGCGATGATCCGCACAACAACATCGAGCATATTTACGTGCCGGAGGGGCTCCAGAGAGGCCAGCAATACACCATCAAAGTAACGCTCACGTCAGCCGAGAACCCCACCCGGTATGGCCTTGCCTGGCAGACACGGGTTAACGCAACCCAGAACAGTCCCTGGCGACACTAAACATCCTTCACCGGCTGTAATCCCCGGTGTCATGTACCTTATTCCTCATGGGGTTTTGTGTTGCCGTCCGCATCGGCGAGATGGTGTACAGCGCAAGGGGACGTAGGCAGTGAGCAGCGACCTTGCCAAGGTGATCATGGTGCAGGGAACATCGTCCCATGCGGGGAAATCCGTGTTGACGGCGGCGTTGTGCCGCATCTTCGCGCAGGAGGGGTACAGCGTCGCGCCGTTCAAGGCGCAGAACATGTCGCTGAACTCATACGCGACACCGGACGGCGGGGAGATTGGGCGGTCGCAGGCCGTGCAGGCCGCGGCGGCGATGGTTGCGCCGCGCGTTGAGATGAACCCCGTGCTGCTCAAGCCTGAGGCGGACAGTCGCTCCCAGGTTGTTGTACTAGGACGGCCAGAGATGACACTGTCTGCCCGTTCCTACTACGAGCGCAAGGCTGCGCTGTGGGATGTCGCGACCTCTTCGTTGGATACTCTGCGGCGGGAGTATGACGTGGTGGTGATGGAGGGGGCGGGGAGCCCGGCAGAGATCAATCTGCGGCAGTTCGACATCGTCAACATGAGCATCGCGCTCTATGCGAACGCGCCGGTACTGCTTGTTGCGGATATTGAGCGCGGCGGCGTGTTCGCTCAATTGGTGGGGACGATGGCGCTGCTGGAGCCGGAAGAGCACGCGCTGGTCAAGGCGCACGTTATCAACAAGTTCCGCGGGGATATTTCACTGCTTGGGTCGGGACCGGAACAGCTGCGGGAGCTTACGGGCGTGCCGGTGGCAGGAGTCCTGCCCTATTTCTTTGATATTCACGTTCCCGAGGAGGACACGCTGGGGCTGCCGGACGCTGAAGCCGGTTCCGGGGACGCGGCACTCGACATCGCCGTGATTCGCCTGCCCCACCTGGCCAATTTCGACGATTTCGACCCCCTGCGGCAGGAGCCGGGCGTGAAGTTGAGGTTTGTCGAGCGGGAAGTACAGTTTGGCGATCCGGATCTGATCATCATCCCGGGCAGCAAGACGACGATGGCGGACCTCGATTGGCTTCGGGAGCAGGGGCTGGCGGAGCGGATTGCTGGCGCGCGGCAGGCCGGGACGCCGGTCGTCGGTATCTGCGCCGGCTACCAGATGCTTGGGAGAGAACTGCTCGACCCGGAGGGTGTGGAGTCGCCGAGGCCGTCCTCTCCGGGCCTCGGGCTTTTGCCAGTCACGACGACGTTTCTGAGGGACAAGGCGACCCACCAGGTGACGGGGCGCGTGGTTAACGGGCTGGGCGGGATGCTGAGCGGCAGCGCGGGGGCTCCGTTGACGGCCTATGAGATTCACATGGGCGTGACGACGGGAGAGGCGTCGGTGAGTCCGTTTGTGATCGAGACACGCTCCGGGCAGCACGTCACGCTGCCGGACGGGGCGCAGGATGAGGAAGGGCTGACGGTCGGCGCCTACCTGCACGGGCTCTTTCACAACAGGCAGGTTCGACGCGCGATGCTCTCATGGCTTGCCAACCGCAAGGGGGTGTCCCTGCCCGAGTCCGATGGCGAGGTGGATCAGAGCGCCGAGTACGACAAGCTGGCCGCGTTCGTTAGGGAGCACCTGGACATGGAACTGGTGTATGAGGCGATGGGATTGAGGGCCTGAACGAGTCTAGCGGTTGCCCAGCACTTCTTCGTGCGGGGGGACTTCCTCTCCGACGACGTACAGGAAGTAGTAAATCCCCGTGTCGCCAAGGAATTTGAAGTTTTTGCGCAGGTCTTTCGCGAGGTCGGCGTAGTCTGGTTTGGAGCGCAGGTAGCGCTGGAAGGACCCATGCTCCTTCTCGAGTTCCAGCATCCGCTCGGCGTTGCTCTTGATGGCCTCGATTTTTCTGCGATTACGGATGATACGGGTGTCGGCGGCGAGCGAATCGACATCATCCGGGGACAGGTCAGCGACGCGCTCCACGTCGAAGTTGTGGAACGCTTCCCGCGTGCCGGACCACTTACTCTCGACGACACGCCACGAGATGCCGGATTGAAAGACGGCCTTGCTCATGACATCAAGGTAGTCGTTGATGCTCTGCGGAGTAATCTGGTCCGGCACTTGCATTTCAGGCATGGTGTTCGCCTCCTCTCGCGTATCGTAACAAGGTGAGGGTTTATCTTGGCGTCGGCGTCGGCGTGCTGAGCATGTCATTGGCGGCGATCTTCATCCGGTTGGCAGACGCGCCGCCGCTTACGGTGGCGGCGTATCGCATGGGCATTGCCGCGCTCGTGGTGGGGGCGGCATCCCTGTTTGTGCGGAGCCAGTTCAGCACGGTTCGTCGGTCCGACCTGACCCTGCTGGCGGCGTCCGGGCTTTGCCTTGCGGCGCATTTCGCGTTGTGGATCACGTCGCTCTCCCATACGTCAGTGGCGAGTTCGGTGTTGCTGGTAACGACAACGCCGATCTTTGTGGCGGTGGCCGGGCATTTCTACCTGTCCGACAGGCTGGGTTGGCTGACGACTGCGGCGGTAATCGTGAGCATCGCAGGGGGAGTCATCATCGCGGCGGGCGACTGGGCGGAGGGCGAGCGGCGTCTGTACGGGGATGCGCTGGCTCTCGCGGGCGCGGTGGCGGTCGCTGGTTACCTGTTGGTGGGGCGGCGGGTTCGCAGCAGCATTCCGACGCTGCCATACATCGCGGTTGTGTACGCGGTAGCAGCTGCGGCGCTGATTGTCGGGGCTGTCGGGAGCGGGTCTCAGATGCTGGGGCTGCCGATGGAGTCGTATTTCTGGATGGTGATGGCCGCGCTTGTGCCGCAGGTCATCGGGCATTCGCTGATGAATTGGGCGCTGGGGTACTGGCCGGCAGTGAACATCACGCTGGCGGTTCGGGCTGAGCCGGTCATCGCGGCGGCGGTGGCGATTCCCGTGCTAGGAGAGATACCGGCGTGGACTGTGATTCCGGGTGGCGCGCTTTTGTTGGCAGGCGTGTACCTCGCGGTTCATAGTGAGGCCCGGCAACGACCCGTGACACACTGAAACAGGTTAACGCCTCATGCCATCTCTCCTTATAGACCTTGCGTTGACGGCGGCGGGGCTTGTTGTGCTGCTCGCCGGAGGCTGGCTGCTGGTCAAGGCGGCGGCGCGGCTGTCACTGGCATTCGGCATCTCGCCGTTGATCGTGGGGGCGACGGTGGTCGCCCTCGGCACCTCATCTCCTGAATTGTCCGTAAGCATGGCGGCTGCGGTGGAGGGGTCCGGCGGGCTGGCCGTGGGCAACATATTGGGATCAAACGTCACGAACGTGCTGCTGGTGTTGGGCATCGCATCTTTGATACGCCCCATGGACGTGCATCCGAGCCTGCTGCGCTGGGAGATGCCCGCGCTGGGCGTCGCGACAATTGCGGTCATCGTGGCGGGACTGACCGGAACCATCGGACACATTGTTGGCGCGGCCTTGTTTGTCGGACTCATCGTCTTTGTGGTTCTCTCCCTGCTGCGGCACCGGGAGAGGGAGATACCTCACGGGGGCGAGGAGTTCACCAGAGCTACTGAGCCGTTATCCAGACGCGGAATCGCCCGGGAGGTTCTCTTCCTGCTTGGGGGGATCGGCGCGCTGGCTCTCGGTTCGGAGTTGACGGTGACCGGGTCTGTCGGCATTGCGGAACGTGTTGGCCTGAGCGAGGTGGCAATCGGCCTCACAATCATCGCGATTGGAACGAGCCTTCCCGAGATCGTGACGACGGCGGTGGCCGCCTTTCACGGCGAGCGCGAGATAGCCGTCGCGAATGTGGTTGGGTCAAACATCTTCAACCTGCTGGGGGTGATGGGACTGACGGCTACGGTCTCGACGCTGCCGATAGGCAGTGAACTCTACACCTTCGAGATTCCGGTGCTGGCGGCGTCCACGGCGGCGCTGTTCCTCGTCGCATGGACGAACCGCCGCGTTGTGCGGGCGGAGGGAATTGCGCTGATAGCGCTGTTCGTTATCGTGCTGGGAATCGTGCTGGCGCGCGGGGTGGTCTAGGGCACTCTGAATCTGGCCAGCTAGTCCCCGTGGTGATCGTGGTCGGTGTGGGCGGCGGGGTCACGATGTTCCCGGTGTTCACCCTCTTCCGGGTCATCCTCGTGCCATGTGGATTCCAGCGCCGCCAATATCAGGCCGATGTGGGTGAATGCCTGCGGGAAGTTGCCCAGGGCGAGGCCGCTGCGGGGGTCAATCATCTCCGCGAACAGCCCCAGGTGGTTGGCGTAGGTCAGCAGCTCATTGAACATGCGCCTCGCCTCGGCCCGACGACCGACATGGGTAAGCACCTGGACAAGCCAGAAGCTGCATAGGGTGAACGCGCCCTCCGGGCCGAACACGCCGTCATCCGTCTCGTCCGTCCGATAACGACTGACGAACGGGCCGTCGCGCAACTCTGCTTCAATCCGTTCGAGGGTAGAGATGAATCGTGGATCGTTGAAGTCGATGAAACCAAGCAGCGGCAGCAGGAGGGTGGCGGCGTCCATAGCGTCGGTATCGTAGTGCTGGACGAATGCCTTCTTTTCCTTGTTCCAGCCTCTCTCCAGCACGTCTTCCTTGATGGCCTTCGCCTCTGCGCGCCAGCGGGGGATGTCCGGGTCGTCCGGCATGTACATCTCGCCCAGCTTGATCGCGCGATCCAGGGCAACCCAGCAGAGGGCATTTGAGGTGACGAAATGGAACGGTCCTCCGCGAACCTCCCAGATGCCGCTGTCCGGGTCGCGCCACTCTTCCGCGGCAAGGTTGGCGAGCGTCTTGACGACATCCCAGTGCGCCGCGCTCACCTCCTCGCCATGTGTGGCCAGAAGGTGCGCGCTGGCTAGTAGTTCCCCATAGACATCCTGTTGGATCTGGTCGTACGCGCCGTTGCCGATGCGGACCGGGCCTGAGGCCTTGTACCCCTCCAGATTGGACAGTTCCTCTTCCGTGGAGTCCGTCTCGCCATCGATGCGATAGAGGATATGGATGTGTTCTTCTTCGTCGTGCGCCTCCCATTCAAGCGAGTCGTC
This sequence comes from uncultured Dehalococcoidia bacterium, assembly GCA_964405845.1. GTDB lineage: Bacteria > Chloroflexota > Dehalococcoidia > UBA6926 > UBA6926 > VXMO01. The sequence continues at coordinate 32,064 of CAYOPL010000022.1, read as the reverse complement.
ACTGAGGCCGCACGCCTGCGCCAACCATTCGAAGAACTCAACGGCTTCATCCGTGTGCCCGAGGCGCATCAAGGCGTCTATCGTGAACGCCGCGTCACGCAGCCAGGTAAAGCGGTAATCCCAGTTGCGGCTGCCTCCAATCCATTCCGGTAAGGACGTGGTGGGGGCGGCGACGATTGCGCCGGTGGGGATATAGACCAGCAAATGCAGGACGAGATATGAGCGGACGACGATGTCGCGATACGGGCCGTTGTAGTTGACGGTCATCGAGAGGTTGCGCCAGTAGGAGTCCGTGAGGTCGCGCAGCTCGCGAGGAATGTTGAAGGCGAGCGCGGAGGGAATGGCCTCTTCATTGCCCTCCAGCACGTGACGCACAACAAACACGGCCTCCATCCCTTCGGTCAGGAGGACTTCGGCATACGCGCCGTCACCGGATTCATTGATTTCCAACGGCTGCGTGGTCTCCAGGATCAACTCAAAGTCTTCGTCCTTGACGATCACTTTGCGATTGCGTTCAAACATCTTCTCCGATGAACGCCCGTAGTCAGGCCGCGGCTCATAGGAGATGCGCATTGGAATGGTTCCGGACGTGCAGCGCAGGATGCGGATGATGCAGCCGTGCGCAACCCATGAGAGGTCCGGGCGACGGAAGAATGGCATGAAATCCGTCAACGTGCAGGAGCCGGTGCGCGTGACGAACTGCGTCTCCAATACGTTGGAGTCCGGGAGATAGCGCTGCCCGCCCGTGTATAGCTCCGACGGGGTGATGGCGAAGCGGCCACCCTTTTCGCTATCGAGGATGGCAGCGAAGACACTGGCCGAGTCAAAGCGGGGGAATGTACACCAATCAATCGAGCCGTCGATACCTACCAGAGCAGCGGAGTGTCGATCCCCAATCAGGCCGTAGTCACCGATATTCTTGTAGCCGTTTGAGTTGAGTGTCATGTTAGGACTATACGCGGAATCGCTTGTCAGAATGTGTTCCTTTAGTGGGCGGCCGCGCCGGTCAGCAGCAGCGCCGCCGCCTCATCCACCACGAATTGCGCAACGCCGTTTGCAGGACGGACCAATGCGGCGGGCGGTTGCTGGGCATCCTCCTGGTCCGAGGCAATCACCGTGCGCAAAGCATGGGCTTTCTCTCGACCGACAACGATGAACACCACGCGGCGCGCGGCGTTGATTACGGGCAGAGAAAGCGTCACGCGATCATGTGGAGGCCAGGGCGCGACACCGGGAACGGCGGCCAGCGGTGTTTCCTGCAGCGCCTGCGTTCCTGGAAACAGGGAGGCGGTATGTCCATCTTCCCCCACGCCAAGCAGTATGAGATCAAACTGCGGCAGCGTCTCGCCGAAATGCTCACGGATCTCGATCTCATACGAGTGAGCAGCCGCCTGTGACCCCACTTCGCCGTGGATGCGGTGCACATTCTCTGCCGGAATCGGAACTTTGTTGAGCAGGGCCTCAGCTGCCAGCGCGTAGTTGCTCATCGCATCGTCCGGTGGCACGCAGCGCTCATCCCCCCACCACACGCTCCACGTATCCCATGCAATCCCGGATAGATACGGTTCCGTCGCAAGCAATTCGTAAAGACCGCGAGGTGTCAGTCCCCCGGCAAGCGCGATGGAGAATCCGTCAGTCGCCGCTGCAGACGATGCCGCAATAACGCCTGCCGCGGTGCGCGCGACGGCGTCCGCGTCCGGCAGGATGGCGATTTCTATCTCAGTTGTTGATGCGTCCATGCCGCTCACCGACGGACGCCCATGCCCGCCCGTCCTGGGACAGGAGCGCGTCGGCAGTCTCCGGCCCCCACGAGCCGGGCTCATACCATTGAACGGGGTGGGAGATGGAGTCTTCCCACGCCTCCAGCAGCGGATCAACAATCTTCCACGCCTCTTCAATGTGGTCGCTGCGGATGAAGAGAGAAGCGTCGCCATCGAGCGCATCGCTCAACAGTCTTTCATAGGCCTCCGGCAGCTCTTCCGAGCCAAACTCCGTGCCGTAGTAGAAGTCCATGTCCACGGGCCGTACGGCCATCCCCTGGTCAGGCAGCTTGGCGGCGAAACGCAGATGCACGCCCTCATCCGGCTGGAGGCGCAGCGTCAGGATATTGGCCAAGGGCCCCCACATGGGATTGGCAGGGAAGATGCGGTGCGGCGGCGCACGGAACTCAATGGCAATCTCCGACGACTTCTGTGCCATCGCCTTGCCGGAGCGCAGGTAGAACGGCACACCCTGCCATCGCCAGTTGTCGAGGTAGAGGCGCATGGCGGCATAGGTTGGCGTGGCCGAATGCGGGTCGACTCCATGGGCGTCACGGTAGCCGACGTACTGGGCGCGGACGGCATTGCGCGCCGCCTCCGACGCCGTCCATGGCCGGATGGCCCGCAGCGCCTCGACCTTCTTATTGCGCAGCGAATCCGCCTCAAGGGTGACGGGCGGCTCCATCGTCACCAGCGCGAGCACCTGCAGCAGGTGATTCTGGATCATGTCACGCACGACGCCGAACTGGTCGTAGTACCCTGCCCGCTCCCCCACGTCCACGGATTCCGCGACGGTGATCTGCACGTTGTCCACATAGTTACGGTTCCAGATTGGCTCGAATATGGCGTTGGCGAATCTCAGAACCAGGAGGTTTTGAACAGTCTCCTTGCCGAGATAGTGATCGATGCGGTAGACCTGCTCCTCCCGGAACACGCTGTGGATGGTCCTGTTCAGCGCGTTGGCAGTAGCCAAGTCACGGCCAAACGGCTTTTCGACGACGACCCGCCGCCAGCCGGTGTCGGGAGTCTCTTCGACCAGCCCGCATGCGTTGAGGCTTGAGACGGCGGGTTCAAAGATGGCGGGAGTGATGGACAGGTAGAAGAGACGGTTGGCACGCGGATCACCGGCTTCAGTTTCGTCAAGATGGCGACCGAGCGCGCCGACGTCATCTGTGCTACCGAGATCGCCGCCGAAATAGCTCAGTCGCGGGGCAAAGGCTTCCCATTGATCACGATTGGGTTCTATGCCACCAATCTCCTGGATGCCGCGCCACATGAACTCCCGGAACTCGTCCGTGGACATCATGGCTCGGGAAAAGCCCACGATGGGGACGTTGGGAGCAAGCCTGCCCTTGATCCAGAGGTGGTAGAGGGCCGGTAGGAGCTTGCGCTGGGCGAGGTCTCCCGTTGCGCCGGCGATGACGATCGTCGTGATGGGATCGTCCGTGGCGGCCGGATGCTCCGGGGAGGCCGGCGCATACATGGTCATCAGGAATCGGACCTCACAACGGCGTGTCCGCCGAACTCATTGCGTAGAGCTGCCAACATGCGGTCGGCGAAGGTGTTACTCATGCGGGAGCGGAAACGTGTGAAGAGCGAGGTGGTGATGACGTGGGCGGGGACATCAAGGTCGATGGCCTCCTGGATGGTCCATCGCCCTTCGCCGGAGTCGGAGACGTGCCCCATGATTTCATCAAGGCCGGGGTCCTTATCCAGGGCGGACACGGCGAGGTCAAGGAGCCAGGAGCGGACGACGCTGCCGTGCTGCCAGATCTGGCCGACGCCGTGAAGGTCAAGGTCAAACTCCTCCTTGGCCTTGAGAATCTCAAAGCCCTCAGCGAACGCCTGCATCATGGCGTACTCGATGCCGTTGTGAATCATCTTGACGTAGTGGCCGGAGCCTGCGGGGCCGACATGGCCGAGGCCCTCCGTTTCGGACGGGGCCAGAGCCTGGAAGATCGGCTCAAGGCGGGCGTATGCGTCCGCGTCACCGCCCACCATCAGGCTGTAGCCCTCAGTGAGGCCCCAGATGCCGCCGCTGGTGCCACAATCGAGCATGGTCACGCCCTTTTCGGCGACTGCGGCGGCGCGGCGCTGGGTTTCGTGATAGTTGGAGTTGCCGCCGTCGATGATGCTGTCACCGGGGCTGAGCAACTCCACGACGGCGTTGATGGTCTGCTCGGTCGGGTCTCCGGCGGGCACCATGATCCAGACGGCGCGGGGAGCGGAGAGCTGCGAAACCATGTCTTCAAGGGAGCTTGCGGGTGCGGCTCCCTCAGAGGCGGCAGCGCTGACGGCCTCCTGGCTGAAATCAAAGACGACGACGCGGTGTCCTTTTTGGAGGAGCCGCCTGGTCATGTTGCCGCCCATTCGTCCCAGGCCGATCATTCCAAGTTCCATACAATTTCCCCTTTGTGACCGCCGCTCTCTCTAGCTCCTATTCTAGTCCCAATCAAAATCGAATCGGCATAGCATCGGTACGATGGCTCTATGCGAATTGTGACTGAGGAGGTCAGCTTTCAGAGCGGGGAGGAAACCCTCGTCGGGCGCATCTATTCGCCGTCCGAATCCGAGAGCGGCGATCTCCGTCCGGCGGTCGTCCTCGTTCATGGACTCGGGTCGGGCCAGAAGTCGATGAGAGGGGCGGCGCGGGACCTCGCGCGGCAGGGTGTCGTCGCCCTCACGTTCGACCAGCGCGGGCATGGCAAGAGCGGCGGGGCCTACACGGGCGATTCGTCAGGGGACGTGCGGGCGGCAGCACGATTCATAGGGGAGCGGGACGGCGTGGATGCTGGGCGCATCGGCATTGTCGGCCATAGCTCCGGCGCACGAGACGCGATTCTTGCCTGCGCCAATTGGGACGGGTTTGCGGCACTCGTGTGCTCGTCGACGGCCGGCATCATCCCCCGTGAGGAACCGGGCGCGGCGGAAGGGTTCTATCGACGGACGCTGGGCAGCAGGAGGCCAGGACGGCCCGGGGAGCCGTCCGACCTGCGTGTCTATCCGCGAGACGGCGCGCTGCCGTGGATCGACGGCCTACTAGCGCAAGCAGTTTCGCGTACGTGGAATTTCTTGAGGGGATATAGTCTGCGGGTTCGCTGGAGCGAGACGCTTCAGACATGGGGAACGTCGCAGGCGGGCATCGCGATCCTCGATGTTCCCGAGCGCCCCACACTCTTCATCCACTGCGCGGGCGACACGTCAGTGCCCGTCATGGCGAGTGAGATTCTCTATCAGAAGTTCACCGGCCCAAAGGACTTAATCATTGTGCCGCGCGGCTGGCACGCCGCGCCGATTGCCCGCGCCTCAATCCGTTCCCTGTGGGTAAACTGGCTTGTGCATACGTTGACAACCAATATGGAAACCAATGACAGCACCGACTGAACCCGTTTACTGCCTGCGGCACCGGCAGACCGAGACCGGCCTGCGCTGCGCGCGCTGCAACGATCCCATCTGCCCGGAATGCATGGTGCAGGCCGCCGTCGGTCACATCTGCCCGTCATGCGTAACGTGGGAGCGGAATCCTGTTGCTCAGGTTGACAACTCCCGTCTCCTCGTGGCCGTTGGCGTGGGATTGGGGACGGGATTACTGCTTGCGATTGCAATCTTCGTTCTTTCGGCCCTCTTTGGCGGTTTCTTCACGTTGATCCTGTGGGCGGTGGCGGGGTTTCTTATCGGACAGGCCGTCCACATCGCCGCCAACCGGAGCCGGGCACGGTCGCTGCGTTACGTGGCGGGCGGGTCCGCGGCGTTTTCATGGGCAGTGGCGGCGATCTTCATCGGCATCAGCTTCAGCCTTCTCTGGCTGGTGTTTGCCGTTATCCAGGTGGCGATTGCAATCGCGCTGGCGACTGCGCCGTTCCGTTAGTTGGTACGGTCGTCTTCCGTATCTGGATCACCACCGTCCGAGTCAGCTTCGCTCTCAGCCACGTCAGGCTCAGGCCCCTGCTCGCGCCTGCGGCGGGATGGCAGGCCGATTGACGTTCGGCGGCGCAGGAACCAAATGAGGGCGATGATTGCGCCCCATACCGGGCTCAACAGCACGACCCAGATAGCGAGCACGACGAGTCCCTGGGCAATCGCACCGAGAGTGCGTGTCGCGGCGCGGGCAGTCTCCGGGATATCCAGGAAACCCACAACCCACTCCGAGCTTGGCTCCACGTAAACGTAGACTATCGACGACGAGGTCAGCGGCGCGCCGAAGTCGGTCTCACCCTCCACCGTGAAACGGGCTTCATAGGGTTGGGAGCGGTCGATGGTGTACTCGTGCGTGGCGCTGATTTCCTGCACATCCTCGTCGATGTCGCCGCTCACGGGAATCAGGCCGTCGCCAAAATCCCATTCGTAGGATAGGTTGGCTACGTTCCCAGGACGTGTGAACGAGCCGGTCAGAGTGACTTCATCGTTCGCGCGGATAGTAATCGAGTCCTCGGTTGAAACGATGATGGTTGGCACACGCTCAACGTTGACGGTGACGGAGTCTTCACCTTCAACGACGCCTGCGTCGCCCGTGCCGCGAATCATGAAGGTGACGAAGTACGGCGACTGCTCGCTTGAGTAGTATTCGTACCAGACGATCTCGGTTACACGTTCGCCAGGAGTCTCTGTGACGGCCGTGCGGGAACGCGGCTCAGAGGCAGCGCCGTCGCCGAACTCCCACCAGTATTCATAGGAGTCGATGCCCTCCGGTTCGGTGAACGTGGCCTGGAACGCGACGGGGCGGCCTTCAACGGCCTGCAGGTCCGGGCCGGCATCGATGGACATTTCGCCGGGGGCGAGTTCAAGCGTCACATTGATGAGCGACGTGGCGGAGGTCTGCTCAAGGTAGCGCTTGCGGCCTTCAAGGACTTCTATTTCTCCACTGACGCGGGTGATTTCCCGCTGAACCTCAAGGATGTCCTCGAGTTCGCCTTCCCTGTTGAGGAGCTCTCGCAGGGCATCCAGCGTGACGTTGAGATTGGTGATCCGCGATTGGATATCAAAGTACTCTTCCGTCACGTCCTGGCTGGAGGAGATGAGAGACAGGACATCAAGGCCGAGGTTCGAAATGGCACGGACGGCGGCATCAAGCTGGGCGCTGGGGACGCGGATGGATATATGGCCGACGTGTTGGCTGGAGCGCTGCTCGCTTACGACCCAACCGCCGCGCTGCAGGGCGATACCCGAGACGTCTTCAATTCGCCGGGGAACGTCATCGACCTCAATGGTCATGTTGACGATGCGGACAATGAGGCGATCCTGGGCGGCGACGGGCGGGAAGCCGGTTTCGAGTTGGGTTGAGTCCGAGCCGCCGTCGCTACCGTCCGCAGAGGTACCTGTGGTTTGTTCGGAACGGTCAGAAGATGGGGCCTGCTCGTTTGAAACGACGGCGCCAAAGTCATCATCGGAATCAAAACTGTCTGAGGTGACCTGCGCGAACTCGGCCTCGTCGAAGAATTCGCCCGAATCCTCTTCACTTGCGCCACAGGCGATGCCAAAGGCGACGATGAGGATCAGGAGCGCAAAAGCAAAGAATCGCGAAAGACTGTCCACGTCCAACTCCTCTCAGCGCAACGGTGGCAGACCGCGATGGGAAAAGTATACGGGGCGGCTCTCTGTTCTCCAAATCTGCCTAGCCAGGCAAGGGTGCGGGCAAACAGGTTGGGATTATCCCGCACCGGCTCTTTCGCCGCTAGACTCTTTACAGGTGGCATTGTGTTTCCCGCCCGCGCGGTCTACCGGTCATCACATTTATAAGCAGGGGGTATAGCCGGGTGTCTCTACGAATAACGGTCCAAGCCGGATTGAACGCCCCCGCCAGGACGCAGGTGCTTGTGGAAGACGACCGGGGCGCGTTCCTGTTCGACTGCGGGTCGCCCTCATGGAACGACGCGTTGCCACGGCTGGACGGGGCGCTCATCAGCCACGCCCACGCGCGGCACACGGCGGGCATTCCCTACCTGCCCCCGGACACGCCCATCTACGCGAGCGTTATGACCTCCGCCATTCTCAAGGCGACCCAGGATTTTTTGCCACCGGCCAAAGAGAATGAAACGGTCTTCGCCGTTCCGGGCGGGTACGACGGTTCAAAGGCATCCCGGCAGGCTGTTCAGCGCCCATACACGTTCCTGTTGACACAGAACGATTCCGCCAATCCGCAGGGGCAGCCGCTGGACACATTTGCCGACGTTCATCGTTGGTGGCTCGGACAGATGGGGCCTCTCGAAGTGAACAGCATCGATTCGCGCCCGGCGTCCGTGCTGCCCCAGTTCGCGCCGGACGCTCTGAACGGACGCGCGCTGCGACACTACCCCGTCGATCATTCCATTCTTGGCTCCTCGGCCATCGCCATCGAGACGCGGGACGGATGGATCGGCTACACCGGGGATATACGGTTCCACGGCCAGCAGCCGGGTTTGATGGAGGAGTTCGTCCAGGGATTCACGGATGCACACCCTGTCGCGCTGATCGTAGACGGGGCCAATCTGCAGCCGGGCGTCGCTCCCACAACCGAGAACGACGTGTACGAGCGCGTGATGGAGGGCATCAAGGGGCAGGACGGTCTGATTGTCGCGGACTTTGACGCGATGGATACGGAGCGGCTGTTGACGTTCAATCACGTTGCCGAAGCGACAGGCCGCAAGCTTGTGCTATCGCCGCACGACGTCCACATGTACCTGTCCATGTCCATCGTCTGGCGTCAGTTTCCGGCGTTTGACGAGGTGGCGACGTTTCGCATGCTGGACGCGCCGCAACTCGACGAGTCCAACTACGGTCGGGAGGCGGAACTGCGAGAGCAATTCCGGGCGATTCTCGTTTCGCCGGAGGAACTGCATGAGAACGGCGGCGATTACATTGTGCGAAGTTCGCCGACAGAGTTGGGCGTGTTACAGACTGAGCAGCCAGCACAGGGTGTTTACATTCGCTCGCGCGCAGTCACAGGCAACGAGGATGGGGTTCTGACGCGGGTCCGCGACATGGGACTCAACATTGCCGGCCAGGACGCCGGAGACGACAACTATTTCCACTCGTCCGCCCACGCGACGTTTGACGAGACGATTGCGATGATTCGCCGCATCGTCCCGCGCTACGTTATTCCCGTTCACACGGCGCAGCCGGAGGCGTTTGTCGATGCGTTGGCGAGCTTACCGATCAACGTGGTGACGGAACGCAGCCGGGCGACTGAGCTGGCCTAGAGTCCGACTCACCCCACGTCATGCTGCCGCTCAAGCTGACAGTTGAGAATTTTATGCCTTATCGGGGGGCACAGGAGCCGCTGATCCTCGAGGGGCTTGGCATCGCTTGCCTGTCCGGCCCGAACGGGGCGGGTAAATCGTCCCTGCTGGACGCGATCACATGGGCGCTGTGGGGGCGGTCGAGGGCGGGCGCGGCGGCGGACCAGCTTGTGGCCGCGCAGATGTCAGACATGGGCGTGCAGCTTGAGTTCCGGTCGCATGACGTGGATTACCGCGTGGAGCGGCGTCACAGGCGGCGAGCCAGCGGCGGAAACACTACTCTCGATTTCCAGATGCGCGACGGCGCTCGGTGGCGTTCGCTCAATGAGAGGACAGTCAGGGAGACGACCCGCAAGCTTGTAGATACCATCCGCCTCGACTATGACACGTTCATCAACTCCGCCTTCCTGGTCCAGGGCAAGGCTGACCTTTTTGTGTCGCAGCGGCCGGCGGAGCGCAAGCGGATCCTCGGCGAGATTCTCAACCTGTCCGTCTATGACGGCTACGCGCAGACGGCACGGGAGATGGCGCGAGACGACCGCAACCGGCAGGCCATTGCGCGGGGGCGCATCGAGGCCATCGACCGCGAGCTTGAGGGGGACGAGGGGCTCAAGAAACAGGTTCATGAAATCATCGAGAGCCTTTCAAATCTAAAAGCGCAGCTTGAATCTGCTACGAAGCGCCGGGACGAGATCACGGCAGTTGTCACTGACATGCAGAATCGCCAACAGCAGTTGCGGCAGGTGCAGGAGCGCATTGCGGAGCTGTCCGACGAAACAGGCAGCCTGGCTGAGCGCCGCCAAGAGTTACAAGACACCATCGCGAGCGCGGAGGAGATGCTGGCGCGCACCGATGAGATTGAGGCGGGCTGGCAAGCATTGGAGGCCGCCCGGACAGCGTTGGCCGACTACGGCAATCGCGCCCGCGCGCATGGCGAGTTGGTCGCAGAGCGAGGTCGGCTCGAGCAGGCTGCGTCAGAACTGCGTTCCCTCCTTGAGAACCAAGCGAATGAGGCGGAGCGACGACATGGCGACCTTGCTGAGCAGGCGGGTCAGGCCGCGGCGCTACAGGAGGGTCTGGCTTCCCTCGATGCGCGGCGGAAGGGTCTTGCGGAGCGCGAGCGGGAGTTGGGTGAGCGGCGGGCAGAGCGAGATGACATCAATGGGCGCTTGGGCGAACTGAGGGCGACGCTGGCCGTGTTAAGGACGGAGAGCACTGAGCTGGAGCCGCGGCTGGCGGTTATCACGACGGATTCCGATGCAAAGTGTCCGTTTTGCGGTTCTGAATTGGGCCTGCACGAGATGGAGCAGATTCGCCAGCACTTCCGGCAGCGTAAAGAGGAGTTGTCCACCGAGATTGATAAGGTCACCTCGGATGGCGTAACGCTACGCAGCCAGTTCGATGGACTCGTTCAGAACATTGAGCGGGATGAGGCCGCGCTGCGGGAGGAATCTTCCGGGCTTGATTCGCAGGCGGGGTCGATTCGGACACAGTTGGGGCAGGCACAGGAGGCCGCCCAACGCCTGCCAGATGCCGTGACTGAACTCGATCAGGCCCGCGCGGCGCTTGCCGCCTTGCCACAGGAGTCCGATGAACTGCGGAGTGTTCGGCAAAGGATCGACGAGCTTGGCTATGACGCGGACGCCCACACCGCCGCACAGGATCGGGAAACGGGTTTGCGTCACTGGGAGAGCGAACGGCGTGGCCTTGTCGCCGTATCCGCTCGGGTGGACGCCGACCAGTCGGCGCTTGAGGACGTGAACGAACGGTGGGAACGGGCGACGGCGGCGCATGAATCTGAACAGTCTCGCGCGGCAGACCTTAAGGAGAGTCTTGAGGGTTTTGATGATGCGGTCGCAGAGTCGGAGGGCGCCGGGGCGGAGGTTGAGGGATTAGAGGGACAGATTCGGGATGCCGATCGGCAGCAGGCTCAGGTCGAAGCTGCGCTCGAAAGGCTTGAACAGCAGCGTGAGGAGAAGGCGCGTCTAACCGACGAAGAACGGCAGGCGGGCTCTCGCGCCTCTGTTCATGATGAGCTGGCGCAAGCGTTTGGCCCGCGTGGGGTGCAGGCGCTTCTTATTGAGACGGCGCTTCCGGAGCTGGAGGACGACGCCAACGATCTGCTTGGCCGCATGACGAACGGCTCAATGACGCTGCGGCTGGAAACGCAGCGGCAGACGCAGGCGGGCACCACAGTCGAGACGCTGGAGGTCATCATCTCGGATATCCAGGGCACGCGCGCTTATGAGATGTACAGCGGCGGGGAGGCGTTCCGAATCAACTTTGCGCTGCGTATCGCGCTGTCAAAACTGTTGGCGCGGCGGGCGGGCTCGGAAGTTCCAGTTCTGTTCATTGATGAAGGGTTTGGAAGCCAGGACGCGGAGGGGCGCGAGCGGCTCATCGAGGCAATCTCAGCACTGTGGAACGATCCGGTCTTTCACAACGGTCTGATCCTGATCATTACGCACATCGATGACGTGCGAAACCAGTTCGATACACGCATCGATGTCATCAAGACGGAGAACGGCTCTCGCTACAGTCTCTCCGCATGAGAGTCGCGGCTTTTTCCCGTTTGTCCCACATAGCCAACGGGCGTACAATTGGGCGCAGGGTGCGAGGGGAGGTGGCCGCGTGATCGAGATGACAATCGACAGGATCGGCGTGAGCCTCAACAGCTATCAGCGCGTCGTCATCCTCAAGGAGAAGGCGGCTGAGCGGCGCCTCATCATCTGGATTGGCCCCGCGGAGGCCGAATCCATCGCCATCAAAATGCAGAACGTGCGCGTTCCGCGCCCTCTCACGCACGATCTCCTCAACACGGTCATTCCCGAACTCGGCGGAGAGATTCGGCATATCCTCATCTCCGATCTGAAGGACGACACGTTCTTCGCGCAAATCATCGTTCGCCACGGCGACAAGGACATGGAGATCGACAGTCGTCCGAGCGATGCCGTCGCGCTTGCGGTCCGGGCGGAGGTCCCCATCTACGCCGCGGACGAGGTGCTGAACGAGGCGGGCGTGCTGGTCAATGCGGACACGGGCGACTACGTGTTCGCGCGTGATGCCGACGGCGCCGAGCCCCGGCAAGTGACCGAGGAAGAACTCCGCAAGCTCTCAGCATTCAGGGAGTTTGTCGAGGAGCTGGACCTCGAGGGCGACAAGGGCGTGTCGGACGACGAGGCCCGCAGGATGTCAGCATTCAATGACGCCGTTGAAGAGATCAACATGGACCTCGAGGGCGAGCAGCGCAAAGAGTAGCGCCGCCCGCCGAGAGCACCTCCCGTTGATTGACGCGCCTACGGGTGTGTGATAGATTTCGCAAGCGGTGTCATGTCGCGTTTAACAGGCAGCAGAGCCATGCAAGTTGCAGTGCGGCTGCTTGGCCTCGGATGGTACGTATCCGTCTGTATCGTCCTGGGTGTGCTTGGCGGTGTCTGGCTGGATGACCGTCTTGGTGTGACGCCGCTGTTCATACTACTGGGGGTGGGCTTGGCGTTGATTGTGGCTGCTTGGGGCGCATACCGGATGGCTGCGCCGCTTCTGTCACCACGACCCATGCGAAAGGATAACGACGAGTGAGTCTGCTTGCGCGGCCTCGGGTGCTGTTCAGCATCATCGCCGCGCTCCTTTTAACAGTCCTGGGAATCCTGTTCCTGAAGGGCCCGCTGGAGATTCCGCCCCTCCAGGTTGATCCCGTCGCCGAACCGTTCGGCTATCCGCTCCGTGCCACCGTTATCCAGCAGTGGATCGCGATGATCGTGATCCTCGGCCTTGCCTGGTTTGCTACGCGCAAGATGGAGGTCATCCCCGGCCGGATGCAAGCGCTGGCAGAGGCCGTTGTCGAGGGACTTCTGAATCTCTGCCAGAGGGCAGCGGGCGCGGCTAACGGGCGCCGGTTCTTCCCTGTCGTTGCGACGATATTCCTGTTCGTCGCAGGGGCTAATCTGCTCGGTTTCATCCCCGGCACCGGAACCATCTACACGGTCGTATCGGCGGAAGAAGAGATCCACCATTACGAGGAGAAGTACTCCGGGGCGGAACTGGAGTCCAAACTTGAGGACCTGCACCTCTACGTCCTGGATGAGAACAATAACTACCCCATCGGCGGATTCGAATATGAATTGGGCGGCAAGACGACGACGAAATACGATATCTACGGCGACCAGTGGGCGGAGTTCCACGCGAACAATCCTGAGCTGAATGCCGGCCACCTCGTCCCGTTCCTGCGGCCCGCCAACACGGACGTGAACACGCCGTTCGCAATCGCCGTATGGAGCTTTATCTTCGTGGAGTTCTGGGGCGTGACGAGCCTTGGCCTCTTCGCCTATCTGGGCAAGTTCTTCAACTTCGGTCGTCTCCTACGCGGGAACATCCCGTTCGGGCTGATCGATATATTCGTCGGATTCGTGGACCTGGTGTCCGAGCTTGTAAGGCTTCTCAGCTTCACCTTCCGACTCTTCGGCAACGTGTTCGCCGGTGAGATTCTCATCCTGATGATGTCATTCTTCGTACCGTTGACATTTGTCGTCGGCGTGTTCTTCATGGAAGTCTTCTTCGGCATCATCCAGGCGTTCATCTTTGCCATCCTCACATTGATCTTCGCCATCCTCGCGGTCACGCATCACGGCGGCGAGGACCACGGCGGGGAGCATCACGAGGAAGCAGCAGCACACTAGGCATTCGCATTCACTGAACGAGTAGAGAAAGAGACAGATGAGTGGGAGGTAGCATGATTGGTTCGCACAGCGGGTGGAGCCGGATTCTTCTGGTTCTGATGATTGTCGGGTCCCTGATGGCCCTGACGACAGGGGTGGCGTTCGCGCAGGACAGCACGCCGTTTATACCCACAGAGGGCTTGAAGCTTCTCGGAGCAGGCCTCGCCATCGGACTGGGCGCGATTGGCCCCGGCATCGGCATCGGTATCGCCGTATCCAAGGCGATGGAGGCCATTGGCCGCAATCCGGACGCCGCCGGACAGGTTCAGACCAACATGATCGTCGGTGTCGCCTTCGCAGAGGCAATCGCGATCTACGCGCTGGTCGTCGCAATCCTGCTCCAGTTCGTCTAGAACGACCTGAGGAAAGACAGGACAGTGTGATGTCGGCGCAGACTTTTGCAGCCGGTCGGAAGGGGGAATGAGTCGATGGAAGCCATCGGATTCAACATCCCCGGGCTGATCAGCCAGTTCATCAACTTCGGGATATTCCTGGTCCTGATGTCGCTGATCCTCTACAAGCCCGTGACGCGGATGCTTGACCAGCGCGCGGAACGCATCCGGGAGGCACTCTCGGAAGCGGAGCGCGCTCGTGAGGAATCCGCCCGCAGCGGCGAGGAGGTCCAGCAGGCGCTCGCAGAGGCCAGGGATCGCGCCCAGCAGATCATCCAGCAGGCGACGGAGACAAGCCGACGCCAAACGGAAGAGCTGCTGGCACAAGCTCGCGCGGACGCGGAAGCCGTGGCCGAGCGGTCACGTGAGGAGCTTCGGCGCGAGGCCGCGGAGATCATCGAACAAGGCAGGCAGGAGATCATCAATCTCTCGATCATGGCCGCCGAGCGCATCATCAACCAGTCGCTCGACCATGACGCGCATCGAGGCCTCGTTGAAGAGGTCCTGCGCGAAGCGGAAGAGATCACGAACGGCGGAGGCTCCTAGCCGATGCCCTCCGGCGGATCATCCCGGCGTTACTCGCAGGCGGTGTTTGACATCGCCCGCGAGCAGGACACGCTTGATCAGTGGCGGGACGACCTCCAGATAATAGCGGACGTTCTTGGTCTGCCTGACGTGCAGACCTTCATGGAATCACCGCGTGTCTCGGAGGAGAACAAGCAGCAGCTGCTTGACCAGCACCTTGGCAGAGTTGCGCCTCTGGCGCGCAACCTCGCCATGATCCTCATACGGCGCAACCGCTCTCACCTCGCCCAGGGCATCCTGGACGGATACCTGGAAATGCTGGACGAAGAGCGGGGAGTCGTCGCCGCAAGCATCACGTCGGCGGAGCCGATGGACGATGACCTGCAGGACCAGGTGCGCCAGTTGCTGAACAGGCAGGTTGGGCGTGATTTGCGGCTGTCCGTGGACGTGGATCCGGAGATCATTGGCGGATTCGTCGCGCGTGTGGGAGACCGCGTTCTGGACGGCAGCACGCGCTCCCGTCTTCGCAATCTCCGTGATTGGCTGCGTGAGAGCGCGGCGTCAACTTAAGCGCCTGATGGAACGTAGACCGGAACTTGTAACGACAAGGAAGTAGAGACAAGGGGACTGAAAGATGGCTGTTCGCGGCCAGGACATTGCGTCAATTATTCGGCGTCAGATTGAGGACTTCGGGGTCTCGATTGAGACCGTCGACGTCGGTTCGGTCATCCAGGTTGGTGACGGAATCGCGACGGTTCACGGCCTCACCGGGGTGCGCTACGGCGAGCTGATTGAATTCGCCACCGGCGCTATCGGCATCGCGCTGAACCTTGAGGAAGAGACCGTCGGAACGGTCATCCTCGGTTCAGACGCCGGCATCCAGGAGGGCTCAGAGGTCCGCACGACGGGGCGCATCGCTGAGGTGCCCGTCGGTGACGGCATGTTGGGGCGCGTCGTGGACGCGCTCGGCGTCGCCGTTGACGGCAAGGGCCCGATCCAGACCACGCAATCCAGGCCGCTGGAGAGAGTCGCGCCAAACGTTGTCACACGGCAGTCCGTCGACAAGCCGGTGCAGACCGGCATCAAGGCCGTCGACGCGATGATTCCCGTGGGACGCGGGCAGCGCGAGTTGATCATCGGTGACCGCTCCACGGGCAAGACCGCCATCGCCATTGACACCATCATCAACCAGCGTGGCGGTGATCTCATCTGCATCTACGTCGCCATCGGCCAGAAGGCCTCCAAGGTGGCTCAGCTTGTGGCCACCCTTGAGCAGCACGGCGCGATGGAACACACCGTCGTCGTGACGGCCAACGCCTCAGACTCGGCCGCCATGCAGTACCTTGCGCCGTACGCGGGCTGCGCCATCGGCGAGCAATTCATGGAAGAGGGCAAAGACGCCCTCATCGTTTATGACGATCTATCAAAGCACGCGTGGGCATATCGGGAGGTCTCGCTCTTGCTCCGCCGCCCGCCAGGACGTGAAGCCTACCCCGGCGATGTGTTCTACCTCCACAGCCGCCTTCTTGAGCGCGCCGCGCGTCTGAACGACGACAACGGGGGCGGCTCCCTGACGGCGCTGCCAATCATTGAAACGCAGGCCGGCGACGTCTCTGCGTACATCCCAACAAACGTCATCTCCATCACGGACGGCCAGATCTATCTTGAGACGGACCTGTTCAACTCCGGCATTCGGCCGGCGGTGAACGCGGGGCTGTCCGTCTCCCGCGTGGGTGGCGCAGCGCAGACACGAGCCATTCGTCGCGTGGCAGGCCGAATGCGGCTTGACCTCGCGCAGTTCCGCAACCTGCAGGCGTTCGCCCAGTTCGGCAGCGGCGACCTTGATGCCGCGACGCGCCGACAGTTGGAGCGCGGCCAGATCCTGACAGAGCTCCTCAAGCAGGGGCAGTACGAGCCGCTGGTCGTCGAAAAGGAGGTCGCAGTCCTCTTTGCCGCGACACAGGGCCTGATGGATGACGTGCCAATCGATCGCGTCGGCGCGTTTGAAAGCGCCCTCCTTGCGTTCCTGGACGCGTCGCATGAGAGCATCCTGACAACGATCCGCGACTCCGGGGATCTCGCAGAAGAGACGGAGGCGGCTCTGCGAAGCGCGATCCAGGAGTTCAAGGACACCGGGACCTACTAGGCGAGAACAGGTCACAACCGAGAGGATAGGGCGTCGTGCCAAATACACGCCAGATTCGGCAGCGAATCCGCAGCGTCACCAGCACACAGCGAATCACCAGCGCGATGGAACTCATCGCGGCGGCAAAGATGCGCCGCGCCCAACAGCGCGTCCTGGCGACACGCCCGTATTCCACACGCCTGCGTGACCTCATCGCAGACATCGTCGCGCGGCAGAGCGGCAGCGGGGATGACATTCACCCACTGATGCAGGTGCGGGAGCCGAGCAACATCGGGCTAATCCTGTTCACGCCGGATCGCGGGCTGTGCGGCGGACTCAACGCCAACCTCAATCGTGCCGCCTACAATTTCGGCCTGGAACAGGAACACCCCGTCTCACAGATCTCCGTCGGCAAGAAGGGCAACGACTTCTTCTCGCGGCGGGGCCGGGACATCCGGGCGGAGTTCCTGAACCTTGGAGACTTCCCGGAGCCCATCGAAACGTCACCCATCGCGCGCATCGTGTTGGAGGACTATGAGGCCGAACGTCTCGACCGCGTCTATCTCGCATACGCCACTTTCGTCAACAATGCCGTGCAGGAGCCGACGATTCGACAGCTTCTGCCCGTTGAGCCTCCCACTGCCTCTGAAAACGGCGCGAGTGAGTCGCTGGGCGATTACGACTATGAGCCGGACGCGGCGACGGTGCTGGGCGGCCTGCTCCCCCGCTACGTGGAGATGCAGATCTACCAGGCCGCGCTGGAGAACGCCGCATCCGAGCAGTCGGCGCGGATGGTGGCCATGCGCGCCGCGACGGACGCGGCGGGCGAGATGATCGATGCCCTGACGCTTGAATACAACAAGGCACGGCAGGAGACCATCACGAAGGAACTGCTGGACCTCGTTGGCGGCGTTGCCGCGCTGGAGAAGGCCTAGGCATGGGAGCGATGGCCTTGGCAACCAAAGGCAGCGACGTGAGCGCGCCCCCGCGCCTCAGCGCCGTCGTCACGGATCTCGATGGAACGCTGTGCGATACGGAGACGGTGCTCGTCTCTGCCATCAACCGCTTTCTTGCCGAAGAGGAGCAGTCACCGCTGACCCACGACGAGGCACGGACGATGACCGGCCTCGATAACGATTCATGGTGGCGGCGCATCAGCCAACTGCGCCCCACGCTCACCACGCCGCTCGATGAGTACACGCACCGGGTAGACGTGATTGCCCGCGGCCTGTTTCCCACTGAGTTGGTTGTGGCGGATGGCGCTCTGGAACTGATTACGGCCATCCGTGAGACCGGCGTCCCGTTCGCGTTAGCAACGAACGCGAAGCAGGCCTGGGCCGGGCAGCGTTTAGAAATCATGGGGATCAAGGACGCTTTCGACACAATCATGACCGGGGACATGCTCTCCGCGCACAAGCCGGATCCGGAAATCTATCTGAAGGCAACACAGGCGCTGGGCGTCGATCCGGCGGAGACACTTGCCATCGAAGATTCGCCGAGCGGGATCAGGGCAGCGCGCGACGCGGGACTGTACACCATCGCCATCCGTACACACTGGATGCGCGACGTTGATCAGACCTACGCGCACGTCATCGTCGATTCGCTGCGAGACATCGATATCGACGCGCTGCTGGCGGGAGGCAATGGATCATGAGCGCCTTCCAAGCCCGCGGCATCATCTTTGACTTTGACGGCGTGCTCATCGACAGCGAGCCGCTGTACCTGAAGTCGGTGAACGTCATCCTCGAAGAATGCGGCGTGCCTCAGCTAACGGCGCCCGAATACGAGAGGTGGATCGGTTCAACCGCCAAACGGACGTGGGAAGCGCTGACGCGCGAGAACAACCTGCCGGAGCCTCCGCAGCACTACCAGGATCGCTATGAGGCAGTGATTGAGGCCGTTCTGTGGCGGGAGCTGACCATCAAGCCGGAGGCGGAGGAGCTGCTGAACCTGGTTGAGCGGCGCGGCATCCCGCGAGGCGTCGCGACGGCGTCACGGCGCAAGTGGCTCACGATAAAGCTGGAGAAACTGGGGCTGACGGAGTACTTCGACGTCGCGGTGTGCTCCACGGACGTGAGGCGGACCAAGCCCGCGCCCGATATTTATCTCAAGGCGGCAGAACTGATGGGGCTGGACCCGGCGGATGCAGTCGCTATCGAGGACTCCCCGGCAGGCATCAAGTCGGCAAAGGGCGCGGGCATCCACACCATCGGCCTGCGCACGGGAATGACAACAAACCTGGATATATCGAAGGCGGATGAGATTATAGAGAACCTTCGCGAGTTTGACGTGGATCGCTACTTTGGACAGGGGGCCGAACTGGCCCCGACACGGTAGGTGAGGTGAGGAAATGGCCAACGGACAGGTTGTACAAGTCATCGGAACCGTTGTTGACGTGGAGTTTCCGGCACAGGAGCTCCCGGATATCTACAACGGGCTGACGATTGACATGGAGGGCGGGCAGATCGTCCTCGAGGCGGAGCAGCACATCGGTAACAACTGGGTGCGCTGCCTCGCGATGGGCGCGACG
This sequence comes from uncultured Dehalococcoidia bacterium, assembly GCA_964405845.1. GTDB lineage: Bacteria > Chloroflexota > Dehalococcoidia > UBA6926 > UBA6926 > VXMO01. The sequence goes on along the minus strand of CAYOPL010000022.1, from coordinate 12,803 downwards.
GAGGGCTTACAGCGCGGGGTTGAGGTGGTCGATACGGGACGCCCCATCGCGGTGCCCGTCGGGCGCGGCTCATTGGGCCGTTTGTTCAACGTGCTGGGCGAGCCACTTGACGGACTCGGAGACGTGTCCGCCGAGCAGACGTGGCCGATTCACCGCGAGCCGCCCCCCTTTGATGAGCAGGAAACCAGCACCCAGATGCTGGAGACCGGCCTCAAGGTCATCGACCTGATCACGCCGTTCACGCGCGGTGGAAAGATTGGCGCGTACGGCGGCGCGGGCGTCGGCAAGACCGTCGTCATCCTTGAGCTGATCCGCAACATCGCCACCGAGCACGGCGGATTCTCCGTGTTCGCCGGCGTGGGCGAGCGCTCCCGCGAGGGCAACGACCTCTGGCACGAGATGCGCGACTCCGGCGTTATCGACAAGATCGCGCTCGTATTCGGGCAGATGAACGAGCCGCCTGGCGTGCGCGCACGCATCGCCCTGACCGGCCTCACGATGGCGGAGTATTTCCGCGATGTCGAGGGGCAGGACGTTCTCATCTTCATCGACAACATCTATCGCTACATCCTCGCGGGCATGGAAGTCTCCGCGCTGCTGGGACGCATGCCCTCCGCAGTGGGGTATCAGCCAACGCTGGCGACGGAGATGGGCGCGCTGGAAGAGCGGATCACGTCCACCAAGAAGGGCTCCATCACGTCCTTCCAGGCCATCTACGTTCCCGCTGACGACTACACCGATCCGGGCGTGGCCACCACGTTCGGACATCTTGACGCCGTCATCGCGTTGGAGCGCTCCATCGCAGAGCAGGGCCTGTACCCCGCCGTCGACCCGCTCACGTCCAACAGCCGCATTCTTGACCCGCAGGTTGTCGGGCAGGATCACTATGAAACGGCTCGCGGCGTGCAGCAGGTGTTGCAGCGCTACCGGGACCTGCAGGACATCATCGCCATCCTCGGCTTTGAGGAGTTGTCCGACGAGGACAAGCTGACGGTGTCCCGCGCCCGCAAGATCCAGCGTTTCCTCTCGCAGCCCATGTTCGTCGCAGAGGCGTTCACGGGGCAGGCCGGCAAGTACGTGCCCATCCGTGAGACGGTGCGCGGCTTCAAGGAGATCCTCGAAGGGATGCATGACGAGCTGCCGGAGCAGGCCTTCTACATGGTCGGCGGCATCGAGGAAGCTGCGGAGAAGGCCCGGGAGATGGCGGCCGAGGGATAAACCATGCCGACCCACCTGCAGATCATCGCCCTGGACAAGATCGCCTACGAGGACGATGTTGATATCGTCGTTCTCCCCGGCGAGGAGGGGCAGCTTGGCGTCCTGCCGCGGCACGCGCGCATCGTAACCCTGCTGGAGCCGGGCGAGGTGCTGACACGGAAGTCCGGCGAGGAGACCTCGCTGGTCATCAGCGGCGGATTCGCGCAGATCGGCCCGGACAGCGTGACGATCCTGTCCGACGCGGCGGAGTACGCGGAGGACATCGATATGGATCGCGCCGAGGAGGCGCGTCGCCGGGCGGAGGAGCGCATCACCAACCGAAGCGCCGCCACCCCGGATCTGGAATTGGCCCGCGCAGAGTCCGCGCTCCTGCGCTCAATGGCGCGCATCAGGGTCGCGGAGCGCATCGCGAGGCGGCGCAGGCAGACCCCGGGCGGACAGCAGCCGCGGCAGGAGTAGGTGGGCCTTCGGCTACTACACGAAACCCGAACTCTGTAGGGGTGCCTCGTGAGGCGCCCCTACAATGCTTTTGGAAGGGTATCCAGGCCCTTTATGGCAGATGGTAATTCGCTAAACGAAGCGACCCTGGCAGTTGCTTTGGACAAATCGTGAGCTGCAGTGAATTCGTTTGCAACCACGATGCAGTCGATACCCGCCGCTATTGCCGACTTCAACCCCCTCGCCGAGTCTTCAATAACCACCGTTTCAGCGGCAGTAGCACCAAAGCGTTGGAGCCCCTTCAGATAGGGCTCGGGATGTGGTTTAGCTTGCTCGTAGTCATCCCGAGTGAAATAGAATTCCATATGATCCAAGATGGATCGCTTTTTGTGTATGAGTGCAAAATCGGGTGGTTTGGAGGTAGTGACTATACCCATCCTGTACTCACCTGCGAGTACGTCCAGCGTTTCCAAGACACCTTCGATCTCAATGTCTTTGGTCATTAGGTATTCCTGGTAGTACCAGTCCCTTAGTTCCCGGCTACGCTTGATTTCAGATTCGGATACTCCTGAAACTCGTGCCACATCCCACGCAGAAACTCCATCGGCCATATTCGCCAAATATGCATCTTGTGGGAGATCGATTCCGAGAGATGCCAGCGCCCGCTTGTTTGCAAGGTAATACCACTGCTCTGTTTCGACCAGAACCCCATCGTGGTCAAAGAGAATGTACTTTTTCACGCTGTGCTCGATTCAATTCCGGCTTGATGGCTATCCGCATCCCGGAGTCTGCAGCGCGCTCGGGTGGGCCGGAAGGCTCCAATCGATGTCGGCTGATTTGCCCGTAAACTCAACTGCCGTAGCGTGGAACCTCGTAGTGCTCAGATCGCCGTCCTTGTACCAACCGCGAAGACAACCCTCCCACCACAGGGACAGATAGCCAGTCCCAACAGAGTCTTCGGGGTAAATCACGTAGAACATGCTGTCATGTCTCCGCGTGTTGACGGTGGGGCGGTCACCTCTCCATGTACCCCAATCCTCAAGTTCGATGCGTTCCCCATACTCGGCCATTAGAGGTTGTCCCCCTGGTAAGCGTAAATGGATCGCGATCCTTACCATGCGAGGAACAGGGGATGATGGTGAGGAAATCCATGTATCGAAAGCCGTATAAAAGTCATCAACGGAGATTGAAAAAGCTTCCTCGAAGGCCTGCTGCCAAGTTAGACCTTCACCGAGTAGCCTCCAGTAATTTATGTGTGAATCTTCCCTGGAAGCTTGGTCTTCGACTAAAAAGCGGCTAGCGAGAAAGCTCAAAGGGTAGGAAAGATGCGAATCCTGAAAGGCGGACCCGTCCTCAAACTTCGCCAACTCTATCGATAGACTGCCGGATAAAGTCGAATCTATCGCGCGTTCCACCGCAATATCTTCATAGGGAGTGAACCTGTCATTGAGAAATTCACGGCGGTCCGTTCTGCCTAAGGAGTATTCGTAGTCGGCATAGGTAGACAGACCTTCTACGAGCCAAAAGGCTCCGCGCCCAAGGCCATCTGAAACTATCTCACCAGTCTCCAATTGCGTGGATCCCTGAGAGAGTTGCTTTTGCAGGACGTGGAAGTACTCTTGGACGATGGCATGCCTACTCCTACTGAGCGACTGAGGATAATTATACCCATACAATAAAGTCACCACTGTGCCGCCCGTCACTGAAGGACCAACCCAGGCGCCTCCATCCGGCGTTGGCCGACTAAAGTTGCTAATGTAGTCGGTGCCTGTCACGTCAGTGTAGACCTTGGAAAGCGTCTCGTAAGTGCCGCCAAGCACCGTGAATCCCGTGGCCTCAACGCCGAAGCGGTAGCTGAAGTATGCGCGGATGTCCTCCATCTCCTCGCGCAAAATGGCCTGATCTCGGTCAGGGATTCCCCCAGCGAATAACCATGTAGGTGGAGGTGACGCCGCCTGTGGAACGGGTGTGGACGTAGCTGTTGCAGTCGGAGCAGGTGAAGGCGTGGCAGTGGGCGGCGATACAGGTGGAGGCGTGGCAGTGGGCGGCGATGCAGGTGAGGGCGTGGCAGTGGGCGGCGATGCAGGTGAAGGGGCCAACTCAGCGGAACATCCAACCAAGAGTACCGCAACGAGTGCTACGTGGAGAGCAAAGAGGGTGCGGTGAGCCTTTATCATGGAGATAGGGGTTGCGATAGTCGGCCAACCTTCCGAGCAAGTGAGGATACTGACATATTATCCCTGTGTGTCACCGTTGGGTAGTTGACCGTGAACGGCATATCAACAGGAATGAACCCATAGCGTCACATTGACGTCAGGGAGCCGCACCAAGAATCGGAATACACCTGCCGGGGCTCGAACCCGGATGGGTGAGAATGTTTAGCGGCGGGAGTTGTTGCGGCGGCCGCGTTTGCGCTTGGGGAGGATGTCTTCCTCTTCTTCTGAGTCCCGCAGGTAGAAGGTCATGGTCTGGAGGGCCTGAACGGGGTCGATCGTCCGCACGGTGATGCCGTTCGGCACGTGTGGGGTCATGGGGGCGTAGTTCAGGATGCCGCGGATTCCACAAGCGACGAGCCTGTCGATCACGTCCTGCGCCACGTCGCCCGGCGTCGCGAGGATCGCAATCTCAATCTCCTCGTCACGGATAAAGCGCTCCATCTCGCTTGCTGGGCGCACGGGCACGCTGTCGACGTTGCTCCCAACCCTGTCCGGATCTGCGTCAAACGCCGCCCGCACATGGAACCCCTCCGGGGTCAGCCCGGGATAGGTGATGATTGCGCGCCCCAAACGCCCGACGCCGACGAGAATGACGGGCCACGAGCGTTCCAGTCCCAGGATGCGTGTCAGGTCGCCGAGCAGGGCTGAGACATCGTAGCCGCGCCCCTGCTTGCCGAATCGTCCGAAGTAGCTGAGGTCCTTGCGGATCTGCGCCGGGGTGGTCCCGAGCGCCTCACCGAGTTCGCGTGAACTGACGACTTCAATCCCGTCGTCGAGCATGAGACGCAGCGTCCGCAAATAATGCGGCAGCCTGTCAACTACAACGGCCGGAATATCCGTCGGCATACACTCCCCACCTATACGCCTGACACGCCTGCCGAACGCATAGGCACGCCGCAGACGAAGCTCGAAAGCTGTTCAGATTCTAGGAATTGGCCACGTTAATCGTCAAGTGGCAGACGCCCGTTCGCCCTTCGACACGCTCAGGGTGAACGGATAGATCGTGGCTGTGCCCGTCAGCCGGAGGACGTCGGTGTCGGCGTGGCCGTCACGCTAGGTGTCGCCGTGGGGGGAACAACGATGAACGGCGAGTTGGTATCCCCGGTGAGGGCCGGCAGCGGGGTGGCGGTGGCGTCAGAACCCGGGAGCGGCGTCGGAGTCCAGTTGGGCGGGAGAATCTGTCCCGGGCCGGCGCGTTCAAGCGCGCCCTGGTCCGGCATCCACACCGACGTTGGGGCAGTCCGCTGCGTCTCTTCCTGCCCGCGCGTCATGAACACGCGGTAATAGTGGAAATGGCCGCTGCGAAAGACGGCCCCGTGCTCGTAGAATCCCGCCTCAGGGGCCTTCGCGCCGACTTCTTCCCACGGCCCGTCTTCATTCTCCGAATACTCTAAGACGATGAGGTCGACGTCCAGGTTCTCATCCGGAGGACTCCAACTCAGTCGGATGACCTGCGTGCCGGGCATAACACCGCCGCCTTCAATCAGCATCGCCTGTAGATTCAGCGTCTCTCCCGGCGGCAGCGGCTGACGGACGACGCCGTCGATGGCCGCGCAGGCTCCTGACAACGCCAACGCCGTCAAGACAATGCTCACAAGCGCCGCTCTCACGGCTCTCATCGGGATTTCACCCGTCGATCCCCTCGCTTCTATCTGAAAGTGAACAGACGCGCCATGCGCGTCCTATACCAGTGTATCCGAGTCACGGAAAACGGATGGCAGTCTCCCGCGCGGAGGCGTGTGTCATGGCCCATTGACGAAATAGAACAATTATTCTATTCTTCCGTTCTGACGACGCACCAGCCCACGCGGGAAATGCACAGGAGGCACAGCGCTGCCGGTGAGCAAGGTGTCGCGCGAGCACGGAGACGGGAGGGCACTATGACAGCACAGCCGGTCACTCTCAAGGCGATTCGGCATCCGGAGGAATCCGGCCTCTCCGAACTCTCCATTCTCGCGCTTATCTGGGGCCTCGCCCAGGCGATCACCGAAACGCCGCCGGACATCCTCGACCTTTTCCTTGACGAGATAACGGGCGGTTTGCGGGCGGACGGACGGGCATAGGGCGGTTTGATGACCAAGAAAATCAATAAGACTGCCAAGGCGCCGGCTCGGGCAGCTATGTCACGCCGCAGGGCAAAGACGAACTTCTACGAGCGCGCCGTGTCCGAGGCGGAGTCGGAATACCTGAAACGCGCCGCCAACATGGACGGTCTCGATGACGAGATTGCCGTTCTCCGCGCCAAGATCCTCACCGTGCTGGAAGACAGGCCGGATGACCTGCCACTGCTGCTGAAGGGGGTTGGCACGTTGTCCCGCACACTGGCCGCTCGGCATCGGTTGGCGGACAAGGCGGAGCAGGACCTGTTCGACAACCTCGTTGGAACGCTGCGGGGGCTTGGAGAGCAGCTGTTCCCGGGCCCGGATGGGGACATCGAATCGTGACCGCAAAGAACACTCTTGAGCCGACGTTAAGGAGACTGCGAGCAATGGCACACCGTCGAACCGAGGAGCTGCGTGACGCACTGCGCGGGTTGTTGAGCCGCGCAATCAGGGATCACGGACGCGCAGCCGTCGCGGTCGCGCCCGATCCCAAGCCCGCGCTTCACATGGAGCCGAGCACGGCGTTCGAGGCGCTGCTCCAACAGCAGATGCACACGCTCGAGCAGCAGTTGAAGGACCTGCGCGGGCGCATCAATAACCTGTTCCTGTTGATTTTTGGCACGGTGGCGCTGCAGGCCATCCTGAGGGTGGCGGGGCTTTAAACGCCGTGACCATCATGGAGCCGCAGACGATTCCGGCCAGGCGGGACGCTCCCTCGCCTGTCATCCGCCTGCGTCCCTACCAGGCGGAGGTGGCGCGGGCCGTGTTGGACTCCGTGCTGAACCGGCGCGGGCTGACGTTCACGGTGGAGATGGCGCGGCAGGCGGGGAAGAACGAGCTGTCCGCCTATCTCCAGATGGTGCTGCTGCTGCGGAACGCGGCGCGTGGCGGGGCAATCGTCAAGGCCGCTCCCACCTTTCAGCCGCAGGCGCAGATCTCTATCCAGCGCATCATGCGGCGTCTCGACGAGAACGGACTCAGCAACATATCTCACCTCGATAAGGGGCACATCCTTCATGTGGGACGCTGCCGCGCAACGTATCTGAGCGCGCATCCGTCCTCGAACGTGGTGGGGCAGACGGCGGATCTCCTGTTGGAGATCGACGAGGCGCAGGACGTTTCCCCGGACAAGTTCAACCGCGATTTCCGTCCGATGGCCGCCGCCCGGAACGCGACGACCGTTCTCTACGGCACCGCGTGGCGCAGCGATTCCCTGCTCGAACAGGTCAAGTCATCTCAGCGTTTGAGTTCATCTCAGCATTCCTATGAGGCGGCGGTCCCCACACGCCATTTCCGATACGACTGGCGGGACGTTGCCCGGCACAACCTGGACTATGGAGCGTTCGTGGAGGCGGAGCGGCAGCGGCTGGGCGAGGAGCATCCGCTCTTTCGCACGCAGTACGCTCTTCTACCAATCGATGAGAACACGCGGCTCTTCAACCGCGCACAGATTGTTCAGCTGCACGGCGATCATCTCCGCCAGGAAGCTCCACGTCCCGGAGCAGTCTATGTTGCGGGTCTCGATCTCGCCGGCGCGCCGGTGGCCATCTCCGAGCCGGAGTGGGGCGCGTCACGCGAAGTCCGGCGTGACGAGACCGTGCTGACCATCGGAGAACTCGTTGCTCATGAAGGCAGTGAGCCACAGGTCCGCGTTGTCCAGCACTATCACTGGCGCGGCACAGCGCACGGGGCGCTGACTGAGCAGTTAACGGATCTCCTGAGGAACGTGTGGCGGGTACGGCGTGTTGCCGTGGACGCTACCGGCATCGGGGAGCCGACGGCGGCCGCGCTCCATCGCCGCATGGGGCAGGCCGTGCAGCCCATCGTGTTCACGCAGCAGTCGAAGTCGCGGTTGGGATTTGGGTTGCTTGCCCTCGTCAACGCGGGCCGGCTGCGCCTCTACGCAGACGATCAGTCACCGGAATCCGCAGCCGTTCGGCACCAGCTGCGCCACGCGCAGGCGGAGCACAACGCGAATCGCACCATGAATTTCTATGTGCCGGAGCGGGAGGGCCATGACGATTACCTGGTCTCACTCGCCCTGCTGGCGCACGCAAGCATGCAGGAAGGAGGTCCCCGCAAGGCCGTCGGACGCAGCCATTCCTCCACCTAAACGTTCCGGCCCATGAGTTTCCACTCACTTCGATCCGGAGGAGGCCATCACATGACAATCCAACCCCCCAGGCATGCCACCCTACCACCCATCCCGCGCAAGCCAAACAACGTCGACCAACTGGAGATTCCGCTTGTGCGGCGACGGCACAGCGGGAATCGGGGCGACGGGCTGCCTGAGGACACGCTTTATATCGACCGCGGCTGCGGTGACGACTGCACACGTTCCCTTGAGTGCCCCTACCCTCGCTGCCGCTACGATGATCCGCTCGTCACACGCCGTGAGAGTCTGTTGTCCCGAGACAAGGCCATCGTGGCGGCCCGATTCAAGGAAGGGCTGCCCATCGCCGTCATCGCCGAAAGGTTCAACGTCGGCACGCGCACTGTCTTTCGCGTCCTGCGATCCGCGCGGAGTGAAACCGTGCCTGCAACCACCGCCAAGAGAAAGGCCACGACATGACCACATCACAGAACGGGCAGGCACCGAGCGGCGCGGCGTTCGTGCCGTCGTCGCTAGACAAACGCGACTCGGAGCGGCGTGAACGATATCGCCGCAACCTCGCTTTCTACAACGGCGAGCACTGGTCGGGACGGACGCGCGGGCGGGAGCGACGCCTCACGTTCAACTACGCCCGCGCCGCCGTGGAGAAGGTCACGTCCTACCTGATGGCCGATATCCGCTCCACCGTGCCGCCGGTCGATTCCTCGCCTGAGGAGCAGGAGCGGGCGCGGCAGGCAGAGCGCCTGCTTGCGGACATTGCCGAGGGCAATTCCCTTGATCAACTGGACTTTGATTCGGAGATCGACACGGCGGTGCTCGGCGACGGCGCGTACAAGATCACATGGGATGAGGGGCGCGGCGGCGTCCGCATCACCGCGCCGGACGTTCAGGGGCTGCATTGTTGGTGGGTGGGCGATAACGTGAATCGCATCCGCCGCGTCGCCTCGCGCTATACGTTGGATGCCGACGAGGCGCGTGAGCTGCACGGCGTACGGCCGCCGTCGCGTGGCAGAGGGCGTGCCGACGTCACCATCACGGAGGTGTGGGACGACAAGGCATTTCAGCTCTGGGCGGGGGATACCCCTGTACGGGACGAGGCCAATCCCTACGGTCTCATCCCGTTCGTGGTCTATCCCAACATCCGCGCGCCCAAGCAGTTCTGGGGCGTGTCCGATATTCCAGCGATGGTGGAGCCGATCCGTGAACTCAACCGCGCCCTCTCGCAGCTCTCCATGATTCTCGAACTATCGGGCAACCCTATCGCCGTGTTGGAGAACGTGGACCAATCTCAGGACATCGCGATCCAGCCAGGCGCGGTGTGGGAGCTGCCGGATCGGGCGCGCGCTTACCTGCTGGACCTGCTGCAGGGCGGCGGCGTGCAACTCCACATCGACTATGTGAACGCCATCTATCGCACCCTGCACGACCTCTCGGAAACGCCGCGCATCGCGTTTGGCGACAACCGGCAGGGTCTTTCAGGCGTCGCATTGGAGATGGAACTGCATCCGCTGCTCCACAAGCTGCGTCGCAAGAGGCTGATCCGCGCGGCGGCGTACCGCAAGCGGAATGAGATTGCCCTGCGCATTCACGAGCAGATGACGGGCGAGCAGCTCACTCCCTACCGCACATCCATCGAATGGGGCGCGGTGCTGCCGCAGGACCAGGGTCACATAGCGCGGCAGGAAATCGAGCTCGTTAGGAATGGGCTGCGCTCCAGGCGCACGGCGATGGCGAGGTTCGGGGTATCAGACCCGGAGGCGGAGATGGCGTTGATAGCGGGGGAGCAGGGAGAGCCGCACTCAGATTCTGATTAGCTAGCGGGTTGCGAACTCGAACAGGTCCCCGTACTTCGCGTAGCAGGAGGTACAAAGGGGCTTAAGTAGAGTCGCTGCCAACTTTCTTCCGCACGTGTGGCAGTGCTTTTCCTTGTACGCGATGTTCGAGTATCGGCTCCAACTCTCGTAGCAGTTTGCACAGTACGGCTTCTTTGGGTTGGCAACCAATACGGTTTTGCAACGGATGCAGAAGCCATTCTTGGGTTTCGTCACGGCGTTATAGGTTGCCGAGGGGGCCTCAGCAACTTTTGCTTTTGGCTTGCTCCTACTCGTCGCGTAGGACTTGGCACTGCCACCCTTCAAATTGTTTGCTTCCTGATAGATTTCCACGTATAGCTCCGGATCGACCTCTTTGGACACCAGTATTCCCATCTCGTGGTTGTGCTCTTGGGAAAACTCGTGAAGGTTCATTGAGGTGACAAGCGCCTCCTTCTCGTTCAGGTAACACTTGGTATGAAGTTCTTTGACAAAAGAGAATTGTATGCCGGGCAAGTCGAAGGATGATTTCACGTTGTCCAGATTGCGCGCGGATTGAGATTTCCCGAAGATCACGTGAATCTCAGTTCCGCGTGTAGTCTTCTTGAGCAGATTCTTCGTTTCGTCATCAACCTTTATGTAGGGGCTAATGAGAACAAGCTCTTCCTCGGCTTCTTCAATGATTTTGTACAGGCGCTGGACGATGCCTTTTCTGGTAAGGAACGTGGCCATGGCAGGAATCAATTCTCCAGATTTCTTGTGGAACCCACGCAGATTGGTAGATGGTAGCACGCCACAAGTTGCGTTTGGGAGGCACACCACTTAGATCGGCATGTCCAGCGGTGGGGGTAGTTCTCCCACAGTTTCCGGAGTTTCCGTGGCACCTGTCTTTGGCGAGATGCTTATGAGGAGCGCTGTTGCGGACAGTCCGTAGAAGAGGCCGGGCACGAAGGCGTAGTACGGGAGCACTCGAAACACCACCAAAGGCGCGATGAGGAGTGTGAGGCATGCAAACGCCGTCACGCTGAGATGGCCTTGCCTCGCGGCGGCATCATCGCCGGAAACACTTCGCAGCATGATGGCGGACGCCGCGATAGCTCCCGCCGCCATCACGGCAAGAAAGGCGATTGTTGTCTCTGTTGAGCACCAGGCCCTTGTGCAACCCGCCGTGTTGCCGTCCAAGAGCTGCATTCCGTAGGCGATACTTGCGCCGATGGCCATGACGGCGGCGAGCGACGCGAGGAGAATGGCACGGCCTTTCTGATCATCAATAGTGCTGCGTGATTCATCGCCAGCACTATCATCGCGCTGCCTCTTTGTGCGGGCAGAAAGCGCCGTCGCCAGAAGCGCGATTGCGAACGGGGCATAGAGCGCCGGTTCGTATGACCAGATGTCAAAATATGGGGTCGCCAAGGCGATGGTGACGTAGACGACGGTGACCGCATGGAAGTACATGGCGGCATCGGGGGCGGTTCTGATCGCGTTGCGGTCGCCCGATCTCACGCGAAGGATGGTCAGGACGGCAAAGACGGTGGCGGCCAGCATGAAAAACGTCAGGGGCAGGCGCAGGAACGAGGCGGGGTAGTTGATGGCCGCCCACACGACCGTCCCCGGCGCAAAGTCCAGGAGGATTCGCGTGGCAAGGAATGACGCCGGCGTGCCCACAGCGAAGACCGCCGCCCCCAGCAAGACAGAACGGCCGACTCTCATAGGCATCCTCACTGCGCCGACGCGTCCTTCCCATGATACCGAGAGGGGCTACGTCAGCGGTGGGATTTTGGGCCTAGTCGCCACCCCGTTTACCGCGTGGGGAGCGGGTTTAGGGGCTTGACAAGGGTTGCCGTGGGGCATAGTCTGAACGTTGCGCCCTTCCTTTGGGAGGGGTGTGAGCGCCTTAACAGCTGGATAGTGAGACAAAAGGAAGGCAAAGGTCTTCCGTTCAATTCGTACGAAGAGTTTGATCCTGGCTCAGGATGAACGCTGGCGGCGCGCTTCATGCATGCAAGTCGAACGAGAGACCGGGCTTCGGCCCGCGATCTAGTGGCGGACGGCTGAGTAACACGTGAGGAACTTGCCCTCCGGTGGGGGACAACCACGGGAAACCGTGGCTAATACCGCATGATGTCACGTTTCATAAGTGACGTGACCAAAGATTTCGGTTGCCGGAGGAGAGTCTCGCGGCCTATCAGCTAGTTGGAGAGGTAACGGCTCACCAAGGCGATGACGGGTAGCCGGTCTGAGAGGATGATCGGCCAGAGGGGGACTGAGACACGGCCCCCACTCCTACGGGAGGCAGCAGCAGGGAATCTTGCGCAATGGGCGAAAGCCTGACGCAGCGACGCCGCGTGGGGGATGAAGGCTCTAGGGTTGTAAACCCCTTTTGCTGGGGAAGAAGATCTGACGGTACCCAGCGAATAAGGCCCGGCCAACTACGTGCCAGCAGCCGCGGTAAAACGTAGGGGCCAAGCGTTGTCCGGAATTATTGGGCGTAAAGGGTGCGTAGGCGGCCCGGTCAGTCTCGTGTGAAAGCTCCCGGCCCAACCGGGAGAGGTCACGGGATACTGCCGGGCTTGAGGATAGCAGAGGAAGGTGGAATTCCCGGTGTAGCGGTGATATGCGTAGATATCGGGAGGAACACCTGTGGCGAAAGCGACCTTCTGGGCTATTTCTGACGCTGAGGCACGAGAGCGTGGGGAGCGAACCGGATTAGATACCCGGGTAGTCCACGCCCTAAACGATGAGTGCTAGATATGGGGGGTATCGACCCCCTCCGTGTCGTAGCTAACGCATTAAGCACTCCGCCTGGGGAGTACGGCCGCAAGGCTAAAACTCAAAGGAATTGACGGGGGCCCGCACAAGCAGCGGAGCGTGTGGTTCAATTCGATGCAAAGCGAAGAACCTTACC
>CAYOPL010000021.1:0-6808 GCA_964405845.1 uncultured Dehalococcoidia bacterium | reverse complement strand
GTCTGGAAGTCCGGGTCTGCCGCCGCGAGCGCAGCCTGAAAGCGCGCCTGCTTCTGCGCCAGCGTGTTGGAGTAGGACGGGATGCCCTCGGGCCCGGCGATGAAGGCGTAGGGCAGCGCCTCGTCGCCGTGCACGTCGAGGCAGAAGTCGACACCGGTGCGCGCCATCTCGGCGCCGACGAGATAGACCTCCGGGCTCTCCTTCATGCTGGGCGCGGCCCAGGCGCGGTTGAGATTGATACCCGCTGCGTTGGTCCTGAGATGGCCGCGGCTGCTGCCGTCGGGATTCATGTTGGGCACCACGTAGAAGCGCGCCTTCTCCAGCAGCGTGCGGGCGGCGGCATCGAAGGGGTCCAAGAGCCCGTCGAGAAACCCCTCCATCCACCACTCCGCCATGGTCTCGCCGGGATGCTGGCGCCCGATGACCCAGCAGGTACGCGGCCCTGCCCCGCCGATCTCCAGCAGGTCGAGCGGCGCACCGTCGAGGGTCGCGCCCAGCCGGCGCGCGGTGACGAGCGGCGAGCGGCCGGCGCGTGCGACGAGCTGATCGTGCCGCGCCATCGGGTAGGGCGCGAAGTAGGCGAAGCGCACCTCGTCGCCGGCAGGCCGGTGGCGGATCGTCAGCACCCTGCCGTCGTACGCGGTGGCCGCGCGGGGCCAGTCCTCCCCGTCCTCCGAGGCGCAGGCGCGGTAGTCGCGCCAGCCGTCGGGGTAGGTCGCGCCGCCGGCGTTCTCGATCCTGAGCACGCAGTCCCTGCCCGCCGCACCCCGCAGCCGGAAGTAGAACCACTGGAAGAACCGCCCGCCCGCGTCCGGCACGATCTCCAGCCTGATCCTGTCGGGCGCTGGCGCCGCGAGGCAGCGGATGTTGCCGCCGTCGAAATCGCTGTCGATGGAGAGGGTCACGTCCGTCCCTGCATGCTTGCGCTTCTCGCCGCCGAATGCTGCGATTCCGCGTTCCAGCCTGGAGACATATCAGATTGGGACCAGCAAGGAAGGGGCGGCGATGAGAACGGCGCGCGCGTTTCTCGGCGTGGCTTTCGCTCTCACGCTGCTGGCGGCATCCGCCGCGCGCGCAGCGGAGATGCCGGCAACCGACGCCCTGCAGGCCGAGATGGGGGCTGCGGCCGGCACGGTGACGGTCTACGAGCCGCACCTGAGCGTGGGCGACGCGCACGTCGCCGTTGACTACGTGGGCTACCCCGCCGTCGACGTGCTCGCGCACCTCTTCGGGGCGGACTGGCACGCGCAGGCCGAGACTGTCGAGTTCCGCGCGCTGGACGGCTACGTCTCCCGCATCGAGGCGGCCCGCTTCCTGGCGGAGGGCGCATCCATCGTCTTCGCGCGGAGCGACGGTGCGCCGTTCACGGTCGACAACCTCGCGCAGAACGAGACCGGCGTGCCCCTCGGCCCCTACTACCTCGTGTGGGACAACATCGGGAACCCGGCCCTGCTCGAGGAGGGCGCGCGCAACTGGCCCTATCAGGTGGCGGAGGTGAACCTCGTCACGCTCTCCGACGCGGCGCTCTTGCCCGCCGGCCTCGACGCGCGCTTTCACGAAGGCGCGGCGCTGGCCAAGACGCACTGCCTGAGCTGCCACCTGGTGAACGGCTACGGCGGCGAGAAGTTCGAGGCCAACCTGGCGGAGGTCGCCAAGGTCTACGACGAGTCCGAGTTCGTCCGCCTGGTGCTGGCGCCGCTTTCCGTCCTCGAAGAGACCACGATGCCGCCCCTCTCCGCCCGCCTGCCCGCGCCCGAGCGCGAACGCATCGCCAGGGCGCTGTTCGAGTACCTGAACGCTCTGCCAATTCTGAATTGACGCCAAATGGGCCGCTTAGTTCTCCGATCAAGTCCGGTCAACAATTTTCGCAAGAAGTTCGGGCCATTCGGGCTTAAGGCTAAGCTGAACCAGGGGAATAGGCAAACGGGCCCAGTCAGCAATTTCGGCGACACTCCTCGATTTATCCTCCAAAGCGTTTAGTGCTTGCAGCCGGGCCGCTTCTGGGAAAAGTATACCCAACGCTGGAAAAATCGCGAATATATCCTCAACAGCCATATAAGATGCCAAATTGAAGTCTTTCGTGGACGGAGGTTCTAGCAGCTTCTCGAACAGCCCCGATACTTTCTCTCGTGTATTTGCTTTGCTGATTTCCTTATCGCAAATGTGAACCAGTTCCTTACAACAAACGACCCTCTGCCATTCAGGAGCTATGTTGCTATTGTATATCACATATGGGTACTGACTCAGTTTGAAAACTGAACCGATAACATTTCAAGCAGAGTCATGAGGACTCTCCCAGAGTATTGCTCGTCAATTTCATGCACACTTTACCAGTTGGCCGGGAGACGAACATGGCCGAAACTGACGCATCTGATGCCATGCTCGACGCCTTCAATCGGAAGGTCATTGCTCGTCAAAACCTTCGCAGCTTGGATGCGGCCGATACCAGCAAGAAAGAGGCTGGTAAGTCTGCACCTTCGGAAGACGAGGAGGCAGAAAAGCCTCCCTTCAAGCCGGGATGATGTGCTAAGCTGTAAACGTGTTCATTGCTGGCGTCGGCGGAGGGGACGGGATTCGAACCCGCGATACGCTCTGCACGTATGACGACTTATAAGGTCGTTGCCTTCACCCACAGGCAGCCCCTCCAATATAACGCAGCATTGGATACGATGGGCGGTTCCTTCGGGGACCGCCCATTTCATATGAGCAGGATCGATAATAGCTTGGATCAATACGGTGACGCCGCAGAGTCAGCACCACCAGCCTCAAGGTAATGCAAGGACTATCCTACGTCAACTAGAATCTAGGTTCAGTGCTTCGCCGCGCCTACCGAGCCCTCCGCAATCTCGCCCTGGAACGCTTGATGCGTTGCGTCCTCTGCTTGTGAGCCATAGCCCGGCTTTTCTTGTAGGTCGTGGGCCGATTAGGCGGCGGTGTCCGCTCATCGATTAGACCGGAAATCCACTCCGTGGTGTACGGCTCATCGGCCAATCCAAGGGCCATCGCCGGGGTCACACCTTTGCCCAAGCTGCCATGCTCCCAACAGAAGTTGTGGTAGAGGAAGTGCAGCGCCACGGAGTGGCGGTGGTTGTCCACGCTCTTTGAGAATCCGTTGGTCTTGCGCGTGAACCGCCGCATCCCCATGCGCATGGAAAAGTTGGCCCGCTCGACATACGAGGTGTTGATGAATTGAGGATCGGGCTCACCGATCACCACGCGAGAATCAATCACCGGATCGCAGTTCAGCCGGAATGACTTCACCAGCGTAGCGAAGTCGATATCATCGCCAAAGGCATCCGGCACCGCCTTGAGGTACGGTCGGTGCCCATCGGTGGTCAACTGGATCCTTCTGCCGCCCAACCGCTTCTTCAGGTTCTTCATGAGCTTGCGGGCTGATTGCTCCTTCCGGTCCCCGATCTCCCACGCCAACATGAACTTCGATACAACATCGAGGGCCGTCCACGTCCAAATGTCACCGGCTTCTGGCGGTGCATTTTCGGCGTCGGGCACGTTGCCCTCTTTGGAGTAGCAGAACGCCCAAATTTCATCGCATTGGACCAGGCTCACGTCGAGGTCTCGGGCCACCTTCTTGTGGTAGGCCAGAGCAGCCTTGCCTGCATCGACGTGCAGTTTGTAGATCGTGTTGAGGGATATACGGGCCAGTCTGGCGGTTGCACGCATCGACATGCCCTCGACAAGCGCGTGAAGGGCCAGCGCCCGTTTCTCCGTCGATAATCTGTTTGCCATGATGAAACGCTCTACGTTGTGGCGACGAATCGCTAGACCAAACGTAGCGCATATTTCAAACTGAGTCAACAGATATGGATACGTTATAGTGTAACGAAATGCCGTCGCTTGACGGCATTTCAGGGGTGTGGTCCAATTCCGACTGCCGACATTCGAGGTAGTCCCGCTCGTCGGGCTACCCGCTGAATACAACAGCCTGATCTCGGCCTTGGGGTAGCTCCCTGGGGCTTGGCGAATAGGCGGGAGACTTGTCTCGCTACCTCGACATGTCGGCAATAGCCCGACACCACCGGCTTTGGTGTCGATGTCCATAACTTGCCGACGGAGGTAGCTATGAGGTCACTTTCTATTGCTATCGCGGCAGTGATTTTTCTGACTTCTATACCCATCGCTCACAGTGATTCCCCAGATTGGGACGGGCTAAAGCGCAACCCATTTCTATGGGGACAAATGTCCGGGTGTTTGATGCGTTTTCGAGTATATGCTGACAACAGTGAACTGGAGTACGTTACTTCTGAGCGAATGGAACAAGTGTTGCACACCTACTTTGGGGATATTGATGGCACCATCAGACAGCTTATTGAGATTGGAGAAGAAATCGGAGCTATTGAAGACGACCAAGCCCATTGGGAGTTGCTAGAAGCAGTAGCCCAAAGCGAGTTGGAGGAAGGATCGGCTTGGCTACAAGCTTTCACATGTTATTCTGGTCTTCAAGATTATGGATTAGTCAAGTGAAACCCGATCAGCTTTTCTGAGGTTCGGTCTCCGGCTTTTCTTGGACTGTCCGCTTCGCTGCCGTTAGCGGGGCGTCCTCGTCCTTGGCGCGTCCGGGCCTGCGATTAGCATACTCCTCTTCGGCACGCCCCGTAGCGATCCGAGCCACCATCATTGACATCGCGTTGGGATTCGACGGTCGCTTCTCCCCTCTCGGCCCTATTGGCATGTCACATGTCCTCCGTCGTCACCTAGCTGTGATCGCGGTAAAGTGTCATGCTGCTTTACCGAACGTGGCATGGAGCGCTCAGACCTGTCAAGCGACAGGTTCAGTTTGAAAATCGGACGGTGAAATTTTCAAAATGAGTCACTACCCACATATGACACGAAGTCGGGCGTCGAATAGGGCACAGAATTTTCTCTAAACTGAACATAAGCTCCCCAAATCTTTCCTGTTTCGCGCGCCTCGGGATGTACGAATATTTTGTCCTGATAGCCAAGTTCTATTACTAAGTTTACGACCTCAGATACTTCGACAGGCATAGCGTCCACCTCTGACATGGCGTCGATAATTTGCTTTATCATTCTCGCACCTGACACAAAAATTCAGGCCCAACTGTGAGGTGGGCCTGAATTTGATTTATTTGGGTAAAGAGTCACGTGGACGGCGGGAAGTTCTCCAGAGTCGTTTTCGCCCTACCGGTCTCCGGTGGGTTGTCTTTGGGATTTGCAAGCGCAGCGGCAATGACATCAGCCGCCGCCTCACGCAAATCCCGCGAAGTCAGTCCAGGATCATCTCCGGGGAACAGCTTAATGTTCTCTAGCTCTCTCCCTTCCTGGAAAAGAAGAGAGTCCAGTCGATCTCCCCCTTGAGCGGTCATGTCACTTACTCCCGTAACCTGCCGAGCACAAGAGACGCTGGCGCCGGCGCTGGGATTTCATCCGCCGGGTCTCTCCGCACCAGTACCTCCTTGGGCGCGGCCCAGGCTGCGTGCCCCGGCCCGCCACTCGCCCGCGCTCGACGGTGTCGTCTCATCGTGCACTGCATGTGGCCTTCCTCCCGAATCCCTTCAAGGGCCAAACGGGTAGAAAGAACATGCTGGCCCTGAAAGGACGAATAGCAGCACACTACGGTCGCGGATGATGCCCGCACGTGTGACGAAACGCAATCGAATTGTGATCGTGGGCGGCCTACTCGACATGCTGCCTCATTGCCGTCCAGAACCTGCATCTATTGCGCGACCGCGATCTCCGCCGCGACCGTGCCGCCGGTCAGCCGCTCCAGCTCGCCCAGGGTGGTGGCAAACACGCAGTGCGGGTGGCCGGCTGCGGCGTAGACGGTCTCGAAGCGCCCGAGGCTCGCGTCGATCGCGACCGCGAGCCGCGTCTCGTGCGCGACCGGGGCGACGCCGCCGATGGCGAAGCCCGTGGCCGCACGCACCGCGTCGGCATCGGCGCGGCGCACGCGGCCTTCGCGCCCGAGCGCGTGGCCCAGCGCCTTCGTGTCGCAGCGGCGGTCGCCCGCGACCAGCGCCATCACCGGCGCGCCGCCCACGGTGAAGACCAGCGACTTCACGATGCTGCCCAACGGCGTGCCGATGCTGGCGGCGGCGTCCTCGGCGCTCCGCGCGGTCGAGCTGAGCGCGATCACCTGCGCGTCCGAGCCGGCGGCGGCGAGCGCGGCCTGCACGCGGCGGACCGCCGGATGCGCGATCGGGTCTGCCATGCCGGCCTCCCGGACTTACGGGACCGCGACGCCCCGCTGCACCGCGGGCCTGGCGCCGATGGTCTCGAACCAGCGCTGCAGGTTCGGGTAGTCGGCCCAGTCGATACCGTGCCATTCCCACCGGCGCACCCAGCCGAAGCAGGCGATGTCCGCGATGGAGTAGTCGCCGGCGAGGAAGTCGCGCTCCGCGAGCCTGCGCTCCATCACGCCGTAGAGCCGGTGCGCCTCGGCGGTGTAGCGCTCAATGGCGTAGGGGACGTCCACCTTGGCGAAGCGGCGGAAGTGGTTGGCCTGGCCGAACATCGGGCCGACGCCCCCCATCTGGAACATCAGCCACTCCATCACCCGCCAGCGCCCGCGCGCATCGTCCGGGATCAGCTGGCCGGTCTTGTCCGCGAGGTAAAGAAGGATCGCGCCGGATTCGAAGAGCGAGATCGGCTCCCCGTCCGGCCCGTCGGAATCGACGATCGCCGGGATCTTGTTGTTGGGGCTGATCTTGAGGAACTCGGGGTCGAACTGCTCGTCCTCCAGGATGTTGATCGTGTGCGCCCGGTAGGGGAGCTCGACCTCCTCGAGCATGATGGAGACCTTGACGCCGTTCGGCGTGCCAAATGTGTAGAG
>CAYOPL010000020.1:0-7302 GCA_964405845.1 uncultured Dehalococcoidia bacterium | reverse complement strand
GAAGAGGACGAATACGGGCGAACAGCCCTCCTGTACCCGCCTGATGCGACTAATGACGAGCCTGAAGAAGACGCGCCCCAAGAACCTGAAAATGGGGATGATTCCGAACCGCCCGAGCGCCCACGCCGCAGGCGAAGACGCAGACGAGGTGGACGGACTCGAGACGACTAGCGTCGGAACACTGCCGAATCTCTCGTGAGAATGGTGTACAGCAGTGAAACGAACCGAAAACGAACCAAAAATGAAACGGAAACGAACTGACAATAAACGGTCAAATATGAACCTAAAAGCATGGAATGAACTTGAAACGAACGCAAAATGGCATAAGAATGGAGCATGACGAATTCGCAGACAATTAACCCGTACAAGCTGCCCACGCAGTGGATTCGCTACGATATCGAGTCCGTTGCACGTCCACTTATTGAGGCCAAGACGGCGGCTCAAGTTCTAAGTAGGATTCCGTATCTGCCGCAATGGATTGACGAGGCCCACAAGGAACAGTTGCGCCTTGAGGCTGTAGGAACGACCCGCATAGAGGGAGCGCAGTTCACGCCTCAAGAACAGGAGCAAGCTCTCTCCACACCTGACGATGCCTGGACCGTACTGACTCATTCACAACGGCAACTCCGTGCAGCTAGTGATGCCTATGCGTGGATTCGAGAACAGCCTGCTAACCGCCCTGTGACGGCGGATCTGATTCTCAATATCCATCGCCGTATCGTTACTGGTTGCGACGATGACCACTGCGAGCCCGGCGCTCTGCGACGCGCCGACAACAACGTCACCTTTGGCAATCCGCAATGCCGTGGAGCAGAGGGAGGCGTCCCAGTAGCGGCGGCGTTTGAACAACTCAGCGGTGCAATCTCCAGTGAGTTTCAGCGGCATGACCGCATTGTGCAGGCGATAGCAACCCACTATCACCTAGGCGCAATGCACCCATTCGGAGACGGCAACGGCCGAACGGCCAGAGCTCTGGAGGCGTTCATGTTGCGCGAGGCCGGTGTTAACGACACAGTCATGGTCAGCCTCTCCAACTACTACTATGAGCATCAGGCCGACTATCTCTCAGCGCTCTATGAGTCCCGAGCCCGCGGTCACGATCTCACACCAATCCTGACATTCGTCCTCCAAGCTATTGCGGACCGTTGCAATGTCCTCGCAAACGAGGTGACCGCACATACAAAACGAATGTTATTCCGAGAATTTGTCCATTCGCTTCATGGCCGCCTGAGGAGCCCACGAAAGCGTGTCTTAGCTGAACGACAACTGAGGATACTTGATCTTCTTCTGGACGCTGAACAACAGGAAGGTTTCGCAATAGTTCAGAAGGCATGGCCCAACTATGAGAATCTGAAATACCCTGAGCATGCATTCGCTAGGGACTTCAACGGACTGCTCCGAATTGGTGCCATCTCCTTCATCGGGGATGGGCGATTTGAGATTAATCTGGACTGGCCCCAAGAGGCATCGGAAACTGAGCTAGTAGAGAGGTTTGAGAACCTCCCTCGCGCGATAACTTCAAACAATCCCGCCGTGACGGAACTGAGCCGCCTACTTGGCAGGGCTAAGATGTCGGGGAGATCACTTTAAGCCGTACCGGCAACCCTGCCCCCGGTTGCTTTCCCACGCTTGCATGACGCCCCCGCCGCTTTCACCGCATAATCAATCATCCTTGTGATGGAGGTTCGGCGGGAGAGTTGGAGAGGGCGGGCGGAGAGGGCGAAAGTAGCGAGCGGCCTCGTCAGCGGAGGCGGGGCCGCTATTTCTATGGCTGGAACATCGTCGCCGCGTCGTTCATGGCGCATCTCGCCTATGCGGAACAGTTCTCCTCCACGTTAGGACTTTTCTTCAACCCTCTTTCACGGGAATTCGGGTGGAACCGGACACAGATTTCGATTGTTCAGACCATCTCCCGGATCGTGGAGGCGGGAACGGCGCCGCTCATCGGCCCGCTTGTCGACCGGTTCGGGGGGCGTACGCTCCTGCCCGTTGGCGCAATCGTCGCCGGCTTCGCGTTGATCGGCGTCACCATGATTGACGGGACACTGATCGAGGTGGAACTCATCGACTCACTTTGGCAGTTCTACTTCGTGCGGGGGTTCGTTGCCGCAATTGGGTTCACGCTTATGGGCAACCTGGTGACCAGCGTTGTCATCAGCAACTGGTTCATTCGAAAGCGCGGACGCGCATTGGGCATCTCCACTATGGGAGCCAGCATCAGCAACGTCGTAATGATTCCGGTCGCCGTCTATGTCATTGAGGAACTCGGCTGGCGTGAGATGTTCTGGATATTCGCCATCGTCACGTGGGTTGTCGTCCTTATCCCCTCAACGGTTCTTATCAGGCGCAGGCCTGAGGACATGGGACTAAGGCCGGACGGTGAGGAGCCGGACGCGCCACAAGGCCCCGCACCCACGACGCTCCTGCCTGAACAACAACAGACTGCCCAACAGGAGGCAGCACCGGAACCATTGTGGACGCGCAAAGAGGCGCTGCGCGCGCCGGCGTTCTGGCTGATTGCAGGGTGTTTTGCAATCTCCAGCCTTGCGTTCCAAGGGATCAACATCTCCCTCGCGCCGTACGTGCAGGACCTGGGCTATGAGGAGGCTCTCGTTGCGGCGGCGCTGACGACACGCGCCATCGTGATGGCCGTGACACTGCCCTTCGTTGGACTGGTGGCGGAGAAGGCCACCGCGGGCCCTGTACGCGCCTTGCCGTTCATCCTGCAGACCATCGGCTGTGTGCTGTTCCTTTTCGCGGACGAGGTGTATTTCCTGTTTCCGGCGCTCATCGTCTACGGCATGGGCATCACGAGCCTGGGCGTGACGCAGGAAGTGTTGTGGGCAAACTCATTCGGGCGGTTGAGCCTCGGCTCCATACGGTCGATGGGATTCGTGGTGACGTTCGGGTTTGGAGCGACGGGCCCCATCGTTATGAACCTCATCTACGACCAGCTTGGATCGTACCGGCCGGCGTTCCTCATCTTCATCGCGTTCTTTGCAGTGTCGGCCATCCTGATCCTGTTCCTGCGTCCGCCGCATCCACCGCGCTATACGAGCGCCGCCAACGCATGAGGCTACACGCTTTGTCATTCTGAGCGCAGCGAAGAATCCAAAGTGTTGACTGAGGCCGGAACGCGGATGCCAACAGAAACGGCATGTAAGGGTGATCGCGAACTTCAAAAAATGGGGTGGGTGATGGGATTCGAACCCACGATCTCCAGGGCCACAACCTGGTGCCTTGAACCTACTAGGCCACACCCACCACGCGGCCGCGCGAACACGCTTGACCTCTATTCCAGTCTAGCAACGGGCAGATAGGGGGGCAAGAAAAGGCGGGCGTGGCGGCGCTCCGCCGGCCACCCTATGCTGAAACGGGCACGCTGACGCGCAACCGATGGGGGTGACACGTGGTCGAAGCTAACAACGCCACCGGACAGGACAACCGTGAATTCCAGACGCTGGTTGACATCGTCGCCCGCCTCCGCGCGCCGGACGGCTGCCCGTGGGACCGCGAGCAGACCCATCAATCACTGACACCGTTCCTGATTGAAGAGACCTATGAGGCCGTCGAGCAGATCGACGCCAACTCCCTGCCCGGGTTGCGTGAGGAACTCGGCGACATCCTCTTGCAGGTCATGCTCCACAGCGAGATTGCCTCAGAGGGGGGGGCGTTTACCGTTACCGACGTTATTGAGGGCCTCGTCAACAAGCTCATCCGCCGCCACCCGCACGTATTCGGCGATGCCGAGGCGCGCACGGCGGAAGAAGTAGCCGCGCGATGGGAGGTGCTCAAGAGCGAGGAGCGACAGGGCGCGTCCTTGATGGAGGGCGTGCCCGCCAACCTGCCTGCGCTCACCCACGCGCAACGAGCGCAGGGGAGAGCTGCCAACGTCGGATTCGACTGGCCGAGCGTCGATGGCGTCCTTGAGAAGGTGACAGAGGAGGCCGGGGAACTCACGGAGGCCCACGCCGATGCAGAGACAGAGGCGACGGATGAATCACGCGCCGCCCTTGAATGGGAATTCGGGGATCTGCTTTTCAGCCTCGTGAACCTCGCCCGGTGGATGGACATCGACGCAGAGACCGCTCTGCGACACGCCAACCGCCGGTTTGTGTCGCGCTTCCGCACGATGGAGGACACGGCCCGCCAACGCGGCGACGATTTCTCAGCCATGTCCCTGGAGCAGATGGACGCCCTCTGGGAGGAAGCCAAGCGGAGGGAATAATCGTTATGGTACACTTGTGCTAAACCCGTTTGGGAGGACAAGTGACCACCATCATCCACAAGCAGATTCTCTGCCTGGCGAATTCACGGAAGTATGGCGGCAGGTGCGTCGTTGGCAAGGAGCGGCTCCCCGACGAAACGCTCGCATGGGTGCGACCCGTCAGTGGCTCAAACAAGGGCGAAGTCATGCCCGATGAGATCTGCTACGAGGATGAGTCATTACCGCAGCTGCTGGACGTGATCGAGGTTCCCTTGCTGGAACCGCTGCCGCTGCCCTATCAACCTGAAAACTGGCTCATGGCGCCGGAGGGGTGGACAAGGCTGCGTGTAGCGGACAAGACGAACATCGAAAAATGGCTCGACGCTCCAGCGCCGCTCTGGGAGAACGGCCACCAATCTCTGAGAGGGACGAACGATCGATTCCCGTATGACCCCAAACGAACGTTGACCTGTTCGGCCCGATTCATTAGCGTCCCGGCGCTGGAAATCTCTGTCACTGAGCACAAGGATGATGCGGGGCGAATCAGCAGACAGTTGCGCGGGTCATTCGTTTACGCAGGCGATCTCTACGACCTCCGCATCACTGACATGGACTTTGAGGAGCAGTATTCCGCAAGAGCTGTTGGCAAATATTGGCACGCCAAGTGCTATCTCACTGTCACTGTTGGCGAGCCGTTCCAGGCAAAGCCGGACGAACCGGCCTTCAACTACAAGCTCATTGCGGCCATAATCGAGGCATAGGGGAGAGGGGCGTGACATGACTGTGACGGAGCATCCAATCTTCACGATTGGACACTCGGATCATTCCATCGAGGATTTCGTCGCCCTGCTTGCGGACAACGGCGTCAACATGGTCGTCGACGCTCGCTCTGCGCCCCGCAGTCGTTGGGTACCCCACTTCAACCCCGATAACCTGGAACCCGCGCTGGAACGAGCAGCGATTGAATACGCCTATATGGGCAAAGAGCTTGGCGGTCGCCCCGCTGATCGGGCCGCCTATGACGCCGACGGGCGCGTCTCCTATGAACGTGCCGCGATGGCCGATGACTTTACCGACGCCATCGCCAGTCTCATTCGGCAGGCGGACGAGCGTCGAATCGTGCTCCTCTGCATGGAGAGAGACCCTCTTGAGTGTCACCGTGCCCTGCTTGTTGCCCGGGCGCTTGCTGAGCAGGGCGTGGAGGTCCGACATGTCCTGTCGGACGGTGGCGTTGAAAGCCATGACGCCCTAATGGATCGGCTGCTGGAATCTCTGAAGATGGCTCCGCAGCCTGACCTGTTCCGCACGCATGACGATGTCATTGCTGATGCTATTCGTCAGCAGGCCAACCGGGTTGCATACGTAGCGGAAGACCAGGCCGCGTATAGTCGGAGCCACTGAGTCGGCCTGTGCGCGTCTATACCATCGGTTTCACGAAGAAATCGGCTGAAACTTTCTTTGAGCTGCTGCGGGATTCAGGCGCAAAGCGACTCATTGATATTCGCCTGAACAACGTCTCCCAGTTGGCCGGATTCGCCAAACGGGACGACCTCGCCTATTTCCTGCGCCGTATCTGCCGCATGGAGTATGCGCACATGCCGGATCTTGCTCCGACGCAGGAGTTGCTGGATGCCTATCGCAACAAGGGCTTGGACTGGCAGGAATATGAGAAACAGTTTCTTACTCTCATGAGTGACCGCCGGATTGAGAAAATGCCGATTAAACGTCTCATCGCCAACGCCTGCCTGCTGTGCAGCGAGGATACGGCAGACCACTGCCACCGGCGACTTGTCGCCGAATACCTGCAGGAGCACTGGGGCGACATCGAGATCATCCACCTGGGCTGAGTCCTAGAAAACGCCGGGGAATTTTATGAACTCAGGGTGGGCGCGCCGCATGACGTTCAGCGCGTGGCGGGCTACAATGGGATTCGCGCCCGCGTTTGGGCGTGTTGCTGACCCCGATGTGGAGCAGCCGTGATGGCGCGTCGTTTCCATGGGGTCGTCGGTGGTGAGGGGCATTAGCTCAGGTGGTTAGAGCGCAGTCCTGATAAGACTGAGGTCCCTGGTTCGAGTCCAGGATGCCCCACCAGCGACTCCCATACTGCGAACTCCCCTGCCCAGGGCGACCTCCCCAAGGTCGGCCCCGCCTATGGGACTATCCTCCGGGGTGGGGATACTGTAGTGGATCGTCGCCCTGCCGGGCCGTACCTCGATCTCCCGCACGAAGGACCGGATGAAGGCGCGGGACTCGGTGATCTCGCTCTCCCTGAGATACTCGCTCATGTCCTTCGCGAAGGCCGTGATGGTCTCTACCTTGTCCAGCGTCACCCTGCGCTTCGACAGCATGGCCCTGGCATCCTCGGCGGCAGCCTCCAGCTTCTCCTTGCGCTCCCGGTGCTCCTTGATGCGGTCCGTGGCGTCGGACATCTCAATCTCGGTGGTCTCTATCACCTGCCAGATGCGTCCCAGCCGCCGCTTCACTTCCTCCAGCTCCTCCTCGATGACCTTCAGCCGCTGACGCTGCTCCCGGGCCACCCCGTCCATCTCCTCGTCCACGATCTTCACCAGTTCGCGGATGTTGGACTCGGTGAGGATGTTGTCCCGGATGTTCTCGACGATCAGGCCCTCGAACCGCTTGGCGTTGAGCCTGGGGGTGGCGCAGGTTCCCCTGCCCTTCTTGAGCAGGGAGTGGCAGACGTAGTAGGTGTACTTGCCGCCCTTGGCCTCGGCGGCGGTAAGGGCCTTCCCGCACCGCTGGCACTTGACCAGCCCGCTGAGCAGGTAGGGGCTGGAGGCCCGGCGGGGGTGGACGACCTTGGGGGCGCGGGACTTGAGCAGCCGTCTCACCTGGCGGTACTTGCTCTTGGAGACCAGGGCAGGGAACGCCTTCTCCACCCGCACCGGCTCCGCGCCGTCCCTGGCCTTGGTGCCCCAGACCAGCACCCCCGTATAGGCTTCGTTGGTGAGCATGGTGTGGACGGCGCTCTTGAGCCACTGCTTGCCCCTGGGAGAGGGGACGCCCTCGGCGTTGAGGGTCTTGGTGATGTCGAGGGAGCTCTGGCCCTTTAGGGCCATGTCGAAGACGCGCTTGAC
>CAYOPL010000019.1:0-54253 GCA_964405845.1 uncultured Dehalococcoidia bacterium | reverse complement strand
GTACGGGGCATGCTTTCGCGGGAATGACGGGTGGGGTCGCTACCCTACCCGCTTTTTCATTGTATGGGTTTGGAGAGCTAGTCGCGGGGGCGGGAGCGGGGGCCGAAGGGTTCGGGCTGGAAGGGGCCGTCACGGACTTGCAGGAAGGCGCGGAGGCCGCCCTCCTTCTGGGCATCCTGCATCTCGCGCTTGAAGTCTTCCCGCTGTGAACTCTGGACGTGGGCGGAGAGCTCATCGTTCAGGATGAGCGCGTTGCGGAGTCCCATCATCTCGAGGCCCATGGTGGCGACGTAGAGGTTGATCTTGACGGTTTCCGGCGAGACGAGCGCGATGCGCTCAACGACGCGGAAGCAGTGCTCAAGCAGCTCATCGCCTGGAACGACATCGTTGACGAGGCCGATGCGGAGGGCTTCCTGGGCGTCGATGTGGTCGCCCGTGAGGCCGTATCGGAGGGCGTGCTTGTAGCCGGCGTTGAGGGTCCAGAAGAAGTTGGTGTTGGAGATCATGCGGATCTCAGGCTGGGCGAAGACAGCTTCCTCGGCGGCGTAGGTCATGTGTGAGGCAAGAGCGTACCAGGAGCCGCCGCCCATGCACCAACCGTTGACGGCGGCGATGACGGGCTTGGTGAGTTCCCAGATCTGGAGGAGCTTGGCGGTCTCGTCCCGGGAGCGGTCGCGCCAATCATCGAGGATGGCGGCGACGCTCGTGCCTTCCGGGAGTCCATACGGCCAGACCGTTTCGCCGCGGCCTGCACCGATGTCGTAGCCGGAGGAGAAGGCGCGACCCGCGCCGGTGAGGACGATGGCGCGAACCTCGGGATCGTTTTCGGCTTCAGTCAGCGCTTCGGAGACATCGTGTTCCAGCTGGCGGCTGATGGCGTTCAGTGTTTCAGGGCGGTTCAGCGTAATAAGGACGCCGCCGCGCTGCTTTTCATAGAGGACGGTGTCGTAGTTGGGCATTGTTGGCTCTCTTTCTTTCACAGGGTTGTTGTTCACATGGTAGCAAAGGGGGCGTGGGATTGGCGCAATGGAGTCTTTGGATTCCTCGACTGCGCTCGGAATGACAGAGGTCGATTTATTGGCGGCGGGTGGCGAGGGCGAGGGCTTCGATGATTTCACCGGTGGCAGCGGTGCCGCCGAGGATGAGGTCAACGATGCGGAGAGTGGGCTGCTGGAGGTCAGGCGCCCAGGAGGCGGTGCCGTCCGAGGCGACGATGACGTCAAGATCGCGGACGTTGGCGTCGAAGGCGGTGTGGAGGACGCAGGCGTAGGTGATTGTGCCGGCAAGGATGACGGTGCGGATGCCGCGGCGGCGTAGAGCCGTCTCAAGGTCGGTGCCAAAGAAGGCGGAGAAGCTGCGCTTGGTAACGACGTATTCGTCGTCCTGTGGGGCGAGGGCATCGTGGATGTCCGCGCCCCACGTGCCGGGCATGAGGGCGGGGCCGCCGGGGGCGTCGGCCACCGCGCCGAAGGTCTGGGCGACGACATTGTGGATTAGGTGAACGGCGTCCGGGGAGTCGTCCCGTTCGATGCGAGTATGGACGATAAAGAGGCCGGCGGCGCGGGCGGCGTCGAGGAGGGCGGCCATGGGCGGGATGCCATCGATGACAAGCTGGGGGTCAAGGCCGAGGGGTTCTATTCGGTCTGCGGCTTTTGCGTAGAAGCCGTCTGTGTGACAGAAGTCGTTCTGCATATCGACGACAATGAGGGCGGTGGTTTGGGGGTCAATGGAGAGGTTCATTGCTTTACGTTACTGCATTTGATTTGCGTAATGCGGCTAAGATTCCCGCTTTCGCGGGAATGACGGAAAGCTGAGCGGGAATAGCGGTAGAGGGAGTGTAAGTAGGTGGGGGCGGGGTTGGCCGCCCCCACCGTCAAGTCCGACGTTTGCGACTGTGTTGTTAGCTGTTGCGGGCGGCGGCTGAGCGGGGGCCGAAGGGTTCCGGCTGGAAGGGGCCGTCGCGCTGCTGGAGGAAGCCGCGCATACCGCCCGCCTCACGCGCCTCTTCGAGAGGCCGCATGACATCCTCACGCTTGGAGGCGTGGGCGAACGCGGAGAGCTCGCCGTTGAGGATGAGCGCGTTGCGGAGGCCCATCATCTCAAGGCCCATTGTCGCGACGTACAGGTTGATCTTGACCGTCTCCGGTGACACCAACGCGATGCGCT
Source organism: uncultured Dehalococcoidia bacterium (assembly GCA_964405845.1). Classification (GTDB taxonomy): domain Bacteria; phylum Chloroflexota; class Dehalococcoidia; order UBA6926; family UBA6926; genus VXMO01. The sequence continues at coordinate 52,087 of CAYOPL010000019.1, read as the reverse complement.
CACCGATCTTGAAGCACTCTTCAATCAGGTCGTCCTGCGGGATGATCTGGTTGATGATGCCGATGCGCAGGGCCTCTTCGGCGTCGATGTGGTCGCCGGTGAGGCTGTAGCGCAGGGCGTGCTTGTAGCCCGCGTTGAGCGTCCAGATGAAGCTGGTGTTGGAGATCATGCGGACCTCGGGCTGGGAGAAGACGGCTGTCTCGGACGCATAGGTCATGTGCGAGAACAGCGCGTACCAGGAGCCTCCGCCCATGCACCAGCCGTTAACGGCGGCAATGACCGGCTTGGTGAGCTCCCAGAGGTGCATGAACCGATCCGGCTTGTCACGCGTGCGCCAGTCATCAAGCATCTGGGCGATGTTCGAGCCCTCCGGCAGGCCATACGGCCAGACGGTCGGGGCGCGGCCACCAGCGATGTCATAGCCCGCTGAGAACGCGCGGCCCGCGCCGGTCAGGATGATGTAGCGAACCTCGGGATCCGCCTCTGCCTCATCAAGCGCGACGTGGAGTTCGTCCTCAAGGTCGCGGCTGAGGGCATTCAGCGCCTCAGGGCGGTTGAGGGTGATAAGCACGCCCTTGCGCTGCTTGTCATACAGAATGTTTTCGTAGCTTCCCATTACTATTTCCTTTCCTCTCCTTGTCTGCTCTGTTCCGGTTGGTTTGTTCTTCGAGTTCTGGATTCCCGCTTTCGCGGGAATGACGAACGGGTTTAGTCTCTTGCTCTTGAGCGGGGGCCGAAGGGCTCCGGCTGGAATGGGCCGTCCCTTACGGTGAGGAACGAGCGGAGGCCGCCTTGCTCCAAGCCGTCGAACATCTCCTTGCGGTAGTCTGCGCGACTTGATGAGTGGGCAAGCGCGGAGAGTTCTCCGTTCAGCTTAAGCGCATTGGCGAGTCCCATCATCTCAAGGCCCATCGTGGCGACGTAGAGGTTGATCTTGACCGTCTCAGGGGAGACCAGCGCGATACGCTCCACAAGCTGGAATGCCTCATCGAGCAGGTCATTGTGGGGGACAATCTTGTTGACAATGCCGATGCGCAGCGCCTCTTCGGCGTCAATGTGGTCGCCGGTCAGCGAATAGCGCAGGGCGTTCTTGTACCCGGCGGATAGCACCCAGAAGAAGCTGGTGTTGGAGATGTGGCGCACTTCCGGCTGGCCGAAAACCGCCTGATCCGAGGCAAGGGTCATGTGGGTTGCTGTGGCGTACCATGACGCGCCGCCCATGCACCAGCCATTGATCGCACCGATGACGGGCTTGGTGAGCTCCCACATGTGGAGGAGCTTGCGGACGCCGGCGTTGTCATTGGTTCGCCATGAATCCAGCAGTTCCGCGACGCTCTGGCCGGGCGCGACGCCATACGGCCAGACGAACTCTCGCATTGGAGCGTCCGGCGCTCCGAGGTCGTAGCCCGCGGAGAACGCCCTGCCCGCTCCGGTGAGAACGATGGCGCGAACCTCAGGATCGGCCTCGGCCTCATCAAGGGCCAGATGGAGTTCGTCCTCCATCTGGGGGCTGATTGCGTTCAGCGCCTCGGGGCGGTTCAGGGTGATGAGCGCGCCCTTGCGCTGCTTTTCGTAGAGGACCTGGTCGTAATTGGGCACTGTCGTTGTTTCTCCTTCCTGTGTTGGTTGCAGGGTTACTCTCGTGGGCGGGAGCGGGGGCCGAAGGGTTCCGGCTGGAAGGGGCCGTCGCGGGCCTGCAGGTAGCCGCGGAGGCCGCCTTGCTCCTGCGCCTCGACGAATGGGCGGCGGCCCTCCTCGCTGACGGAGGTGTGGGCGTGGGCGGAGAGTTCCGCGTTGAGGTTCAGGGCGTTGTGGAGGCCCATCATCTCGAGGCCCATCGTGGCGACATAGAGGTTGATCTTGACTGTCTCCGGCGACACGAGCGCGATGCGTTCGACGATCTTGAACGCCTCATCAATGAGGTCGTCCGCGGGTACGATGGTGTTGACGATGCCGATGCGGAGCGCTTCCTCAGCGTCGATGTGGTCGCCGGTCAATGAATAGCGCAGGGCGTTCTTGTAGCCCGCGTTCAGCACCCAGAAGAAGCTGGTGTTGTCCATGTGGCGGACTTCCGGCTGGGCGAATACGGCGTCATCCGCGGCAAGGGTCATGTGGGCCGCATTGGCGTACCAGGAGCCACCGCCCATGCACCAGCCGTTAACCGCCGCGATGACGGGCTTGGTGAGCTCCCACAGGTGCAGGAAGTAGCGCATGTTTCGGCGATCCGACGCGCGCCAGTAGTCGAGATGGGCGGCAACGCTGGTGTTCTTGGGCAGCGCGTACGGCCACTCGAACTCGGCCTCCCCGGAGATGTCATAGCCTGAAGAAAATGCCCTACCTGCTCCGGTGAGGACGATGGCTCGAACCTCGGGATCGGCCTCGGCTTCATCGAGTGCCTCATGGAGTTCACGCTCGAGGTCGGGGCTGATGGCGTTCAGTCGCTCCGGCCTGTTGAGGGTGATTAGGACGCCCTTGCGTTGTTTCTCGTACAGGATGTTTTCATAGTCGGCCATATCAGCCTTCCCCCCGTTTATCCCTAGTGGCGCGGCCTTTCCACGCACGGGGCGAGAATAGCATTGGGCGAATACGCGCGGCAAGGTAAATGCTCCATCCGCTCGCCCTTCGACAAGCTCAGGGTGAGCGGGGACTGGATTCCCGCTTTCGCGGGAATGACGAGCGGGGCGGGTAGACTGGCAGTGAGAGTACATGGCGGGTAAAAGAGGTTGTTGATGCGGGTGACTGTGCTGGGTGGGTCGGGATTTGTGGGGCGGCATCTTGTGGCGACGCTGGTGGCTGCCGGTCATGGGCCGATCCGCGTCCTTTCGCGCTCGCCGGAGAGAGTGTTCAGCGATGGGCGGCGGTCACTTGGGGTTGCATTTGAGGCGGTGGAGACGCTGGCAGGCATCGGCACGTTGAGTCGCGAGGATGTGGTGGCAGCGCGCAACCGCGCAGACCGGGGCGAGGCGGTGCTGCGGGAGTCGGTTGAGGTGATTGAGGGAGACGCGCGGGACTGGAACGCGGTGCGCGAGGCGGTTTCCGGCGCGGATGCGGTCGTTCACGCCGTGGGGATTATCCGCGAGACGGAGGGGCGTTCGTTTGGGGACACGAACGTGGGCACAACGCAATCGCTCATCGATGCCATGAAGGACGTGGGGACGAACCGGCTGATTTACCTGGGAATTCTGGGCGCGTCGGACGACCCCGAGATGCCGTACGGACGGTCACGCTGGCTGGCGGAGGCGACAGTGACGGGGAGCGGGCTGGAGTGGACTGTTCTTAAGCCGTCGCTGGTGCTGGGGGTCTCCGATGCCGTGTCGCGTCGGACGGTCAAGCTGCTTCGGGCGGGGCCGGTGGCGTTGCTGCCGTTCCCGGACGGCGGGCGGACACTGCTGCAGCCGATGTACGTGAGCGACCTTGCCGCGGCGTTGACGCTGTGCGTGACGGGGCCGGAGCGGGCGGGACAAATCTACGAAATTGGTGGTCCGGAGCACATTGCACTGGTGGAGATTGCACGGGTGTTTGCAGCGGAATTGGGGATTCGGCGTGTTTACAGCCTGCCGATGCCACGATGGGCGCTGCAGTTTGGGGCGGCGCTGATGGGCCGCGTCCTGAAAGATCCCCCCATCACGGCGGCGGAACTAAGCCAGCTGCGGGTGGACAACGTGACGGCGCTCGACTCGGTTGAGCGAGCGTTCGGGTTTACGCCGCGGCGATTTGGCGAGTATGTGGGATACGTGAGGGACGTAGCACCTTAAACAGGTCTTTAGATTCTTCGCTGCGCTCAGAATGACAGCCGCCCAATGGGCGGCACTGGATTCCCGCTTTCGCGGGAATGACGAAGTATCTTAGTCGTCGCGGGTGCGGGCGAGCTGGGCGATGAATTGCTCGATGGGGAATGCGGGCAGCGAGACAATCTGGATAGTGCCGCGCGCGCCGAGTTCAAGGGAGACGCGGGCTATGGTCTCGTTGTCGGGGGCCTCAACGATGTTGACGAAGTCATAGTTGCCGAGCACGGCGTACTGGGCTGTGACCTTCGCGCCCCACGACTCGATCTCGCGATTGACTTCCTGGATGCGCTCCGGGCGGTGCTTGACGGTCTTGCGGCCCTCATCCGTCAGCGTGCTGAGCAACACGTATGTCCCCATCTAGTTTGCCTCCCTTTCCGAGTAAACCTTGTTTATTTGTCCGTTGTGGTCTCAGGTGAAAATCGTAGGTACGGGGGCGTTCCGTGTCAACGGAGAGCCATTGTGGCGTCCAGGAATTCTGCGGTGGCGGCGGCGAGAGCGGGGCGGCTGGTCTGCCATGCGCGGTCTGCGCCCTCGAGGGCCATCGCGGTTACGTCGTTACGCTCCATGCCATCGACCCACTCGCCTAATTTCTCCGGAGTTGTGAGGCCGTCGTTACCACCTATCAGAAATCTCACCGGCACTTGTACCTTTTCCATGCCGCCCTCGGTTGGGATGCCAATGAGGGGGATGTCAAGGATGGGGGACACGGCGACGACGGCCTGCACGCCATCCGGGTGTTGGGCGGCGGCACGCAGGGCGATGCTTGCGCCGTATGAATAGCCGACGATTCCGATTCGCCGCTCATCCACGCCCGGCCATTCACGTAGCATCTCTACAGCGGCCAGCGTATCCGAGACCTGTCCCTGCCCCAAGGCGTTCTCACCCTGGGATTCACCAACACCACGATAGTTGAATCGGACAGACACAAAACCGCGGGGAGTGACTTCCCGGGTTAGCGCCTCGACGACGGGGCTGAGCATCGTGCCGCCGAGGTGCGGCTCAGGGGAACAGAAGACAACACCGGGCAGATCACCGCCGCCCTCCGGAATCTCCTCGCCGGACGGCTCGGCGATGATGCCTTCAAGGGTCAGATCATCGGTCGAGAAGAAATTGAGAGCCGTCTGCCTCACGCCGACGCGCCTTAGAGACCGTATGCGAGACGCTCGGCCAAGGTGGGAGGCAAGCCGGCGTCCGTGAAGTGTTTCTGTGCTGATTCGACATCATACTGGACGCGGAACTGCGTATATGTATTGGCGTCCGTGTCAAGGATTGCGTAGGCGGCACGGGGGTCGCCGTCACGGGGCTGCCCCACACTGCCGGGGTTCAGGATAAGACGGAGGTTGCTGGGCAGGTGGATGAGGGAGCCATGGTTGAGACGGCCGACGGAATGGACGCGGGGCGGGGCGTCAGGGGCTGCGACGATCTCCTCAAAGATAAGGGGCAGGTGGGAGTGGCCAATCAGGAGGAAGGGTGTCTCCAACAAGGCGAATGAACCACGCGCGGCTTCTTCGTGAATGAGGTATTCCCAGACGGGGTCACGCAGGGAGCCATGGGCCAGCGTGAAATCCCCCTGATTCACGACCCTTGGCAGGCCCTCAAGGTAGGCGCGATTGTCCGGTGAAAGCTGTTCGCCGTTCCACTCACATGCGATGGCCGCCTCTTCATTGAACATGCCCAAGTAGATGGCTCCGATCGCGCCGAGGTCGTGGTTGCCAGCCACACTCACATGCTCAAAGCCGCGCAGGGTGTCCAAGCACTCATTGGGATGCGGCCCGTATCCGACCATATCTCCCAACGACCAGATGGAATCGACGGGGCCGCGCGCGTTCGCGTCACGGAGGACGGCGTCAAGCGCGACGATGTTTGAATGAATGTCCGAAAGAATGAGGGTTCGCATCGCAACAGTATCCCGCTGATAAGGCGAATTATATTGCGGATTGAGGGACGTAGGTATTGCGACCAGTGGTGAGGTCAGCGAGGAAGTTGTCGGCCCAGGCCGTGGCGGTGTTTGTTTGGACGTCCTCATACAGGGCCATCCATCGGCGGCGGCGTTCGCGGTGTGTCATCAACAAGGCGTCGTGCATGGCCTCAGCTGTGGCCTCGAGGTCGTAGGGGTTGACTATCAGGGCTTCCTGCATCGTCTCGGCGGCGCCGCAGAAACGGGACAGCACCAGAACGCCGGGGTCTGGGCCCTGGGAGGCAACGAATTCCTTGGCGATGAGGTTCATGCCGTCACGCAGCGGGGTCACGAGGCAGACGTCCGCCTCACGGAAGAAGTTTGCCAGTTCCTGCTGATTGTAGGAGCGGTAGAGGTAGTGAACGGGCACCCAGTCCGCCTCAGCGAAACGGCCATTGATACGCCCGACCAGCCTGTCCACACGCTCGCGTTCCTCGACATATTCAGGCACGCGGCTTCGGGAGGGGGCGGATATCTGGATCATGGTGACGTTGCCTCGAACAGCCGGATAGCGGTCAAGCATCGCCTCGAATGCCCTTAGTCTCTGGGGGATTCCTTTGGAGTAATCAAGTCGATCCACTCCGAGCACGACTTTCTTGCGTGTAACCGGTTGGCGCGGCAGGAGTCTCTGAAGGAGGTCCCTGGTTTCTGCTTCAACTGCTTCACGCGTCCATTTCCGGAATTGGTCAGGATCGGTCCCGATTGGGTAGACGCCAGCTCCAAGGGTTCCTGAACGCCCCTCGAACACCCCAGCATCGACGGTTCCTCCCATTTCCACCTGGAGGGTGTCAAGGAAGTTGTGGGCGTAGCGATTGGTGTGGAAGCCGACAAGGTCATAGCTGACGAATTCTTCAAGAAGCTGCCTTGCCCACGGGAGTATGGAGAAGACTTCCGCGGCGGGGAACGGCGTATGGAGGAAAAAGCCGATCTTGCCCTGCCATCCCATTCGACGCAGCTCTGAACCAAGAGGAATCAGGTGGTAGTCCTGCACCCAGACGGCATCGCCGCTTCGAAGGAGAGGGTAGAGGCCCTGGGCGAAACGCCGATTGACACGTCGATATCCGCGATAGGCGTCATGGCGAAGGTGGACGAAATTCGGGAAGGCGTGAAGCAGCGGCCAGAGAGTGCGATTGGCAAAGACGGAATAGAAGAGATTGACCTCGTCTGCGGTGAGGTTCATCGCGCCCACGTCGATGCTTCCGCTACGCGCGACGGACGGCTCAGCGGCAAGGCGGCGCTCCGTTGTTGTACCGCTCCATCCGAACCACATGCCGCCGTACTGCTCAAGGGCCGATTGTACAGCTGACACAAGGCCGCCGACGGTTTGTGTTCTCTGGTCTTGCGACGTGTCCAGAAGGGCGGATGTCGGCAATCTATTAGACACGACGACAAGACGCTGTATTTCTTGCATCGCCCTGCCCCCTAGCCCCACCCGGAAGGCTCACCTAACACCCGCACGGTTAGAAAAAGAATCTTGCGGGGTGTCTTAACCCTAGCCGTCGGCCTGTAACTGGTCAAATACACCCTTCGACAAGCTCAGGGTGAGCGAGGATGTAGGCCGCCCCGTGGGGGCACTGGATTCCCGCCCCGTATCAAGCACGGGGCATGCTTTCGCGGGAATGACGAGGAGGTAGGGCGTGCTACACTTTTGCTCTGAATGCAAGGGAGCCGCGGTGGGATGCCGCGGGTGACGGGGGAGACACCATGCCAGAGAGCAAATTCGTCGATATCCAGGGCCTTAACATGCACTACCTCGAATGGGGCGATCCCTCGAATCCCGACCTGCTGCTGGTACATGGATGGACGGGGCTGGCGTCGTCCTGGCAAGCGGTTGCTGAGGCGTTCGAGGACAGGTACCACATCATTGCGCCGGACAACCGAGGACACGGACAGACGGACAAGCCCGTGACCGGCTATATGCTGCGTGATTTCGCGACGGACGTTGTCGCACTCATCGATACTTTGGGCCTTGAGAAGCCCGCGTACGTTGGCCATTCATGGGGCGGGAATATCGGCACGATCATGGCGTCCGATTTCGCGGACAAGATTTGCTGCGCGTTCCTAGAAGACCCGGTGTATTGGAAGATGGTGAACGTTCACGTCACGAGCCTTCAGCAGGCACTGGCCCGGCACAACAGGCCGGAGGCAGAGATTCGCGCCGAGGCCAAGGAACAGGGCATGTCCGAGCAGGAGGCAGATGAGCTGGTGTATCGGCATCATCATTTCTCGCCGCACGCCGTGACACGGCTTCTGACCGACAATCGGCAGTGGGCGTTCCGGTGCGAGGACCACATGCGCCGCATCTCCGTGCCGACACTGGTGTTGGTGGCGGACATCGCTGCGGGCGGTTACATGATGCCGGAGGAGCTTGAGTACTACCGGACGATTGCGACACCTGACCTGGACTTCCGCCTGTGGCCGGACGTGGGACACGGCATGCGCGCTGCGCGTCCCGAGCAGTACAACCAAGAGCTTGACGAGTTCCTCAAGAGCTGCAGCGCTTGAGCAATACGGCGCCATTCGCACTAGCTGAGGACGAGACCGAAGTAACTTCGCGTTTCCGCACGTTCCGCTCGCTCCGCAATCCAGTTTTCCGCCGCCTCTGGATGGCGGGGTGGGTGTGGTATGCGAACCGCATGATGGAAATGGCGGTCCTGTCATGGCTTGTGCTGGAGCTGACAGACTCGCCATCACAGGTGGCGCTCGTCGGCGTATTCCGCATGGCGCCCATGTTCCTGCTTGGTCTTGTGGCGGGCAGCGTATCAGACCGTTTTCCGCGCAAGTACGTGATGATCTCAACGCAGATCGTCAACGTTGTGGTGGTGGGCGGGATGTTTGCGGTGCTTGTTCGCGGGGACGTGGAGCCGTGGCACGCGTATCTCGCGACGTTCCTGACCGGCTCGGCGTGGGCAGTGGACTTCTCGGCGCGGCGCGCCTACTTCGCAGAAATCTTCCGTGGGGATGCCCTTACGAATGCGATCTCGTTGGATGTTGTGTGTCTTACAGGGAGCAGCATCGTGGGGCCGCTTTTTGCAGGAGCAATCATCGAGCTGGTTGACTTCTCAGGCTCGTACGGGCTGATGCTGGGACTATACGTGGCGGCGGGCTGGGTCCTCTTCACTATTCCGAAGACTGAGTCGATGGGCGAGGAAAAGACGCCCGTACTGCGACAATTGAAGGAGTCGGTGACTGTGCTGGTCACCAACAGGGCTCTTGTGGCTGCGCTGACCATCACGGTCAGCCTCAATTTCTTCGGGTTTCCGTTCCTGACAATGGTGCCAGTGATTGGGCGGGACGTGCTGGGCGCAAACGCCTTTCTGTATGGAATCCTGGCGGGCGCGGCGGGAATCGGCTCGCTGACGGGAGCGATCATCATCGCTTCACGGCAGATACGCAACCATGGGCAGGTCTATTCGATAGGCTCAGCGTTCATGTTGGGGGTAATGGTGCTTTTCGCACTTTCAGAGTGGTATACGGTTTCCCTTGTCCTCCTGATAGTGGCAGGTCTGGGTATGTCCGGGTTTGCCACGATGCAGCCGACGATTGCGCTACGGGCAGTTAGCCCCGAGATGCGGGGGCGCGCGATGGGGGCCATCGCGTTGGGTATCGGCGCGAGTCCACTGGGGATGTTGACGGTGGGATGGATGGCGGAGCCGGAGAACCTAGGGCCTCAGGTGGCATTGGCAGTGCTGACGGGAACGGGATTCGTGGTGGTGATGCTGCTGAGGCTGGCTCTGCCGGAGTTAAGGGCGGTGAGGCGGTAGCTGCGCTACAGCTCAAGTTCGCGATCCGGCGAGGATAGGTCTATCGCGGTGTGGGCCACGTTCCAGTGCGAAAGGTGAGTGGAAGGCGGCGCCTTGCGCCGCACTGGATTCCCGCTTTCGCGGGAATGACGAGGTGACTTTAGCCTAGTAACCGCTGCGCAAAGACTGCGATAGTCGATGAAATGGCGACCGCGCCGACCATGAGGCTCACCATCCACTTGACGAGATGAGTCTCCACCTTAGCGATATCAGCCTTGAGCTCATATCGAAGGGCATTGATTTCCCCGTGAAGTTCATTGCGCACTGCGGTCAGTTCCAAGCTAAGTTCGTGACGAGTGATACCATCCGTTGCCATCATGCCTCCCAGCGGCTCTACTAACGGATATCAGTTTACCAGCTATTTTCGGTCCTTATGGTGCCCCGCTCGTACTCTTCGACAGGCTCAGGGCGGGCGGAGGTGCCGCTACTGGCGCGCGCCTTCCTGTTTGAGGAGTTTTTCCTTGCGGGCGGGGCCGAGAGCGTAGCCGCCGAGGGCACCGTCTGAGCGGACGACGCGGTGGCACGGGACGACGATGGGGGTGGGGTTCTTGCCGCAGGCGTTGGCGACGGCGCGGGTGGCGGTCGGTTGGCCAATGTCCTCGGCGACCTGTAAGTAGGTTCGGGTTTCGCCGCGCGGGATACGTCGGAGCGCCTCCCACACACGGCGCTGGAATGCCGTACCACGCACATCTAGAGGTAGATCGGTGTCTATGTCAGACGGCTCTCCGGCGACGACCCGAGCAACAATCTCGATCCATTCACTCAGGGGGCCAGAATCTCTCGATTGCTCTGCCTGAGGGAATTCTCTCCTAAGAGCGGCTTCCAGAGATTCATCATCGTCGGCCAGGGAGATTCGGCACACCCCCTTGTCCGTGCCTGCGATGAGCAGGCGGCCGAGCGGGCTATCGACGATCGCATACGTGATTGAGGTCCCTACCCCGCCTTTGCGGTACTGACCCGGTGTCATGCCAAGATGCGCGTCTGAGGATTCATAGAGTCGGCTGGGCGAGGAGTAGCCGCTTTCGTAGAGGGCCGACGTGACATCGTGGCCGTTGCGAACATCATCCTTGAATCGCTCAAGTCGACGCTGTTCCGCGTACTGGCGCGGGGTAATGCCGAGGATCATGTCAAATGATCGGCGGAGGGCGTGATCCGTGACGCCGGTACCACGGGCAAGCGCGGCGACAGTCAGGAGTTCATCGGGGCTGGCATCAATAAGTCCGCATGCTTGCGTAACGGTATTGACGGCGCGGGAGTGAGGGCCGCCCTCATCGGGTCGGCAACGCTTGCAGGGGCGGTAACCGGCGGCGCGGGCTTCCCTGATTTCATCAAAGAACTCAATGTTCTTGCGGAGGACAGGCGCGCCTCGGCACGTTGTTCGGCAATAGACGCCGGTGGTCTTGACGCCAAAGACAAAGGCGTCTTCCCAAGCCGGATCATTATTGCGGATGGCCTGCCAGCGCTCGTCCGCGAGTGTGTCCGACTGGGTGTTTCGTTCGGCTGTAACGGTCATGTCCCTACCCCACTGCTGTTTTCAGTTGGTTCAAGGACATGATGGCAGTTGGTGATTCCGGGGGCTATCCGATTTCTGTGTGCTGGTCGGTTCACCCCAGGCTCTGGTAGTGGTACATGGGTTGCTCGGGGACGTGCCAGTCTGCGTAGTAGTCGCGGAGGTAGGGTTCGAGGCGGGCGGCGAGGTCTCGGCGGTGGGTGAGTTCCTCGGGTTCGGGAGTACCTAGTTCTTCTCTGACGGCTTCGACGACGGCGGGAGCGTCGATGGTCTTGAACTGCTTGTCTTCGAAGATCGCGCTGCCCTCGACGATGACGGTGTCGACATCCCTGGCGCGGGCGCGCGACACGAGCACATCAAGGACATCGAGGTTCTCAGCGACATAGGGCGTGGAGATGCGATCCCAGTCGAGGAGGATCATGTCGGCACGTTTGCCGATTTCAAGGGAGCCGATCATATCCTCGCCAAAGGTGGTCTCGTATGCGCCGCCGAGGGTGGCCATGTGGAGCACCTGATGGGACGTGAGGTGCGGCACTTCCAGTCCGGGGGGACGGTGGAGGCGCATGGCGAGCGCCATTTCCTGGAAGAGGTCATCGTCGTCGTTGATAGATGTGCTGTCCGTACCAAGCGCGACGTGGACGCCCTGCCGGTGCATCTCCAGGACGGGAGCGATGCCGCTGCGGAGGCGCAGGTTGGAGCTTGGGTTGTGGCTGATGCTGGTGCCCGTTTCAGCCATGAGCGCGATGTCATCTTCCGTGAGCCAGACGCCGTGGGCGAATGAGGTCTTGGGGCCCATGAAACCGAGTTCATAGAGGCGGCGTGTGGGGGTCTGTCCCGGCCCGTGCAGGCGCTCGGCGTAGAGCCGTTGGTAGTAGCTCTCAACGCAGTGGGTGTGGATGCCGACATCCGCCGCGCGGGCCAGTTCTGCGATGTGGGCTAGCGTGTCTTCATCCGCCCAGTGATAGCTCTGCGGGCTGTAGAGAATACGGACCATGTTGGTTGAATCGACAGGGTAGTCGCGGATCAGGTCTGCGGTCATGGCGAAGTAGTCTTCATCAGAGAGGATTGCGCCTTCGATGACACCGCGAATGCCGCTTGCGAGGTCGTCCGGCATCTTGCTAAAGACGTCCTCATCATTGCCGTAGACGAGGTAGCACTGGTTCTTGAAGGCGAGTGAGAAGGCCGTTCGGAGGCCGGCTTCGCTGAATGCGCGGAGGTTGGCCTGCGCCTCATCCCAGACCATATGGCGGGCGGTGGCAGACTGGTTGAACATGATCGTGGTGGTGCCCGTTCTTATCAGGTTCAGCAGCGTAATCAGCATCATGTTGTAGGGCTCAACGGCGCGGCGTCCCCACGCGTGGTTGATCCATGTTTCAAGGCCGCCGTCCGGTTGGCCGAGGAGGAGGCCGGAGAGGCCGCGTCCGTGGTGGTGGGCGTTAACCATGCCGGGCATGAGGAATTGGCGGCCGTTGCCGACGACATCGGCGTCCGGGTATTGGGCGCGCAGATCGTCGTATGAGCCGACGGCGACGATCTCTCCGTCGGTTTGTACGACTGCGCCATCGGTCAGGACTGCGCTATCGCCTGCCAGATCGGCACGAACAAGGACGTACTTACCGCGCGTAATGGTGGTAGACATTTGTGTACTATCTCCCGATTGTCGCGGCCAAGCGAACGAAGTCGTGACGGGTGATGATGCCGACAAGCTTCTCATCACGGACGACAGGAAGCCGCTTAAGCCGGCGCCGGTGCATGATGCTGACGATTTCTTCAACCTGCGTGTCCTCTTTGACGGTCACGACGGGCGTGGACATCACATCGGAGACGAGAGTCCTCGAGAGGACGGAATGCAGGTTACCTATGTTGTCCCGATTAACGAAGATATTGCCGAAAATCTCAAAGACCGTTCCCCGCATCCCGGGGTCATTGATGGGCATCAGGAAGAAGTCTGAGTGGCTCATGATGCCAACGAGACGATCACGGTCGTTCACCACGGGCAGCGCGCTGATGTTGTGATCGAGCATGACATTGGCAGCATCGACAACCGTTGCGTCGGAGCGAATGGTGTACACACGGCTTGACATGATTTCTGAAGCGTCCATAGCCCAGTCCTGTCCCCTTCCCCTACCGTTGCAGGTCAATCATAGCGAATCGCACGACGCGACGCGCTATTTTGCGTCTGCCAAATCCGTGAGAAACACGGCGACATCAGCGGGAGAATCCAGCCGGTAGGCTGCGGCGGTATCGCGATCAGGCTCGCCAACGAGGACCGAGATGCCGCCAGAGCGATTGACTTCGCGAAAGGCGTCTTCGTCAGTTGTGTCGTCGCCGATGTAGACGGGAAGGGGTTGGACGCCTGACACGCGCTGCAGTGTTTCTATGACGAAACGCAGGGCTGCGCCTTTGTCGCGGGCGGCGGCAGGACGGATATCAAGGACTTTCTTGCCCTGTACTACGATGATCTTGCCTTCAGCGACAGCGCTTGCGGTCGCGTCGCGGACGGTTTCCTGGACTTTCGGTTCCAGTTCATCGGGTGTCATACGGGAGTGGACGCTAAGGCTTATACCCTTGTCTTCAACGAAAGCGCCGCTGATCCGGCTGACGGCAGGCTCAAGCGCTTGGCGCAGGTCCGTCATGATGAGTCGAGCCTGCTCTGCGGCATCATCTTCAATTGCGATTCCCGGCGCGACGATTTCCATTCCATGATTGCCGCAGCAGATAAGGTTAGGGATGCCAGCGCGCTCCTGAACATCTTCAAGGGCACGCCCGCTAACAATTGCCACATCGCATTTGGGCAGTTCGGTGAGCTGCCTTAGGGCGTCGGCGCATTCCGGAAGGATGTAGGCATCCTCCGGGCGGGGGACGATGGGCGACAGGGTTCCGTCAAAATCGGATGCGATGAGGACACGGTCGGCGGCCTGAATACGGGCCTTGATCTCCGGCCAGTGATTATTGAGCTGCTCTGCCATGCGCTTGATTCCGTGCTCTTCCCTCCGGAATTGGCGCTACGAGTCCGAGGCGTTACTTTCCGGAGGGGCCGCGCGTGCTGTGCTCTGTTGAGCCTCCATGATGGCCCCTTGCACGCCGATGGTTTCCGGAGAGGCATCGCCCATGTAAAGCGTGCGGTGGGGGAACGGTATCTCGATCCCCTCTTCATCGAAAGCCTTCTTCACTCGAAGACGGTATTCACCGGACACTTCCCATTGACGGATGGGGAGAACTTCGCCAAGGACCTTGATCTCAATTGCCGAGTCACCGAAGTTATCGATGCGCAGCGCCTGGATAGGTTCAAGGAATACGGGGCCCCATTCCTCCTCTTCCGCCAACTCCTTCCCAATCCGGTTCAGGACTTCAAAGGCGTGTTCAATATCTGTCTTGTAAGCGACGCCAATGTTCATGTTCACGCGCGACATGTCTTTGGTGTAGTTGGTCGTCGTGGTGATTGTGCCGTTGGGGATGGTGTGCTGCTTGTAGTCAAGATCGCGGAGGAGTGTGCGGCGGAGATTGATGTCTTCAACAAGGCCGGCGATGCCAGCAATGCTGACAACATCCCCGATGCGATATTGATTTTCGAGCGTGATAAAGATGCCGCCGAGAACATCGCGAATGAGGTTCTGGACGGCGAAACCGACACCAACGGCAATAGCGCCCGCGGCGACAAGCAGAGGAGCGAGGTCGACGCCAATCTGGCTGAGCGCAAGGAAGATGGTCAGCAATACGATGGCGGTGCGCGCCGTTCCCACGACTACATCCGAGAGCGTGTCAATGTTCTTCTGGATTTCTTCTTCAAGGGTGACGTTGGCGCGGGCGCGAATGTTGGACTCAACAAGGCGAGGAACGCTGAAGGTAATGACGCGCATGGCGATGATACCGCCGACAACGATGAGAACCACCGGGAGCGCATTTGCGGCGGCCGATTCCAGAACCCACTGTCCCGCCGCAGCCATCGAGCCCCTGGCGAGGGAGGAATAGCCAAGCGCGAAGGCAGCGGAAATTTCGATGGTGGCGATCACAATGATGAGCCACGCGGCCCGTACGATCATCGAACTCAGATCCGCCTGTAGCCACTCGAATCCGCCCGGAAAGACACGATCGAGGGAGTGGAGCAGACCACGTACAAGCGGAGGCAACACCAGCCAAACGGCCAGCATCAACGCCAGCGCTCCACCGCCCCAGATAATGATGAACTGCAGGAACGGCCCCGGGTCTTCTATGATCGTTTGAAAGTCGGACAGAATGTCTTCCAGCACCCGCGCAAATCCTCCTTCTTCACAAAAGTGCTCCCATCAATGATAGACGCACACGCTTGACGGCCAATTCCGCAGGGCACACGCTAATTGAACAGATTCAGGAAATGAGGTCACCAGATGCGCATCGGTGTTGAACTTGCCGTCCGAACCCCCGTCACGGACCTGGTCAATTACATCAAGGACTACGACTCTTACGGCTTCGAGCGGATATGGGTCCCGGACGCGGCATTTTCACAATGGGAGGTGTGGACGACGGCGGCGCTGGCAGCGGCGTACACAACCAAGCCACGAATCGGCATCGGGGTCATGGCGCCGTACCATCGGAATCCCGCCGTTATCGCGCATGGGGCGGCGACGCTTGATCAGCTCTCCGGAGGGCGCGTCGATCTCTCGATTGGTCGGGGTTCGAGACCGTATATCGCGAGCATCGACGCCGATCGACCGGATGAGGCCGTGACGGAGGCAATCACCATCATCAACGGGCTGCTTTCAGGTGAGACGGTGAGCATGGAGGGGACGGCGTTCACGTTCAGGGAGGTCTCACAGCGCGTACAGCCGGTGCAGGAGCATATTTCCATCGCCATCGCGTCCATGAGCCGCTATTGGCTGGATATTTCGACCGAGACTGCGGACGGGGCCCATCTGTATACGAGCAACCCTACTCTGCTGGGCACGGCGCAGGAGGCGAAGAAGGCAGCAAAGAACCCCGACTTTGAAGTCACGACGACGCTCGGCTACGTGGAGCCGGCAGAGGTGCGCGAGTGGTGGGTGAACAATTTCGGTCGGAACTTCAATTTGCAGCAGTTGTGCGGACGGGAACCGAATACAGCGAGCTATGAGGAGCTGGCGGCTGAGCTTGTGTTCACGGATGCGGACAGCCTACGGGAGCATCTTGAACGGATGGAGTCGTTCGGCGTGGATGAACTGATGATTGCGTACCGTCGGGCGGAGGACCTGCCTGCGATTGCGGAGATGGTGGCGGCGGCACGGGGATAGGCGAAAACTAGTCTGAGACAGGCTCGCGTTCGGGGGTTGATTCGCGGGTCAGGAGGCCGTCGCGGAGTTCGAGGACGCGGTCTGCGCGGGACATGATGGCGCGGTCATGGGTGGCGGCGATGATGAGGACTTTCTCCTCCTCCACAAGGCTCCTGAACAGGGAGAAGACGGTCTGAGCCGACACTGAATCAAGTTCGCCCGTGGGCTCATCGGCCATGACAACGGAGGGGCGCGCAGCGATGGCGCGGGCGATGCCGACGCGCTGCTGCTCTCCACCGGAGAGTTCATAGGGGCGGTGCCGCATCCGGTGCAGCAGTCCTACCCTATCCATCACTTCGCGGGCGCGTTCTTCACGGTCGCGGCGCGACCATCCTGATATGCGGAGGGGGAGTTCCACGTTCTCTGCAGCCGTGAGCAACGGCATGAGTGAGGACGACTGAAAGACGATGCCAACATGCTGTCGTCGCAGCGCGGCGCGGCCTTCTTCCGAGAGTGAGTTCAGCTGTTGTCCGGCGAGCCAGGCTTCTCCGGAGGTGGCACGGTCGAGGCCGGCAAGGATGTTGAGGAGGGTGGTCTTGCCGGAGCCGGATCTGCCGATAAGGGCGATGAATTCACCTGCGGAACCGGACATATCGACGCCTCGCAGGGCGTGGAGGCGCTCCGCGCCCAAGGTGTAGATACGCTCGACGCCTCGCGCTTCGGCAAGAACGGCGGGGCCTGCTCCGTCTCGTGATTCGTTTGTCATTGGCTAGAAGTCACCCGATTCCGACGGGGTCACGACGACGCGGTCGCCGTCAACGGTCACCACTGCCCTCTCGCGGAGGCGTACACGATCCATCAGTTCTCGGGGCAGTTGGAGCCGCCCCATACTGTCGACAAGGATGTATTCACGGGGCGCCTCTGAAGCGCCATTGTCCTCGGTGGGCCTGAACGAATGGAGAGAAACGATCTCGGCGCTTGCGCGGCCATCGCGGATGATGATGACGCGGTCGACGAAGTTGGAGATCTCCGGGTCGTGGCTCACGATGACGATGGTTGTGCCATAGCGGTCTCGCAGAGACTGGAAGAGGTTCAAGACGGTTCGCGCGGTTTCCGTATCGAGTTCGCCGGTGGGCTCATCGGCCAGGAGCAGGTCGGGCTGATTAGCGAGTGCGATGGCGATGGCTACGCGCTGCTGTTCACCGCCGGACAGCTCGTTGGCGCGGTGTGTTGCTCTGTCAGCAAGGCCGACGGCGTCCAGGAGTTCCTCTGCCCTTGCGCGGCGCGGCGAGCCGCCGACGCCTGCGAGCAACATGGGGAGTTCCACGTTTTCTTTGGCAGTGAGGTAAGGGACGAGGTTGCGGCCTGTCTGCTGCCAGACGAAGCCGACCTCACGGAGGCGGTAGGATTCCACAGCGCTTCCTCGCATGACAAGCAGGTCACGGTCGCCGACACGGATATCACCGGCGGATGGTGTGTCATACCCGGCGAGGATGTTCAGGAGGGTGGATTTGCCGCTGCCGCTCGCGCCGACGATTGCGACGATTTCACCGCGCGCCGCCTGAAAATCGAGTCCGCGGAGGGCGACAACTTCAAGATCCTGCGCCTTGTAAATCTTGAAGAGGTCGCGGCAGATGATGTGGATGTCGCGAGGGCTGTTGTGGTTGGTCATTGTCATCAGTATGACTTGTCCTCAGTCCTCTCCGATGCGGAGTGTCTGGCCGAGGGCTAGCGTATTGTACATGCGCACGACGAATGCGGTGGCGGCGATGAACACCGCGGCCATGAGCACGTAGACGATGCCGACGGAAACGGCGCTGGTTTCGATTATGTACGGGGGCAGCACGGCGACGCCGTCCTGCGTCCGGTCAAGGAACGGCATGAGGAGCGCGCCCGTCCTCTGTCCGAGCAGGAATCCGGCTCCAATTCCGATGCCAACGACCAACATGTGCTCAAACCAGACGACGGCTCGAATCTGCGGGCCATTGAGGCCCAAGGTGCGGAGCAGGGCGAATTGTCTGCCTCGCTCACCGACAGTGAGGATGGAGTGAGCGACGAAGCATGTTCCGCCCAGGAACAGTACCGCCCCATAAGCGACAAGAAGCAATGCCCCCCACCCCGCCGCTACGAGTGGGTCTGCCTGTGAGGTGGCAATAAGTTCTTCGCGGTCGATGATCTGGCTTGCGCCGACGGACTCCATGATGCCCTCCAGGGCCGTGGTTCGTTCCTCGCCAGCCAAGCCTTCATCAAGGCTGTACCAGACTTCGTTTGCCTGCACTTCCTGTCCTTGCCCGACCAGGTTCTGGTGGCGCAGGAGGCCCTGGATTTCCGTGATGACATATCCCGCGCCCTCGGTTGGGTTCATAGTCGGGAAGAAGTCGACGACGCCGACGATGTTGCCGGGCACGCGAGCGCTGCCGACAGCGATGTCGAGGGTATCGCCAACACGGAGGCCAGACGCGCGCAAGATGCCCGGGCTGACCAGCATCGGCAATTCATAGGTTTGAGGACCGGCGTAGATGCCACGCTGGACGAACGCCGTTGCAGCGCCCCAA
Organism: uncultured Dehalococcoidia bacterium; assembly: GCA_964405845.1. GTDB lineage: Bacteria > Chloroflexota > Dehalococcoidia > UBA6926 > UBA6926 > VXMO01. The sequence goes on along the minus strand of CAYOPL010000019.1, from coordinate 33,249 downwards.
CTGAAGAGCAGCGAGGGGTCGCCGTCACGTCCCGCGCCGCCGAGCAGTTGCAGGGAATCCGTGCGCGTGAGGGGACCAATCTGGATGACGGCCAAGTCATCCTTGCTTGTGAATCGGCGGACCGACACGGGCTCTGATCCTTCTGCGGCGGTTCTCGTCATGATCTCGTCGACGTAGAAGGCGCCAGCGGACATGCCTCCTGAGCGGGAGCGTTGTCGAATCTGGAGCGACACAAGAGTGAACGGCGCTATCGGTTCGATTGCGGGAACGCGTCGCCCCCACGAGGTGCGGCTGGGCGGCTCAAGCGGCGATTCCCGATACGACCATTCCGGGCTGTCCAGCGTGCCCAAGAACATGGTGAAGAACCGCCCGTTACCATCTTCGACGATAGCTACCAGATTGGAGCGCGGATCGGCTTGTTCGCTCCGCACCCAAACACCCATGTGGCGGGCGTCATCCGGCAGCCTGATGCCCCAGTTTTCGATGGCGTGGGCATCAACGGCATCGAGGGTGTCGTCGAGGGAGTTGGATGCGAAGTCGTCACGCCACCACGTCACGTTCTCGAGGGTTGGGGCGTCAACGGCCAGCACTTCAAATCGATCTGTCGATGAGCCCGCTGCGAAGCCGGAGGACGCCCGGAAGACGCGCGCTGCGGCAGCCACACCATCGGGGGCCTCAACAAGGGCTTGCATGTCCTCGGTTGGGCCTTCGTTGCGAGCGATGTCAGCACCGACGATACGCACATCCGCGCCGGCCTCGTAGCGAGCGCGTTCCTCGTAACTGCGATCAAGGGTGCCGCCGAAGCTGGCCGCGAACGCGCCGAGTCCTGCAGCGAGGACGAGAAGGAGCACCAATCTCGTGACCGATAGTGGGTTGCGTCCCACCTGCCAGAGACCGAGCGCGAGCCATGTTGGGGAGGCGGGGGCGGCAATGCGCGCCACGAGGCCGCCGATGAGCGGGAGGACACGCAGCAATAGCAGGCCGGCCGATAGCAGGAACAACGTAGGGATAAGCAGGAGGAAAAGGTCTGCGCCCTGCTGGCCGGAAAGGGTATCCGCGACCAACGATCCCTGTTGACCGAGCTGCCACAAGAATATGAGTCCGGCGGCGGCCAAGCCGACATCGAGGTAGTAGCGCTGGACGAATCCAACCTGGTTGGGGCGGACGATGAGACGTCGCTCCTCCAAGAGGTTGCGGCGAGCAAGGCGGAGGGTAGGAACGAGCAGGACGGCGAAGGCGAGCAGGCCTCCAACGGCTGACAAGCCAAAGGCCGTCGGTGAGACGGAGACACGGAGGGGGCCGCCATCGCCGAGTGATGCAAAGACGGGAAGGTATCCGACGCTTGCGATGAGGCCGGCGGCGATGAACGGGGCGGCGGCGGACGCGGCGGCAGTCACAAGCAGTCCCTGGACGGCGTAGATCTGGAGCACTTGCGGAGTGCGCGCGCCACGGCTACGGAGGAGCGCGGCATCTGCCCGCTGTCTATCCGTGACAAGACCGGCGAGAAAGACGATGGCGTAGAGAACCATGGCGGTGACGAGGAAGAGCATGATCGCGATAGGAGCTTCGATGAACCGGATGCGCGTGTCATACGTCGTCAGCACGTCGTCGAGCTCGGTGTTCTGCCTGTAGCTCTCCACAGAACCGCTGAGAGAGCCATTAAGGCTTGCTATTGCCCTTGCGAAACGCTCAGAGTCCGCGGCGCGAATCTCGGTGGGGTTCGTTAGATAGCGCGAGTAATAGGAGCCGTCTGCCTTGACGAACATCGACCCGACGACGTCCACAAGGGTGGATTCAGGAATGATGACCGGGAGGGTGCTGAGGAGAGTCGGCTCACGGACAATTCTGTGCATCGCAGGCGTGACCCAGTAATAGGCATCAGGATCGACGGGGGAGGCGATGCCTGTCAGGCGGACGTTTATCTTGTTCGTCCTGTCTTCCCAGAACGGGACGAAGGGGACGGTGTCTCCAATTGATAGGTCGAGGTATTCCGCGCCCTGCCGCATGGCGACGGCCTCAACGGTGGCGATGCCGTCTGTTGTTTCGACGACACCCGGCTCAGGCAAACGGCCCTCTATCACGAGAAGATCAGTGGTCGATTCGAGGACGTGGAATGTGGCGCGGGGCGTTGTTTCGAGGTCGATTTGGTCGGAGCCGTCAGTGGGCACGAGGAATGTTGAGGACCGCGTGGTGAACACTTCTCGGTCGGCTAAACCTTCGAATGCTCTCGTTACGCTCGAATGAACACGGGCTGTTGCGCGGTTGTAGACTTCGCGGTCGACGCCGGACGTTTGGAAATGCACTTCGAGATCGAGTGATCTCTCGTCGGCATTGTTGATGGCGTGGCTCAGGCCCAGGTCACGGAGCGCCTGCGTATAGATGACGATGCTGGCCATAGTGGCGGCGGCGACGGTGGAGCCGAGCAGCACGGGCAGCAACAGTGGAGCGTAGGTACGCAACCGGCGCAAGACGAGTGGGAGGAGTCTCAGGCCCACGCTACGCCTCCGCTCCGCGCAAGACCCATGCGACGGGCTGCGATATGTATGTCCGCCACAGGGCGGCGGCCAAGCCGAGGCCCGTGGCGCATATCAGTCCAATGATGAGTCCCGCCACCTGCCAGTTCGGGGACAGAATCAGACTCGGGACAGGCTCGGTTCCGGCGAGGCCCTGGAATCTCGGCACAAGAATCCAACTCAGATAGACGCCGACGGCTATTGCGCCCGCGCCGGCGGGGAGGACGATTGACACATATTCCACGGCAAAGGAGAACAGCGCAGTGAATCGCGGCACGCCCAGCGCACGCAGCACGGCGTTGTCACGGGCGCGATCCGATGCGGCTCCGGCGGCATGGGCCGCGACACCAATAAGCAGAGCGCCTATTCCAGCTAACAGGGCGATGAGTGTCATGCCGCGCCATCCGGCGGACTCAAGCGGACTCTGCTGCGTCTCTTCCTGAATGGCGATGCGATCCACGACTTCGCCAGTGTAGCGTTCATCGTTCACGATAGAGTCCAGAATAGCCATTCTCTGCTCCGGCGCGGCAGGCAGTGACAGGAAAACGCGATTCGGCCAGAGCTTGTTCGTGACGCTGACGGCGTTGACGTGGTCGATGAGCGGCTGCCCATTGGCGACCAGGAATCCGGCTGATCCGGGCGCGATGGTGGGGAACGCCGAGAGTGTGCCGACGATGCGGATGGGGACGAGTCGATCCGCCACATGCACCGCTGCCAGGGTTCCGACTTGCCAGCCGCGATTCAGCAAGAGGTCACCAGAGGCAAGCACGGGTATGGATGACGCGCCCGGTGAGACATAGATGCCGCGCACGCCGTCACGTGTATCACGTCCCCAGGCGAATCTGAGCGTGCCGCGGCGTTCGCCTGCAGATGCGCCGGTCTCGATAACATCACGCCGCTCGCCGGTCAGGAGAATGGGGAGCCAATCGGCGGCCTGATCAAAGTCTTCAACGACGGTCTGCGTTCCCGAGGCATCGATTGCAACAAAGTCGTCGAGCTCAAAGGAGCCCGGCGCTCCGTTCGCACCCTCAACAGGCTCGTAAATCATGATGCTGTTGAGGGTGTAGGGGCCCGGGGGCGGTGGTTGACTGCCGCGCGAGAGTCTCGTTTCAAGGAATCGCCAGCCGGAGAAGTCCAACGCACCGAGGCTGTAGGTATCCGGGCGTCCGCGACCATCAATGATCTGGAGCCACAAGAATCGATTAGCCTGCGGCAACTCCGGGTTCACCCATACACCGACACGCTCCGTTCCATCGGGAATAGCGCGTGGGGGCGCGGGCGACTCATCCGTGAGGGCGAGATCAATGAGCAGTTCCTCCATGGGAACTTCGGCGTAATCTTCCCGGAAGTCCAGCAGGCCACCGATTGTGGGCGGATCGATGCCGATGATCGGCACGAGGGTCCCCACCTGTATGGAGCCAAGTCCCGCCTGGCTTGAATAGGCGGCGGACGCGTCCCGCACGCCCTCAATGGATCGGTAGACATCCCCCGCCTCAGTGAATGACTTCTCGTCGAAGGATCCGGGGAAATCGATTCGAACATCAACTCCTGCCTGAAAGGTCGCCTGATCTGCCGCCGCCCTGTCCAGCGTCCCCCCAAAGGTGGCAACGAAGACTCCGAGGACGCCAAACAGCAAGAGCAGACCGGCGAGAGCCGCAGCGGGGGTGGAGGCACGATTGATCCGCTCCAGAGCCATGTCTATCGGCAGGCGTCCAATGGCCCGGGCGAGGGCAGAGGCAAGACGTATGCCGAATGGCAGGAGGCGGTAGAGGAGCAGCAGGGCGGCAAGTGTCATCGCAATCGGAACGATCAGCACGGTTCGATCCAGTTGTGCAGTCCCATCCGTTTGCGCGACGGCAACGCCTTCTTCGACTCCGCGAATCTCCATCTGCCAGAGGATGGCCGCGGCGATTACAAGGAGGACGATGTCCAAATGCAGGCGGCGGAACCACGGGAGGTTTGTTGGTCGGGATCTCTCACTCTGGAGGGTGGAGACCGGGACACGCGACACGCCGATGACGGGCACGGCCATGATGAGGATGGTCACGACGATGCCGGCGGCGAGCCACGGCAGAACGTGGATGATCGGGCTTGGCATCAGGTTCGCGCCGTCGAGGGCGACTCTCCACGCTCCAAGTTCACCCAGTCCTCGAATTGCGCCGTAAGCAATCAAAGGGGCGAGGATTGCTGAAATGACAATCGCGCCGAGGGCCCACGCAAGAATGAGCGTGACCGTTCGGCGTCCCCCTGCTCCCCTGCTCCGCAGGAGTCCGACAATTCCCTCTGTCGTTCGACCGACGGTGAAGGCAATCATCGTCAGGGAGTAGAGGAGGATTGCACCGACGATAACGAGGACGATAACGAGAGGCATCTGGTTGCGAGCGACTTCATCACGGAAATCGGGGAGGCTGTTCGCAAGCAGAGACAGGAAGATGCTACGGGACGCATCCGCGGTGAGCCGGCCTTGCAAGTCTGCTACAGCGGTATCGGCATCGGCGAGCCCCATCTCGAGCAGGTGGTCCGGGTTGACGTACAGAGTGTCCGTGACGTTGCCGAGTAGAGACGGTGTTTCAGCGCCTATGCGATCAACGAGGGTCTGTTCAGGCAGAAAGAGGCTTATGACCCAAAGCCCGGCGTCATTGCGCACGGCATCCAGTCGCTCGTAGAAGAGGCCGCCGACCTGGAACCAGTAGCGTTCCTCCGGGTCGACCGGCTCAACGATGCCCACAAGGACGGCGTCATAGGGCATTGCGGGCGGTGGGAGCCGGGAGTTGAGGCGGAACTGCTGACCGACCTGGTAGCCTGTCTTCTCCGCAGCCTGCCTGCCGAGCATCACCTCGATTGGCCCGCTCGCTACGAATTGCGCGCGGCGTCCTTCAACGACGTTGATTTTGTCTGCGAATCCGGTTCGAGAGGTCAGTGTCGATATTGCGTCCGGTTGATCCGTGCCAGTGAGCGCCGTGCGTATGGGAAAGGCGGTGGAGTAGACACCACGCCGATCCAGGGCGTCGCCAAGCGTGTCCTCGGCGGCGCTGAGAATGATGTTTCGTGTGGCGTTGTATTGCTCCGGTTCGAACGTTGAGAAGTTTGTTGCTACGAATGCGTCGAGGTTGTACGTGTTGCGCTCAAGGTAGTCCTGGAAGGCGAGACGCTGGACGGTGTTGAGATAGAGAGGGCCAAGAACGGAGAGGGTGATTGTCAGCAGGATTCCAAGGGAGGCGACGAGCGCCAGCGCTCTCTTACCCCTTGTTTGTCTCCACGCCAGCCGCCATGGCGACACGCGCCACACCCTCCCCTATAGAACCGCAATTCAGCGAATTATACTTGTTTGCGACGGGATGGGGGACGGATGGCTACCTTTATTGACGCTCATACACATATCGACCAGCACGACGCCGACGAATGGCCGGACATTGTGGCGCGGGCTCAGGAGGCGGGTGTTGACGGCATTATCGCGGCCGGCGTGACGATTGAATCTTCCGAGCGGTGCGTGCGGCTGGCAGAGCAGTTTCCGGGGGCTGTGTGGGCAGGTGTGGGCGTCCATCCCATGGATATTTCCGGTCCACTTTCGGATGGCGAAATCGAGCGGTTACGTGAACTGGCCTCTCATGAGCGGGTGGTCTGCATCAGCGAGATCGGGCTCGATTGGGAGCCGGGTCGACCGGACAGGGCGGCGCAGGAACAGGCTTTTCGGGCGCAACTGCGACTGGCGGTGGAGCTGAATCTGCCAGTGATTTTTCACAATCGCGAGGCCGGGATGGAGCCGCTGCGAATCATTGCCGAGGAGGTTGGCGATAAGGTTCCCACCGTCGCACATTATTTCCAGGGGCCGCTCGGCTATGCCGTCGCATGTATGAATCAGGGCATCTATCTGTCGTTGGCCAAGCCCCTGCTGCGGCTGCCGGAGCTGCAGGAAATCATCGCTAATCATGCGCCGCTGGAGTCCATAGTGCTTGAGACGGACTCGTATCCGCAGCCGTACAAGAAGAATCGCAATAACTGGACTGAGCCACGGGATGTGCCAATGGTGGCGGCAAAGGTGGCGGAGTTGAAGGGCATCACGACGGACGAAGTTGCCGAGATGACGACAGCGACGATTCAGCGGGTGTTGGGGCGAGGTATTGTGGCGTAGGGTGGTTTAGGTGGAGTCCCGAGAGTAGGTCGCTACGCTCGCCTCTCCGGTTTCCTTTTCGTCGCCAAGGAGCAGGTCAGGCGTTGCCGTGCTGCGGAGAGACCGGAATATCAGCAGGTTCACTAGCACCAAGCTGAGAGTAATCGCGCCCATGATTGCCGTTGCTGTCGGCGCGCCGTATTGTTCCGCGAGCCAGCCGATCATGGTGAATCCTACAGGAGCGGCTCCCCACGTGGTTGTACGGATTGCGGACAGGCGGCCGCGCATGGAGTCGCTGATGAGGTACTGGGCCCGCGCGGTGGTTGCGATGAGGCATGCCTGGAATCCGAAGCCTGCGAAGTATGCAAAGAGCATGGATAGCGTGAGAATTTCGGACTGGCTAAAGGCGGCAAGGGCGAGCGGGAAGCCGATTCCGCCCACGACTATCAGATTTCGGATTGCGCGGGGACTGCTAAAGGTCGCGAGGGCGATGGACCCCGTCATGGAGCCTGCGCCTGCCGCCGCGCCAAGATCACCTGCTGCCGTCGCGCCCTGATGCAGAACGTCACGCGCGAACACGACCAACTGCGTCTGGTACGGCGAGCCGAAGATGATGCATGCGCCGGCAATGGTCATCAGGCCAAGAATATTCTTGTAGCGCCAGACGAAGGTCGCGCCTTCCACTGTGTCCGTCCAGACGGTCATCAGGGTCTTCGTGCCCTCACGGATGCCCTGACGGGTGTTGACCGGCAGGAGGAAGACTATTGAGAGGACTGAGAGACCGGCGGCGACGCCGAACGCCGCCGCGCCGCCGAATTCGTCAAACAGGCGCCCGCCAATAAAGCTGCCAACGAGCATGCCGCCGCTGAACATGATGGAGGACAGGGCGATGCCGTTGGCCATGTTGTCCCGGCTGACCAAGTTCGGCACGACGGCCATGCGGGAGGGGAGGCCGACGGCAAAAGCGATGCCTGCGATGGCCGTCAGGACGAAGAGGCTCCAGACCTCCATCTGGTCGATGGCCAGCAAGACGACGAAGCCGAGGAGCGCCAGAATCGTAACGATTTCAGCAATGATGAGAATGGCCTTGCGGTTAAATCTATCCGCCAGGACGCCACCGGGGAGTGAGAGGATCAAAGACGGCAGTTCACCGGCAGTTGCCGCGGCGGCAACGATCTCCGGCGAATCCGTTAGCTCAAGCGCGACCCACCCCCTGAACAGAAGCAGCATCATGTGGGACATGATTGCCCCAACAGATGACAACCAGAACAGGGTATAGTCGCCTGACTGGAAGGATCGCAGTGGGCCACGGCCAAATAAGGCTTGCAACAGAAAGACCATCGCACTATCTACAATACGGCATGAAACTGTGGTTGACGGTTGGGCGGGCGGCTAGGTACCGTCCCATCTGAGGGTCAATCGGGGAGCGGCTATAAAGCCGAAAGGAGCAGATTGCCATGACAGGTTCATCGGACGTTGTCCTGTACGAGAAGCGGGATCGCATTGCTTACGTGACGTTGAATCGACCGGAGGCGATGAACGCGCTGAATTCCGCGGTAGGCGCGCGACTCTATGAAATCTGGAGTGATTTCCGCGACGATGACGACCTGCTCGTGGCGATCATCACGGGTGAGGGCGGTCGGGCGTTTTCCGCCGGAGCGGACCTGAAAGAGGTGAGCGGCAGGCAGGCGGAGGGGAAATCTCAATTCGAGGAAAGGGGCCCCGGCTCTCGATTCATTCCCGATCTCAACGTTTGGAAGCCAATCATTGCCGCCATCGACGGCTATTGCGTGGCCGGAGGCCTTGAGTTGGCGATGCAGTGCGATATCCGTCTCGCGACCGAGAAGTCGCAGTTCGGGTTGCCGGAGCCGCGCTGGAGCATCATGCCGGCGTACGGCCTGCACCACATGATGCGGATGGTCCCGACGGGCGACGCGCTGCGGATGATGCTGACGGGGAGTCGGATCACGTCCGACAACGCGCTACGGATTGGGCTGATCCAGGAGGTGCATCCGGATCGTGACTCGCTGATGGAGGCCGCACAGGGCATCGCGGAAGAGGTGAAGCTGTGCGCGCCGTTGGCGGTTCAGGCGATCAAGCAGATCGCGTATGTGGGCAAAAGCATGCCGCCGGAGTATTCGTACCGGTTCGCGCAGGAGTTGAGCGCGAAGGTTCTAGGCAGCGAGGACGCCGCGGTTGGGCCTGCCGCGTTTGCGGAGCGTCGGACGCCGGAGTGGAAGGGGCGGTAGCCCTACCCTGTTCTTCGGGAGGGGTGGGATTCCGGGAGGAGTATGCCAATCAGGCCCACTGTGACTGACACGGGCAGCACGATAAACAGGGCTGTTTCGAGAGAACCTGTCCCCTCCTGAAGCGCGCCTGCGAGCACCGGGCCGATGGTGGAGCCGAGAGGGGTGATTGTCCTGATCAGCCCGACCGCTACTGCGACTTCGCGCGGTCTGAATTGCATATCGAATGGCACCGTCATAATCATTGGCACGACGGAGGACGTCATTATTCCCTGGAGGATCAGGAAAGGCACTAGCGCCAGCGTCCATGAATCCGACGATAAGAAACTGTCGGGCAGCCACGATATCAGGGGATTGTCGGGGCCCATCGACAGGATGGTCAGATAGAGGACGGGCATGATGAATCCCTGGGTGAAGATGAAGGGCTTTCGCCGTCGTATCCAGTTGGATAAGGGGCCAACGGTAAGCGAGCCGATTGTGCCGCCTATGGGGAATGCCGAGAAGAGCAGGCCGACAGTGATGAGAGATAGGCCGTGTTCGTCTTGAGCGAACGTGGGGAAGAACGTGACGAACGTTGCCCACGCCATCGCTCCGCCGAATTGCGTTGACGCAATGACGAAGAGTATTGGGTGACGCTTTAGCACGCCCGCCGGGCCGCCCGGTGTCCCATCGGCTCGCAGCGCAGTCGGAGGGGTTTCGGCCTGAGCGTTTTGGTACGGCCGCTCCCGGCCGACGATGAACCACACGATTGCGACGGCGGCGTAGACGACGGCAAGCAGGAGATGAATCCCTCGCCATCCGCCAACGTGCGGCATGAGTATCGGCACCAGGCCAATTGCCGCCAACTGCCCTACTCCAAAGCTGGCGACGGTTATTGAGTTCAATGTGGCGATGCGCGGCCCGCTGAACCACTGCTGGATCAGCAGAACCTCCGCCTGTGTTCTTGACACAAGCGCATACATGAACATCAGCCGCGCCAGGAGCAAGATCCAATAGTTGGGGGCGATTCCCTGAAAGACTGCCGTGGCCGTCATGCCGATTAGCGCCAGCAACGTCACCAGACGCGGGCTGAACCTGGTCATCCAGATTGCGGATGGCAGGGAGAGTGTCGTCAGGGCGACAAAGAACGCCGAACCCAGGTATCCCTCCTGGACAGGGGTGATATTGAACTCACCGCGAATCTCCGGCAGCGTCAGGCCGATGAGGAAGATCATCACCGTGGACGTGCCGTCGACCGCCCAGAGGGCGGACATGACAATCCAGCCGGTGCGAGCGGTGGGTGCCTGAGAACGTGTGGCGGCTCCGGGGCCGCTCATCGACGGGTCACGCAGGTTTGAACTTCACCAGCGTCCATTCAGGCGTGATGTCCTCATACACCGCGACGACGGGCATATCAACCTCGACGTCGTGCGGTTCAATGTCGATGACGTTTGAGATCATGCGCGCGCCCTCGTCGAGTTGGATGACGGCGTACACGTAGGGCGCTTCCTCGTTGAATCGGGGATCGTTCGGTTGGTAGACGATGGTGAATGCGTGGACGCGGCCTCGCCCTGAGACGGGGGCCCATTCGAGATTATCCGAGAGGCAGGTGGGGCAGAGCTCACGCGGGTAGAAGAAGAAGCCGTCACACATGCGGCAGCGCTGGATTACCAACTCGTGCCGCTTTGTTGCCTCCCAGAACGGCTTCGTGAAATCTCCCAGCGTCGTGCCGTGCAAGCCGCCGGGGATGGGAACGGGCTTTGTGTATTCAGTCGTCATTTTTCTGATCCTGCCTTTTGCGCACGTACTGGCGGTGACTGCCCGGTTCTTCCTAAAGCGTGTCCTCGGACCCGAGGACCAGGGTGGCCATACTGGACACCGTGCCGCCTCAACCATTCACCAGACAGAGATCGTTGCGCTCCACTTGCCGCACGCCTGCCTTGCCCATGATCTGGCGGGTGGCCTCCATGACGTGACGGAATCCGCCCGCATCACCGGGCTGGCCGCATGAAAGCTGGCCGCCGTCCGTGTTGATGGGGAAGGCTCCCTTGTAGGTGGTGTCCGTTGAGGCAAAGAACGGGCCGATCTCGCCCTTGGGCACAAGGCCGGCATCCTCAAGGCAGACTGCATGCAGGATGGTGTAGCAGTCGTAGAACTGCGCGAATTGGATATCAGCTGCGCTGTATCCGGCCATCCCGAGCGCGATTGGGGCTGAGCGAGTCACGACGGAGCGTGTCAGGCGCTCCCGCTGCCACCCGGTTAGCGGATCACAGGCTATGCCCGCACCAAGAATGTAGACGGGTTTGTTCGGGAGGGATTTGGCCCTCTCCGCCGACGTGAGGATGATCGCTCCACCGCCCGCGCAAGGCATCACCGATTCCAGCAGTCGGATCGGATAGTTGATGTAGCGTGAGTTTAGGACGTCATCCACTTCGATGGGTTGTCCGCGAAACACGGCGTTCTCGTTCTCCAACGAATTGAAACGCTGGTTCACGGCAATATGCGCGAGCTGCTCCTGGGTCGTGCCGTATTCGTGCATGTGGCGGGAGTACATGAGGCCGTAGCCGGTGTTAGCGGCAACGGCAGGGCCGTACGGGTTCTCGAATTCGGTACGCATCCCCGGAGTCGGAGGGCTGCCCCATGGGCTCCCAGCCTCCCGGGCTTCCGAAAGTGTTACCAACACTGTGGTAGCCAAGCCGGAATAAATTGCCATCGCAGCGACGGATGTTGCGGTTGCGCCGCTTGCACCCATGGTGCTGACGCCGGTGACGAAATTGGGGTTGAGGCCCATGTATTCGCCGATTGGCGCGGGATAGAAGCTGCCACCCTCGACGACAAGGCCGTCGATTTCTTCCTTGCGGACGCCCGCGTCGGCCATGGCGTCACGGGACGCCTCTGCCATTAGGCCCAGGGCGGTACGGCCTTCATAGGTCCTTCGGGTAGGGATTTCAGCGAAACCGACAATCGCTGCAGCGCCTCGCATCGACATAACTCACCCCCATGCCCACGGTATTCATCATGCGCTTTGATGAGACTAGAGTTTACACTACGTACAGGGTTGACGCGTACGGTCTAACGAGGCGTCACGGAACTTTCGCACTGCTCAGGACACGGAGGGTTCGATTACATGATTAAGCTGACGGATGAGATGCGGGAGCACGTGAATTCGGCGCTGGAGAAGCGCTATCCGTGCCTCATTTCCACCGCATCAAAGGACGGCGAGCCCGGACTGGGTTTTCGGGGCAGCGTGATGATCTGGGACGATGAGCACATCGCTTGGTGGGAGCGCGGTCGTCGCAACCAGATGGTGAACATGGAAGAGAACCCACGGGCAGCGGTGGTCTTTCGCAATCATGAACTCAATGTTGGGTGGCGATTCTATGGAGAGGTGACGTTCCATCCCAAGGGTGACCCTTTGTGGGAGCAAGTCTGGGAGCGGGTGGTACCGGCGGAACAGGAGCGAGACCCGGACAGGATAGGGACAGCCGTAATGATGCGGGTCGACATCGTGCGGGGCATGATGCCGGAGGCCATCCAGGAAAGAGACTAGCGCTGTCCAGACAATCTCGACCAATCCCAGAGCCGCCCCCCTGTTCAATAGCCCGCTATCATTGAACAGTTAGTCCTGCGCGCGCCCGCGGTTTCCGTTTACTGGGACGAGGGACATGGCTCCATCTGCGGAATTCGTTGATCTGATTCAGATTCTTGGTGTCGCTACCGTTGCGGCAGTGGTCGCAACGATGCTGCGGCAGCCGATTGTCGTGGCGTTCATCTTCGTGGGCGTATTCGTTGGCCCGGCCGGCATTGACCTCGTACCGTCGGACTCCGAGTTTGTTGACCTGTTTGGACGCGTTGGCATTGCGCTTCTGCTCTTCGTCGTTGGTCTGAAGCTTGATCCGTCGCTCATCCGTACGGCGGGTTTCGTTGCGGTCATTTCCGGCCTCGGACAGGTGATTATCACGACGGTGGTCGGTTTGCTGATCACGCTGGCCTTCGGTCTTGATTTTCTGACTGCCTTCTACATCTCCCTCGCGCTGACGTTCTCAAGCACGGTCATCATCGTCAAGGTCCTCTCTGACCGGCGCGAGATTGACTCACTGCATGGTCGTATTGCTCTCGGCATCCTGATTGTGCAGGACATTGTCGTCATCGTTGCGCTTACGCTGCTGTCCGGTCTCCAGGGGGCGGAGGGAGCCGGGGCAACTCTCGAGCAGCTGGGACTGAGCCTGCTGCGTGGGGCGGCATTGGTTGCGGCCATGATCATCGTGGCGCGATTCCTCTTTCCACTCATTGAGCCACGTATGATTACGACGCCTGAAGTGCTGGTCCTGGGCGGCATCGCATGGGCAGTACTCATGGCGGCCGGGGCGACCTGGGCGGGATTCAGTCCTGAGATGGGCGCGTTCGTCGCCGGCATCGTGTTGGCAACGAAGAGGCCGCGCCAACTGGTGGCTGCCCGCCTAACTACAGTTCGTGATTTCCTGCTTCTGTTCTTCTTCGTGAGCCTGGGTGTTCACCTTGAACTTTCTGACTTGCAAGCCCAACTCCTGCCCGCTATCGGGCTTTCACTGTTCGTATTGATAGGCAACCCGCTCATCGTCATGGGAATTGCCCTTGCAATGGGCTTCCGCGCCCGGACCGGCCTGGTTGCGGGCATGGCACTGGCCCAGATCAGCGAATTCTCTTTCATCCTGATGGCGCTCGGGCTTGATCTTGGCCACGTGGACCAATCCAGCCTTGCCCTCGTCACGCTGGTTGGCCTGATCACCTTCGCCGCGTCCACCTACATGATCACGTATGCCAACCAGATCTACCGATTCCTGCAACCGGTGATGAACAAGATTGAACGCCCTGTCGCCCACAGAGAGGATGAGATTCTCGACGAGGCAGATCAGCCGGTTGAGGTCCTCGTTTTCGGAACGGGCAGACTGGGTACTGTCATCCTTTCCAGGCTGCGTGAGATTGGCGTCGAGGCGATGGGCGTCGACTTTGATCCCGTTGCGGTGCGCCGCCTGCAAGACCTCGGGTTCCACATGAGATTCGCGGACGTTGAGGCACCGGAGTTCCTGCAGGGGCTACCCCTGGCATCCGCCCGCATTGCGGTATCGACAATTCGATCACCCGACATTGAGGTCGCGCTTCTTGAGGCGCTAAGAGAAAATAGTTTTAATCGGCCCGTTCTGCTGACGAGCCAGTCCGCTGCGACGGCTCATCGACTCGAGGATCTTGGCGCGACACTTGTGTTGCTTCCATATGAGGCGGCAGGCGAGCGGGCGTCAGAGATGATTGAAGAGGCTCTGCGAGATCCCTCATTCCTCGGGCGCGTCCGCTCCAGCCCACGCGCGCCGGTAGAGGACGAGACGCTGGAAGAGGAATAGCTAGTTAGTCGATGACGCCGATGCGAGGACGCAGACCACGCTCTCGGCGCGTCAGCCTGAATCCGGGCCGGGACTCCGTTCGCTTTCGCTGTTTCGACGCGTCCGCCCATCCCTCATGCAGGAGCAGGCGTTCCTTGATGGCGAGTCCGCCGCCGAATCCGGTAAGGGCGCCGTCCGCGCCCACGACGCGATGTCAAGGGACTACTATTCCGAGTGGGTTGGAGCCAACGGCCTGTCCGACAGCGCGGGCCGACTTTGGTCTGCCGATGGCGTGAGCAACGTCACCGTATGTCCACACTGCGCCGGCCGGGATCTCTCTGAGGGTTTGCCAGACGGCTTGCTGGAATTCCGTGCCGCCGTCCATGTCCATCGGGCCGGAGAGGTCTGCTGATTCCCCGTTGGTGTAGCGCGTGAGGACGATCTCCCAATGATTGAGAATGTCACCGGCGGGGTCGTCATTCAAGGGCGCGGTGATGTCCTCGCGCTCCCGTTCGACGAGTTCTCGATCGTCATGGGGGCCCAACACGGCCTTGAGGCCCTTTGGAGAGGCGACGAGGCCGAGGAATCCAAGCGGTGTTGAGATAACCCTGTAGCCGTTAGCTTGCATCTGCAGTTCTCCTTCTCACGCGGGCGCGGCCTCTTGGTACAAGTCTCAAGAGTGTCAGCGCCAGCAGTCCAAATACGATAGTACGCCACGAGAACGGTCTGTCCGGCGGGGCGTCTTTGTCAGGGCCGTACAGGACATGGTCGTACCATTGCACCACGCCGTAAAGCGCCCATGTTGCGCGGGGCCAGGCGGCGGAGAGGCGGCTAATGTATTCGGTTGGCGTTTCGTCCGGGTGGGTCTTGATTCCGGCCAATCGCCCGAGGCGGACGGTCTGCGCGTATGCTCGCCCAGCCGTGCGCGGGCGAGCGAGGGCCTGCCACCACAAGAACGCTAGGGCTGCCAAACCTGTGACTCCGAGTGCCGCGCCAAGGCCGTACCACACTCTTGGATCAATGCCGCCCACGCCAGGGATTAAGCCGCCGCCGGTAATCTCAAATTCCTCTTCGCCGGTATCGAAGAAGGTATCCTCCAGAAGCAGGTCTGCCTCTTCAAATGCGAATGCCCCGAGGTCTCCGATGATTTCCAGGTCGACATCGGGAACGAGCGCGGAGAAGGTCCCTGTTGGGCCGCCGGGGGCGTCCGGCTCTACGTTAGGTGTTGCCTCAAACGGGATCCATCCATATCCCGGGAAATAGGCCTCTGCCCAGGAATGAAGATCAGATTCGCGGACGACAAACGCGCCCGCCTCATCGCTGTAGTCACCGGGCAGATAGCCGACCGCCATCCGAGCAGGAACGCCCGCAGCGCGCAGCATGACCGTCATAGCGGAACCGAAGTATTCGCTGTACCCTGACTGCTCCCTGAACAGGAAGTGTTCCAGGCCGTCGGTACCCGGCGGAGGCGCGTTGATGCTCTGTGAGTATTCAAGTGTCCGCAGGTATTCGCGGATTGTGATGGCCTTGAGATACGGCGTGTCAGCAGTCTCAGTCAGGGATTCGGCCAGTAGACGGACGCGCGGCGGGAGGTTGTCCGGCAGTTGCAGATACCTCTCTTCCACCCAGTCGTCATATTCGGGGGTAAGCGTGCTGATGCTCTCGACAGTTACCTGCGGGACATAGCTCTGGACGGTATAGCGCTGGTTGGGCTGCAGAACATTCTGGCTTTCCAGTTTGACCAGTCTGTGGCCCTCGTCGACATCAAGGTTGGTGAATTGGGCCTCAACGGGCAGCGTGGTGCGGAGGGGGGTGGCGGCAGTAAAGACCGTGCTGGCCGGAGCCTTGAGCTCAAAGGTCACGTTTCTTATGCACTCCGGGCATCCGGCGTAGCTGTTTCCGGCGATGTCCTCAAGACCGCGGCGTTCAGAGACGACGAGTGGGCTGTTGCTCCAACCCCAGCCCGCGTAACGGTCATAGGTGCGGGCGCGCCAGTAGAGCCGCTCATCACTCTCAACGTGCATCAGAACATCGGATGGCAGGTTGATGTTGCCTCTGAACGGCAGCTCATCCGTGAAGCCGAATAAACCCATCGACCGGCGGGCGGGCAGCGAGGCGAAGATGCGGGCGAATGTTCCCTCTGCGTCACCGATGGGAGAACGCATCTCTGTCCACAATGAACGGACCACTCTCGGACCTGAGCCGAGTGACGGTGTCACGGTGACGACAAGGAATACGATGAGCGCGAACCAGATACCGGCGTGCATGACGTGGACAGGGAGCCACGATCCTTGCATGGTTGTCGCTTCGTCCCATTTGCGTCTGCGCTCAAGGTGGACGAGGCGGACGATGAGCAGGGCGGAGGCCAGCAGGAAGGCCATGAAGAACGGCAGCGTACTCGGTGGCAAGTAGGTCAGGTTGGTGACGATGGCGAAGCCGGCCGGCAACGTGGCCCAGATGTTTTTCAAGAGAAGGGTCAGGTAAACGGTGACGTAGGCGACGGCCCATGCGCCGAGCAGGAGGAGGAAGACGAAGGTCAGCCTATCCGTGCTCGCACCGCCGTCCAGTAATGCCTGCGTCCACAAAGTCATGCGATAGACAGCACTGAGCGCCCTACCCTCGAGGCTTGCTGCGGTGACAACGCTGAGTGTCTGGACGAATGACTGCGCCAGCGCCAGGAAGAGGGCCGTGAGATGCTGGGCCATGTAATTTCGGCGATGGGTGGCGTTGATCAGTCCCGCCGCGCCCCCAATGAGGACGGCAAATGCCACCCCCGGTATGACGGGCACCCAATGGGCATCCTCAACGCTCCAGACGACGGTGATAGCGACCAGCATGGCCAGGAACACTGTCAGCCATCCGGTGTCCGGGTAGGTGAGCAGTCGATGCCACGCGTGAGTCAGCCATTGCGGCATGGTGATGGGCTGTGTGGGGGGCATGCGCCGTTCTGCCGTGCTCACGCTCCCCACCTTTCGGGTCGGGTGAAGCTGCGGCGATTACCCGGCTGCATGGCGATGGGGCCCAGCGCGTTGAAGCTCAGCGCACGGCCGATGTCATCGCCGAGGCGGACGATGTAGGCCGCAATGCCCATGGAGTAGAGGCTTGCCAGTTCCGCGGAATAGTCTCCCGACGCGCCAAAACTTGTCGGCTCCAGAAGGATGACTGCCCCGGGCGAGTTTCGTTCCTGCAGGATGGCGGCGGCACCCATGGCGTCTTCCACGGACGGAGTAATGGCGATGACGCCGGTCCGTCGGCTGAATTGCGCCTCGTGTATGCCGAGCAATTCGCGCAGACTGACCCTGCCCTCGGCTTTGCAGAGCGCCAACGCTTCGAGGATGCGCCACATGTGTCTGTCACCGGTACCATTGGGGATGGTGTACTCAGAATCACCAATGGCGGAGAAGCCGACGCCGTTATCGAACTCGAGCAAGTATCGCGCGATGGAGGCGGCGACTGTGACGGCAACCTCTTCCGTACCGTTCAGGCCCTCACCCACCTGCACAGCAGCGTTGAGGTCGAGCAGGATGGCCAGATCGGACTGCACTTCAGTCTCGAACTCCTTGACCATGAGGCGGTTGAGCTTCGCGCTGCTCTTCCAGTGAATGCGGTTGAGGCTGTCTCCGACCGTGTAGCGCCGAACGGATACGACGTTGGGCGTGAACTGGGACGTTGCGCGGTAGTCCGGGGCGTCGCCGGTTTCCTCCGCGCTGGAGATGACGAAGTCCTCCAGTGGGAACGGGGCCGGGTAGACGACTAACTCACTTTTCTCACCGATGACGCGCGTCGTTTCAAAGAGGCCGAACGGGTCGGAGGCGGTGACGCGCAGGGGCCCCCAGTGAAAGCGGCCGCGCTTGTCCGCTCGCGTTCCCAATTTTGTCCAGTTTCGCGAGCCGCGCGTGGGCACCCCCATAACCTCCGAAGCAAGTCCGGGAACGTCTCCGATGTCCTCAACATGCAGCCAGGGACGAGGCAGGAGGGATGAGTTGTCGAGCCAGACGGATTCTTCGACACGCTCTCCCACCTGGGCGAGCGAGGGCTGATCATCAGCGCCGGCGGAGATTCCTCTCATGCTGAGTTTGGTCCAGAGCCACGCCAGGATGAACACACCTATAACGGCGCTGAGCAGATAGGACATGACGTAGAACCCTGACCCGAGGGTCAGGAAGAGCGCCATCAGGATCAGCAGGCCGAGGTAGACGCGGCGATTCCGCACGGTGTTCCCTCAGTTCCGCAGCCATCCTCGCGGCACGGCTCCCGGCACAGGGACATGCTCCAGCACCTGCGTCAGCACATCATCAGGAGTGATTCCCTGCATCCGGGCGTTGGGGTTGAGGATAATGCGATGCCCCAGGACCGGATTGACCAGATACTTGATGTCGTCCGGGAGGACATAGTCGCGCCCGTCCATGACTGCGCGGGCTTGCCCACCGCGGAAGAGTGTCAATGCGCCGCGCGGCGACGCCCCGACGTAGACGGAGCCATGTTCGCGTGTTCCGTCCACAATGTCGACGATGTATTTCTTGATCAGGTCATCCACGTACACCTGCCGCACCGTCTGCTGGAGATCCAGTGCCTCTTCAGGCGAGGTGACGGGCTCAATGGTGTCTATCGGATGTTCAAGGCGGGTTCGATCCATGATTTCCATCTCAGAATCGACGGTCGGATAGCCGAGGGACAGGCGCAGGAAAAAGCGGTCGCGCTGCGCCTCCGGCAGCAGGAAGGTTCCCTCATGCTCCAGCGGGTTCTGTGTGGCGATGACGTGGAAGGGCTGCGGGAGGGGGTGGGTCACACCATCAACTGTCACTTGCCCTTCTTCCATCGCCTCCAGCAACGCGGATTGGGTTTTGGGAGTACCGCGGTTAATCTCGTCGGCGAGGAGGATATGGGCGAGGACGGGGCCCGCTCGAAACTCGAACTCGCCGGTGCGCTGGTTGTAGAGATTGACGCCGATAACATCGGTGGGAAGGAGATCAGGGGTGAACTGCACGCGCTTGAACGATGCGCCAAGAGAGATGGCAACGCTGCGGGCCAGCATGGTTTTGCCGACGCCGGGCACGTCTTCAATCAGGAGATGACCCCCGCCCAGTACGGCCGTCAGGGCAAGCTCCGCAGCCGCGCGCTTTCCGACTATCACCCGTTCGACGTTTTCAAGCGTCTTGTCGACAACTTCGCGCGCGCGGTCAACCGTCGCTACCACTGTTTACCCCCAGCCGGTTCCCTACCCTGCGACTGATACTAGTATAGGTTGGCGGGCGTGGCGCGCCCCACCCCTGCATAGTCAAACGACAATACCATAGCGAGCCGATGAGCACCCACGATTCAGAATCGAATGAGCCGCTGACTGCCTGCATTGTTGCAGGAGGCGATATTACGCCGGGCGAACGCGTGATGGCTGTGCTGCGAGAGAGCGACATCATCATTGCGGCGGACCGCGGGCTGGATGCCTGCCTAGAGTTGGGCATCACTCCGACGCTGTGTATCGGGGATTTCGATTCAGCGTCGGACGATGCCGTTCGGACGGCACGGGAGCGCGGGTGGACAGTGGTGGAGTACCCGTCGGAAAAGGCGGCCACTGATGGAGAGCTGGCACTGGATGAGGCGATTACGAGAGGCGCAAGGAGAATCCGCATTCTCGGCGCATTGACCGGCCTTGACCGGATGGATCACGGCGCGGCGAACTTGATGTTGCTGGCCAAGCCTGAACTCAGCAGGATCGATATTCGGCTAATCGACGAGACCCGGGAGGCGTTTGTTCTCAGAAAGGGCGGATCGGCTTCCGTTACGGGACAACGCGGAGATTACGTGACGCTGCTACCGCTTTCAGAGACGGGGGCGACGATTACAACATGGGGGCTCAAATACGATCTGCTCGGCATCTCGTTGGGATATGGGTCGACGCGGGGGGTCAGTAACGAGTTGGCGTGGCAGCAGGCGAATATCACTGCGGAAGAGGGGCAGGTGCTGGTGATGCAGGAGCGGGTTGGGGTTACTCAACCCAGTTGAGCAGGCGGGTTTGAGTCCAGTCGATGGTGACGGAGACGGTTGTGTTTGGGTGGGGACGGACGCCAGCAGTTGCGACAGGGACTCTTGCGCGGAGTATCTCTCCGCGAATGTTCAGAGTCACGTCGTAGCTGCCGCCCTGCAGGGTGACATCCGTGATAGTTGCCGACGCCCTATCTTCTTGGTCGGGCGAGGCGAGGATCATGGCCTCTGGGGGGATGAGGGCTGTGCATTCGGGCGCGTCGAGGGGGTCTACGGGCTGCCATGATCCGAGAGCACAGTGGGCTTCCGGCGTTCCGTCAGGTTGGGTAGAGGTCTCACATCGGAAGAGATTCTCGTGGCCGAGGAATCGCGCGACGAACGGCGTGGCGGGGTTGAGCCACACGTCTTCCGGCGGGCCGTGCTGAACGGCTCTGCCCTGCTCCAGCAAGAGGATGTCATCGGCGACGGCGAATGCTTCATCGTGGTCATGGGTGACATAGATAAGCGTGACGCCCTCGTGGTCGCGGATGCGGCGAATCTCCTGCGCTAGTTCCTCACGGAGGCGGCGGTCGAGGGCGCCGAGCGGCTCATCGAGCATGAGGAGACGGGGTCGCGGAGCAAGAGAGCGTGCGAGGGCAACGCGCTGCTGTTCGCCACCTGAAATGGCATCGATCGAGCGGTCGGCAAGCGGCTCGATGCGCATCAGTTCAAGGAGCTCTTTGACGCGGCTTTCGATGGCCTCAGCCTCCCACTTCTGGCTGCGGAGGCCAAAGGCGATGTTGTCGCGGACGTTGAGGTGAGGGAACAGGGCGAGGTCCTGATGCATAAGTCCAAAGCCGCGGCGGTGGGGCGGCACGTCGCTCAGTGAGTCGCCGTTCATGGTGATCTCTCCGCTGTCCGGTATCTCGAGTCCGGCTATGAGGCGGAGAAGGGTGCTTTTGCCGCAGCCGCTGGGGCCAAGGACGGCCAACGATTTGCTCTCGTCCAGGTCAAGGGAGACATCGGACAGGGCCTGCGTGCGGCCGCCGTCGTAGCTTTTGGTGAGTCCACTTATTTGCAGCAGGTGACGTTTCATAGGTTACGAGTCTTTAGATTCTTCGCTGCGCTCAGAATGACAGATGGATTCCGGCTTTCGCGGGAATGACGGGTGTGTTGCATCTAGAATTCACCCCAGCCTCGATAGCGGGCACGTTCGATGAGGAAGAATCCCGCGCCGGCGACGACCATGAGGACGGTGCTCATCGCGAGGGCGCTTGCGAGGTTGATCGCGCCCGGGCGGGTCAGGTAATTGAGGATGGCAACGGGCATGGTGGTGTACTCGGGGCGGTTTAGGAGGAGGGTCGCGCCGAACTCACCCAGGGAGACGGCAAACGCAAAGACGCTGCCAACGAGGATAGCGCGGGACAGGATGGGTAGGTCGACGCGCACGGCAGCGGCTAGGGGGCTTGCTCCGAGCACGTGGGCGGCCTCTCGCAGATGTGGTCGAATGGCTCGCATGGTGGAGAGGACGACGCGGATGACGAACGGGTACGCGATGAGGGTATGGGCGAGGATGATGGGGACGACGGTGGTTCGAACGTCGAACTCGCCAATTCTCAGGCTGAGCAGGTAGCCGAGACCGAGCGTGACGGCGGACACGCCGAGCGGAAGCATGTAGAGGGCGTCAAGCGGGTTCCGCCACCACGCTCTCGGATTTCGCAGGCCATAAGCGGCAAGAACGCCGAGCGGCACGGCGAGAATCACGGTGACGGCAGCGAACGCGAGCGAGTTCCGGATGGCCGCTATCGGAGAGATGTAGAAGTACTCGTTGCTGTCGTTGGACATGATGGCCGTGTAGCCGTCCAGCCCAAGCCCGTCCGGTGTGATGAATGAGCGCAGGAGCAGGGCGAGGGGCGGAGACAGGACGAGAAGCACGGAGGCCATTGCCCCAAGCCGCATGATGTAGTCCGCAGGAGAGCGACCCGTCGATGCCGTCGAGGACTGAGCACGGAGTCGGATGCGGGTCACGGCCGCCGACTGTAGTTTGACGTACGCCCAGAGCATTCCAAAGGTCGCGATGAGTTGAGTGAGGGCGAGCGCGGCGGCGATGTGCGGCCTGAACAGCTTGGTCATGAGCGTGTAGATTTCGACTTCCAGCGTTGCGTGTTCCGGCGCGCCGAGGATGAGGATGATGCCGAAACTCGTGAAGGTGAAGAGGAATATCAACGCTGCTGCTGCGGCGATTGCCGGAAGCAGGAGGGGGAGTGTCACGGTGAAGAAAACGCGGCGGGGTGATGCGCCCAGCATGGCGGCGGCCTCCTGCACAGCTGGATCCATATTGGCCCAGAAGGTAGAGATAAGCCGGACGACGATGGCGTATTCGTAGACGACGTGGGCGATGAGGATGATAGCAAAGGTGTTGAGGAGTTTTATAGGCGGGGCATCCAGGCCGAGGAGGCCGGTGAGGGCGTCGTTGGCAAGCCCTGACGGGCCGAGTAGGGACAACAGGCCAAGGGCCATGACGATGGGCGGAAGGATGAAGGGGATGGTTATTGCGGCGAGGAGCACGCCTCGGCCACGGAACCGGTAGCGGGCGAAGACGTATGCGGAGGGGAGGCCGAACGCAAGCGCGAGGACGGTGGAGAGGGCCGCCTGCCACGTAGTGAAGATGAAGCGCCCGCGGAGCCAGGGGTCGCTAGCAGCGTCGATGAACGGGGAGAGTATGCCCTGCCCGTCCCATCCGAGGCCGACACGCATGACGCTGATGAGAGGCCACGCGAAGGCGACTACGAGGAAGGTTAGCGGCAAGGCAATCCGCGCGGCGCGCCACAGATTCACCTGACCGTCTTTCACAATGACCGCGCTTTCTGAGAAATGGGCGGGGGGCCGCTCTCCAACCCCCCATTAAAGCGACCCCCCATGTGAACCAGTGTCAAACCGCCCATCTTTCTTATAGCAGCGTTTAGCTCCTCATCAATGCGGTCCATTCATCGATCCAGCGTTCACGGTTCTCGGCAATCGTTCCGGGGCTGAGCTCCGCCGGGTCGTTCGGGATTGGGGCGTATTCGAATACGTCCGGCAACTCAGCCCGTTCGTTTGCAGGATAAACCCACATGAGGGTGGGAAAGTCCTCCTGGAATCGTCGATCCATCACGAAGTCCACGAATTGCTGCGCGAGTTCCTCGTTGCGGACGCCGTCAAGGATGCCGATGCCCTCAATCTGGAGAAATGCGGAATTGTCGCCCAGGACGTTGGCGGTTGGGGGTTCTGTCAGCGCGCCCTCGGAGTAGAAGACCTCTGCCGCGGGGCTGGTGGTGTAGCTGACGACGATAGGCCGGTCGCCTTCATAGAGCGAGAAGGCCGTGTAATAGGCGTCCGTCCATCCGTCAGTGACGAGAACTTCGTTTTCATGCAGGCCCGTCCAGTAGTCCTGCCACGTATAATCCCCGTCTTCACCGAACGCGGACACAGTTGCCAGAAGGAAGGCGAGGCCGGGCGAAGAGGTAGCGGGATTCTGGACGACGGTAAGCCCGTGGTATTGCGGATCCGTGAGGGATCGGAGATCAGTCGGGGGGGCGATGCCCTGTTCGTCAAACCATGCGATGTGGTAGTTCAAGGCAACGAAACCGTAGTCGACAGGCATGACGTGGTTGGAGGAGTCGAGCCGGTACTCTCTTGGCACCCTGTCAAGCAGGGGTGACTCGTACTCGATGAAAATCTCTTCATCCAAAGCCCGGCCCAAGAAGGTGTTGTCAATGCCGTAGAGGAGGTCGGCAGTGGGGGCGTCCTTGGCGAGGATGGCCTTGGTGAGCGATTCACCCGCATCGCCGGACTTGAGAATAGTCACCGTGGCGTCATGTTCTTCTTCGAACTCCGCGATGACATCTTCGCTGATATTGAAGCTGTCATGGGACATGATGATGAGGTCGCGCGGTCGGTCTTCAGTGTTGATTTCGACACTGACACCAAGGTCGTCACAGGCCGTGCCGAGCGCCACCAAGATGACCACAAGCGCGACCGCTACGGTACGTAGCAACCACCCTCGACGCCTTTGTCGCGAAATTCCTGCCATCGCACGATTCATGACCAACCCCCAAGACTCCCATCAAAAAAACAAAGCCGCTGAACATGTCAGCGGCGTCCTGGAATTCGGAAATGCGATGGCATCTCCGCAGCCTCTTCCCTCCGCTGGCATTACCCAGCTCAGGTTCCGACGGTCGCCCCGATCCTATTGTCGGGGCCTCTCAGCCGGGCACACCCAGCTCCCGCAAGACCCTTATTCAGTTGTTACTGGCGCGCAGTATACATACCGGCACGAGCGCTGTCCATCATGCACGCCCCACCCATGCGGCAAATCGTTAGAATAATCGGTGATGGACGGAGCACACGAGACCATGCTGTACGCGGTCTAAGATCATGTTGAAGGGAGCCCGACCAACGGATATTGCCGGCCTGCTCGGGCTGGCATCCCGCCCCACGACCGACCACGCTTTCCCGTACACACAGTTGGGGAAAGACAGGGGGGTTGAGCGATCGATTGCGCGAATCGTGGGCACGGCATCCCTGCCGAGAAAAGGCGAGACTCTTGGTCTCCTTCTCAAGGACGGCAATAGGCCGGGAGGGCTGGCCGTTGTCAGAGGCGCAGAGGGCGGTTCTTCGTGGGAGATCGAGCATCTGCTGGTGCCGCCGGACGCGGAAGGGCTGTGCGCGGACCTGCTGCCTCAGTTGGACAAGATGCTGCGTCCAAAGAAGGGGACAACGATCTTTCTTCGAGTCTCGGGCGACAGCCCAATCCTGGAGTCGGTGGGCAGCGCCGGTTTTCGGGGTTACGCAGAGGAAGAGCTTTTTGTGCGGCCCGCCGGAGACCGTGCAGAGCGTGAGATTCCGGCCGCCGTGAGCATTAGGGTTCTTACGGAACCCGCAGACTTTCGATTATTCCGACTCCACACATCCTGGGCACCTGTTGAGATGCGCGCGGCGGACGGGATGACGGTGCGCGAATGGCAGGCGTCATTGGCGACGCGATGGATCGACGTGCGCAAGACGACAGATATTGTGGCGTCCGTGAATGGCGGGCAAATCGGATGGGTGAGGTTCGGACAGGTGGGCTCCAACGCGGTGATTGCCCGGTGCGCGGTTGCACCGGAGCAACCCGAGGCGGTTGAGGCGCTGATTGAGTCGGTCATACAGTCATCAGGCCGCTCACGGACGATTATGTTTTTGACTCCCACCCACGACGCGGCCACCGCCCGGGCCTTGATGTCACGAGGATTCCGCTCAGAGGCGACGTACAAGAGCTTCGCCTGCCAAATGGGTCAGCGGGTGCTCGAGGGCGCATTTGCACCCGTAGCCTCTTAGCGCGGACGGCAGAATTTCTTACGCGCGTGCGGTAAGCTCAAAGCAGGATGATCGGGGGCGAAAGGGGTACACGCTTGGAGCAGCAGGTTTATGTTGCCAGCGAGTCGGAATCCGACGATATGGAGGCGCTGTACTCCGCACTTCCTCCGCGCATATCAATCCCACTTCGCGCCCACGGCAACGCGGATCAGCTCCTCGAAATCGTGCTGGACCTTGGCCGCATGCCGGAGGCCCGCTTCCTTGATTCCGAAATCGAGTTGAGCGACGCAGAGATCACCTCAGAGGACCTCGACTACATTGTCGGGCGTGTCGGCGAGTTCAACGACGACAACCGCGCTGGCATCGAGCGAACGCTGCATCGGATTTCGGCGATCAAGAATCGGCAGGGGCGTGTCGTGGGAATCACGTGCCGCGTTGGCCGGGCAATCTTCGGGACAATCAAGATTATCGAGGACCTCATTACGGACGGCGGCAATATCCTGCTGCTTGGGCGTCCGGGCATCGGCAAGACAACGATGCTCCGTGAGGTGGCGCGCGTTTTGGCGGACGACGCTCTGCGGCGTGTCATCATCGTGGATACGTCCAACGAGATTGCCGGGGACGGTGATATTCCGCATCCCTCATTGGGCCATGCGCGGCGGATGCAGGTGCCGCAGCCGCATCAGCAGCACCGGGTGATGATCGAGGCGGTCGAGAACCACATGCCGGAGGTCATCATCATCGATGAGATTGGAACGGAGGCGGAGGCGGCCGCGGCGCGAACGATAGCGGAACGCGGCGTGCAGCTCATCGGGACGGCTCACGGCAACCGACTGGACAATCTCGTTCAGAATCCGACACTTGCGGACCTGGTGGGCGGGATACAGGCCGTGACACTTGGGGATGAGGAGGCGCGGCGACGGCGGACACGCAAGACGGTGTTGGAACGCAAGGCTCCACCGACGTTCAACGTGGTTGTTGAGATTCGCAGTCGCACCGAGGTTGCGGTGCATGCGGACGTGGCGCGGACGGTAGATATGATGCTGCGCGGGGCGCCGCCGCGGCCACAGAGCAGAAAGATCAGCGACGAAGGGGCGGTTGAGGAAACCGAGGGCGACCAAGAGTCGTTTGGGTTGATCGGCGCGGGCCGTCCGACCTACCAGATGGACGAAGAACGGGAGCTGGACGAGACGCGGGAGGCAGACTATCGGCGGACATCGGCCGACGTCTTTGCGCACGGCATCGGGCGGGGAAAACTTGAGGAGACGCTTTATACATTGAGCCTGCCGTTCCGCGTGGTTGATTCGATCAGTTCCGCGGATGTGATGCTGACGACGAAGCAGCTTTATCGAAGACGCACACCGGCAGTCAGGGCGGCGGAGGACAACCACGTTCCCGTCTACGTGCTGCGGAAGAATACGCCTGTACAGCTTGAGCAGGCCTTGCAAGCTATCGCGCACTCACGCGGCATGGCGGAAGATATTGAGTCGATCCTGGAGGACACCGAGGAATCACTGCAGCGCGTCCTGGACGGGGATTTGGACGAAATCGAATTGAGGCCGCAGAACGCGTACATCCGCAGGCTTCAGCACCAGATGGCACAGGAAGCGAGCCTGCAGTCGCATTCAAACGGCCGGGAGCCGAACCGGCGGGTTCGTGTGTACCGGGCGAGAGAAGCCGTTGGGGCCGGGCGCTAACGCAGCCGTGGGTATTTTCATCACGTTCGAGGGATGCGACGGCGCCGGCAAGACGACGCAGGCGAAGCTGTTGGCAGCAAGGCTAGAGGCCACCCACGAAGTGCTTCCACTGAATGAGCCGGGCGGCACTCCGCTTGGCGAATTTGTGCATTCCTTCGTGAGGAATCATCGGGTAGAAATCACTGAAGAGTCCGATGTTACACAAGCGCGATTCGACGTGATGAGCAACGTCGACGCGCGGGTTGACCCCATTGCGGAGTTGTTTCTCTTTGAGGCGGCGCGAGCGCAGCTTGTGTCGGAGGTGATTCGGCCTGCTCTTGAGGAGGGACGTGTCGTCATCTCGGATCGCTTTGCGGACTCAACGGCGGCATACCAGGGCTATGGTCGCGAGTTGCCATTGGATCAGGTCAACAAGATGAATGAGGTCGCGACGGGCGGCTTGAAACCCGACCTGACTATTTTGCTGGACATTTCACCCGAGGACGGGCTTGCGCGGGTACCGGAGAAGAAGGACCGCATGGAGAAGCAGGCGCGGGATTTTCATCGGCGGGTGCGGGATGGATATCTGAAGATTGCCGAACAAGACCCGGAGCGTTTTCTCACGCTGGACGCGACGCAACCCGCCGCTGAGGTGCAGGCTCAGGTCTGGAGCCGTGTTGAGCAGTTATTGAGTCCCAAAGGGGCACAGAGGCTCCTCTAACCGTATTTCACACCATGACGTCATCCGACAATCTTTTCCATCTCTCCGCTCATGAGGCTTCACGGCTGTTGGCCGCGGGCGAGATCAGCGCCGTTGAGTTGACTGAGGCGGTGCTAAGTCGTGTTGAGGCCGTTGACTCACAGGTACGCGGCCTGGTGACAGTAACGGCGGAGCAAGCACGCAGCGCGGCGGAGGAGGCGGATAGGCGCATCCGCGAGGGGAACGCTTCGCCGTTGACCGGAATCCCATTGGTGCTGAAGGACAACATGTGCACGGAGGGCATCGCGACGACGTGCTCATCACGCATGTTGGAGGGTTTTGTACCGCCCTACACTGCGACGGCTGCGCGGAAGCTGCTGGACGCGGGGGCGGTGATGGTTGGCAAGTCCAACATGGATGAGTTCGCGATGGGGTCATCGACTGAGAACTCGGCGTTTTTCCCGACGCATAATCCGTGGGATTCCGGTCGTGTGCCGGGCGGGTCTTCTGGGGGATCAGCGGCGGCGGTGGCGGCGGGTGAGACGCTCATCGCACTGGGCTCTGACACCGGCGGGTCCATAAGGCAACCGGCGTCGTTCTGCGGGGTAGTGGGCATCAAGCCGACGTACGGAACTGTGAGCCGCTACGGGCTTATCGCATTCGCATCATCGCTGGATCAGATTGGGCCGCTCACGTCGAATGTGACGGACGCTGCGCTGACGCTGAACACGATCTCGGGCTACGACGTAATGGATTCAACATCCATCAATCGGGAGGCGCCGGACTACACTCGGGCGCTTTTACCGGACGTACGGGGCATGAAGATCGGTGTGGTCAAGGAGATGTTCGGGGAGGGCGTGGAGCCGCAGGTTCGGGACACGGTTCTTGAGGCCGCGCGTGTGCTGGAACAGGCCGGGGCGATTGTCGACTGGGAGGTCTCGCTGAGCCTGACGGAATATGCCCTACCGGTCTACTACATCCTCGCGCCGTCAGAAGCATCGTCCAATCTTGCGCGGTACGACGGCGTCAAGTACGGGTACTCATGGGACGGCGCGGCGGATATGTGGGAGGGGATGGAGCGGACGCGGCAGCACGGGTTCGGGCCGGAGGTGAAACGACGCATTCTGCTGGGCGCATACGCGCTCTCGTCCGGTTATTACGACGCATACTATCGCAAGGCGCAGCAAGTACGGACGCTGATTCGCCGCGAGTATGAGGACGCTTTCACACGGTTTGACGTGCTACTGACGCCTACATCGCCGACGCTGCCATTCGGGTTGGGAGAGCGCACGAACGATCCTCTCGCAATGTACCTGGCGGATATCTGTACGATTCCGGTGAATATCGCGGGCGTGCCAGCCATCAGCCTACCGTGCGGATTCGTGGACGGGCTGCCCGTGGGCCTGCAGCTCATCGGGCCGTCTCTCGGGGAGGAGGCCATCATCCGCGCGGCGTACACGTATGAGCAGGCGACGGACTGGCACACGATGCGGCCGGAGTTGGGGTAAGAAAACCAGCTCCTCACTCGCCATTCCATTGGGTAAGGGCAACGCTGTTCTCGCAGAGTCGGTATCATTCAATGTGATGGATGACATTCTTCGGATTCTTGAACAGGACGCGCGGACGCCGCCGGAACGCATCGCAGAGATGACCGGGCGGTCGATTGAGGACGTGCGCGAGGCCATCGTGACGGCTGAGCGGGACGGCATCATCCTTTCGTACCGGTCACAGGTCAACTGGGACGCGCTTGGCCGCGGCGACGTGCACGCAATCATCGAAGTGCGCGTTGCGCCTCAGCGTGAGGTTGGGTTCGATTCGGTGGCGACGCGCATTGCGCGATTCCCGGAGGTGCGCTCCATGCACCTCGTTTCCGGCGACTATGACCTCGCCGTGCAGGTGACGGGCGAGAGCATCTACGCAATCTCGAATTTCGTGGCGAGCAAGCTGGCGGTGCTGGACGCCGTGCAGGGCACTGTAACGCATTTCATCCTCAAGCGGTACAAGGAGGACGGCTCGCTGTTCGACTCAGAGGACGATTCTCCACGACGCTTGCCGGTGTCGATGTAGGCGGCCTGATATGACTAATTCAACTCGGCACGACACTGCCCCGCCGCAAGAGAGGCAAACTGCTCGACGGCGCATCGCGCAGCGGGTGGAGGATATCCCGCCTTCCGGCATCCGCAAGTTCTTCGACCTGATTGCGGGGCAAGAGGGAATTATTTCACTGGGTGTCGGCGAGCCGGATTTCGTTACACCGTGGCATATCCGCGAGGCGGCCATCGATTCCCTAGAACGCGGACACACGCACTACACCTCCAATTACGGCACGCCGGAGTTGCGCAAGGAACTGTCAGCCTACCTTGAGCGACTGTACGGGGCGCGCTTTGATCCGCAGTCGGAGCTGTTGATTACTGTCGGTGTGTCAGAGGCGCTTGACCTAGCTCTGCGGGCAACGCTTGACCCGGGCGATGAGGTGATTACGGGCGATCCGTGCTACGTGGCGTATTTTCCCGTTGTGCATATGGCGGGCGGGTCTTTGATCACTGCGCCAACGACGATGGAGGATGAGTTCCGCCTGCGGGCATCCGAGGTTGAGAAGCTCATCACACCGCGGACGCGGGCGCTGCTGATCAATAATCCGTCCAATCCGACGGGCGCGGTGCTGGACAGGGCAACTACCGAGGAACTGTCCGAGATGGCGGCGCGGCATGATCTGCTGATCATCGCGGACGAAATCTACGACCGGCTTGTGTATTCACCGGATGTGCCATTTACATCGTTTGCGTCGCTCACAGGACGCAGTGATCAGACGCTTGTGCTGGGCGGATTCTCGAAGTCGTACGCGATGACGGGGTGGCGCGTTGGCTATGCAGCCGGGCCGGCGGACATCATCTCGGCCATGATGAAGGTCCATCAGTACACGATGATGTCCGCGCCGACGGCGGCGCAGGCAGCAGCACTGGAGGCATTGAGGAACGGGGATCGCGACGTTGACGAGATGCGCGAGGCATATGATCAGCGACGGCGGCTGCTCGTCGAGGGGCTACGGCGCATCGGCCTGCCGTGCGTGGAACCGCGCGGGGCGTTCTACGCATTTCCATCCATCATGCCCACAGGCATGTCATCCGAGGACTTTGCGGAACGGCTGCTCAAGGAAGAGGGGGTCGCGGTCGTGCCGGGGAGCGCGTTTGGGCCGTCCGGCGAGGGTTTCGTGCGGTGCTGCTACGCCGCGAGCGTGGACGACATCGAAGAGGCGCTCACACGCATGGGCCGATTTGTGGAGCGACATTCGCAACAGCGCTGACGCTCCGGGGGAAGGGGTAACTGATGGTCGAGCAGGGGTCGAACGGCCACGGGGACCCTCCGACCGCGAACGGGCCGGGGGAGCCACCGCAGGACGACGATCTGGTCGTCACGTTCACCGGCGTTTCAGCCAAGCCAAATGAAGACGGCACGATTGACCTCCTCATCGGGACGAATCGCGGCGAGATTCGGGCGATTTTGCATCCGAAAGAGGGGCAGGACGGCGCGGTGATCTTTGTCGGCGGTGGGCGGGAACTCAAGGGCCCGGCGGACGGCATCTATGAGGAGCTGGCCAAGGAACTTACCGAGCATGGGGTGACATCGTTACGGCTTGGGCAGCGGCGGCCTGAGGTGTTCATCGAGGCCGTGGCAGACGTGCTGGCGGGCATCTCCTTCATGCGGGGCATCGGCGCGCGGCGGCTTGCCCTCGTTGGTCACTCATCCAACGGCGCAGTAGCGATAAAGTCGGCGGCGTTCTCACCAGACGTTGTGGCGGTGGCGTCCCTATCAGGGCAGACGTTTGGAGCGCAGGACGTGGCGGAGATAGCGCCGCGGCGGCTGCTTGTGGTGCACGGTCGTGAGGACGACGTGCTGCCCTACACCGATGCTGAGCGCATCTATGAGTGGGCGGGGGAGCCGAAGGAGTTGATCCTGTACCCGGGCGCGAATCACGGTCTGCGGGAAGCCAAAGATGAGTTACGAGAGAAGTTAGAAGGCTGGCTCACCGAGGTGGTGGGGCCATCGGAGGGCTCTCCTTCACCCTAGCCCTCTCCGTCGGGGAGAGGGGATCCACGTTGGGCGGCTACTGGAGATTTTAGATTCTTCGCTGCGCTCAGAATGACAAGAAAAAGCGGGAATGACGAGAAGGAGCCCTTCGACAGGCTCAGGGCGAACGGGTAATTAGGGTTCGGTCTCGTCCTCGCCGAAGACGTAGCGGACGCGGACGTAGCCCTCTTGCGCGGCAGGGGCGTTGGACAGCATCTCATCCCGACCATAGGACTCACGGTCAGAGTCTTCCCGATAGACGTTCGTGACATCAATGGCGTGGCCTGTCGGCTCGACGCCTTCAGTGTCGACTTCCTGCAGCGCCGACACGCTCTCGATGATGGCGTCTAGCTGGCCACCAAACGCTACGACTTCGTCGTCCGTCATGCCGACGCGGCTTAGTTCCGCCAAGGAGCGGACAAGCTCGGGGCCGGAGCGAGCATTCTCCTCTTCGTTGGGATTCACTCTCAGGATGCTCCTTACGATTCCAATGACGGCCAGCATCTCCTGCCTGCGTTTATTGTATCCCGTCGCGGGGGGAGGTGGGCGGGAACGTCTCCGGGCGCGGCTTCCGCGACTCATTGGGGAGCTGTCTCCTTTCTTTTTTGTTGGGGCGGTTGGACTTGGGGGACGCATCGCTGCCGATTCCCGGCGGGGTGGCGGTCGTTTCGGTTGGACGCAGTTTGGGAGTTCGCGTTCCGGCATAGCGGGCCACCGTTTAGGCACGCGCAGCCGACTCCATATTGGTCGCCACAGGGGACGCCTGGGCATGGCACGGGTCTCGCTGCGCCGCGATTCCCGTCCGGGGTGGACGCGGTTGGGCCACGTGGGGTCGGTTTCCACGTCCTGTCTTCCGCCGGGCGAGGCGCCCAGTGGGAGATTCGTCCCTCGCTCTCATCACGCCGAGCGGCATGACTGGCGGGATCCGTCCTCGCAAGTCTGCGTTGCCACGTCGCAGTCAAGCGGCATGCGCTCGACATCATTGCCGTTTGGCGTTGACCCGTGTCGAGCACGGTTTCGTCGGGCGGCCTGGCCAGGGTCCTGGGTTTGTGAGGCCGCTTCACGCTTCCAGTAGCCCACCGTCGCGTCCGCCGGGTTGGCGGTTCAGCCGTGGTTTCCTACCGGGCAACTAGAGGGTTCTGAGCAGCGATGCATCCCCTGCAGGGAGCGTCCTCCTTTTTGCGCTCCCGGGGGTTGTGGCGGCGCGGGCGTCGACGTTCCGGCCGCCGGGGGTGGCGTATTTGAGGTGAGAGGGATGGTAGAACAGATGTTTGGGGTTGGTCAAGGGGGATGTGGCAGGG
>CAYOPL010000018.1:0-1854 GCA_964405845.1 uncultured Dehalococcoidia bacterium | reverse complement strand
CGGCTGGGGCGACGGCTCCGTGCGTCTGCCCCTGGCGCCTCCTGCAGAGGCGACCAAGGCCGGGGTGAGGGATGCCATGAGGCAGGTCGGGATTCTCGCCTGACACGTGCAATGGCGGGCAAGAACACTCCGGCGGGAACCACGGTTGCCCGCAACCGCAGGGCATTCCGTGACTATGCCATCGAGGACCGGATCGAGGCGGGCATTGTCCTGACCGGAAGCGAGACGCAGTCCCTGCGCGCGGGACGCGCCAACATCAACGGGGCCTTCGCCAGGGAACGGGACCGGGAAATCTGGCTCGAGGACTGTCACATCTCGCCCTGGCAACAGGCGGGCCGCGACAATCATGAGCCTGAACGGCCGCGCAAGCTGCTTCTTCACCGCCGCGAGATCGAAAGGCTGGCCGGTGCGGTCAGTCGCCGCGGTTACACGCTTGTTCCACTCAGCATCTACTTCAACCCCAGGGGCGTGGCCAAGGTCGAGCTCGGATTGGGGAAGGGCAAGCATGCTCATGACAAGCGGGCAGCAATCCGGGAACGGGAATGGAAGCGCCAGAAGGAACGCCTGATGCGCGATCGCGGATGATGCCGCCGTGAACTGGTTGCTTGCGGCAATTGGCGGGGTTCTCCTGATCTGGGCACTGGCCTGGATCGGCGTCAACGCGCGTGCATCAACCGTGCTGCGCTGGATCAAGTGGATCCTTACGGCAGCGATTGTTGCCGGCATTGCCACACTGGCGGCCACGGGGCAGTTCCGCGCCGCACTGATGGCCGGACTCATGCTGTTTCCACTGCTCTTTCCCTGGAAGAGACCGCGCGGGTTCCATGCCGGACCACGCCCTTCCGCGTCCACCATGAGCGTCGCCGAAGCTGCCGAGATCCTTGGTGTTGCGGCGGATGCCGACGAAAAGACGATTACCGAAGCCTACCGCCGAATGATGGCCGAGCATCATCCCGACAAGGGTGGCTCCGCCTGGTTCGCCCGGCGGATCAACGAGGCAAGGGACGTGCTGATGGCTGGGCGCTGACGATGACGCGGGCCCGCGGTTTGTGTATGTGCACCCCTGGAACAGCCTGACGGGACTCTTGAGCAATGCGCATCACCATGGTGGGTGCCGGCTATGTCGGACTGGTGTCGGGTGCCTGTTTTTCCGAATTCGGCATCGACGTCGTCTGTGTCGACCGGGATGAAGGACGGGTTGCCCGCCTGAAGTCGGGTGAGGTGCCCATCTACGAACCCGGCCTGCCGAGGCTTGTGAGTCGCAATACCGAAGCCGGGCGCCTGACGTTCACCACGGAACTCGCGCCATCGGTGATGGAGTCTGACGCCATCTTCATCGCCGTTGGAACCCCGGGCCATCGCGGCAATGGCAAGGCTGACCTCAGCTTCGTGTTCAGCGCGGCCGAGGAAGTGGCGCGGGTCATCGAGCGGTACAGTGTGATCGTTACCAAGTCGACGGTTCCCGTCGGTACCGGGCGCCGGGTCGAGGAGGTGATGAGACGGATACGGCCCCGCGCGGAGTTCGACGTCGTATCCAATCCGGAGTTCCTGCGGGAAGGTTCGGCCGTGAGGGACTTTCTGCGTCCCGATCGTATCGTCGTTGGCAGCGAGAGCGAGCGGGCGGCGCGTCTGATGGACGAGATCTACGGTCCCCTCTTCTTCGAACGCACACCGATCCTGCATACATCGCGGGAGACGGCAGAGCTCATCAAGTACGCTGCCAACAGCTTTCTCGCGACCAAGATCGCCTTCATCAACGAGATGGCCGACTACTGCGAGAGTGTTGGCGCCAATGTCCTTGATGTGGCCCGTGGCATCGGTCTCGATGGGCGGATCGGCGACCGGTTTCTCCAT
>CAYOPL010000017.1:0-41806 GCA_964405845.1 uncultured Dehalococcoidia bacterium | reverse complement strand
GGCTGTTGGGGGAGTGGTGACAGGAATCGTGATTTCCGGCGTCGGTGAAGGTTGGGCGGTTGGCTGAGGCTCTTCTTCGTCTTCACATGCGATTGACGCGGCAACAAGCGCCACGGCGAGGAGGGTAATTGTAAGGACTCGCCAGTGTTTCATTCGTCCTCCGGTGGTCGGTTAGCGAAGTTTCTCTAAGGAAATGGTCCGATCCGGCAATCAATCCTGCACCTGGCCGCCGACAAAGGTCTTGGCCCAATCCATTGCCTCAATGATGCTTGCGCGGTCATTGAGCGGCTGGGGACGGTGCGCGTTCGCGGCGCGATCAATAATTTTGGGTATGTCTGTGAAGCCGATCTGCTGGGAGATGAAGAGGTCGATTGCGGCGTCGTTGGCCGCTGCGACGACAGCCGGGTAGGTCTCGCCCTGTCGGGCTGCGTCAATAGCAATCTGGTAGCACGGGAACAACTCATGCTCAAGCGGCTCAAAGGACAGGCGGCCCGCTGCGAGGAGGTCGACGCGGTTGATCTCCGCGTTCGCCCATCGGTTTGGGTATGCGAGTGAGAGCTGGACGGGGACGCGCATGTCCGGGATGAACAGGGCGGACTTGACGGAGCCGTCCTTGAACTCGGTCAGGGCGCGAACGAGGCCCTGCGGGTGGAAGAGGACGTTGATGTTCTCCAGAGGGATGTCATAGAGGGCGTTGACGACCGCCACCTGCGTTGCCTTGACCATGAGGGTGGAGGCGTCAATAGAACGCTTTCGTCCAACTGCGCGGGCAGGTAAGGGCGCCCCCATGCCAGAAGGCACCTGAGTTCCGTGGCGGGGCAGACGGCGCGCCTGCACAGTGCCCCACGTTGACGTCATAGTGACCTGTCGGACGGACTCCGCTTCTTCTCCCCACAACGTCTGCCAGACGCCGATGGGCTCGTCATCCAGAGGGAAGATAGATGCGCCGGTCTCCTTTGCACGTCGGGCGAGCAAGGAACCGGCGATGTAAAGGGTGTCGATATTGCCTATGGCGACACGCTTTCCAGCGTCAATGGCCGCCCACGCGGCTTCAAGGCTGTTTCGACCGACGCTGGCGATGACGGCCATATCAACCTCGGGAGCGGAGACGATGTCATTGATGGACTTGAACTCCACGCCTTCCGGGGTCTCGTCGCGCCACCGTCCGCGCGCAAAACCGGCCAGTGAGGGTTTGTATTCCTGAATCTGTTCGGCGAGTTTTTCAAGGTTGGAGCCTGCCGCGAGGCCAACGACGCGGACGTTATCACCAAGGGAGCGAGCGACGGAAAGAACGATCTGGCCGAGCGAACCTGTTGATCCGATGACAGCTATGCGGAGCGGCGCGGAATCTGTGGTCATTACACCTCCACTCTTCCGGCGAGACGACGCGCTTCCATTCCCTCTACATCATCCACAACGGTACAAATGCCCGGTTAAAGATTATCCAGCTTCTCAGCGATGAGCGCCGCGACGTGATCGTGAATGGATGGCTCCCGGATGGCGTCCACAATCTCGGAGACGTATGCGCGAATCAGGATCATCCGCGCCTCTTCTTCTTCAATGCCGCGGCTCCGGAGGTAGAACATCGCGTCGTCGTCCAGGTTGCCGCACGCTGCGCCGTGTCCGCAGCGAACGTCGTCGCAATAGATCCAGAACGCGGGCTTGGTGTCAGCTTCCGCGTCGTTGGAGAGGAGCAGGTTCTTGTCCACTTGCATCGCGTTCACCTTGGCGGCGTTGGGGCGGACGATGATGCTGCCGTGGAAGACGGAGCGGGCATGGCCGTCAAGGATTCCCTTGTAGAGTTCGTTCATATCGTTGTGGCCGACGAGGTGGTCAACGATGACCTGGTTGTCGACGTGCTGGTCACGCGTGATGACGTATGCGCCGCGAACATCGCTGTTCGATCCCTCGCCCGCCATGATGACGTTCAGGTTGTTGCGGGTGAGCCGCCCGCCGATGTCTATGGCCATGGACCGGAAAGTCGCATTTTCATTGACCTCCACCTGTGTGGTTGAGACGTTGTAGGTGGCCTCACTCTCCTGCTGAACCTTGCAATAAGAGATGTTTGCGCCCGCGCCGACGACAATCTCCGTGACGGCGTTTGTGAGATGGGAGTCATCAGCCATGGAGACGTGCGTCTCAACAATTGCTGCGGAACTGTCCTCTCCGGCGATGATCAATGTGCGCGGCATGGAGGCTGTCCCGCGCGTCTGCTCCGTGGAGATGTAGACAACCTGGATGGGTTGATCGACCGCGGTCATGCGTGGGATAAGGACAAGCGCGCCTTCTCCAGCGAGGGCAGTGTTGAGGGCCGTGAAGCCCTGTTCCTTGTGGTCGGCGAGGCGGGTTAGATGGGCGCGGACTGCATCGTTCTCAGAATGAACGGCCTCGGCGAGGCTGCCAAAGACGACGCCGTCCGGCAGGCCATCTGAAGCAGAAAGCTCCGGCGCGAATCGGCCATCTACGATGACGACCCGATGCCATTCGGATGGGCCGACGTTGAGTTGCTCAAGGTCAAAGTCAGATGCTGCAACGGCGCTGTCGCGGTCGATGATTTGGAGCGGTGAGAATCCCTGTCGGATGAGCGGGCGGATGTCGGTGTATTTGTATTCTTCGTTGCCGCGTCGGGCGGTGGGAAGGCCGAGTTCCCGGAAGCTGTCCAGCGCCTCGGCGCGGATCTCCGCGATCCATTCAGGGTCTCGGCCTGCGCGCGCGGCGTGATAGTCTCGCGCGGCGTCTGCGAAATCCGTCAGGTACGTATCGAGCGGGCTTGTAGTGGTCATGTAGTGCTGGTCGAACTGCCGTTGTCGTGGGGTATCTAGCCGACGGTGCCCTCAAGGTTGAGCTCAAGGAGGCGGGTGGCCTCAACGGCGAATTCAAACGGCAGCTTCTTGAAGACCTCTTCGCAGAACCCATTGATGATCATGGAGTGGGCCTTTTCCACAGAGATGCCGCGTGAGTTGCAGTAGAAGAGCTGATCTTCGCTGACGCGGGACGTGAAGGCCTCATGCTCAAGGTAGGCCGATTTGTTCTTGACTTCGACGTACGGCGTGGTGTGCGCGCCGCACTGATCGCCAATGAGAAGGGAGTCGCACTGAGTGAAGTTCCATGCGTCGTCTGCGCCGGGGTTGACGCGGACAAGGCCGCGATAGGTGTTCTCGGCCTCTCCGGCACTCACACCCTTGGCGATGATGGTGCTCTTGGTGCGCTTGCCTATGTGGGTCATCTTGGAGCCGGTGTCCGCCTGCTGACGTCCTTTGACGAGGGCGACGGAGTAGAACTCGCCGATTGAGTCGTCGCCCTGCAGGAGGACACTGGGATATTTCCAGGTAATGGCGGAGCCGGTCTTCACCTGCGTCCATGAGATCTTGGAGCGCGCACCCTGGCACTTGCCGCGCTTGGTGACGAAGTTATAGATGCCGCCGTTGCCGTTTTCGTCGCCAGGGTACCAGTTCTGGATGGTGGAGTATTTGATCTCGGCATCATCCATCGCGACAAGCTCAACGACGGCAGCGTGGAGCTGGTTGGTGTCACGGATGGGAGCGCTGCAACCCTCAAGGTAGCTGACGTAGGAGCTCTCGTCCGCGACGATGAGCGTGCGCTCGAATTGGCCGCTGTTCTCCGTGTTGATGCGGAAATAGGTGGTGAGCTCCATGGGGCAGCGGACGCCCTTTGGGATGTAGCAGAATGAGCCGTCAGAGAAGACGGCGGCGTTCAGCGCGGCATAGAAGTTATCCGTATAGGGAACCACGGAGCCTAGGTACTTGCGGACGAGGTCCGGGTGGTCCTGGATGGCCTCCGAGAAGGAGGAGAAGATGATGCCAAGTTCTGCGAGTTTTGCCTTGAAGGTGGTGGCGACGGAGACGCTGTCAAAGACCGCATCCACCGCGACGCCGGCCAGCATCTTTTGCTCTTCAAGCGGGATGCCCAGCTTCTCAAAGGTTGAGAGAACCTCGGGGTCAACCTCATCAAGGCTGCTGAGCTGCTCCTTTGCCTTGGGCGCAGAGTAATAGATCATGTCCTGGAAATCGATGGGCGGGTGCTTGATGTGCGCCCAATCCGGGATCTGCTCCTTGTCCAGCAGGGTCTCCCAATGCCGGAAGGCCTTAAGGCGCCATTCCAGCATCCACTCCGGCTCATTCTTCTTGGAGGAGATGAGGCGGATGGTGTCTTCCGTGAGGCCGGGGGGAACTGTGTCCGCGTCCACCTCGGTGATGAAGCCGTACTTGTAGTCCTGCTTGGCGATGCTCTTGAGTTCCTGATTGGACTCAGGAGCAACATCCTGTATCGTCTCGTCAACTGTGGTCACTAAGTCTCACCTGCCTCAATTGCTGCTTGGTGGGCGAATGCGAAGTTTCTATTCTCCATATCGAATGACGATTGTGTCAGTCACTCCCTGCCATTGTAACCGTATAGAGGATCACTTGCGAGATTACGACTCCCATCTCGCTATTCGCCCGTGAAACGGACACCGCTGCTGGAAATCCAAGACCGCACCTGCCGTTCGGCCCGTCCTGAAATCAGCATCAGTCCGATTACGATGAGCCAGGCGAAGAAGATCATGCCGGATACGCGATGCAAGGCGGTGAAATCCTGTAGCCATATCAGTTGCATTACCGCCCCCAACACCGCAGAGACGGGGGCAATGGCGCGCAGCATTCCGCCAATCCGGTACTGATAGGGCGAAACAACGATTAGAGCAAGGCCCACCGTCGAGAAGCCGGCCACACCTGCGAGCCAGTGGAGTCCGTCCATCATTTCATGGATCGGGCTAGCTGCTTCGCCTGATGCGGGCACGGCAGCGGACAGCAGGATTGCGGTGAGGCCGGAGACAGTTGTGAGCAGACCTGAAAGCGCAAGGATGCCAGGGATAATGGGCGTAACAAGTCGCTCCCGGATGATCCACGTCCGATACAGGTAGAGCGCGGCCACCGTCAAAGTAATACCGGACGCCAGCCTGCCGGCACCGCTCAGGGCGTAAGGGAGCCTGCTGTCCGCGATCGCCGCGAGGGTCTCCTGCACGGTGTCCCGATCCGCATCGGCCGCGACACGCCCCGCGACTGCGACCAATGTAACGAGCGCAGTGACGATCAGGAAGAGCCCGGCGTTTCTGGCTGCCTTGCCCGGAGGAGCTGCCCTCGTCCGGTCAACAGAGGATTCCGACTGCGCGCGGCCACGCGCGCCGCTTTTCGGTTCAGCTGAATCGTTGCTTGATAGTGTCATTGGCTTGTGAATAATCCTATGGCAGGACGAAGGGGTTGGGCAAAGGGAGGGTCGCAATACAAAGGTCAAATCGTAGGCGTATAGTGGGGTAGTCACGCCGCGAGCACGCACAACGCAAGGGAGCTATCCATGGCGACTGCAGCGGGAACGATTCTACCGGTCACGGTCTGGTATGACTACATTTGACCGTGGTGCTACATCGGCCAGGAACGGGTCGATAAGCTGAAGCAGGACTTCAACGTCGAGATTGACTATCGCGCGTTCTTCCTGCGACCGGATCTGCCGCCGGAGGGCATTGCGCGTCCGGAACGGTACAACAATCCGAACTCGCCCGTGCAGCAGGCCGCCGAGGCGGCAGGCATTGTGATGAACAGGCCGGAGCGTGTTCCGTACACGCGGCTCGCGCTGGAGGCGACGGAGGCTGCCAAGCAAGCGGGCGCGGGCGAGGCGTTCCACGAGGCGGCATATCGC
Organism: uncultured Dehalococcoidia bacterium; assembly: GCA_964405845.1. GTDB lineage: Bacteria > Chloroflexota > Dehalococcoidia > UBA6926 > UBA6926 > VXMO01. The sequence goes on along the minus strand of CAYOPL010000017.1, from coordinate 36,112 downwards.
GCCTATTGGGGCGACGGCGTTGATCTGGGAGTGGTGGAGAATCTCAAGCCCATCGCCGAGGAAGTGGGCCTTGATTGGCCGACGATGCATAAGCACATTGAGGATCGCACGTACAAGGAAGAGGTTGAGAAGCAGTACCAAGATGCGTTGAATATCGGCGTGACGGGGATTCCTGCCTACGTCATCGGGCGATTCTTCTTTGTGGGCGCGCAGCCGTATGACGTGTTCAAGCAGGTTGCGGAGCGGGCAATCACGATGATGGAAGAGGGGGAGGATCCGGGGTTCAAGAGCTAGGGCCTTCCTGAAATACGATGATGAGGGGCGTCCTGACGGGGCGCCTCTTTTCTTTGGTGGAGGCCCACCCTTCGACAAGCTCAGGGTGAGCGGAGAGGGTTGCGGGCAAGGCGTACAATCGTTGCGTGACAGTTTTCACTAGGGCTGACAGCTAGTCTGCCATGGGGGTCGATAATCGACAGCGCCCCCGAGAGCGGCTTGTGCGCCGCTCCGTCGGCACGCAATCTCGTCGACTCGCCATAGCTCGACCAAGCGCGCCGAGACTTCCACATTTCCTGAGCACCCCGTACGTAAGGATATCGCTCTTCTTCGGCCTGCTTATTGCGCTTGGAACGACACTACTGTTGATGCCGTGGGCCTCCGCGGACGGCACGGCGACTGATTTGGTCACGGCGCTCTTTACGGCGACATCCGCCTCTTTCGTCACGGGACTCATTGTCGTTGAGACCGGCGAGTACTGGTCAATTTACGGGCATCTCATCATTCTCTTCCTGATTGAGGTCGGGGGCCTGGGCTATGTTGCCGGTCTCGCAATCATCATCTTCGGACGTGAGCGGAGAGCGTCACTTTCCGACAGGCAGTCGCTGCGAGCAACGCTGGGGGGCGGCTCACTTGGGAGTGTCAGCCAAGAGGCGATGCAAGTCATACGCATTTCAATTGTTCTCCAGATCATCGGTTTCCTCGTGCTGGTGGTGGGCTTCCTTGTGGCAGGGCATGGACTGGCGGAGGCGGGCTGGTTTGCTGTTTTCCATTCCGTGTCAGCCTTCCACAATGCGGGATTCGATATAACAGGCGGCGCGCCGAGCCTCTTTGAGTATCGCTATTCAATCCTGGTCGCCGGGCCAATCACACTTCTCTCGTTCGTTGGGGCGACAGGCGCGGCGATCCTGATCATCATCTACAGGCAGAAACGATGGCTGACTCTGCCGCTGGACGTGAAGATTGTCATCGCCGGCATGGTTGGCGTCGCGATTGCCGGTTTCATCGGCATCCTGATCACGGAGTGGTCCAACCCGGCAACCCTGGGATCACAGCCCATACCGAATCGCATTTGGGACGGGCTTGTGATGGCGGTGGGCAACCGGACGTCAGGGTTCAGCACGTTTGCGGTGGGGGCAACGTATGAACACACGCTTTTCCTACTGATCTGGCTGATGCTGATCGGCGGGGCGGCGGGATCAATGACGGGAGGCATCAAGATCAACTCCTTCATGGTGATGTTTACGTCCGTCACGACGAGCATTCGGGGCCTTGCACACGCGTCCATCTTTGGTCGGGAGATAGCAGACGTACAGGTACGGCGCGCCATAACGATTGCCAGCTTTGCGTTTGTTTGGGTGAACACGACGGCGCTGCTACTCAGCCTTGTGGAGGGAGAGCACTTCGTCCAGATTCTGTTTGACGAAGTTTCCGCTTTCGGGCTAGTGGGGTTATCAACGGGGACGATTCCGGGGATGTCGGATTTCGGCAAGGGCGTGATTATCCTTTCGATGTTCGTGGGGCGTTTCGCCCCGTTCTTCCTTGCGCTTGAGCTGGCTCATCGAGAAAGATATGCGCGATACCGCTACCCGGAAGCGGAAGTTAGGATAGGCTAGTACAGGATCAACTCAGCGGAGAGTACTGACGTGGCAAAAGGACAGGTAGCTGTTCTGGGACTCGGTCGGTTCGGCCAGCGGGTTGCACGCGACCTTCAACTGAAGGGCGTGGACGTGCTCGCCATTGATAAGGATCCCAACCGGGTGCGGGAGTCGGCGGCGCTGCTTCAACATGTGATGGTGGCGGACGTGAGCGACCGTGGCGCTCTCATTGAGCTTGGGGTGCCGGAATCCGAATCCGTGATTGTGGCGGTTGGCGGCGATATCCAGGTGAGCCTGTTGACCACGGTCTTGTTGAAGACGCTTGGCGCGCCGGAGGTGGTTGCCCGAGCCAGGGATGAGCTGCACGGGAACGCGCTCAGACAGCTGGGCGCGGATCGGGTGGTTTTCCCGGAACTTGATACGGCCGAGCGACTTGCTCACAGCCTGTCTTTCAAGGGCGTGCAGGACTACTTTGAGCTGGGCCGCGACTATGGGATCAGCACGGTGCTCGTCAATGACGGCATGGCAGGGAAGACCATTGAGGAACTTGGGCTGGTGCATCCTCGCCAGGCGAATGAGTTGAGCGTGGTGCTCATTATTCGCAATCGCAATGAGGCTGTGATTCACCCGGACAGATTTGAAAAGGTATCCGGGGGTGACGTGCTTGTTTTGGCAGGTCTGGACAAGGAATTTGAGGAGCTGCATTTTGAGCAGTTCGACGGGAAAGGACAGGATGGGCGTTGACCATCGTCTTCCGCCGCGTTACAGTCGTTCGCGTTGCCCGCACAGCGAACCAGGCGGCGGGCAGCCATGAGGAGTAGAAATGACACAGATCACTGACCACGTTTATGCGTGCCACATCGCGGATACGCATTACATGCATCCGGGCGGGACCACCATCTATTTCATCGGCGATCCGTCCGAAGAGATGCTGATACTGGATACCGGCGAGCATGATCGCTCCTGGACGAAGCAGATTCTTGAGTACTGGGAAGGACTTGGCTCACCGAAGATCGGGGGAATCCTTATTTCTCACGGCCATGGCGATCATACCGGCGGCCTTGACAGGATCCAGGAGGCGACGGGCGCGCCCGTGCGGTGTCACCCGAAGCTGGCGAAGCAGTTGCGGGACGTGCTGGGGCATGAGGATGAGCTGGTTGTTCCGCTCAAATCGAGGGAGATGCTGAGGACGGGTGGGGGAATTGCGCTGCGGGCGCTGTTCACGCCGGGCCACGCAGTCGACCACGTCTGCTATCACCTGGCGGCCGAGCGGGTGCTGTTCACAGGGGATACGATCCTGGGCTCCTCATCCTCGTCCGTTCAGGACCTGTTCGAGTACATGAAGACTCTCGGCAAACTGTCCAAGCTGCGCGTGGACACGATAGCTCCGGCTCATGGCGGGGTTGTGCCGCCGCCGCGAGGGCGCCGTCTTGTCGCGTGGTATATGTCTCATCGACAGGAGCGCGAGGAACAGGTGGTTTCCTCACTGGAAAAGGGTATAGAAAAGGTCGATGAGATGGTCAAGGACATCTACCCGCGGAACCTGAAGAAGACTCTACGCCGCGCGGCGGCCGGAAACGTTCGGACGCACCTGGACAAGCTCAAGAAAGAGGAGCGCGTGGAGGAGGCCGAGGCGACGTACAGCCTGACAGGGTAGGCGTGGAGGCCGGCCGGTGACAGGGTCAGACGACTGTCTATTTTGTCGGATTCGCGACGGGGAGATACCGGGCGAGTTCGTGCACAGGGACGACAAGGCTTTTGCTATCCGCGACATCAATCCCCGCGCGCCCGTCCACATCCTGATCATCCCAACGGAGCACATTCCGAGCGTTGGGGAGATTACGGACGCCCAGCTACCAGTCATGGGGACTCTCACAAGCATCGCGAAGCAACTCGCAGCATCTGAGGGTATTTCCGAGTCGGGTTATCGCCTCGCAATCAACAACGGCCCAGACGCGCATATGAGCGTTCCGCACCTCCATCTGCACCTGATAGGCGGCCGCTCGCTAGGAGCTGAGGGGTAGGCTGGGGCGGTGATGAGGAACTCCTGGGCCGGGCCACTTGCGAGTTTGTTTGGCGGAAAGGGCGAACTGCCCACGGCAAAAACGGTTCTTGTGCCGCTCGTCGGGTCGGCAATGGATGAGTCCGCGCTGAAGGTGGCGGGCGAGGTGGCGAGGGAGTCGTCAGGCCGCGTCCACGTGCTGTATATCATCGAGGTTCCGCGGGCGGTGCCGTTGGATGATCCCATGCGCGAGCAAGTCCTGAACGGCGAACGGATCCTCAAGGACATCGAGGATCATTGGCCTCACAGGAAGACGAGTGTTGCTACGGAACTGCTACAGGCGCGGCAGGCGGGGCCGGCAATCGTGACCGAGGCTGTGGAACGTGGGGCGGACCTGGTAATCATGGGCATCGACCATGAGAGACGCTACGGGGATTACAGCCTGGGGTCGACTACGGCTCACGTGCTGCAGCACGTCCCATCAAGGGTGTGGATACTGCGCGCGCCCATCAATCAGAATGGCGCACGGTGACCAAGTGAATCGACGGGGAATGCGACAACTATGAAATTTCTGATTATGGGGTGCGGACGGGTAGGGTCCGGGCTGGCACGCAGCCTGGCGGACGAAGGCCATGACGTGACAATCATGGACGTGCGTCAGGACGCTTTCCGGCGTCTCACGGCACGATTCCGGGGGAACGCAATCATCGGAGACGGACTTGATTCGGCGACGCTTCAGAGAGCAGGAATAGAGAACGCGGATGTGTTCGTATCGGTGACACAGGGCGATAATCGGAACCTGATGGCCGCGCAGGTAGCGAAGCATATCTTCAAGGTGCCCCGTGTTATCGCGCGAGTCTATGACGATAGCCGCGCAGATGTCTTTCGAGAACTGGGTCTCCAAACGCTCAGTTCGCCGCGATTCGTGACTAATTTAATGCGCGACATGATCTTTGACGAGCCGGACGAAGCACCGGAGGACAACTAGCGATATGTATGTGATTGTCGCGGGCGGAGGGCGAGTGGGCTTTGGGCTGTCGCAAGCCCTGCTGGCCAACGGAGATGAAGTCCTGTGCATCGAGAAGGACGCGCAACGCTGCGCCGTTGTCGCCGAGGACCTCGGCAGCGCGAGCTACCAGGGCGACTGCTGCGAGGTGAGTGTACTGGAGGACGCGGGGACCGGCAGGGCCGACGTGTTTGTAGCCGTGACGGGCGATGACGCAGACAACCTCATCGCTTGCCAAGTGGCCAAGGCGCGTTTCCGGGTGCCGAGAACGGTGGCTCGCATCAACGATCCGCGCAACAGGGAGTTATTCAGCATTCTTGGTGTGGACGCGACCGTGAACTCAACGGACGTGATCATGTCCCAGATCGCGCAGGAAATGCCGTCGCGTCCATTGACGCAAGTGCTGTCTCTGACAGGGACGGGGCGGGAATTGTGCCAAGTAGAAGTAACGCCGGACTCGCCGTTGTTGGGTGAAGAGATACGGCTGCTGAATCTGCCCGGGGACAGCCAGATTATCTTGATTGTGTGCCCGGATCAGACGGTGAGAACGCCAGAGAACGGGTTGCAGCTTGAGGCAGGGCAAGTTGTACTTGCGGTTACGCGAGAAGAGCAGGAACCTGCGCTTAGAGAGGCGTTGACCGGAGTGGCGCCGGAGTAGGGGTTCTGGCTTCGGCGGGCTCACCCTTCGACAAGCTCAGGGTGAGCGGGGACGGCACTGCGCGCCGTACTGGATTCCCGCCCCGTATCGGAGTACGGGGCATGCTTTCGCGGGAATGACGAAGAAGTGGCGGTTAGGTTGCCGGGTCGTCGCCGCGGTTATGCCGGATCCAGTCTTGCATTTCCTGGCCGGCGCGCATCGCGGCATCGCGGCCCTCTGATATGGCGTCGCGGAGCGCATCATTGCCGGTTTCGCCGACAGTACGCGCGCGTTCACGCAGGCCGAGTGTTCGGCTACGAATATCGGCCCGTGATTCCGAGCCGGATTGCGGCGTGAAAAGCACGCCAAGAACGACACCAAGAATCACACCGGAGACGATGCCCAACAGGAATGTCAGGGCATTTCCATTGTCATCTTGTTCAACCATTGGGCCTGCCCCCTCGCCCGGATTTCTAATGGCGCTTCATCGGGCTTCTCGAAGCGATTATAAGACAGTTTCAGAATGTTGCCTAATAGAGAGAATAGTCAGCCCCGATCACGGCGGCCGAATCTACGCAGGACACGAAAACCTTGCCGGACGCCGGTGTAGAAGCTGATGACGGGGACGGCGGGACGGATGATGGCGTCGGTGACGAGGCGGGTGGCCGTGCGAACCTCTCCAGTTGTTCCTCGCACGTTTTCAAGGATTGGCTTCACGGAGCGGAGGATAGCCAACGCGACGAGGATGATAGCGAGAAACACGAGGATGCCAAGCACTCCCCAAATAATGATGACGATATCCCGGATGATTGCGATGACGTCGGCCAAGCAATTACCTCTCTAGCGGAACGACTGTGGTTAGTATTGGGCATGAGCGCCGAATTGCCAAACTGATCCGGCTTAGCTTGATAGCACCTCGTATACACGGACGGCTTCGTTCTCATACGCAAGCGTGAGGCGCGGGTGCCGTTCGAGGACAGCGACGGCCTCCTCCGGGTAGTAGGCACGCTCTGTCTGGCCGACCAGGACGTAACCGACATCGTATTCATCCAGGATGCGCCGGATGACAGTTGGGGAACCGGAGGAATACAGGCGGCTCACGTCAGCCTGTCTACGGTCGATCTCCGGCTCCGCGATACCGATGCCACGCTGCTGTCTCTGGTGCCAGGGCCAACCGACAATCATCGGGAGCCCGGCGTACATTGCTGCACGGGACTGGATGCGGTAGTAGGGAGTGTCGTTCTGCACGGATGGCAGACCGGCTTCGGCGACGACGGGGAGGCCCGTGGCGTTCTCCCGCAGCCAGAGGAGGGCGTCGAGTTCGTGGCGAAGGATGATCTCGGTGTCGTCGACATCGATGTATGTTCCGTCTTGCATGTACGCCGAGCCGTCCAGAGTGAGGGGAATGTCCGTATCGATGCGGTCGGTGAGACGGGCCTTTGTGCCAAGAACGGGATAGATGGCCACGCCGAGAACAGCTATGGCTAGCACCGCGTAGAACGAGAATCGGTAGATGCGGCCGATGCCGGGCATCCTGAGCACACCGCCGGAGCGGAGCATCCACCAGAGCAGGAAAGCCGCCGAGATTCCAAGCAGCAGCCACGCTTGCAGGTAGACGCGGAAGATGGTGTTCATGCGGACCAGGTGGTCCTGGACGGCGAGGACATCCACGGCGGCAATGAGGCCAAAGGCGAGGGATGCCGCGCCGTAGGACAGGCGCACGGGTAGAGGCAGGCGCGCTGAGAACGTAAGGGCCACAGTGATAGCTGCGAGCGCGGCGGTGATTGTCAGGTTGCCAAAACCCGCGAGGAACAGCGCCAGGATTCCCGCGGTAAGGATGACGCCGCCGATCACGCCGGCAAAGCGGGTCAGGAACGCAATACCGGTGTCTTGGGTGTGCCAAATGCGTAGACGGAATTCTCTGAATAGTTCGCGAAGTCCTGCGCGGGGAATACCAAGCGCGATGGACGCGGCTGCGCGGAGGGAGATAACGATGATCAAGAGGGGCAGGCCGAAGATGGCAAGGAGGGAGCGTACGGGGGTCTGCTCGTTGCTTCCAACGATCTCCGTGTAAAAGGTGGCGTTGGCGGCGTGGTAGGGAGCAAAGAGGGCAAAGCTGATTCCGATCAGGAGCGCGGCAGCCATGAGAGTCAGCATGAGTGTCGTCTTAGTAGGGGTTTGTCGTGCTAACAGGGCCACCGCGATGGCGGCGACGGCGATGAACAGGAATGTGGGGTAGTCCCAGGAGTGTATGGCGAACAGGGCGCCGAGCGTGAAGGCGAGAGCGCCAAAGGGCAGGGCAATAGATATGAGCCGACGCCGGTCATACAGCGCGAGGGCTACGGCAAGGCTAAGGCCGATAGCGACCAACGCGAATGGCATGGCGAAGATGTGGGCGTGGGGGTCGGCAAAGAGGTAGGAGAAGAACGGGAACTCCGTGATGCTGATTGTGCCGGGAACGGCGATCATGCGGCTGGAACGCCAGAAGTCGAACCCCTCACCACCAAGAGCGGAGGCCGACACGGTCAGGAGATTGCTGAGGCTGCCTGAGTCGGAGAAGGTCATGGTGTCCCACGCCGCCGGGCCGATTCGTTCTGCCAGCTGAACAAGACCGTCGAGATTGCCTGCGATGGCCACCATGAGGGCGGCAAGCAAGCCGGCAACGAGCGCTCCTGTGGCCGGGAATCGGTATGTTCGGACACGTTGAATTGTTGCTTCGACAAGGTTCACGCCGATGGAAAAGGCGGCGCAGAACGTCATCGCCCAGAAGGTGGGGATGGCAAGGTTGACGGCGAATTCCGGCACGGTTCCGGTGAGCTTGATGAGCGTCGCGACTATGAAATGACCGAAGTAGTAGTAGTTCAAGTAGCCGCCTGCGAACCATGGGTCGTAGGGTGGCATTAACGAGGAACGTGTGACGGCAGTGAGGTAGGAAACGTCCATCGGCTTTTCGCCGCCGCGGAACGGATGCCAGAGATCGGGGTTGGCGGCTCGAAGGACGACGAGGACAAGGAAGACAGTGATAAAGAGAACCTCTGCAGTGAGGAGCCATCGCCATCGCAGTTGGATGAGAGTCAGTAATTCCCGTCGTGATCTGTAGGCGACGAATGCGGACACGGCGGCAAGGAGGAGAATGGCGGCGATGACACTCATGCGGGAGAAGGGGATAATCTGCAGCGCCGCGCCTAGCCACGCAAGGTAGGCGACGATGAGCAATGACAGTGCCTTGCCAAGCAGGTAGCCACTGTCCGGCAGCGGGCGGAAAATCCGGGCCATAAGCGGGAATCCGGCAAGCGCGATGCCCTGCACGGCCAGCAGCCAAAGCACGAGTTCTGTTCCTGAGCCGCGACCTGTTGTGGGCATGATGTCAGTCCAGGTGCCGCCCTCATCCTGCGCTTCTGCCAGTTCGGCTGACATCAGCAGGGAGGGGGATTCAGGCGAGGCAAGCCGACTTCCAAGTGGAGGGAGACTGGCTGAAAGAATCTGCCTGTACTCCGATTCGGAAAGGGCGGTTGTCTTGCGGAAGAGCATGGGCTTTGGGCGTTCATAGACGGTGAAACTCTCGTCGGCCATGCCCAGGTCAAGTACAAGACCGGTTGCGCCGCCGTGAATTACTTCGGGCGAGTTCGGTTCAAAGTCCAGGTAGCGGATTGTATCTTCCGCAATGGTGACGCCGAGCAAGGACGGGTATGTGGCCTCTATGTGCGCCAACTCAAAGCCAAGTTCACCGTCAAAAAGCGCATCGTAGTAGGCGCGCATGACGGGGAATCGCTCGGGCAGACGGGTGACGGAGCCGTAACTGCGGTTGCTGAACATGTAGATGTAGTCGGCGCGGTCGAGTTGAGCGGCCAGGTCTTCTGTCTTGAGCCGGTTGTCGGGCCAATAGACCTCAATCGATTCAATGTCGTACCGATGCTCGCCATGAAAGCGTTGGTCCCATGCTTCGGTTGTGATTGTGGAGCCAGGAGGGACATTCTCTTCGATCCACGAACTCATGCGGTCGACGGAGTGTACGCCACCAAAGACGGTTGTGAAGGCGATGGCATAGAACGCGGTCGGCACGATGACGATGCCTGCAAGCGATGCTCCAGTCCACGCTCCCTTTCTGCTGAACCGTGCAAGGTATGCCATAGCGGAGAGGATGGCAAAGGCGGCGGCGATGCAGAGCAGGGGATAGAGGGGCAGCAGATAGCGCATGAATTTGACCTGCTGACCCCCAAGCCACAGGAACGGGATGAGCAAGGCGGCGATGAAGAGGATCTCAATGGTGTTGCGATGCCGGATGGCCCGCCACGCAATGAGCGTGGTGCCCGCCAATGCCGCTAGGCCAAGTGGAATGCCGAGTCCCCAGATGACGAGGTTGCGCAGGTGGTAGAGCCAGGGTGTCGTTTCTGCGTATTGGATGGTGAAGGGCAGTTCGAAATCGCCGCGGGCCATGTTGGCCTGCGTCATCACGTCGTTCAAGTAGGTCGAGAAGTCGATGAGCGCATAGGGTTGGGCGACGGCGAAGGCGGCAAAGGCGATAAGGGCTGCGATGATGGTTCGCAGCAACGCAACACGGACAGCATCGGCGCTGACGTTGCTTCGTATGGGGGCCCACAAGTACGCAGCCCAAACAAACACTACGGGGATGCCAAAGACCACTGCTGTCGCCTTGGTTGAGATGGCGAGTCCGAGTAGGGCGGCGGCCAGGTAGCCCGTGCGCTGGTTACGGGATCGCAGGAATCGGACAGAGGCCAGGAGGCTGCCCATGAGCAGGGCAGTCATGAGCGGGTCGACGGCGTAGTAGTGACTTAGCTGGATGGGCAGGACGGCGAGGGCGTAGAGGGCGGCGGCGAGAAAGCCGGCGGTGCGGCCGTACAATTCCCGGCCAATGTGCACGATAAGAACAACGGTTACTGCGTCGGCAAGGCCGGTCGCGCCGCGCCAAAGGACTTCACGGTAGGGAACGAAATCGGCGAACTCGCGGAGTTGATCTCCAATCCAGCCGATTGTGGCGAGAAGAATGAGGGGCAGGGTGCCGTAATTGAACCAGCCGGGGTTGAGAGGGCTTTCAGTGGAGAAGAACTCGCTGAGGGAGTCTGGCATTCCGAGCCCGGACGCGAAGGTCCTGATTGGCCACTCGTCGGGGTGGTAGCCGCCCCAATCGAGGCCGTACCAGCGCAGGCTGAGCGCAAGCGCAATCAGCCCCGCATACGGGGCAAGTTGACGGAGACGGATATCAGGCAATGTTCGACGCGGGATTCTTCAGCGGCCCGCGTCGATTTGCGCTGCGGGCTGAGGCTCTAGAGTCCCTTGCTCGCCATGAATTGCGCCAGATCCGAGACCCGGCAGCTGTATCCCCATTCATTGTCATACCACGCGAGCACCTTCACCATATTGCCCCCGATGACAATGGTCGAGAGCGAATCCAGTATGGCGCTATGGGGGTCTCCCCGGAAATCTGAACTTACGAGAGGCTCATCCGAGACATCAAGAATGCCCTGCATGGATGTTGCCGCGGCCTCACGGAAGGCGTCGTTGACCTCTTCGGCAGTCACGTCGCCGTCGATCTCCGCAGTGAAATCCACGATGGAGACGGTTGTAGTGGGCACGCGGTAGGCGAGGCCGTGGATGCGTCCGTTGAGCTCCGGCAGGGCAAGGCCGACGGCGCGCGCTGCGCCGGTGGAGGTGGGCACGATGTTGGCTGCTGCTGCCCGAGAGCGTCGGAGATCGTCATGAACCTGGTCAAGGATCTTCTGGTCGTTGGTGTAGGAGTGGATGGTGGACATAAGGCCCTTGTGAACGTTGAAGCGGTCATGGAGGACCTTGGCGACGGGCGCGATGCAATTGGTGGTGCAGGAGGCGTTCGAGACGATGCGGTGGGCGCCAGGATCATAGGTGTCATCGTTGACGCCGAGGACGACAGTGAGGTCCTCGCTCTTGGCGGGGGCGGAGATGATGACCTTCTTTGCGCCGCCTTCAAGGTGACCTGCGGCCTTGGTGGCGTCCGTGAAGATGCCGGTGGACTCGACGACGATGTCAACTCCGTGGTCGCCCCACGGGATGCGGGCGGGGTCACGCTCGGCAACGACCTTGACCTCCTTGCCGTCAATGGAAAGACCGTTCTCAAGGGCTTCGACCTTACCGGGGAAACGGCCGTAGGTGCTGTCGTACTTGAGGAGATGGGCGTTGGTCTCGGGGTCGGTCAGATCGTTGACCGCCACGACTTCGAGATCGTCGGGATGACGTTCCAGCGTTGCCTTGAGAACCTGCCGACCGATGCGGCCAAAGCCGTTGATGCCAATGCGAGTGGTCATGTCCCCTCCGATGTGATTCCCCGTGTCTTCCCGTACCCCTTCGGTGATTCTACAGGATGCAGTCGAATTGCTGCCTGACTACAGGCATTAACTCCCGCCGCGCGGCAAATCTGTGGCGCCGTATTGCGCCTTGCCGCCAAGCTCGTTCTCGATGGCGAGCAGTCGGTTGTACTTGGCCGTGCGTTCTCCGCGAGCGGGCGCGCCGGACTTTATCTGGCCTGTGCCGGTGGCAACGACAAGGTCGGCGATCGTGGTGTCCTCGGTTTCGCCGGAGCGATGGCTGATCATGGCGGCATAGCCTGCCTGGCGGGCGATCTCGATGACCTCCAGCGTTTCGGTGAGCGTACCGATCTGGTTGACCTTGATGAGGATGGCGTTGGCGACGTTTTCGCGGATGCCGCGCTCGAGGAATTCGCGGTTGGTGACAAAAAGGTCATCGCCGACAAGCTGCATCCGGTTGCCGATGGACTGGGTCAAGGTTCTCCAACCGTCCCAATCGCTTTCACCGAGACCGTCTTCGATGCTGACGAGCGGGTAGGCATCTGCCCATTCGCCGTATGCCTCACTCAACTGCTGAGCCGTGGCGACGCGTCCTTCGCGCTCGAGATTATATGTGCCGCCTTCCTGATAAAGCTCCGTTGCGGCGACATCGAGGGCGAGATGGCAGTCAATACCCGGCCTTAGGCCTGTGTTTTCCATCGCCTGCACGATGAGATCCGGCGCGGCGCGGTTGGAGGAGAGAGACGGGGCAAAGCCGCCCTCATCACCGATGTTGACGTTGTGGCCTTGCGCCCGGAGCAGGACGCGGAGTTGGTGGTAGATCTCTGACCCCATCCGCAGGGCCTCGGCGAATGTTGGAGCGCCAAGCGGGGCGACCATGAATTCCTGAAAATCTGTTGAGTCAGCGGCGTGAGCGCCGCCGTTGAGGATGTTGAAGAACGGGACGGGCAGGCGGGCGGCCTCTTCTCCGCCAAGGTAGCGGTAGAGGGGGAGGCTCTGGGAGGCAGCAGCGGCGTGTGCGACGGCGAGGGAGACGCCGAGGATGGCGTTCGCGCCAAGCCGTCCTTTGTTGGGAGTGCCGTCCAGCTCAATCATTGCACGGTCGACGGCGGCCTGTTCTCGGGCATCCATGCCGCGGACGGCGTCGGCGATAACGGTGTTCGCGTTGTTGACGGCCTGCAGGACACCGCGCCCGCCGTAGCGGGCTGCGTCGCCGTCACGGAGTTCAACGGCCTCGTATGTCCCGGTGGACGCGCCGGACGGAACGGCGGCTGTGCCACGAGAGCCATCTGCGAGCGTGACGGTTACCGAGAGGGTAGGGTTGCCACGGGAGTCGAGGATCTCGCCGGCGTGGACGCTTTCGATGGCGCTCATGCGTCGCCCCTCTGTTCAGCAAGGGAGATTGCCATGTCGACGGCCTCTTGCGGGGAGGCCGCGCGATAGACGGACGTGTCCTGCTTGCCGCCGACCGCGAGCTCCCAACTATCCAGCGCGACAACGGGGATGCCCTCTGCGAGCGCCATGGACATTTCATTCAGGGTTCCGTAGGAGCCGTCGACGGCGATGACTGCACGGCCCGCGCGGACAACCATCGCGTTTCGGACGTAGCCGATACCAGTAGGGAGTGAGATTTTGACGTATTGGTTGGCGTCCGCCTCGCGATAGGAGGGAAGAAGTCCGACGGTGAGACCGCCCGCATCGTAGGCGCCCTTGCAGACGGCTTCCATGACGCCTTCAAGGCCGCCGCAGACGACGCCCATTCCGCGTTCCGCGAGCAGCCTACCAACTTCTTCTGCGGCTGTGAGGGCCGAAGGAGGCGGAGCTGCGCCGCCAATGACGGCTATCAGTTTGGCTCTATCCATATGGAGATTGTTCCCTTTTTCACTAACGCTATCACGTTTCGCTAATGGGGCGGATGGAGAGTGTGGCGCGGGCGGGTTGGCGGGTCTGGGGGGCGAGGGGCATGAGCATGATGGCGGCGTGGGTGATGTTGCCGTCGGAGTTGTCGAAATTGATGGTTACGCCGGCATGTTCAATAACGGGAACTCTGGCAATCGAAGCGTTACCGTTTTCGTTGACGGTCATGAGGCGGACGGCGTAGTCCTGTTGGACGCGGTTGTTGGAGAAAAAGAATCCGTCCGGCGTCCAGCCGCCGTCGGGTTGGTCATTGGTTGTTGCGGAAGCAAGAGGTGTCGGCACCGGGTGGTTGATGGCGGCCCAACCGTAACGTGCGGCGGGGAGCCACGCGCCCGCGAGGGAGACGCCGTCGAGGCTGACGGACTGATCAGTAAGGTAGAGCAGACGGAATAGGATATTCTCACCGACAAATTCAGAAAGCTCCAGTTCTTCGAGGATCCATTGGGGCTGCGCGGCGTTGCCGCTGATTCCAGTGAATCCCATATCGAATATGGCACTGCCAAAGGCGACCTCTGACGTGTTCTGCATGGAGGAGGAACGGAGTACCTGCCATGTTTGGCCGTCGTCTGTGGAGACGGTCGCGTAGATGTAGTCCCAATTCTCTTCCGTGTCGTAGCGGAGGAGAAGAGTCAGGACTGCGTCATCGGCGGGGGTGGCATCGCGAAGGTCAAACTCACGTGTAAGGCTGTAGGCTGTAGAGTCTTCGCTGCCGGCGTGCCAGAACGAGCCGGACAGGTAGTCCGGTTCCGGCAACAAGGGAGTTAACGTCTCGCCCTGAAAACTGACCTGGTAGACGCCGGGTTCGAGGGGGAGTGCGACGTATTCGGCGGCGAATTGCGTGAAGGGTTTTGACAGTTCGCCGGTTTGACTCAGTCGTGACGTGGGAGCGGCGTTGGCATCGAAGTCTGGGTAGGAATCACGGTTTGAACGGCCATCGAGGTAGTTGGCGACACCCCAATCCGCCATCAACTCCAGAACATTCACGTTCGCGCCAATCGTGGTCAGGTAGGCGTCAATGCCGCGGAGGCCGTTGGCAGGCTCGGCCACGAGCATCCGCAGGGTGCCGTCCGGGCCGGGATAGGTGTCCCGGATGTAGCGCATGAAAAGGCCGGCGGCAGAATAGTTGCAGGAGGCCGCACCGGGCGTGGACGGCCATGCCATCAGTTGTGTTGGAGGGCAACTTTGCAGGAAAAAGTTGGCGCGCGCAATTGTGGGAACAATTTCTTCGGCCAGGACGGAGAGACCTTCGTTCACCCACGTTGATTCATCCGGGTCAGAGAGTCCGTGGACGGCGTGTTGGAGTTCATGAGCGACGAGGATGTCATACGTCATATCCCGGGGGTTGCCGGATCTGCTACCTGCCGCGTTGAGGTAAATGGTGTGGCGTCCGCTTGCGTAGGGGTTGATGGCCGTCGGGTAGAGATCTGAGGCATCGAAGTATCCGCCGAAGCCGGGCAGGTCTGCGTGCACGATGGCGATCCTGATTTCTTCTGCAGCGGAAAGGTCACCGGCGAAATTGGAAATGACCAACGGACGGATTCTTTCTTGGATTCGGCGCGTCAGGGCATCGGTGAATACGGCGCATCTCAGACCGAGGCTTTCATCCAGGTAGAAATCCAGATTCTCAGTCGAGGCGCAGAGGCGGGCTTCAATGCCAAAGCGTGAGGGTTGGCGGAGGTTGTACACGTAGAAGGACCTCGTGTCGCCGACGGCATCTCTGGGCGTGTCAGGTGAGGAGAGGTTCGCGTCCGGGAGGAATTGCCGTGCAAGTGTGTAGACATCCAGCGGAGTTGGTTCGGGCAAGGCATCGAAGGTCAGAGTCTGGCCCTCGTGGATGGCGGTAAGGAGCATTGTATTCGGCGGCAGCGCGGTCGGTGTCGCAGGCGAGAGAGTAGTCGGGCTTGCTGTGGAGACAGATTCAAGGAGGGGTGCCGGGCGTGGTGTGGGGGTGGCGCTCGCTACGGGTGTGGTATCGGGCTGCGGGTCGCATGCGGCGGCAAGGAGGATGAGGACTGCGAGCAACCCAAAAGGAATCAGCCTATACAAGGGAGCAGCATTCGTCACTCAGCCTGCCTGCCGTTGAATTCATTCATGGCCTCATTGATGCCGTCTCTGATGAGAAGTTCCATGCAGTCGGCGGCACGGTCAAGCGTGGCGTCGAGGGGTTTCTGTTCATCGGGACGAAAACGCGACAGGACGTGCCGGATGGGGTCAGAACCCGCGTCATCCGGCCTGCCCACGCCGATGCGGAGGCGGGGAAACTCCTGCGTGCCCAGAGAGTGGATGATAGATTTCATGCCGTTGTGCCCGCCCGCGCTGCCGTAGGGACGCAGCCTGACGACTCCGAGCGGGAGATCCATTTCATCAATCACTATAAGAACGGAGTCCAAACGGCGACCAAAACGCCTCACCATGGGGCCGACAGCGTCGCCGCTGACGTTCATATATGTACCGGGGAGGATGAGACGCACATCGCGTCCTGAGAGTTCGCCGCGCCCAACAACAGTGCCGTTGGATCTCTGCTGGAACTCGATGTTGTGACGTTTGGCGAGTCGCTGGACGGCCATCGCGCCAGCGTTGTGACGGGTGTTGGCATAGCGCGCGGTAGGGTTTCGGAGGCCGAAAATGAGGAGGGGGCCTGCGGGACGTTCTTGCTCGGTCACTGTCGCGCCTCTTCTACGCGCCGTAAGAATTCGTCCTCATCGATGATTTCAGTTTCGAGGCGTTGCGCTTTTTCGAGCTTGGAACCGGCCTCTGCGCCCGCGACGACGAGAGTGGTTTTCTTCGTGACGCTGCGCCCCGCCTTACCGCCCAGGCTGCGCACGATTTCCTCCGCCTGAGGGCGGGACAACTCGGTTAGGCGACCAGTGAGAACGATCTCTTGTCCGGTCCATGGAAGGTCGCCAGCGGGGCGAATAACCTCTTCCTGCATTCGGACACCCGCCTCGCGCAGCTTTTCTACGAGTCGCACGTTTTCTTCGTCACGGAACCAGTTGTAAACGCTTTCAGCGACGACGCTGCCGATGGTGTAGATATCTGTGAGTTCTTCCTGTGTGGCGGCGGCGAGGGCGTCCATGTCGCCGTAACGCTCTGCGAGGATGCGTGCGGTTTCTGCACCGACGTGGCGGATGCCGAGCGCAAAGATGACGTTGGCGAGGGGGCGTTCTTTCGATTGGACGATAGCATCAATGGCGTTCTGGGCAGACTTCTCAGCCATGCGCTCAAGATCAACGAGTTGCTCCACGGTGAGTGCATAAAGATCAGCTGAATCACGGATAAGCCCGGCCTCCAGAAACTGTTTGACGAGGGATTCTCCAACGCCGTCGATGTCCATGGCCGGGCGGCTGACGTAGTGCTTGATGAGCTCATAGCTTTGAGCAGGGCAGGCGGGGTTGATGCAGCGGTGGATGGCCTCACCCTCACGGCGGACGACCGGTTCGGCGCACTCCGGGCATGTTGGCGGCATGTTGAATTCTTCTTCGGAACCTGTACGGGCTTCGGTGACCGGGCCGAGCACCTGCGGGATGACTTCACCCGCGCGCTGGACGGTGACGATGTCGCCGATGCGGATATCGCGTTCGCGAATGTAGTCCTCGTTATGAAGGGTCGCCATCTTGACGGTGACGCCGCTGACTTGGACGGGTTCCAAGACCGCATAGGGATTCAGCGCGCCAGTGCGACCAACGTTGATGCCGATCTCATTGAGACGAGTTGTGGCCTGCTCCGCGGGGTACTTGTAAGCGATGGCCCAGCGTGGCTCACGTCCCACGATTCCCAGCAGGCGCTGGAGACGGAATGAGTCGACCTTGATGACGACGCCGTCCGTGCCGTAATTGAGAGACTCACGCTGCTCCAGGGCGTCCTGATAGAAGCCTATGGCTTCAGAGAGCGTGGCGGCTTTTTGGTTGCCGGAGTTGATTTTGAATCCCAATTGGCCAAGCCACTCAAGGGTTTCAGATTGGGTTTCGGGCACGTCGCCCTCCGCCCAGCCGAGCGAATAGACATACAGTTCCAGCGGGCGGGAGGCCGTTATCTGCGGATCGAGCTGTCGGACGGACCCGGCGGCGGTGTTGCGGGGGTTGGCGTATGTACGCTCACCGCGTTCCTCGCGCTCACGGTTCAGTTCTTCGAACTTGTCGATGGGAAAGAGAATCTCGCCGCGCACCTCAAAGCGGGCGGGGATGTTTTCTCCGGTGACGCGCAGAGGAATACTGCGGACGGTGCGGAGATTGGCAGTGACATCCTCACCCTCCACGCCGGTGCCACGCGTCGCGCCACGGACGAGCACGCCGTTCTCATAAGTGAGCGCGACTGCCAGGCCGTCATATTTCAGTTCGCAGTAGTAGTCGATGGCCTCGCCGGGGATGAGGTTCATGGCGCGTCGCTCCCACGCCTCAAGCTCCTCGTCGGTAAAGACGTTGCCGAGGCTGAGGAGGGGAACGGGATGACGGACGGTCTGAAATCGCTCAGACGGCTCACCGGAGACGCGCTGCGTGGGGGAGTCCGGCGTTACGAGGTCAGGGTGTTGCTCCTCAAGGCGGCGGAGTTCACGAAGGAGGCCGTCATATTCGCCGTCGGAGATTTCGGGGGCGTCAAGGACGTAGTAGAGGTGGTCGTGGCGGCGGATGAGGTCTCGCAGTCGCTCGATTTGTTGGGCTGCTTCTTCAGTTTGGTTGCGCGTACTCAAGATTCTTCGACTCCGCTACGCTCCGCTCAGAATGACAGGGGGGGGTGTGCGCTCCGCTCAGAATGACAGGTGGGGGTGTGCGCTCCACTCAGTATGACGGGTGTGTGTACTCCACTCAGATTGAAAGTAGGATACCGCGCTCCGTTCAGAATGACATTTTAGGAGTCCCGATGGATTCCTGCCCCGTATCGGAGTACGGGGCATGCTTTCGCAGGAATGAGGGGAGGGTTTCACCCTTCGACAGGCTCAGGGTAAACGGGGAACCTACAGATTTACCACGCGGACAGTGTCGACGCCGTCGATGCCGAGGATGGCGGCGATGTGCTGTTCCTCCGGGGACTCATCGACGTTGACGACAGTGAGGGCGGGGCCACGCATGGACTCACGGCTGACGTGGAGGGAGGCGATATTGATGTTGTTCTCGCCCGTGACCGTGCCGATTCTGCCCAACATCCCAGGGCGGTCCGTGTGGCTGATGATCATCCAATGGCCGCCGGTGGGAATGATGCCGACCTGGTAGCCGTTGACCTGGACAATCTCCGTTTGCCCGCGCTCTGTGAGGGTTGCGCCGACGGTTGTTTCTCCCGCCGTTGTGTGCACATCCAGGTTTACGAGGTTGGTGTAGGGGGGGGTCTGGTCGGCGTCCTTGCTTTGTTGGACGTGGATGCCGCGTCTCTGGGCCTCCGTGCCCGCATTGACGATGTTGATCCGCGTTTCCGTGCCCGTCTGGAGGAATCCGCTGAGTACTGTGGCGGCGAGGATGTCCGTGGCGAGCTCGCCAACGGCGCCACGGAAAGAGATGGACAGTCGTTCCGGTTGGCCTTCGGTGAGTTGGGAGGCCAGGCGGCCAACAACGAGGGCAAGGGGAACATATGGAGCAAGCTCGGCCGCCGTCTCCGGCGGGATGAGCGGGGCGTTGACGGCGTAGCGGGGCGCGCGTCCCTCAAAGACGTCGATCATCTGCTCCGCAACTTCACGCGCTACGTTGGACTGCGCCTCTTCAGTGGACGCGCCGAGGTGGGGAGTCACGACAACGTTGGGGTGTTGAAAGAGAGGGCTGTCCTCCGGCGGTTCCGTGATGAACACGTCCAGAGCCGCGCCGCCGATTCGACCGTCCTCGATGGCGGCGCGCAAGGCGTCCTCGTCAACAAGGCCGCCGCGGGCGCAGTTGATGAGAATTGCGCCCTTCTTCATCTGGGAAAGTTCAGGCTCACCAATGAGGCGGCGCGTGGAGTCCGTCATGGGAGTGTGGAGAGTGATGATATCTGATCGTTCAAAGAGGGCGGGGAGGGTGACGATCTCCGCGCCGAGATGGCGTCCATGTTCCTCTGCGACGAACGGGTCGTAGCCGAGGATACGCATCTCAAAGGCGGCGGCGCGTCGAGCGACTTCCGATCCGATACGACCCAGTCCGACGATACCCAACGTCTTGCCGCGCAGTTCAGTGCCGAGAAACTTTCGGCGGTTCCATTCGCCACCCGCGAGCGATGAATGGGCCTGCGGGACGTGACGGGCGACCGAGAGCATCATTGCAAGGGTGTGCTCGGCAGCGGAGATGGTGTTGGAGGAAGGGGCGTTGACGACGATGACGCCGTGGCCGGTGGCGGCTTCGATATCGATGTTGTCGTAACCCACGCCGGCACGGCCAACGACCTGGAGTTTTTTAGCTGCGGCGAGGATGCCGGGAGTAACTTTCGTTTCACTGCGGACGATGAGGCCGTCGTAGTCGCTAATAGTGGCGATCAGTTCGTCTTCCTTTAGGCCGAGACGCGTGTCCGCATCAACGCCTCGCGCGCCAAGTATCTCCGCGCCGTCGGGCGCGATGGGGTCTGCAATGAGGACGCGCATGGGCATCTATGCAGTTGCCGCTGCGGGCGCGAACCCGACCTGCTCCAGGGCCTTGCCAAGGACATCGAGCGCCTCATCGAGCTCTTCGTCGGGCATATAGCCGAGGTGGCCGATGCGGAAGATGGAGTCCGAGAGCCGGGCCTGACCGCCAGCGAGTACAACATCCATGTCCGCTGCGGCCTTGCGGATGTCCGCAACGGCGAATCCGTCCGGGCATTTGATGGCAGTGACAGTGTTTGAGGCGTAGGACTCGTCCTCGGGGAACAGTGAGAGGCCAAGCGCCTTGACGCCCGCACGGATGCGGTCGCCTGCGGCTTGATGGCGGGCGTGGATGGCCGCAAGGCCCTCATCGAGCAATTGCGTTAGCGATGCGTCGAGGGCGTAGAAGATGGGGATGGCGGGCGTCCACGGGGTCTGGCTGCGAGCAGAATAATCACGCGCCTGCTTCAGGTCGAAATAGAACTTCGGCATGGTGGACTTCTCGACGGCGTCCCATGCGCGGGTGCTGAGGCTAACCATGGCGAGGCCGGGCGGGGCCATCCAGCCCTTTTGTGAGCCCGTGACGACGACATCGATGCCCCATTCATCAACCGGGCAGGGGAGCGAGCCGAGACTGGAGACGGCGTCCACGATGAGCAGCTTGTCGCGCTGCTTAACGACCTGCGCGATCTCGCCGATGGGGTTGGTGACGCCGGTTGAGGTCTCATTGTGGGTGATGAGGACGGAGGTCACGTCCGGGTTGGCATCGAGGGATGCGGCGACGGATTCCGGCGTGGCCGCCTGTCCCCATTTGACGTTTTGCCAGCGAACGTCCGCGCCGAATGTTTCTGCCATTCGTCCGAGTCGAACGCCGAATGCGCCGATTTCGACTGCGAGAACGGGCTCGCCGGGGGAGAGGGTGTTGACGACGGCCGCTTCAAGTCCGCCGGAGCCGGAGGACGTGAGCATGAGGACATCGTTTTGTGTTTCGAATAGCTGCTTGAGGTTGGCGCTGACGCGGTCGTAGATGTCGCGGAAGAAGGGGCCGCGGTGATCAATCATGGGGCCGGAAAGGGCGTTGAGAATGTCCTGTGGGATGGGAGTGGGGCCGGGTGTGCGTAGGTTCACGTAGATGCTCCTATAGCGATGAAATGCGCTGCTGTGACGGGCGAGTTAGCAGTCTGTACTCTGATTCGCTTGCCCGTACCTAGATTATAGGGGAATGAGACGGGCGCCGTTAGGGGTTTTGGGCGAAGTAGGCGCGGGTTTGTTGGACGTCAAGGTGCATCTGGTCAACGAGGGCATCGACGGTTGTGAATTCGACTTCGCCGCGCAGTCTTTCCAGAAACTCAACACTGATTGTTTGGCCGTAGAGGTCTTCATCAAAGTCGAGGATGAAGGTCTCGATCATGCGCTCCTGATCGTGGAAGGTCGGGTTGTCACCGACGTTGGTGACGGATTCCAGGACGCGATCTCCCAGATGGGCGCGTGTGACGTAGATGCCGTCTGCAGGAACGGCGCGGCGGGCAGGGACTGAGATGTTGGCGGTGGGGAATCCGAGGTCCTTGCCGCGCTTGTGGCCCTCCTGCACCGTGCCTGAGAGTGCGTAGGGGCGGGCAAGCATATCGTTTGCTGTTGCAACGTCACCTTCTTCGATGAGGAGGCGGCGGATCACGGAGCTGCCGATGCGCTGGCCGCTGTCCTGCAGCTCGTCCATCGGCAGCACGGTGAATCCCAATTCCGCGCCAATCTCCGTGAGGACGGGGATCGTGCCCTCACGTCGCCGACCCATTGCGAAGTCGGGGCCGACGACAAGGCGGCGCATCGACAGGTCATCGACGAGCTTCTGGGCAAAGTCGCGCGCGCTGACGCCAGCCAGATCGCGGTCAAAGGTAACGGGGACGACGTAGTCCGCACCGGCCTCTTTCAGCAGCGAGATGCGCTCGTCAATGCTTGAGAGATTCGTGATGGGAGCGTCAGGCTGAAACACCTCGCGGGGTGTGGTTGTGAACGTGAGCACGCCGGCTTGCAGGCCGTTGTCACGCGCTTCCTGCGCCACGCGGGAGATGATGTGCCGATGTCCGCGATGGACGCCGTCAAATGTGCCGATTGTGAGAACGGAGCCGGATGTTGTCCGGGCTCGTTCGATTTCCTCAAAGGCTTTCATGAAAGGTGTTAAGAATTGTCGGTTTGGATTCTGCCGCGGGCCCGCAGTTGGGCTGCGCCTCGCTGGTAAACGAATTTCATTTCGTCCTGGCGTTTGTCCGTGTTGACGTGGATCAGGACGCGGATGCAGCGTTCGGCGTCGTTGGCAATGTTCATTTCAGTGGCTCCGATGAGGGCGATGTTCTCCCAACCCAATCCAACTCGGGCGGCGACCTGTGGAAACTCGGCTGTGATGTCACGGGTTGTAGTGAAAAAGACAGATGCAAAGTCTTCGGGGTCGACTTCGTTGACGGCGCACATTTCACGGAGGAGCTCTTCCGTGGCTTCGAGAATGGCCTCTCGCGTATCGGAGTCAGCCGTGGTCGCTCCCCTGATGCCCCGAACTGCAGTCATTGTTGTCCTCCGAATGTAGCGAGACTCATGAGTTCTGGCGGCGTCCGGCGTCCGCAAGACTCCGCACATAGTTTTCCACAACTTGCGTCCGTTCCGCAGCGGGGGTGTCTCCCATGAGGTTCACCATGGCGCTGCCAATCACGACGCCATCCACGATTGGCGCGACTGACGTGACGTGGTCGGGACGGGAGATGCCGAATCCAAGCGCGAGGGGGATATCCGTATGGGCGCGTACTCGTTCGATAAGGGCAGGGACGCCAGCGGAGACTGCGTCACGCGCGCCGGTGACCCCGGTTAGGCTCACGCAGTAGATGAAACCGCGGGCGCGCTTTGAGATGGCCTCGATGCGCTCATCGGGGCTTGTTGGGGCAATCATGTAGATCAGGTCAAGGCCGTGGCGAGAGATAACGTCGTCGAGCGGGCCTGACTCCTCAGGCGGCAGGTCAGGCACGATAAGGCCGTCAATGCCTGCGGCGGCGGCGTCATCGGCAAGCTTCTCGATTCCGTATTGCAGGAAAGGGTTGTAATAGCCCATGAAGAAGATGGCGGTGTCCTGAAACTGGGCGCGGATCTGGCGTGTTGCTTCAAGGCAGCTTTGAAGAGTTACGTCATTGTTGAGGGCGGCGGTTGAGCTCTTCTGGATGGTCGCGCCGTCCGCCAATGGATCGCTGAAGGGGACGCCGAGCTCAATGAGGTCTGCGCCTGCCCGGATGGCGGCACTGACGCCTTCAACGGTGGCAGGAACGTCAGGATAGCCGACGGTGAAATAGGGGGCGATGACGGCGCGGCCCTCTTCACGGGCGCGCCGAAAGGCCTGCTCTATCCGCCCCACGTTTGCACTGCCAGCGCGATCACGGCAATTGCGTTATAACCCGCGTGTGTGATGATGCTGCTCCAAAGATTGCCCGTCCAACGGTAAATGCCCAAGAGAATCATACCCACAAGAGCAATGGGGATGATGATGGCGGGGTCAATGTGGGCGACGCCGAAGACGAGCGAGGTCAGGATGGCGGCGGGCCAGAGGGGCATGGTCCTACGGAAGGCCTGATACATGAATCCGCGGAAGAAGATCTCCTCAAAGAGGGGGGCGATGACGACTGCCGAAAAGGCGATGATGGCGAACGAGACTGGATCGATGTCCCACGACTCGAACGGGTCACCGGGCACGAGCGTATCTATGTCGAGCCAATCGACAAGCTGCACGTAGCCGACGACGAGTGCCTGGCACACGGTGATGCCTGCAATGACGATGAGCGTAGTGGAGATTGGTTTGACCTGGCGGAACCCGAGCAAGGCCCAGCGACCTCCGGCGGGTCGAATGGCAAAGTGCCAGACGGTGAGCAGCATTACTCCTTGCAGGGCTAGCGTCGCGACAAGCAGGACGACGTGCTCACCCCATCCGCTTACATCGACGACCTCAACGAGGCCCATGATGCTTCCAATGACGACCAGGAACGCGAAGGCGATTGCGGCTACTGAGATCAAGACTTGCCGGGCTGTCCATGGCACGGGTGGAGCGGAGGGTCGCGAATCTGGAATTGCGTAGCGCGCTGCGAATTCCAGGTCGCTGTCTTGACGTTCCGGCGGAGAGGGTTGCCTCACCGGTTGGGGAGGGCGAGGGGTTTCAGTAGGCGCGGGCGCCCGATGTTGCTCGGCAGCAAGTCGTTGTTTGGTGTAGCGGACCGCTACGGCGACTATCGCAAGGAGAATCAGGAGCAGGATGAGCCGCCGAGGGATGAGGCGAAAGAGGAGACGGATCAACGTCCATCCGGGCCGGTGGGGTAGAGGCGTCGGTATTCGTTGAGGAGTTTGGCAATCACTCCGGCGCGGTCGGCGAGGGCGAGGGCTTCCTGGTACAGGAGTTGTCGCCCCTGATCCGTGATCTGATACGTACGGCGGGAGGGGCCCGGGCCGCTCTGGCGCACCCATTCAGACGTGACGGCGCCCGATTTCTCAAGCCGCCGCAGACCACGGTAGAGATTGCCCACGTCCGCCTTGCCGGGGAGGTAGCCGCGAGCTTGCAGCGCCTCAAGGAGGGCGTAGCCGTGCTGCGGGCCTTCCGACAAGACCAGGAGAACGGCGGGCTGCACAAGTCCCCACATTGGGGAGGTTCGCGACTCTGTTTCAGACGATGCCGTCATGACGCCTCGCTGTGCTTCTCTGGCGATTCTACTCCACCAAGGATAGCGGAACTAGGAGAGAGGGGAGTCCCGATGAATTCCTGCTTCCGCAGGAATGAGGGGAAGGGACGCTACTGGAGGAGGCGGTGGGCTTCTTGGGCGGCGTTTTCGATTGGCACCACTATGGCGGAGTCGCGGTCGCCGCTGCGGAGTTTGAGTTCGGCGTTGCGTCCGTCTCGCATGGAGCGGCGGCTGACGGTGGCTCGCAGGGGCATGCCGAGTAGGTCGGCGTCGCTGAACTTGATGCCGGCGGATTCGTCACGGTCGTCATAAAGGACTTCAAGACCGGCAGAGGAAAGCTGTTCGTAGAGTTGTTCGGCAGCGGTGGAGATTTCGTCGTCACCGGGGTTTAGGGAGACGAGGTGAATGCCGTAAGGAGCGATGCTGGCGGGGAAGATGATGCCGTCGTCGTCGTGACTGCTTTCTATGGCCGCGCCGAGGAGACGACCGACGCCGATGCCGTAGCAGCCCATGAACATGGGCTTTTCCTCGCCGTCCTGGGTGACGTAGTTTGCCGCGAACGCCTCGCTGAATTTCGTGCCGAGCTTGAAAACGTGGCCAACCTCGATGCCGCGTGAGAAGTTGAGCTTGCCGTCATCGCAGCGCGGGCAGCCGTGCCCCTCTTCGGCTTTCGCAATGTCAATAACGTCATCGAGATCGAAATCGCGTTTGTAGTTGACGTTTCTAAAGTGCTTGTGGGCGGCGTTTGCCCCGGCGACATAGTTCGCACCCTGCGTAGCAGAGATGTCTCCAACTCTTCGCACATTCTCGATGCCTACAGGAGAGGCGGAACCGGCCACGATACCTGCCGCCGTGACCTCCTGATCTGTGGCAAGACGCAGTTCCCCGCCGCCGAGCGCGTTAGCTAGTTTCACTTCGTTCACGTCGAGGTCGCCGCGGATTGCGACGAAGATGAATTCGCCGTTGTGAACATAGAAGACTGCCTTGAGGGTCTGGCTCTCCTCGATGGAGAGGAACTCGGCGAGTTCGGCGATAGTCGTCATGTTGGGTGTGTCGATGATTTCCATGTCGAGCGGACCGCCGGTGTCCGGGGCGGGGGAATAGCGGGAAAGCGCGCGCTCCACGTTGGCCGCATAGCCGCAAGCAGGGCAGTTGACCAGTTCATCCTCACCCGTGTCCGCGAGGAGCATGTATTCCTGGGAGTCGCTTCCACCCATCGCGCCGCTGTCGGCCTCAACTGCGACTACATCAAGCCCGCAGCGGCGGAAGATGTTCCAGTACGCCTGGACCATCTTGGAGTAGGCGACATTAAGGCCTGCTTGATCAACGTCAAATGAGTAGGCGTCCTTCATGTGGAATTCACGGACGCGGATGAGACCGGCGCGGGGACGGGCTTCGTCCCGGAGCTTGGTCTGAATCTGGTAGAGGTTGATGGGCAGATCACGGTAGCTGCGGACGTGGCGGCGTGCGAGATCGGTTACTGCCTCTTCGTGGGTGGGTCCGAGAACCATCGGGCGCTCGCGTCTGTCCTGCAGATGGAAGAGGGTGGAGCCAAATGCTTCTTCTCGTCCGCTCTGCTGCCAGAGTTCGACGGGCTGGATGACGGGCATCAGAACTTCCTGCGCGCCCGCAGCATTCATCTCCTCGCGGATGATGTTCTCAATCTTGCGCATGGAGCGGAGCGCCATGGGGAGGTAGGAGTAGACCCCGGCGGCGAGCTGCGCGACGAGTCCGGCGCGGATAAGGAGTCGGTGGCCTGCCGTGTCCGCGTCAGACGGGTCATCCCGCAGGGTCTTGCCGAACATCTGGGACATGCGCATGGGTCAATGGTAGCGCGTGGCAGGCGGTGGGTGAAGTGAAAAGACGGCCAGAGATGTAGTCTGCCAGTGTGCCATTCGGCTGTTGAGCGCGCCGATTAGGCCATGCTACACTCGCACTCACATTCCGGGATTGAATTGGAGGCGAGCGCGGGGGTATGCGCCAACACGAGGTCATCATCATCGGCGGCGGTCTTGCAGGTATGCGAGCCGCTCAGAAGGCACAGGAGATGGGCGCGGACGTCGCCATGATCTCCAAGATTTATCCCACACGCAGTCATTCAGCCGCCGCGCAGGGCGGCGTGCAGGCGGCGGTCAGCGAGAACGATTCCTGGGAATCTCACGCCTATGACACGGTCAAGGGCAGCGATTATCTCGGCGACCAGGACGCCATCGAGATTCTCTGTTACGAAGCGCCGGGTGATATCTATGCCCTTGAGCGCATGGGGGTCATCTTCAACCGGAATGATGACGGCACCATTGATGCTCGCGCGTTTGGCGGCACGTCTGTGAATCGGACGTGCTTTGTCGCGGATCAGACGGGACAGGTCCTCCTGCACGTCATGTGGGAGCAGCTTCTCAAGAGCGGCCTGACCACGTATTCAGAGTGGTTCGTCACGAAACTGCTCGTCGAGGACAACAAGATTGCGGGCTGTGTCGCGCTGGAGATTCCGACGGGGAGGGTGGAGGTCTTTCGAGCGAAGGCCATCGTTCTCGCGACAGGCGGCATCGGGCAGGTGTATAACCCGACGACGAACGGTCTTGTCGTGACGGCGGATGGACAGGCATTGGCATACACGGCGGGCGCGACGCTGATGGACATGGAGGCCGTACAGCACCATCCGACGACGATGCAGGCGAACGGTGTGCTCATCACGGAGGGCGCGCGCGGAGAGGGCGCGTATCTGTTGAACTCCAACGGCGAGCGCTTCATGGAGAAGTACGCGCCGAATATGAAAGAACTCGCGTCCCGAGACGTGGTGTCTCGCGCCGAGACGATGGAGATCCGGGAGGGGCGGGGCGTCAACGGCTGCGTCCTGCTCGACCTGAGGCATCTCGGGCGCGACCTCATCATGACCAAGCTCGCGCAGATCTATGAATTGGCGCGCGACTATGCAAATACAAACATCCTTGAAGCGCCAGTGCCGATTCAACCAGGCCACCACTACATTATGGGCGGCATCAAGACAGACGTTGACGGTCGCACATGGGACATCACCGGAGAGAATCGCTGGGCAGGGGTCGAGGGCCTGTTTGCGGCGGGTGAGTGCGCGAATGTGAGCGTTCACGGAGGCAACCGGCTGGGCGGTAATTCGCTGCTGGACACCATCGTTTTCGGCAAGCGGTCCGGCGCGGGAGCGACGGAGTACGCCAACGCAACCGACTGGGCGCCTATCAGCGAGGATACAGCGCTTGCGGACCAGGAGTCCGATATAAAGACCCTATTTGATCGACCTGCGGACGGCCTGCGCTCATCAGCACTTCGGTTCGAGATGGGTAAGTCGATGAATGACGGCATCGCGGTGTTCCGCACCGAGGAAGGGATGACGCAGACGCTCAACACGGTGCGAGACATCAAGGGGCGTTTCCCGAACGTGTCCGTGCAGAACAAGGGGCGCGTGTTCAACACAGACCTGCTTTCCGTGCTGGAGTTGGGCTACATGCTCGACGTGGCGGAGGTCATCGCGGTCAGCGCGATCAACCGCAAGGAGAGTCGCGGTGCGCATGCGCGTGAGGACTACCCGGACCGCAACGACGAGGAGTATCTGAAGCACACCATCGTTCACCGCGGTAAGGACGGCGACCCCGTTCTGGACTATCTGCCGGTGACGATGACGAAATGGGAACCACAGGTGAGGTCCTACTGATGGATGTAACTCTGAAGGTCAAGCGGTACGATCCGGAGACGGACGAGGCGGCGCATTTCGAGGAATACCAGGTGGACCTGCCGGAGTACGGCGCGGTCCTCGACGGTTTACTGGCGATTCGCGATGAGCAGGACGGCTCGCTGTCCATGCGCTGCTCGTGCCGAAGCGCCATTTGCGGCTCCTGCGCGATGAAGATCAACGGCAAGTCGCGCCTCGCCTGCAAGACGATGGTCTCCCAACTCAAGGAGCTTGAGGGGGACGTTATCTCCGTCGAGCCGATGGGCAATCAGCCCGTTATCAAGGACCTTGTCGTGAACATGGACATGTTCTGGGACAAGGTCAACGCGGTGCAGCCGTACCTGCAGCCCGAGGGCCCCGTGCCGGAGAAGGAGTATCTCGTCTCCAACGAGTCGATGATGGAACTCGCCGTCGCCATGAACTGCATCATGTGCGGCGCGTGCGTGTCCGACTGCACGGTGCTCGAGGTGGACAAGGGGTTCCTTGGGCCTGCGGCACTGGCCAAGGCTTTCCGGTTTGCCGGTGATCCGCGAGACGGCCACAAGCAAGAACGCCTCCAGTTGTATACGGAGCCGAACGGCGTGTGGGACTGCACGCGCTGCTTCATGTGCGTCTCCGCGTGTCCGAAGGACGTCGCGCCGATGGAGCGGATCATGGACGTTCGCGCGATGGCGATGGAGGCCGGACTGACGAACACACGCGGGGCGCGCCACGTGGATGCGTTCGCGTCGAGTGTGAAGCACAGCGGACGATTGAATGAGCTCAATCTTGCGATGAAGACATTTGGGATGTTCCGCGCCGCAATCGAGCTTACGCCTATGGGCATCCGCAGGTTGTTCAAGCGCCGACTGCCTCCTTTGATGCACAAGAAGATCGCGACGGCCAGGAATATCGGCCGACTATTCGACAAGCTGGGGGTATAGAGAACGATGCGCTACGCCTTTTGGCCCGGCTGCGTGTCCCGCGCGGGCACACCTGAACTATATCCGGCCGCGACGGCGGTTGCCGAGAAGATCGGCATGGAGCTTATCGAGCTTGAGCAGGCCAGCTGCACGGGCGCGGGGGTTCTGGGCGAGCGGAACGAGGAGCTTGTCGATACCCTGAACGCGCGCAATTTCGCGCTGGCAGAGCAGATGGGGCTGGATACGCTTCTGACGATCTGCTCGACGTGCCAGGGCGTGATGAGCGGCGTGAATTACAAGCTGCGTGAGAAGCCGGAGTACCTGGCGAAGATCAACGAGAGCCTCGCCGAGGAAGGGCTGGAGTACAAGGGCACCGTCCGTGTGACGCACATGATGTGGGCGGTGGTCGAGGAGCTTGGGCTTAGCAACCTCAAGGAGATGGTTGTGCGGCCGCTGAACGGCCTCAAGATTGCGCCGTTCTATGGCTGCTACATTCTCCGGCCTCGCTACGTGCTCGGCATGAACGAAGAGCATGCGCATCGCGATCAGTATCTGGAGTACATCATCGAGGCGCTTGGGGGCGAGCCCATCGACTATGAGGGCAAGCTGCGATGCTGTGGCTTTCCGATCATGACGATCAATGAGGACAACGGTCTCAAGATGGTGAGCAATCACACATTGGAAGCCAAGGAGTTGGGCGCGCACGCGCTTGTGACGCCGTGCCCGCTTTGCCACCTGAATCTCGACGAGTTCCAGCCGAAGGCCGCGAAGAGCGCCGGCAAGCCCATCAATATGCCGGTTCTGCACCTGCCGCAGATGATTGGGACGGCGCTTGGGTTCAGTGTTCGGGATATGGGCCTGCAACGGCACATCGTCTCGACGGAGCCGTTCATCGAGCTATCGGGGATGCCGCGGAAGTAGATTCCTCGGCTCCGCTACGCTCCGTTCAGAATGATGGGCAACATGAATTGTGCGACATGCGGCTAGGACGTTGGCATGGCGTGGCAGTAAGAGAAGATCATTCTAACGGAACAGACTTAGTGGTTAAGTTGCAGTGCTTACCCTAGGGAGAAGACCACACTCACCCGAGATTGGAATCCAAATAGGCGGTAGCTAGTAGACGTGATAGACGGTCAGCTAGGCTTCTACTGGGTCAAATCTGACTGACACGTCCTGAACTTCTGGATGTTCTGAGTCTGAGTTATCAACCACTAAGTCAAGTCTGCAGCCCAAAGACAGTTCCTTACCTGCCAATATAAAGTCGTCATCCCAACTGTCGTGTCCAATGATTATTCCATCATCTTCGATTCGATACCAGTCAGGCTTGTAGAGAAAAAATTCGACTACTGCGCCGACCGTAGCACGCATTTCGACCAAGAGTCGGTCCGGAGCCAAAGTCCTCGTACTCCTGATGGTCAAACCCGAAACAGATTCGACTATATCCAAGGTGGGTGACATATACTCGGGAGGGAAACCCAGATCCCGTGATTCCAACTCTTCACCCAGAAACGCATTCTGAATGATTACTGCTATAGCGTCTTGGAGATTTACTCCTCTCCTTGTCAGAATCTCAAGCTCCGGATCCCAGGGTGCTGCCCCAAGTCTTGGCCGCACATGCTTATCAACCAGTGCACGAAGATCGTCAGATAGAGTGATTTTTTGTGCGGGCAGTCCGAGGCTTATCACATCCTCTTTGAGGTCGTGATGAAGCATGCCACCATCATCCGCAAAGTCTTTGTCTGCTGACGCAAGAACAATGTCTTCTCCAACGCTGCTCGCCAACGCCAAAACTGACTGCCAGATTAGACTGTCTCGATAACCTGACCCCTTTGCGTTGAAAGGTCTTCTTCTAGCTGTCGCCCGCTGCACTAGCTCTTCGTGCGTCGTGTTAGGGTAACCAAGTATCTCTGTTTCAGCATTCCGAAGCTGGCTCAACAGCCCTTCCCGGAATGAGAGTGTTTCAGCTTCTAGGTCAATACTGTCCTCAGGAGCAAGCAACTCCCGGCCCAGCAGCCTGGATAGTCGTCTTTGATGCTCCAAGGTCTTTTGAACATCGTTGCCTAGATGATGGCGAAATTGCGCTACTGTTTCCTCTACTGCAACCATGGGCACATGCACAGTGTGACCTGTTGCTTGCGAAGATGACAATAAGGCGCTTAGGTGGGCACTCCTGCCGAACCCTTCCTTTACAAGAATGCTTGAATCTATAACGAAGTGCATGGATTCACTTTAAGCAATTGCCCCGCACCTTGCAGCGTGGAGCAGTTGATCTAGACTCTAGATTCTTCGCTGCGCTCAGAATGACAGTATTGGGGCCTCTTGATTCAGGGTCTGGCCTATTCTGACAAATCCCAGACGCGGGCTTTGCCGTCTGCGGCGGTGACGGCGAGCAGGTTGGCGTCAGGTGTGAACGCGGCGAGATGAACTCCCTTGATTGAGAGGGGGAACTCTGCCGTTTGTTCGAGTGAGGGTAGGGAGAGAACCCGAACACGCTTCTCTTCCATGACGGCTAGTCGAGAGCCATCCGGTGAGAGTCTCACCGAGCGCGGCGCTTTCGAGCCGATGTCGTAGCTATCTGTGAGGGACCAGTCCGATGTTGACCAGAAGTTAATCGCGCCGTCAAAGGTTTGTGTCATCGCTGCGGATCCGCCTCGGGTTAGCTGCATGGCGCGGGCGGATTGTCCGTGGCCGGGCAGGGTGGCGATGACCTCCTGGGAGTCGATGGACCAGACGAGAGCATCATCACCGCCGCCGGCGGAAATCAGCGTTTCGTCGCCGGGCAGGAACTCTACGGCAGCACTGATGCGGTACGGAGGTTTCAGGGTAGTGGGTTTGGCGTCGGGTGTTTCCGAAGACCAGAGTCGGATTGTTCCATCTGTGGCGGCGGAGACAAGGGTCTTGCCGTCAGCGGACCAGGAGAGGCCCATGACGGTGTTGCGATGGCCTTTGAGGATGGTTGGATCTGCGGCGCCTTTCCAGATACTGATTGTGCGGTCGGATGAGGAGACGGCGAACGTTTCATTGTCCGGGGCGAAAGCGATGTGATTTGTACTTTTTTCGTGGTGGACGTGTTGGGCAACTTCGTCCCATGAATTGGTGTCATACACGCGGATGAGGCCGCCAAAGCCGCCGACGAGAAGGCGCTTACCGTCCGGCGAGAACGTGACGGCGTAGGCGTGGCCCTCAAAGGCATCCAGTTCTGCTACGAGTTCGTTAGGCATCTCTCAGTCTCCTGTCCTCGGGCGGGTGGTTGGAAGTATTACCGACGTTCAGAATACCGATTTACGGGGCATGGGGAAACAGAGCACGGCGACTGCAACTACACTGAGGCTTATGACTGGTCACGACCGCGATGATCGCGACATGCCCGTGAATGTGAATGGGCTGAGCGAGCAGTTTGGCAAGGGTTACTCTTCCGGGCAGTTGGCCGGGTACCGGAAGAACGGTCTTGGGCAGCGCGCGTTGGCAGTGATTGAGTTTCTGCAGGCACGCGGGTTGGAGGGGAAATCGGTTCTGGACATCGGCTGTGGGATCGGCGCGCTGCACATGGAGCTGCTTTTGGCCGGGGCAGAACTGGCGACCGGAGTTGATGCATCGTCGACCAACATCGCTGTAGCGCAGGAATTAGCGGAAGAGTTGGGGCTGACGGAGAGGGTAGAGGAACGGCAGGGAGATTTCGTGGAGTTGGCGGGCGAGATTTCCGAAGCGGATATCGTGACGCTTGACCGCGCTATTTGATGCTACCCCTCCGTCCAGCAGTTGCTGGCAGCCTCCGGCGCCCATTCGCGTGAATATCTTGCACTGACAATGCCGAATCGCAGCCTGTGGATGCGCGTGGGAATCAAGGTGATCAACGCCATGCTGACGATTGCCCGAAAGAAGTTCCGCGTCTACAGTCACTCGCCAACTCTCATTGACGAGACGCTGCACGATGCGGGACTGCGCAAGGTCTTCCAGCGACCGGCGGGGTTGTGGGAGGCGCGGGTGTACGAACGGGAGGCGTATACGCGGGTCGGTGAGTCCTAGTCTCCCAGGTTGGCCATTGCCTCCACGAGCTCGTTGACAGCGTCGACGGACTTCTGGAATCCGGCTTGCTCTTCGTCGGTGAGCTCGAGTTCGATAACCTTTTCAACGCCGTTCGCACCAAGAATCACCGGCACGCCAATGAAGACGCCATCGACTCCATATTCGCCTTCAAGGTAGGCGGCGGCGGGGACGATGCGGCGCTTGTCCAGCAAAATCGAATCTACCATTTGCAAGACGGCGGCGGAGGGAGCGTAGTAGGCGGAGCCGGTCTTGAGCAGGCTTACTATTTCGCCGCCGCCGTCGCGCGTGCGCTGCACGATGGCCTCAACACGATCCTGCGGCAGCCAATTCTCAAGGGGGATTCCACCGACGGTGGTGTAACGCACCAACGGGACCATGGTGTCGCCGTGGCCGCCAAGCACGTAGGCATTTACGTCTTCTACGGAGACGTTGAGTTCTTGCGCGATGAAGGTTCGCATTCGAGCAGTGTCAAGAACGCCAGCCATGCCGACGACGCGCTCCTTTGGGAAACCGGAGAGTTTATGCGCGTGGTAAACCATTGCGTCCAAGGGATTGGAGACGATGAGAAGGATTGAATCCGGGGAACTTGTAACTACCTCACTGATAACGCTGCCCATGATTCCCATGTTTGTGCGGAGGAGATCATCGCGAGTCATGCCGGGTCGGCGGGCGATGCCGGCGGTGATGACGACGATATCGGAGTTGGCAGTTGTCTCATAGGAGTTTGCGCCGGTGACGGCGGAATCGTATCCGAGAACGGGGCCGCTCTGGGCGAGGTCGAGAGCCTTGCCTTGCGGCATACCTTCAACGACGTCAACGAGCACGACATCGGCGTAGTCGCGTTCCGCGATTCTCTGTGCCGCAGTCGCGCCGACATTTCCACCGCCAACAACAGTTACCTTCTTGCGCATGATTGTCCTTCCCTTGTTGGGTTTTTAGTGTTCGGTTTGCTTCTGGTGTGTAGTTCAGGAGCGCTTGCCGGACTGCATCTTCTTGATGATGGCGTCCGCCATTTCCTGCGTGCCGACGGCGGTCGGGTCGTTGCGGTCCGGCTTGAAATCGTATGTGACGTCCTTGCCTTCACGTATGACTTCAGCGACCGCGCCCTCCACGCGCTCGGCGGCTTCCTGCTCGCCGAGGTGGCGGAGCATGAGCGCACCAGTCAGGATTGTCGCTGTTGGATTTACGCGATTCTGGCCGGTGTAGCGCGGGGCGGAGCCGTGGACGGGCTCAAATACAGCGCCGTTCTCACCAATATTGCCGCCGGGGGCGAGGCCGAGGCCGCCGACCAAACCGGCGCAGAGGTCTGAAATGATGTCGCCGTAGAGGTTTGGCAATACGAGGACATCGTACTCCTCGGGGCGGGAGACCATTTGCATGCTGAGGTTATCGACGATGCGGTCGTTGAACTCAATATCCGGATAGTCTTTCGCGACGTTCTGGGCGACTTCAAGGAAAAGGCCATCCGAGAACTTCATGATGTTGGCCTTGTGGACGGCTGTGACGAGCTTGCGGTTGTTTGCCTTGGCATATTCAAAGGCGAACCTGACGATTCGCTCGCTACCGGTTACGGAGATGGGCTTAATGGAGATGGCGGAGTCGTCACGGATGGGCTGGCCGGAGGCGTTACGAAGGAAATCTATGACTTCTGAGGTGCCCTCCGCGTCCTTTTCGAATTCAACACCCGCGTAGAGATCTTCGGTGTTTTCACGAACGACAACGATATCCACGCCGGTGTATCGGGAGCGAACGCCGGGGTAGCTCTTTGACGGGCGCAGGTTGGCATAAAGGTCCAACGCCTTGCGGAGCGCAACGTTTGCACTACGGAATCCAGTGCCGACAGGCGTGGTGAGCGGGCCCTTGATGCCGACTCCATTCTTGCGAATAGAGTCAAGGACGCGGTCGGGGATTAGCTCCCCCTCGCGTTCAAGGACAGCCTCACCGGCTTCCTGAACATCCCAATTGAATTCGATGCCCGTGGCTTCGATAACCCGGCGCATCGCGCCTGAAACCTCAGGCCCAATTCCATCGCCCGGAATGAACGTGACGTCATACGCCATCGTAGTTTCTCCCCCTCTCGATCTGCTTGCGCGGCCGTCCGGCATAAAATTGCGCGATATTTTCAGAGTTGGTCGTTGTTGTACTGGAAATATGTGTGACAAAATTCACGGAGTAAGGCCCGTTTTGCGGCGATAAGGGCTGTTTAAGCGCCGATAAGGGGCGTTTAAGGGGCTCTAAGCGTGCCATTTGCGCACTTTCCGGTCATTCACTCAGACGGGCCGATGACGGCGAGGATGTCGCCGCGAGCGACGCGATCACCCGCGGCGCGCGGCAACTCAAGGATGACTCCGTCCACGGGGGACGGGAGCATGTTCTGCATCTTCATGGCCTCGATGACGACGAGGGTGTCGCCCGCCTTGACGGGCTGACCGACTTCGACCTCATAACGAATGACGAGGCCGGGCATCGGTGACGTGAGGAGGGCGCCGCCCTCGGGGGCGTTCTGTGTTGACG
>CAYOPL010000016.1:0-5932 GCA_964405845.1 uncultured Dehalococcoidia bacterium | reverse complement strand
GGCCGGTGGGGGAGGGCGGGAGGCCCTTGCGCTGTCCGACGGTGTAGCCCGCGGTCCCCATATGAGAGCCGACATGCTTGCCGTCGACGTCCAGAATAGGGCCGGGTGTGAGGGCCATGTGTTCAGAGAGGAAGGCGCGGTAGTCACCGGACGGAACGAAACAGATTTCCTGGCTGTCCGGCTTGTCCGCGACGGGCAGCTCAAGCTCATGGGCGATGCGTCGAACGTCCTGCTTGGGCAGCTCGCCGATGGGGAATAGGGAACGGCGCAACTCGTCCTGTCCGAGTCCGTAGAGGACGTAGGTCTGGTCCTTGGAGGCGTCCACGGCCTTATGCAACTCAATGCGGCCGTCAACTGGCTCGCGTCGTCTCACATAGTGTCCCGTGGCGATCCAATCCGCTTCAAGGGAGAGCGCCCGCTGGAGGAAAAAGGCGAACTTGATCTTGTCGTTGCAGGCGATGCAGGGATGGGGGGTGCGTCCGTTCTTGTACTCGCGGATGAAGTACTCGATGACGTGCTTGCGGAACTCCTCTTCCATGTTGAGGACGTAATGGGGCATGTCGAGCTTCTGAGCGACGCGCTTGGCGTCAAAGACATCTTCCACGGAGCAACAGGCGCGGTTGTGGCGTGACGCGCCTTCCACGTCGTCGCTCCAGAGGCGCATGGTGACGCCGATGACATCGTAGCCCTGTTCCTTAAGGAGGTAGGCGGCAACGGAGGAATCGACCCCGCCGCTCATGGCGACAATGACTCTTTCTGAATTGCTCATGACTCTATCTACGATACGGAGTTGGTTTGCGGGGCGCAAAGCATTGTCAACCGGACAGGCCAAGGGCGGCGACGGCGATGATGGCCAGCACGAGGCCGCCGCCCTTGCTCCAGTTCATCTCCTCGCGCAGGAACACGACTGCGAGGATGGCTGTGATGACGAAGCTCATCTGCACGATGGGGTAGCTGATGCTGGCGTCGCCGATTCGGAGGGACTCAAAGAGGAGAACAGCCCACGTGACCTGCAAGACGGCAATGCCGGGAGCAAAGTTTCTCACGGTGCGGGTGATGCCAAAGTTACGACTTCTCAGCAGCGTGATGATCGCGGCCTGCTGGAAACCGACGGTCTGGGTGAGAACTATGGGGACCGCGCCGATTTCGCCTGTGTCAAGGCCGGCTTTAGCGATCAGGCCCGCGACGCCAAAGAACCCGGACGCCGCCAGCGCGAAGAGGATTGACCGCATGTCAGAGCGGATGGCAGTGATCTGGGTGACGTTTAAAAGAACGAGGACGGCGAGAACGGCGAGCAGGATGCCGCCAATCTTCAGGAGGTTAGCGGACTCGCCGAGAATGATGATTGCGCCAAGCGCCGTGATGACGAAATTGAGTCTGAAGATGGGCGCATTGACGCTTGCGTCACCAGTATGCAGGCTTGCGACAAAGAGGGTCAGACCCAGGTAGCCGAACACGCCGGCGGGCAGGCCGTAGAGCCATGCAACGCCGCGGATTGGGCCAACCGGGCCGTCGTCGCCGAAAGCAACCCAACTCACAATTGCGACCCCCCAGATGATGGCGGTGAAGACCGTGGACTGCCAGAAGATGAAGTTGGGGGCCTCAATGCCACGTTGCTGGGCGACGCGGTAGAGGAGGTCGGCAGCCGCGCCGATAAGGAGGGCGATGACGGCTAGTGTGACGGATAGGGAGTCCATCAGTGGGCCTCACGGATTTGGGGCGCGTTGTTGGGTTTGGCGGGGTGGCGTAGTATGGCGTCATGACGGAACAGGCCACATCTACCAACGCCGATCCTGCTGCTGACGGCATCGCGCTCGCGCGGAAAGCCGTGGAGATTGCGGAGGACCGGCAGGCCAGCGATATCCTCCTGCTCGACGTGCGAAATATCTGTGGCTATGCGGATGCCTTTGTGCTGATGACCGTGGAATCCAAGCGGCAGGGACAAGCGATCCAGGAGGCGATGCACAAGGGGCTGAAGGAGTCCGGGCAGGCGGTGCTGCGAACGGAGGGTGACGCGGACGCGGGTTGGCTCCTGATGGACTTCAATGACGTGATCGTCCACATCTTCGCCGGGGAGCAACGGGAGCTCTATGGGCTGGAGCAGTTGTGGCGCAGCGCTGTGCCGCTGGTCAGGATTCAATGAGCCACTGCTCCGTGGCCTGTTTGTAGTCAATTAACTCGGAATCGTCGAACCAGAGCGCAACCTCACGCGCGGCGGATTCCGGGCCGTCCGAGCCATGCACCAGGTTCAATCCAACTGACAGGCCGAGGTCGGCGCGTATGCTGCCGGGGGCTGCCTTTGCGGGATCCGTCGCGCCCATTGTCTGACGGGCAAGCTCAATGGCTCGCTCGCCCTCCAGAACCATTGCCAACAGCGGTGAGGACGTGATGAAATCCAGCAGTCCGGGGAGGAACGGCTTGCCGACGTGCTCGGCGTAGTGTTGTTCCGCGAGTGAACGTTCGACTCGCATGAACTTTGCGCCGACAACCTTGAGGCCGCGCTTCTCGAATCGGCTGAGGATTTCGCCGGTCAGGCCGCGCTGAACGGCGTCCGGCTTGATCAGGATGAGGGTACGTTCTACTGCCATTGTGTGTTCGTGTCTCCTGTGTGATGGCTCTGGGGGAATGTCCTCAATAGGGTAGCAGACGGCAATAGTTGACATGTGCTGTTGAGTTAAATACTTTGGGTAAGTGAAAGTATTGGAGACGAGTGGACATTCGGCTGTGCAACAACGATCCGGAGGCGGTGTCACCACACCTGACGAACCGGCGCGCGCCGCCAATCCGACAACACAGCGCCTGATTGGTGACCTCGAATACATTCTGCGGTTGCTCAGGCCGTCCATCCATGACGATTGGTTCACGGTGGAACTCACCATGCCGCAGCTGCGGGCCCTGTTCGCGCTGCGCAGGCATGGCGATTGCCGCATGGGTATCGTGGCCAATCAACTTGGCACCTCCCTTTCAACCGCGACGGGGGTCATCGACCGCCTCGTGGAGCGGGGGTTGGTAGAGCGCTGGCAGGATCCCGCAGACCGTCGCTCAAATGTGTGCCATCTGACGCCGGAGGGTGTCGACCTCGCTGAGCGGTTGCTGACGCTGCGGCGACGCGAGTGGGAGGAGCGGCTGAACGGTCTGACCGAGGACGAGGCCAAGGAGGCGCAGCGCGCCCTCACGATCCTGCTGGAAGGACTGGAGCGCTTGGGGCAGGACGAGGCCGCCGACTCCGAGCATGAGGAGGCGCGCTCCTCATGATGGGCGGAGGGCCAGAGGGCGGCCCGGGCGGAGGGCGAGGCGGACCCGGTGTAGGGCAGGGCCCCGGTCCGGTTACCGAGCGCAGGAGTGTCGGATTCCGCGCCATTGCGTCTCTGACCGTACCGGCGTATCGACTTTATTTCCTGTTTGTTCTGGGCCAGATGGGCGCGATGAACATGCAGATGATGGCGCGCTCCTGGTACGTCTACGAGTTGTCCAAGATCCCGGGGACGAACGACGGCAGTGTTACGATGCTGGGCGCTGTGGCTCTGGCAAACGGGTTGCCGATGTTGACGCTTTCCCTGTTCGGCGGGGTGCTTGCCGACCGCGTGCCGAAGAAGCAGGTGCTCATCATCGGGCAGATTATGTCGACGGTCATCACGGTGGGCGTGGCAATGTCCATCACCCTCGGCTCAATCACCGTGTGGCACCTGCTGATAGCGTCGTTCCTGCAAGGAATCGTGATGGCGTTGATGATGCCGGCGCGGCAGGCAATCATCCCGGAGCTGGTAAGCGCCAATATGATTACAAACGCGGTGGCGTTGAACGGCGCGGCGATGAACCTGCTGCGCCTGATGGGGCCGGCGCTGGCGGGATTCCTGATCGCGTTGTGGGACATCGAGGGCGTGTACTACATCATGGCGCTGCTGTACGGCTCCGGCGTCTTCATCCTGATGGGTGTCCCGCTGACGGGCGCGGTAGCGCTGCGCGGCTCCGGCATGCTGAAGCAGGTGGGTGAAGGTCTCATGTATGTGAGACATAACTCCGCGATCCTAATGCTGCTGATCTTCTCACTGTTCTCATTCGTGTTGTCGATGCCTTATATGTTCCTGCTCCCCGCGTTCACGGACACAATCCTGACGGTCGACCCATCGCGGCTCACGTTCTTCACGTCGCTGCCACTGGTGGGAACGCTATTTGAAACACTGGATGAATCGTCCGCTCGACAGGGTCTGCTCATCAGCATCTCCGGCATCGGGGCGCTCGTGGGGTCGATATTCGTGGCGACGATGGAGGACAAGAAACGCGGGCTGTGGCTGCTGATCAGCATGTTCGTGATGGCGTTATCGCTGATCGTGTTCAGCTTCACGAATTCGTACCTTATCGCGTTCATCATGTTCATTCCGCTGGGATTCGCGCAGGCGGGTCGGATGGCGCTGAGCAATACACTGGCGCAGGTGTACTCGGACGATGAGCACCGGGGCCGCGTGATGAGCATCTACATGCTCAACTGGGCAATGACGAACTTCGGCGTGTTCTTTGTTGGAGTCCTGGCCGATGTTGTCGGTACGCAGGGCGGCTTCTCCGGCGCGCAGCTGGCCGTGGGCAGCTCAGCCATCCTGCTCCTGG
Source organism: uncultured Dehalococcoidia bacterium (assembly GCA_964405845.1). Lineage (GTDB taxonomy): Bacteria > Chloroflexota > Dehalococcoidia > UBA6926 > UBA6926 > VXMO01. Next base: position 1,327 of record CAYOPL010000016.1, on the reverse strand, counting down.
CTGTCACGATTTTCTTCACGGTCTTCGTGAAGCGCCTGCGGGAAATGGACTAGGCCGGACTCCGAAAGGTGCGTCCCCGCAACATAGGCACGGACACCGAGCAAGGGACGAACGCGCCCGACGAGCCTTCAGAAGGCCGACGCACGCCCAGAGGGCGGGCCTCGCTGAGAGAGGCGGTCTCCGCATTCGGCATTCGCGATTACCGCATCCTGTGGGCGGGTGTAAGCATGCACGCGCTCACGCTGTGGATGGAGATTGTCGCCCGCAGTTGGCTGGTCTGGGAGATCACCGGGGACCCGGTGGCCGTCGGCTGGGTCAATTTCTGGCGGACGATACCTGTCCTGTTCCTCGCTATTCCGGCAGGCGTGCTCGCCGACCGCGTGAACCGCAAGACGATACTCGTTGTTACACAGGTGGGCATCCTCGCTATCTATGTGGTGCTGCTTGGGCTATTGCTACAAGACAGCCTGGAGTTGTGGCACGCATACGCCCTGTTCGCGGGGCGGGGGGCGATGATCGCGTTCAATCAGCCGGGGAGGCAGGCACTCATCCCGGCGATTGTCGGACGAGAGCGCATCGCGAACGCCGTCGCGCTGCAGCAATTCTCATTCAACGGCACACGGATAGTCGCGCCGCTCCTCACCGGCGTGCTCATCGCGGTTTCGGGCTTTGAGATGGTGTTTATCATCATCATCCTGCTGGAGTTCGGGATCATTGGCGCGTGGTTGTGGATGAATACGTATCCGCTGATGCAGCGTGGCGCGGCGAGCATGGGCGTTTCAGGCGCGTTCCGTGACACGTGGGAGGGTCTGCTGTACGTGCGCCGGCACGTCAATATCCTGATCCTGCTGGTGCTTGGACTGTTGTCCTTGATGTTCCTGCAGCCGTTCATGGTGCTGTTGCCGGAGGTGGCAGATGAGCGGTTCGCGTCCAACGCCGACTGGCTGCTGGCGATTGCAGACGCGTTCAACCTGAATCAGAACACGGGGGCGACATTGTTCGGCGGGATGCTGACTTTCATGGGGATAGGGTCGATTATCGGGCCGACGATTCTCGCCTACCTGGGCAACGTGCAGAATAAGGGCATGTTGATCGTGGTGACGATGGCGCTAAGCGGCGTGGTGCTATCCGCGCTGGGCGCCGCGCCGTGGCTGCTTCTCGCGCTGGCACTGATGATATTGCTCGGCCTGCTGGATTCCAGCCAGCGTGTTCTGACGAATGGGATGCTGTTGACGCAAACAGACAGCGAGTTTCATGGGCGCATCATCAGCCTTTACCTACTCGACCGCGGATTTGTGCCCATCGGGAGCCTCGTTGCGGGGTACAT
>CAYOPL010000015.1:0-2148 GCA_964405845.1 uncultured Dehalococcoidia bacterium | reverse complement strand
GCCCTGGTCCGTCTGCCCGAGCCGCATGCGCCTCAGCAGATCCGCCGCCTCCCGGTTCGCGCCGGCCCGGTAGACCGGCTGCGGTTCCCCAAGCGAGTACGCCGCCGACAGCAAGAGATCGCGGGCGCCGCCGATGAGGTCCACGCCGCCGTCCAACGTCACGCTGGCGTCGTCGCTCGCCGCGGCGCGGACGCGGACCACGTCCCGGTCCGCCGTTGCCAACGAGCGATAGACGCTCAACTCGTCCTCCCCGGTGACACCCGTGAACGTGTCGATCAGCGTCGCGACCACGCTCGCGTAGTCGCCCAGGCGCTCCGTGCGCGGAACGATGATCTCCGGGCGCGACTCGCCGACGTAGACGTCCGAGTGCTCGCGATACGGCTCGTGCCGGCGCCAACCGGCCGCGCGGGCGTACGCGGACAGCGCCGCTGGCGAAATCGCCAACAGCGCTCCCCGGTCGCGAATGCTGACTCTCATCAGATGTCTCCGCTGCGCGATCGCTCGATGAGGATGTGGCCCTCATGAATGTCCCTTCAATTCCTGAAACCTCTCCGCGGTGTGGGCCGCCAGCGTATTGAGAGTCCTCAAGAGTCTCTTCACTTCGCCAGCATCGACAATGATCTTCCGGCCCACAACTGCAAGTGAATCGCCAGTCTTGTCCACGTAATTCTGGTCAACAACGCCCATTCGGTGGGCGATGAGATGGCGCTTCTGAAACGCCACGACCGCCGCTCCCCATTCCTCCGGCTCTACCTGCGTGGATAGATCAATGCCGAACAGGTCTGCAAGACGCTTGCTCGCGCCTGCCAGATTTTGAAAACTCACCCTCTCTGCCTGGGTGCAGTTGCGCGACTTGCTTGCATGTATCCGGCATAGCTCGCGCCCAAACCCGTCAAAGGCTGAAAAGCAGTCTTCCAAAGAGTTGTGAATGAGCCTTTCAGCGATAGCGCTCTCCTCTCGCGTTGCCATCTCCAACATCTTTCCAACTACCTCCAGGCTCTTTCGCAGGATCTGAATCGAGTTGTGCTGGCCACAGTCCGGGCAAAAGGCAAAGACGCCATACACCGAATATCGTAGCGTGCAGATGGCACAGACAACCTCCGTTTCGAGCCGCGGTTCCCTGTAGTAGTGTACAGGTGGCCGCCGGCCGCGCTTCACCTTGAGCGAAAAACCTAGTCCGAACGCACCTTTAGGTTTGTGATCGAATTCCAATCCCTTCAAATCTCTGTGTATCGCGTCGGTGACCCTCCGAATTGCGACGGACTTGGCGTATTCGACCTGCTTCTTGGTCCAGAATTGATTGTGACCGGCTGTATGGCCGCAGTAAGGGCAGTGGCACGGCAGTCCCTCACCCTTGAGGCCAGTGCCAAACTCTACCTTGAAGTATCCCGCACAATCCGGATGCGGGCACTCGCGTCCCGTGAGACGGTTTTGGTCTCGGGGGATCGCAATCGAAATGCTGCTGCCGAGCCGGCGAAGATGATCCATCAGTGCTCTCCCGCGGCACAGTCAGTGACTGTGGTCCGTAGCTCGCCGGCTACCAGCTTCGGGAGAACTAGATCCCGCAAGGAAGCCAATAATGCGGCTTCCCTCGTATTGGAGACGACACGGCCGTGCAGCAAGCAGACGATTTGGTCATATAGTTCGAGGAGCATCTTCGGCGGTACGACTATGGGAAGGGGACGGAACGCCTTCTTGCTGATCTCGGCAAACGTGGACCCACCGGAGATGCCCTTGATGCGCTCAAGATTCTCGTAACACCATGACAGCACATACAGGGCTGGCAGCCGCTTCCGACAAATCATGGCGATAAAGCCTTGGTTGATGGCGGTCGGTACCTCGGTGATGGCTAGGTAGCCGATGGGGGCGCGCGACGACAAGAGCACTGTTCCACGTGGGAGAAGACCCGAGCTGATCTTCTGCGCGCCCATGTCGGTGATCTTCCGTTCCGTCTCCAGCAACACCGGCGATAGCAGTTTCGAGAGATCCTTGGGTGTAGCCCAGTGATGCCGTCCCCCGTCCCAGTAGGCGGGTTCCTTCGTACTGGGAGTCGCGCCGCCCACGACATCGACTTCCGCCCCGATGTCCGACACCTCCCACCCCTCGGGCATTTCCCCCAACTCCGAATCCACCAGCCGGTCGGGGAAC
>CAYOPL010000014.1:0-16868 GCA_964405845.1 uncultured Dehalococcoidia bacterium | reverse complement strand
GGCCGGAATCCACCCCGTGGCCCGCAGGGCCATAACCCCCGTCATTCCCGCGAAAGCGGGAATCCAGGCTCCAACCTATGCTTATTGGTTGGCTAGTGTTGCCAAGAGAGTATCGGCCAAAGATTGTCCACCCTGTAGAGGACGACTTGCTGTCCGCTGGTAATCTCGAAGCAAAGCCCTGAGATTGGGCGTACGATCCCCGGTACCCAGCGCATCGGACTTCAGGAACTGATTGAGATTCTGGCCAAACTCATTCTTGTAGATGTCTTCCTTATGTGCGCTCAATTCACTGTCGGGATTAAGATACTCGTCCACCGCTCGCGCGGCCTCGTCTGCTAGTAGATCTAAGGCTTCCCCGTTCGAAACTGCCCCCAGTCTGTTTATCGATTGAGCCAAGTTCCGCGCATCTGTATCGAGATTGCCCTGTTGCATGATGGATCTGAGCATAGAAACCGTGAGCATATAGAAGAGGAATCTTGTCAAGCGACGGCCCAGTAGTTGCGCCCCGCGGCCAAATCCAAGCCGATCAGCTTGTTTCTTTAGTAGGTAGGCCGCGTGAAGGTTATGATGGTCGAACTCGCTAGAAGAGTTATCCTTCTCTGTCACTTTTGCAAAGGCAGGTGTGTTCGCCAAGAACTGGATGTTGGATCGGAATGCCGCCCCTGGCATGTCATACCAGCCCGCACCGATTGTCTTGATGAGTTCAAAGGCATTCGCTGCCTCGCTGTAAGCCTCTGAGGTTCGCCTACTCTTCTGTCTAGCCTTCTGAGCATCCCAGCCGCCTCGCTGAATTTCCAAGTAGACGCCGTACTCTTCTTCAAAAGGTGACTTCCATGCACGATAATCATCGTCGAGCGAGACAAATTCTTGCTGCTTGACGGCTGTCTGTGAGTTCGTGTACTTCGTTATGTCATCAGTCGTACTTTGGGACGCACTCGTAACTACCTTTACTACTACGAAGCTACGGTCTAGACGTTCACTCCAATCGTCAGCAGGTACCACACCTGTACCGCCGGAATCCAGCTTGAGCCGCAATACTTCCCAGATGGTCTTTGTAGTTTGACAACCATTGACTATGTAGGGATTCTTCAGGGTAAACTGCCGCTTTTTGCCCCTGTCGATCGAATCAACGACTATAGTTATTCCATTGTTGAATAACCCGAAATACTCAGGCGCACTTTCTAATGTTTCCTTGATACCCCTGTTAATCCTGTTCTTCCCGCTGAGGTATTGGCGTACGTTCCGGTCATACAATAAGTCTAAATTACCTGTTGCTTTGTCATATGCTTTGAGGAAATCGTAAAGGTACCGAAGCCGAACAGTACCGACGCTCAGCCCTTCATCAGGTTGCCCCAAATTTGCTTTCAGAGGAACGATGACATTTGGTGCGGTGCTGTCTGGAGACTGCTCCCAGATGGTCCGAATGGAAATGTCTTGCACATCAAACAGATTGGGGAAACGGTTGTTGCCGAGGATCCGTATGTCCTGCAGAGCCTGCCGTTCCTGTGCGTCTAACGGACTATCGGTGGCGAAGACTAGCATCAACTTGTCACGATCTGACGAGTGTCTCCTAAACTGATCTATGCGGGCGACCAAATTGCGGGTCGACTCTGCTAGCCTGGCGTTATTGTCACCGGCAAGGGTTGAAAGAATTTTGCGACCCTCTGAGATGACTGTGTCCTTCCCGCGAAATGATTCCCCGTATTTGCTCTGGACGACGTACCAGACGTCACCTTCATCTTCATTCTCGTTCGTGGAATCCGATCCAGTGTCTGCATTATCTGAGCGACGCAAATAGGCGATGTCGATTCCGCCGTCACCTGATCCGTCACATTCGTAAAGATCCTCGTCAGCCTCAGTTACGTCAAGCCATTGAGTGACGAGTTTCGTAGCAAACCGATGTCCTTTCTCGACCGAGGAAGGATTACCTGCAAGCACATCCGTGAGCCATTCCTCTCTGAATTGGTCGTAAGTCAGTTCTGATGAGCTTTGAGCGTCGCGTAGGTTTGTCATGGGAAACGCCCTCCCGGAGAAATAAACAGTAGGTACTAATCAGATCAGCCCACAAGGCACATGTCAAGGTGAGAGCGCATGGCGTCTGGGGCCAAGAACACGCGCACCTACCCCCCCGCCGTCCGCGCCGCCACGCGCACGTCACGCGCGAAGCTGGTCCGCAGCGCCAAAGCAATCGCGAACATCACTGCCACGCCCCCGCCGATCCCCACCGCCATCGGCGCGCCCAGCCACTCCGCCAGCGCGCCCACTTGCAGGCCACCCAGTGGGATCAGGCTGTACGTCATGCTGAACACGCCCATCACCCGGCCCCGCAGCTCCTCCGGCACCGCGCTCTGCAGCAGCGTCAGGTTCGTGATCTGCGAGAGCGAGTTGAACGTGCCGGACAGGAACAGCGCCGCCAACGACAGCCACAGCAGCTCGCTGAACGCGAAGATGATTACCATCACGCCGAACATCCCCGCGCAGCCCAACAGGATGATCAGCGGCCATCGACCCTTCACCCAGAAGGCCGCAAGACCCGTGCCGATGAGTCCGCCCGCCGCCGATGCCGACAACAGCCAACCCATCTCCTTCACGCCGCCCTCCAGGATGTCCCGCGCGAACACCGGCATCAGCTGGAAATACGCCACGCCAAAAAAACTGTCCACGAACGTCAGCAGGATCAGACTCGCAAAGAGGTTGCGCCGCGCGATGAACGTGATCCCCTCAAAAAGCTCCTTGAACACGTTGCCGGGTATGCGCTCCACGCGTGGAATCCGCACAAAGAAGAGAAGCAGCGTCCCCAGCCCGTATCCGATTGTCACCGTCCCGAACGTCGCCGCGGAACCGATGCGTTCAATCAGAAACCCGCCCAGCCCCGGTCCAATCACACGCGTCCCCTGCCAGATGGATGAGCTGAATGCCAGGGCGTTCATCAGCAGCCGCCTGTCCGGAATCAAGGCCGGCACCACCGCTGTGCGTGTCGGCTGGTCGATGCCCTGGATGATGCCGATGGCCGCGGACGCCGCCAGCAGGTGCCACGGCGCGAGAACCTCCCCGAACGTCAGCATCATCAGGATCGTCACGGTGATGGTCGCGCAGATCTGCGTGGTGATCAGCAGAGCCAGCCTGCTCACCCGGTCCGCCGCCACCCCGCCGATAAGGTTCACGCTGATGGTCGCAATCCCCATCACGCCGCCCAGGTACCCGAGGAACAGTTCGGAGTCGGTTAGCTCATACCCCTCCCACGCGATGAGGACGCGGAGGATCTGCCAACCCATCACGAATGAGACGGCGCTGAACCAGTAATTCCGGAAATGGGGGACAGCCAGCGAGCCGAGCGGAGACGTAACGGCGCGGTGCGCCTGTTCGCTTACCTGCTGTTCAGTATCTGTTTCGTGCGATGAGGACATTCACCTCGCCCGTCTCTCAGGGCGGATGCCGCTGGCGCATATAATACAGCGAATGCCGTCGTAAACGCCGCGGGAGAAGCCTTGTGGGGACCGCCGGACGCCTCATCGCCGCCCTCCTGATTATTGTTGGGCTTGGCGGCTTTGCCATATCCGCCGCGCCCGTTTTTCAGGACACATCCGGCGGACATGCCGCCCTCGTTGAAATCGACGGCACTATCGAACCCGTGACGGCCCGCTACGTTGCCCGCGCTCTCAGCAGGGCCGAGGCGGACAATGCCGACATCGTCATCATCACAATCGACACCCCCGGCGGCCTGCTCGATTCCACCCGCGACATCGTCGAGGAGATATTCGCGTCGGAGATTCCGGTGGTCGTGTATGTCTCCCCCAGCGGTGCGCAGGCTGCCTCCGCCGGCACCTTCATCACGGCGGCGGGGCACGTGGCCGCGATGGCGTCCGCGACCAACATCGGAGCGGCGTCTCCGGTCGGCGGTGGAGGAGAGGACCTGCCTGACACCCTGGAGTCAAAGGCGAGGCAGGACGCCGCCGCATTCCTCAGGAGCATCGGCGAACGCACGGGACGCAACCCGCAGGCGCTGGAGGCGACCGTCCTCGAGGCCCGCTCGTATACCGCGTCGGAAGCCCTCGACGAGGGAATCATCGACCTTCTTGCGGATGACATCGACGCCTTGCTCGAAAGCGTGGATGGACGGACGGTGACAGTGGGCGGCAGCGAAACCGTTCTCGAAACCGCGGGACTTGCCGTCCGCGACATTGAAAAGACGGCGTTGGAACAATTCCTGGAGATCATCTCCAATCCCAACATCGCTTTCCTGCTGCTCACGATCGGCGGAATCGGAATCCTCATTGAGTTCATCAGCCCCGGCTTCCTCGGGCCCGGCATCGTCGGACTCATTGCGCTCGCGCTGGCCTTCGTCGCTCTCGGCAACCTGCCCGTCAACTGGGTCGGTTTCGGCCTCATCGTCGTGGCCATGTTCCTCTTCTACATGGAGATGCAGGCCCCGGGAATCAGCGTCTTCGGCATCGGCGGCGCGCTCAGTTTCCTCATTGGAGGCTTCCTCTTATTCGGCAGTTTTGAGGCTCCCGCCATTGATTCACCCAGTTTCCGCGTCAGCTACTGGATGTTGGGCGTGGTCGGCGCCGCCGTGTTCACCGGCCTCGCGCTGACGTTCCGGGCGCTGGCGCAATACAGGAGTGTCGATTACACCTCGCCCGCAAGAGCTCCAACGGGCAAGTCGGGCAGGGTCATCAATTGTATAGACCCACAGGGTACGGTTCGCCTCGATGGAGAGGTCTGGACTGCGGAGTCCGCAACCGGCGAGCCGATTGAAGAAGGCGCAAGAATCGTCGTCGTTGACGTAGACGGACTGATCGTAACAGTAAGAAGAGTAGAGTGAGCCGTTCACCGAACGGCGAAAGGAGAAGGGAAGATGATCCCGTACATATCAGTTGTCAAGCAGTATGAGCGGCTGGCCGTTTTTACCCTCGGCAAGTACTCCGGCCTGAGGAGCCCCGGGCTCAACCTGCTCGTGTGGCCGTTCCAATCGACGCAAAGGATAGATCTACGTGAGAACGTGATTGATATACCCCGTCAGACCAACATCACCCTCGACAACGCGCCCATAGACATCGATTTCCTCGTGTACATGCGAGTGCAGGAGAACGACGCTGAGAGGTCCGTGATTGAGGTTGTCGACTATCGTAGCGCCGTGATCGGCATCGCCACCACCAACCTCAGGGCCGTCATCGGCGAGATGAACCTGGACGATGTTCTCTCCCAACGCGAGAGGATAAACGAGTCCCTCCGGGCCAAACTGGATGAGGTCACGGAACGCTGGGGCATCAAGGTCACACAGGTTGAGATTCGCGAGGTGGAGCCCAACCGCGAGATCCAGGAAGCCATGAACCGCCAGATGTCCGCGGAGAGAATCCGACGCGCCGCCGTGACAGAGGCCGAGGGAACACGCCAGGCGGCCATCACGGTCGCCGAGGGCGAAAAGCAGGCCGAAATCCTCAGGGCGGAGGGCGAACGGCAGGCCGAGATACTCTCCGCCGAAGGCGACCAGCAAGCCGCGATCCTCCGCGCAGACGGTTTTGCCACCGCGCTTGACCGCATCTCAGGCGTCGCCCGCGGCATCGACCCAAACACTCTCAGCCTGCAGTACCTCGACGCGCTCAAGGACGTGGGTGCCGGGCCGTCCACCAAGTTCATCTTCCCGATGGAGTTCACAAGCCTGCTCCGCCCGTTCTCGAACCTCATGGCCGCCAACGACGACAACAACGAATAGCACTCATGCCAATGACATCCTGAGCATTCCTGTGACATCGTGACCGTTCATATGTCATTCTGAGCACAGCGAAGAATCACACAACAGCGGGGGAAAGCAGTGCCGGCATTCGATGATTTCACCGGAACCGTGCGGGGGACGCCCGTCGTCACCCGTGTCATGGAGAGCATGATGATTGAAGCCGCGCAGGCCCTGCGTGACATCTGCAAGACGTTCAAGCAGACCGGCGAGCCGATGGGCGGCCACCATCTCCCCGCAGGGGGCTACATGGGTGAGATGATTGTCCGTGCCCTCATCGAGGCCGATCTCATCGAGGAAGTCGAAGGGCAGGAGCGCGGATTCATGCGACGCTACAAGCCCACCAAGAATGGCGAAAAAACCTACGCCAAACTCGACAAGGAAGACGCCTTCTCCCGCCGCGCCGGCTAGGTACCCCTCTCGATTCTCCTAACACTCGGGGAATATATAGCCGTTTACCCAACTAGCAAGTGAAGGGCACGTGTCCCTCTCCTGTGCTCTGGGCGGCGCTTTCAACCCAGCACGACCAGTTCCTGTGCGCCTCGAGGTAGAGTGCGTAATCCTCTCCTGTAGAAATATACTTGGCTTCCAGGCGAAGATGGAGATCGCGAGCATTGTTGACTTGCTCGCGGAGCCAGGCATTCCCCATACGGGTATCCTTCTGAATGTCTATGAGGTATCCGGAAACATTCTCCTGCGGAATCCAGCACCCGTCATCGCTGTCTGCGGCATCAGCCTTTGTTCGGAAGGAATAGACGCCTGCCGCTCCCTGTATCTGCGTCACCCTGTGAGCGGTCTCATACGGGGCGCCGTAGCATGACGGACTGTAGACGATTATTGTGCCGACAGTGATGTCTGCCGGATCAAAGTCGGTCAGCCATGTCATCGTGTCAAGGCACGTTATCTTGGGCTCCATGCTGCCCGTGCAAAGGAAGTCGGTCGCAGACGTTGTACCTACGTGAAGGAGAAGCGGCCGTCGCTTTTCTTCCAGCTCGGCAACCTCAGCCTCCAGGTCCTGAAATAGATTCTGCATTCTGGAGACCCCGGTGCTCCAACGGTCATATGTCTCCTCGGCCTCAACTGCAAGCTCGTGAATCCGCTGGAGTTCACCCTGGGCGTCCTCTATTGGGGCGACAACCTCCATTAGTCGCAAATATTCCTCTTCAAGAGCTGTGTTGTCGCTGGTCAATGCCTCGTGCTCTGCCAGGAGTTCAGCGCCGGAGACCTGCAATTCTTCGTAGGAAGCCATGAGCCCTGTGTATGCATCCTCTTTCACTTGTAAATCGTCTTGCAGAAGACGAATCTGGCTGTCGGCTCGCTTAAGGTCATCCTTGGTTTCATCGAGATCCGCGCCGAGCTGGGATACCTGCCAGAACAGGTAAAACCCCCCAATACCGACGGTTATGACCAACAGAGCCCCAACACTCGTCGCCAGATATTTCCCCATCGTGGTGCGCCTTTCCCCTCATTCCGGCTAGAGCATGCCCTGTACGTGATACGGAGCCGGAACCCATCGGGTTGTCATTCTGAGCGAAGCGAAGAATCTAAAGACACTTTAAGCGCCAAAGCCGAAACACGGCGAACCGACGCCTCAAGTAACCGGAGCCAGATCGCGAACTGAGAAAAAACTCTTACCAACCGCTAAAGCCGGAACGCGGCGGACCGACGTCTTAAGTAACCGGAGCCGGATCGCGAACTTTAAAAATATCGGGGCGCCCGGATTTGAACCGGGGACCTCCGCGTCCCGAACGCGGCGCGCTGCCAAACTGCGCTACGCCCCGACCGACAAACAAACCGCGGGCATGAGCCCGCTCGCTTAAGAGTATACGAGGTTGCGAGCCGGAGCGGGACTTAGCGCCTCAGACTCGGCCAGTGTGGCCCGCCGTGTTGTAGATATCGCGAACTGCGAGACCGATGTCGTCCGGTCAACGCTCGGTTGTGCGGAAGTAGGAGTCAACGTCACGGGAGTCTAGCAACTGGGCCGCCTCCGCGCCGAACAAGACGGTAGAAACGAAACGGTGAGCGCGTCGCCATGCGGCGGTCACGCCGCCCTCAGTCGACGTAGCCGCGGGCGCGGAGCGCATCGTTGACGTTGACATCGCCCACCCACACCTCTGCTTTCAGCCTGCCGAGACTGTCCGATTCCGTCGCCTCATAAAACACTATTGTATCCGCCACAAGCTCGGAGAGGTACGCCTCCGCCTGCCCGCGCCGGTCAGGATCGCTCGGCAGCGTCACGCCGGACAGCACCAACCGTTCCGCGTCCTCCATGTAGATAACCCCGCCCTCGATGACGTCCGCAACACGCCCCCACCTGCGCGGCGTCGGAGAGTCGCCGGGGCTCGAGCCATCGTTGGTGGTGGCCACCGTAGTCTCGCAGCTGCCCGACGCCGCCCTACGTCACAGGCCCAAACACGAGAACAACCGTCAGTCCCGTGATGACTCGACCCACAATCGTACCGATAATTACTGCTACCGCCGCGAGAGGCATGCTGCACGAGAGAGATTCGCGTGTCGCAATCATCATGGCCGTCGCCATCCAAAAGATCGCGGCGAGTGCCGCCACGTCGCCGATCGCCGGTACCAGGACGAGAATCATCAATAGGGCGGGCGTTGCCGTGAAGCCCACGCTCCGAATGAACTGCAAAAACGTTCCGCCCAGGAATCCCGCCGCGGACGTGCCCGCAATCACGGACACGATCATATAAGAGAACAGGGCGGACAGAGTCCATCCCAGACCCGTGAAGATGAACGAGGAGATGAACACGTTTGACGCCGTCAGGTCCCCCTCGGCATAGAGCGTCCCCAATGACGCCGCAATGCCGTGGACAATCGATACCAGGACGACGACGAACACCGACTGCCGGATTGCCCCCGGGTCTTGCCGCAATTCCTCGTACAGCAGCGCATCACCCAGTGCAGAGCGGGCCATGCGGACGTGCAGACTATCGGGCGGGCCTACCACTGCCAACTCCAATCATGAACTGAGAAAAGAACATATCGTTAGAGTATAGGAACGGAGCCGAATGAGTCGCAGGAGGGCATCGCGCTGATGAGCACAAATGATGTTGAAGTGCTGCGTGGAGAGATTATCTCCATCGGCACGGAGATCCTGCTTGGCGCGCTCGTAGACACCAACGCCAACTACCTCGCGTCCCAACTCCCGGGTATCGGCATCGGCAACTACCGCGTCACCACCGTTGGCGACAATCTCGACCGCCTTGCCCGCGTCTTTGAAGAAGCGTGGAGCCGCTCCGATGTCGTAGTCGCCACCGGCGGCCTCGGCCCCACCGAGGACGACGTCACTCGTGAAGCCATCGCCCAGTTCCTCGGCGAAGAACTCTACCCCGACCCCACCCTGGAAAAGGAGTTGCGTGAGTTCTTTGACCGGCGCGGCATCGCCATGGCGGAACGCAACCTCAAGCAGACCATGCTCATCCCGTCTGCCGAAGCCATCCCCAACCCGCGCGGCACCGCGCCCGGGTGGTGGGTTCAAAAGGACAACAAGATAATCATCGTTATGCCCGGCGTCCCGCGTGAGATGTACGGCATGTGGGAGGAGCAGGCCCTGCCGCGACTCCGACTCCAACTCATGGGCAACGACGCCGTCATCCACTCCCGCACCATCAAGACGTTCGGCCTAAGCGAGGCGAGTGTTGATGAACGGCTTGGCGAACTGCTCCACGGCCTCAACCCCACCATTGGCGTCTACGCAAAGTCGGACGGCATCCACATCCGTCTCACGGCGCGCGCTTCTAACGAATTAGACGCGTCTCAGCTCATCACGCCCGTCGAGGACGAGGTCAAAGACCGCCTCGCCGCTCACCTGTGGGGACAGGACGATGACACCCTTGAAGCCGTCATTCAGCGCGTCTACACGGAACGCGGCCTGTCAGTCGCCACCATGGAATCCTGCACCGGCGGCAACCTCGCCAATATCCTCACGGACGCCCCCGGCGCGTCCGCCTACTTCCGCGCCGCCTACGTCACCTACACCAATGAGATGAAGATCGCCATGGGTGTTCCCGCCGAGATTATCGAGAAACATGGTGCAGTCTCCGGCGAATGTGCCATCGCCATGGCGGACGCTGCCCGAGAACGCTCCGGCGCGACCATCGGTGTAGGCATCACCGGCGTCGCAGGGCCCGGTGAGCTTGAGGGTAAGCCCGTCGGACTCGCCTACATCGGCATCTCCGACGAAAGCGGCCACAAGATGCGGGAAGGCCGCTATCCCGCCCAGCGCCTTGACTTCAAACTCCGCGTCGCCCGCACCGCCATGTTTGAACTCCGCGGCTGGGCTCTCTCCCGAGACTAACCTCGTAAATCCACCTCTCCTCTTGACAGACGGTTAGGATGAGGGTGCCCTCCCGTTCGCCCTGAGCCTGTCGAAGGGTGAATGCAATCCTTGACCGCATGCCTACAATGGGACGAACAAACGCGATGCGACAGATCGGCATTCTCACCAGCGGGGGAGACGCGTCCGGCATGAACGCGGCGATTCGAGCCGTCGTCCGTGCCGCTGCATCCGTTGGCATCCGCAGCCTCGGCATCCGCAACGGCTTTGACGGGTTGATGCACGGCGATTTCCAGCGGCTTGGCCCCAAATCCGTCGCCCACATCCTCCAGCGAGGCGGCACCATACTCGGCACCGCCCGCGCTCCGGAAATCGAGACCGAGGATGGACGCTCCCGCGCTGCGGAACAGATGGCGGCGTCCGGGCTCGATGGACTCGTTGTGATTGGGGGAGAAGGCACGCTGCGGGCCGGCCTTAAGCTCCACGAGGAACAGGGCAGCAAGATTGTCGCTATCCCCGCCACAATCGACAACGATATCGCCGGCGTGGACATGTGCATCGGCTTTGACACCGCCGTCAACGCCGCTGTCGAGGCGATGGATCGCATCCGCGACACCGCCGAATCGAGTGGCCGCGTCTTCTTCGTGGAGGTCATGGGACGAACTCGTGGCTTGATAGCCCTCTACGCCGGCCTCTCCGGCGGCGCGGACGCCATAGTCATACCCGAAGAACATGAGGATATCGATGTCCTGTGCCGCCGACTTGTCACGGCGCATCGCGGCGGTAAGCGAAGCCTGCTCGTTGTCGTCGCGGAGGGAGACGAGGCCGGAGGAGCCTTCTCCGTCGCCGATCAGGTGCAGCAGCGGCTCAATGGCCGACTCCAGGTGGACTACCGTGTGACGGTGCTTGGACACCTGCAAAGAGGAGGTGTGCCGACTGCCGCGGACAGGATTCTGGGCACTGTGCTCGGTGCTGCCGCCATCGAGTGCCTAAACGATGGCCTTGACCACCACATGGTGAGCGAGGCGGGCAACAACCCCGTCTTCACCCCGCTTGAGGACGTGCTCTCAACGACCAAGGAACTCCCGTCCGATCTCATGCACCTCCTCCACACCGTCGGCCAGTCGTAGACCCCCTTGCGTGGCAAGGTGCTGCCGAAAATAGGCGTATACTTATGTCTTGATAATGGTCTGCACAGCGTTCTATCCATCTCGTTAGGCAACAGGACACTCTCTAATGGCATCTCAGTCAGGGCAGAGGCCGGGCGGCGGCCTGCCCGCAGCAGGTGGCCCACCCGCGAACGGCCCCGGTGGCCCTCCCGGCGGATGGGGCGGCGGTGCCCCGCAAGCGGAGAAAGGCGGCCCGTTCCGTGCGCTGCGTCCATTCCGATACGGAAGCTATACGGCGTACTGGGCGGGATCGATCCTCTCGATAACGTCGTTCTTCATGCTGATCATCGCGCGAGGATGGCTGACTTTTGACATCACGTCGTCAGACCTGTGGGTTACGCTTGTCAGCGCTGCATCATTGATCCCGGCGCTGTTCCTCTCGATAGTGGGCGGCGTCATCGCGGACAGATTCAACCGCAAACACATCCTCATTGCTAGCGAAATATCGAATTTCGCCACGCATATCGCACTGGCGCTGCTCGTTCTGACGGAGCTCATCGAGGTCTGGCATCTGGTGGCGCTGTCCCTCGCCCATGGCACGATGTTCGCCCTGTCCTCCCCCGCCCGATTCTCCATCGTGCCAAGCCTCGTGCCGCCGAACCTGATTGCCAATGCGACCGCGCTGTCGTCAATCATGTTCAGCGGCGGCGCTTTGATGGGCCCGGTTGCCGCGGGCTTCCTGCTTGACGTTGAGCCGGCATACGCCTTCTTTGCGGGTGCCGCGTTGGTCGGCGTCTCCGCGCCTCTATTCCTGCTCATCAAGCTGAACGCTATGCCCGCATGGGGACAAGGGCAGCGACAAGGCGGCGTGTTTGAGAACATCATCGAAGGTCTGCGGCATATACGAGAGCGAAGGATTCTGCTTGGCCTTGTTCTGATGGGGATGGTTGCCACATTCTTCGGCATGCCGTATCAGGCGCTCCTGCCGGTCTTTGCCGAAGAGGTTCTTGAGGCCGGGCCAACCGGCCTTGGGTGGCTTGGCATGGCGGGGGGCGTCGGAGGGACGATCGGATCGCTCCTGATCGCCACGTTCAGCTCAGTCAATCAGTTGAAGGCGTGGCTGGTTGCCGGGTCACTCGGCGTCGGGCTGTTCATCGCCGGATTCTCGCAGGCAGAGTGGTTCGCCGGCCTGCTCGGACTCGATCTGTCCGGCGCGTTCATCATCGCGCTCATCTTCGCCGGAATCGCCGGCTGGTTCTTCCAGATGGTGATGACGGGCAACTTCTCTCTGGTGCAGGTGTTGACGCCTGACCAACTGCGTGGGCGCGTCATGAGCGTGCGGCTCATCGTGTTCGGATTTCAGCCGTTCGCGCTGATCGTTACCGGTATCATCGCAGAAATATACGGCGCTCCGTTCGCGGTCACGCTGACAGGCCTCGGACTCTTCATCTGTTCGATCGCGCTGCTCTCGTTCTTCCCGGCATTGCGCAAGAAGACCGATGACGCTGTGCAGGGCGTCGGCCATGGTGGCCCGCCGTCCGCTGTCACAGACGAGCCCGAACCCGCACAATCCCCGGCCTCGGCAGCACGATAAACACGAGGATCATTGCGAGGAAGCTGAACGCGGCAAACAGCAGGAAGCCGTTCTGCATCCCGCCCATGTACTCATCAGCCAGTGTCGCTACGTACGGCGCCACTGATACTGCCATCGCCACCATCGTCCACAGAAAACCCTGCGCCGCTCCGAAGGCTCGCCGCCCGAAATAGGTCGCCAGAAGCGCAGGTTGCAGCACAATAATCGCCCCGAAACCGGGCGAGAACGCCACGAAAAACAGGATCAGGTACCAGTTCGCCTCCGGCCTGCTCAACGCGAACGCCGCGATGCCGATTCCCTGCAGCAGCGTTGCAAGGACCGTCCCACGCCGCGGGTCCATCGCGTCCGCCAGCCAGCCGCCCCCAACCCTGCCCACAATCGTGATCAACGCCATTGCGCCCACGGCGTCCGCTGCGGCAAGCCGTGAATAGCCGGCGTCCTCCATGAACGGCGCCTGGTGGATCTGCAGTGCGCCAATCGGCCAGAAAGACAGGAACATCAGCATGGACAGGAACCAGAACGTGGGCGTTCGAAGTATCTGCGTGAAAGCCAGCCCGTATAGAATGGGCGCCTGAACGACGCCATCCGCAGACGATTCGACCACCTCATCCCCGTCCGGCCGCATCCCGTAATCCTCCGGCGTCCGCCGCAGCACGAACGCCATCGGCAAAAGGACGACAATCACGATGACCGCCATCAAGAGAAAAGAATCCCGCCAGCCAATCGCCTCCATCACGTAGAGCGACGGACGCGTCAGGATGCCCCCCGCCCCCAGCCCGACAACCGCAATGCCCACCGCTCGACCCCTCATGCGATCGAACCAATTGACCACTGCCGAGACCCCTCCGGCAAAGAAGACGATTGGCCCCAACCCCGCCAGCGTTAGACCGATGTAAAGGTGCCAGGGTTCGGTCATCACCCCCATGATCGCGAACCCTGCCGCCCCCAGGATCATCCCGCCGCCCACTACAGGCTTCGGTCCCCACCGGTCAAAGAAACCGCCTAAGATCGGCGACACAATCGCCCCCAGGACAGTCGCCACGATGAACGCCGCTTCGATGGCCGCCCCCACGTCCGGGATCTCCTCGCGGATAGGCGTCACAAAGAGCGTGAAGTCATAGAAAAAGAAGCCGCTGTAGATGAAAGCGACCATGAACGCAGCCATGACGATCCACCAACCGTAGAAAATCGAGGTTGGCGTCGGTACACGAAACCCGCTGCGTTGCTGCATTACTGATAAAGCCTAGCATCCCACTTCGTCATTCCCGCGAAAACGGGAATCCAGTGCGGCGCGCAGCGCCGTCAACTGCCCCCACCCTGAGCCACCCTTCCGTTCACCCTGAGCCTGTCGAAGGGTGAACAGGACCCCCTCATGTCATTCTGAGCGGAGCGCAGCGGAGTCGAAGAATCTAAAGCCGTGATTGCTCGCCTACCGCCACTCCCGCGCAAGCATGCCCCGTACTCCGATACGGGGCCGGAATCCAGATTAACTTGGGCGTGGCATATGCCGCGTGTTGCCGGCCCCCCCGGACCACTACAAAATCATTTTTAGTAGCGGGAGAGACCATATCTCAATGCCACGGCCGGCCGCTCTCTCCTCACGATCGGTAAGAGGCTCCTCCCTTGGGATGCCTAGTTCTCTCAAGCGCCTGGCACCTAGCATTTCCAAGCGCTCTCTATATAACTTGTCGCCCAGGCCATCCGCGGGCTCTATCTCAATCTTTCCCCTCAGTTCCTGTTCTCGCTGACGCTCCAAGTCCTTCAGGCGCCATTGCTCTTCACGAGGGTCCGATTCAACATTCGGGTTGTACCGGCTACGCTGGAACTCAGATCGTACGTGAGGCCAGTAGAAGTAAATGAGGCGAATCTCTGCTGATGAACCCGCGAGAAGCTGGAATCTCCTGCGCAGGACATCATTGCTTGAAGTAGAAGATGGATATGTCGTTGCAGCAAAGACTCGTGCTTCCAGTCTGTCTGTCTCGATGCTCCGGATTTCCGGCGCTTCTGACCCTCTTAGTGCCATGCTGGATGGTCCCAAGAAATCTTCTGCCAGCTTCAGGCAGAGCCGACCGACCGGGGACTTTTGAAAAATATGATCCGCCGCGGCAAGAATGGCCATTATAGTGAAGGTTCGGTAGATCTGTTCTCTCAGGCTCTGATGCCGGTTTTTCAATGGGTTGTGACCATATCCCTCGAAATGTAACTGGAAAAGGGCAATCATAGGATCTTGATCGAGTTGCGAAAGACTCTGGCGCGTGCGGTCAGCGGCGTCTTGGACGCTTCGCCGAAACTGGGCGACATCTGTTAAATCACGTACTTCAAACTTGCAGTCATTTACGCGCCTATTGGTCATACCGCTATTCTCCACATGCCCCTCACAACCTCGGCCGCGCCGGGATTAGGCCGCCCGCGATGGGGTCCACTGCCAACTCCAGTTGCTCCAGCGTGACGACGCCAATCAACGGCTCCACGTCATCATCGCCAAACACCACCGGCGTCACCTGAGCGAAGCCGTTTATCCGAACGAGGGCCTCTCCCCGCTCGTACCGAGCCGTCCCTCCGCTCGCCAGCTCGAACTCCGTCATGCGCGTTGGCGTGATGCCCAACTCGCGCAGCATGGAGCGGGGTAGGAACGTGTATGTCGCGCCCGTGTCGACCATCGCGTCAACTTCTCGCGTTCGCGTGCCGTCGACGCTTGAAATTGCCATCTTTGCCTGTACGTGTCCCATGCGCACAGTATAGCCGCCACACACCTCACTACCTATGCGGCGGGCGTACGATAGATGAATGGCCGTTTCCAACGGTATGCCACCGCATGGCAGCATCGTCCGCAGAAAGCCGCGGATCTTCTACGGCTGGTGGATCGTCATCGCCGCCGTCATCCTGAACATCCTGCAGGGCGGCATCCTGTTCTACGGTTTCACCCTTGTCTTGGACCCTGTCACGGACGAGATGGGATGGACCAAGACCGAGCTGACCATCGCGTATCCCATCATGGGCGTTGTCATCGGCGTGATTTCGCCGTTCCTGGGTGGGCTGTTTGACCGGATCGGACCCCGGCCGCTGATCGGCGCGGGCATGGTCATCGTCGCCGCGAGCATGATTATGCTCCACTACGTGCAGAGCCTTCCCATGTTCTACCTGTGGTTCTCACTGCTGAACCTCGGCTCCATGGGAATCTGGCTTTCCGTCGGGCCTACGGTGGCCAACTGGTTCGTCCGCGCTCGAGGCCGCGCCCTCGGGACTTATTCGCTTGGATTCGCCTTGGCCGGGCTCGTTGCCCCGCCCTTGTACTGGTTGATCGACGGCGGGGTCATCCTCGGATTTGAATTTGACGGCCTGGGGTGGCGGGACGCCTTCTTCATTCTTGGCGTGATGTTCCTGTGCCTTATGCCGATCACCATCCTCATCTTCCGCCACCGGCCCGAAAACATGGGCCTCTATCCGGATGGCGCTGACTATCCGCCGCTGGAAGTCAGCCCGGGCGCCGAGATGTCGGACGACGCCGAGATGACCACCACGGCCATGCAGGCGCTGCGGTCCCAGGCCTTCTGGTTGATGGCGATCTGTTCAGCCCTGACATTCCTGACGATCGCGACCTTGACCGTGCACTGGGTGCCCTACATGGGCAGCATCGGCATCGAGCGCGAGGCCGCGGCATTCTTCCTGCCGCTGCTGCCGCTTGGAACAATGATGGGTCGGCTATTGTTCGGGTTCCTCGCCGATCTGTACAACAAGAAGCACGTCACGGCGCTCGCGTTCTCCCTGCAGGCTGCCGCTGTCCTCATGCTCTCCCAGGTCGATGCCGCTCGCGAGTGGACGCTCTTCGTCTTCCTCGTACTGTGGGGGTTCGGATTCGGAGGGACGATTGTCGCGCGGATGGCGCTTCAGGGCTATCTCTTTGGCCGCAACTCCTTCGGTGCGCTGCAGGGCATGTTGACAATGACTACTGAGGCGGGCTTTGCATTGTCACCGCTCCTCGCGAGCATCGTGTTTGAGGAACTTGGGACATATCGTCCGCTGTTCCTGGGGTTTGCGGTGTTGGCCTTCATCGCAGGGCCCCTAACGATGCTCATTCGGCGCCCCACACCGCAATTTGCCATCGGATACGCGACAGCCCAGCCTGCCGATAAAGAC